>NZ_DCAO01000017.1 GCF_002311515.1 Thalassospira sp. UBA1131
TTATGGGATCATATCCGCCACTTAAATCACTGCCAGCGTTCGAGGCATCCATGCGCCTGAAAAGCTTTGCGCTGGCGGCGGATGAATTGAATGTCACGCCCGGTGCGGTGGGGCAGCAAATCCGCAAGCTTGAAGACTGGCTTGGCGTTGAACTGTTTACGCGCACAGTCCGCCAAATCACGCCAACGGCGGATGGCTTGGCTTATGCTGCGCGCATTGCCCCGGCCTTGCAGCAGATCCGAGATGCCAGCCATCAATTGCGCGACCAGTCAAATCATGCGGTGCGGTTCGTTATGCCGCCAAGCTTCGCGGCAAAATGGTTCTCCAAACGGATGTCGCGTTTTCTGATCGCCCATCCTGAAACCTCGCTTCATGTCGGATCATCGTCGGTGCTTTTGGATTTTGATCATGATCCGGTCGATCTGGCTGTGCGCTATTTCGATGGCGTCAATGAAAGTCTTGAAACCATATTGCTGTATCAAGGGCAGGCGGCAGCCTTTTGCGCGCCGTCCTATCGCGAAAGGTTGGGACTGAATAGCCCGGATGACCTTGCGCGGGCGACGTTGCTGAATGATATCCTGCATCCTTGGTGGGAAGAATGGCTGGGCCGGTTTTCAACCCTGACGACGCCCGACATTCGCGCCATAAAACGCGTGGAAATCGATCAGACATCCATGGCGATTGAGGCGGCAATTCATGGGCAGGGCGTCGTTCTGGCCAACCCGCTTCTGGCCGAAGAAGACATTTCCGAAGGCAAGCTGATCCACCTGTTTCCAGATCAGGTCGTTAAAGTGCCGTCAGGCTATTATCTGGTGTGGCCCAAGAACCGTGATCTGCGCGCACCGGTTAAGGAATTTCGCGACTGGCTGTTGGCAGAAGCAAGCGACCTTGGCATCAAATAACAAACCCCGGCCGAAAGGTTTCGAACGGGGTTGTAAAAGCGGTACGGCGCGGATTACAGATCGCGGTTCATGGTGTAGGTGCCCATGTAGCTCGCCTTGTCCAGAACATGGCCCTCGATCGCGGCAAGCGCATCCGGGCCGGTAAAGGGTTCTGGCAGGTCGATCTTGTCGGTATCAAGCGCATAGACCGTGAAATGATAGTGGTGAATGATCGAATCATTCCATGGCGGGCAGGGACCGTCATAGTCGCCGTAATCACCACCCATATCGGTATCGCCCGCAAACCAGTCGGTATAGTTGTTCAGGCCTGCCGTGCCATATGGCTTGGCGCCGGGCATCTTGCCCTTTGGCGTGACACCATTGGACGCGACACCTTCTTCAAGCTTTGTGATGCTGGCCGGGATATTGACCAGAACCCAGTGGTAGAAATCAACACGCGGCAGGCTTGCCGGGACTTCCTTACCTTCGATATTGACGTCCTCGCCCGATGACGGGACATCCGGGTCATGGCAGATCAGGGCGAAGGATTTGGTGCCTTCGGGAATGTCGCTCCAGGAAATGGCGGGACTGATATTGTCCGATGTTTCAAACCGACCCTCTGCCGGGATTTTGCCGAACGCGAACTTGGCGGGGATCGGCGCGCCGTCTTCCCATCCTTTGATGCTCAGTTTCATTGCTATGCCTTTCCTGTAATTGACATTTTTTGATGTGCTGGCTGTGTTCGATATAGCTCAGCATCAATGATGCGCAATGTCAAAGGTCGGTATTGCAGCACAACCCAACGAAAAAGCCCCGGCCAGACGACCGGGGCTTTAAAGCAGGCTTTGGTGTTTTGCTTAGTCCGCAAAGACGCGGGCAAAGATCGTGTCGACATGCTTGGTGTGGTAGCCAAGGTCAAACAGCGCTTCGAGCTTGTCCATCGGAATGCGGTTGGTGACGTCTTCGTCGGTTTTCAGAAGCGACAGAAGATCGCCTTCGCGGTTCCAGACTTTCATCGCGTTACGCTGAACGATGCGATACGAATCTTCGCGCGAAACGCCATACTGGGTCAGGGTCAGGAGAACGCGCTGCGAGAAGACCAGACCACCCATCTGGTTCAGGATCTCGTCCATGCGTTCCGGATAGACAACCAGGTTTTCAACAACGTTGGTCAAACGCATCAGGGCGAAATCAAGCGTAACGGTCGCATCCGGGCCAATGTTACGTTCGACCGAGCTGTGCGAAATGTCGCGCTCGTGCCACAGGGCAACGTTTTCCATTGCCGGGATGGCCATTGAACGCACCAGACGGGCAAGACCGGTCAGGTTTTCGGTCAGAACCGGGTTACGCTTGTGCGGCATCGCCGAGGAGCCTTTCTGCCCCTTGGAGAAGAATTCCTCAACTTCGCGAACTTCGGTGCGCTGCAGGTGGCGGATTTCGGTTGCCAGATGTTCGATCGACGATGCGATGACACCAAGGGCTGCGAAATAGGCGGCATGACGGTCACGCGGGATCACCTGGGTCGAAACCGGTTCCGGTTTCAGGCCAAGCTTGGCGGCAACATGTTCTTCAACACTCGGATCGATGTTGGCAAACGTGCCAACCGCGCCGGAAATTGCGCAGGTCGCGATTTCATCACGTGCAGCAACAAGGCGATCACGGTTACGTTTGAACTCCGCATAGAAGGTCGCAAGCTTCAGACCAAAGGTCACCGGCTCTGCGTGGATGCCGTGCGAACGGCCCATGCAAGGGACATCTTTGGTTTCATAGGCGCGCTTTTTAAGCGCTGCCAGAAGCTTGTCCATATCTTCAAGCAGAATGTCGGTTGCCTGGGCAAGCTGCACGTTAAAGCAGGTATCAAGAACGTCCGAGCTGGTCATGCCCTGGTGGACAAAGCGGGCTTCTTCGCCGACCTGTTCGGCCAGTTCGGTCAGAAACGCGATCACATCGTGTTTGACTTCGGCTTCGACGGTGTCAATGCGGTCGATGCGGTCCTGGGTATAGGGCTTGTCACCTTTTTCCCAGACAAGCTTGGCGGACTCAGCCGGGATAACACCCAGTTCAGCCAGTTTGTCAGCAGCGTGGGCTTCGATTTCGAACCAGATACGGAACTTGTTCGCCGGTTCCCAGATGGATGTCATCTGCGGACGGGAATAACGGGGGATCATGCGGTCGCCTCCGGGCAAGATGGTTGGGTGCCGGAAATAGATCTCGATGATCGGAATGCGTAGTTGATTGCACGATCACGGCGCCGGCACGCTTTCACGGGGTCGGATAGTCCATTCCGGGCAAATTGGCAACCCTGCAGACGGGTATAGCAGGATTGTGAGGGCGATTTTGCCACCGAGAAACTTGTTTAGGGTCTGTCCTGAGCCTAATCTTAGAAAAATAGCAACTTATTGAGAATATATCCTGTAAGCAGGCAGGATGTATCTTCTACGACGCGGTTAATCCGAATGCGAAGTGGGCAGAATTTTTATGGCGCGTGAACGCGACGGGGCTAAAAATCATCAGAAAGATGTGACACAGGTCCGCAATACAGACGCAAACTATCTGGCGGAACTGGTCGAACTGGGCATCGCCCTGTCGGCACAGCAGGGGCGCGAAGAGCTTAACCAGAAAATCCTGATGGCCGCGCGCAACTTCACCAATGCTGATGGTGGATCGCTTTATGTCGTCAATCAGGACGAAAGCGAACTTCATTTCCGTATCATGGTCAATGATACGCTTGAGACGTTCTTTGTCTCGGGCCGGGAAACCGAGAAACCATTCCCGCCCTTGCCGCTTTATGACGACGAAGGCCGCCCGAACTATGCCAATATCGCGACCTATGTCGCGCTGACGGGCAAGGCGATCAATATTGATGATGCCTATAGTGCCGAGGGATTTGATTTTACCGGCACCCGGGCATTTGATGCCAAAACTGGGTATCGGTCGAAATCCTTCCTGACCGTGCCGCTTAAAAACACCAGCGGCGTCGTGATCGGCGTTTTGCAGCTGATCAATGCGCGTGACGATGCGGGCAATGTGATTTCCTTTGATCCCGCGATTGAACCAATCATAAATGCGCTCGCCAGTCAGGCGGCGGTTGCGATTGAAAACAGCCGGTTGCTGGTGGCTCAGCGCGACCTGATGGAAAGCTTCGTCCGCGTGCTGGGTCAGGCGATTGATGCCAAATCGCCGCACACCGCAGGCCACTGTTCGCGTGTGCCGATCATAGCGCGCATGCTGGCCCAGGCGGCTGTGGATGACCGGGATGGCACCTTTTCCAATTTCTATCTGACAGATATGGAATGGTACGAGCTTGACCTGTCGGCTTGGCTTCATGATTGCGGTAAGATCGTCACCCCTGATCATGTGATGGAAAAAGCCACCAAGCTTGAAACCATCCATAACCGTATTCACGAAGTCCGCACGCGTTTTGAAGTGCTGCGTCGTGATGCCGAGATCGAGATGCTTAAACGCAAGCTTGATGGCGAGGACGCACTTCAGTGCGAGGCCGATTTTGCCCGCCGGGTGACCGAACTCGAAACCCAGTTTGCCATGGTCGCGGATGCCAATATTGGCGATACCGAACTTGATACCGACACCATCTTTGCCCTGCATGACATCGCAGAGCAGGAATGGACGCGGTATTTTGATCGCACCATCGGCTTGTCCTGGTCGGAACAACAGCGCCTTGATGATGCGAAACTGGCCGAACTACGTGCAACCGGCACTGAGAAGCTTTTGATGGATCGTGAAACCGACATCTATAACGGTTTTAACCGGGGCGAGCTCTATAACCTCTCGATCCCGCACGGCACTCTGACATCCGAAGAACGCCAGGTGATCAACGATCATGTCGTCATTACCCAGGATATGCTGGCCCAATTGCCATATCCCAAGGAACTGCAACGCATTCCCGATATTGCCGGAAATCATCACGAAAAAATGGACGGGTCCGGGTATCCGCGCGGGCTGACCGGCGATGATATGGGCATCCTCGAAAAGGTCATGGTGATTGCCGATGTGTTCGAGGCGCTAACAGCGGTGGATCGCCCCTATAAACGGCCGAAAACATTGTCTGAATGTATCTCGATCCTAGCCGATATGCGCGACAAGGGGCAGATCGACAGCGACCTGTTCGAGCTTTTCCTGACAAGCGGCACCTATCAGGAATACGGGCGCAAGTATTTGCGCGAAGATCAGCGTGACGAAGTCGATATCGCACAGTTCATCATCTCCAATCCGGACTAGTCAGCTTTCCGCGCACGGATCAAAAAAAAGACCGCCACAAGGGCGGTCTTAAAAGTTCGGGTGCAGTTTCTTCGGAGGCTCTTGTTGAACTAGATGCTGTCATGGAAGTGACAGGCAACTTCCTGACTGTCTGAAACGCGTTCCAGTACCGGTGGCTCCTGCGCGCATTTATCCTTGGCAAACGGGCAGCGGGTCCGGAACACGCATCCTGATGGCGGCGACAGCGGACTTGGCAGATCACCGGTCAGAACAATGCGTTCCTTGTTGCGCTCGATCTCGGGATCGGGGATTGGAACGGCGGAAATCAGGGCCTTGGTATAGGGGTGCCGTGGTGCGGCATAGATGCTGTCACGGTCCGCAAGTTCGGCGACATTGCCAAGATACAGCACCATGATGCGGTGACAGATGTGGCGGACAATCGACAGGTCATGGCTGATGAAAATCAGCGACAGGTCAAATTCCCGCTGCAATTCCTGCAACAGGTTGACGATCTGGGCCTGAATGGAAACATCAAGCGCCGAGACCGGCTCGTCACAGACAATCAGTTTGGGTTCCAGGATCATTGCGCGCGCAATGCCGATGCGCTGGCACTGACCACCGGAAAACTCATGCGGATACCGGTTGATCATTTGCGGCAACAGTCCAACGCGCGCCATCATGCGTTTGACCCGCGCCTTGATCTCTTCCTTGCCGAGTTCCGGCTTATGGGTGACCAGCGGTTCGGCAATGATTTCGCCAATCGTCATGCGCGGGTTCAGGCTGGCCAACGGATCCTGAAAAATGATCTGCAGGTCCCGACGCAAAGGCTGCATGTCACGATGTGGCGCGCCGACAATGTTCTTGCCAAGCCAGGCAACCTGACCATCGGTTGGCGGGATCAATTGCAGGATCGCACGGCCAAGCGTGGATTTGCCACAGCCGGACTCCCCGACAACACCAAGTGTCTCGCCGGGATAAAGATCGAAATTGACGCCATCCACGGCCTTGAGCTGCCGGTCAGGGGCAAACAGGCCCTTCGACGAGATCGGGAAATGAACCTTGAGATCGCGGACCGACAGGATTGGTGATGCGTCTTTTTTAGCGGATTTGTTCATCACGCTCATTTGTCATCCTCCCGGAAACAGGCGCTGGCCCGGCCATTGCCAAATTCCCTCAAAAGCGGGCGTTCCGCACAGCAGCGATCAAACACATATTCGCAACGTTCCTGATAAGCGCAGCCTTTTGGAAGGTTTTGCAAGTTTGGCGGCTGGCCGGGAATGGCAAACAGGCTTTCCTCATCGGCGCGATCAATCCTTGGCATCGATTTCAGAAGGCCTTCGGTATAGGGATGATGACTGTCGTAATAGATGTCGCTGACCGATCCGGTTTCGACAACACGCCCGCCATACATCACCATCACCCGGTCACAAAGACCCGCCACCACGCCCAGATCATGGGTGATCATTACGGTCGCTGTGTTGAAGTCCGTTTGCAGATCGCGCAACAGATCAAGGATCTGTGCCTGCACCGTCACATCAAGGGCGGTGGTCGGTTCATCGGCAATTAGAACTTCCGGGTCACATAACAGCGCCATGGCGATCATGACACGCTGGCGCATGCCCCCGGAAAACTCATGCGGATACATGTGAACGCGTTGGGCCGCGCCTGGAATTCCGACACGATCAAGCATGGTGATTGCGCGCGCCAAGGCGTCGCTTTCAGACATGCCACGATGTTCGACCAGAACTTCCGTCATCTGCCGGGAGATTTTCAGAAACGGGTTCAGTGATGTCATCGGATCCTGAAAGATCATCGACATCGACACACCGCGAATTTTGTTCAATTCGCGGGGCTGCAGATTGAGGATTTCCTTGTCCTTGTATCGGACCGAACCGGTGGATGCGCCGTTTTTGGCAAGCAATCCCATCAGCGACAGGAAAATCTGCGTCTTGCCCGATCCGGACTCCCCGACAACACCAAGCGTCTCGCCCGGATCGATGTGGAAATTGACGTTATTGACGGCCTCGACCTCGCCATCCGGGGTCTGAAAGCGCGTGGTCAGGTTTTCGACAGTCAGAATATGATTTGTGGTCATGGTTTTTCCTTGCCCTCCCTTACCTGTCTTTCGGATCAAGCGCATCGCGCAGACCGTCACCGATGAAGTTAAAACAGAACAGGGTGAGTGCCAGGAACACCGCCGGATAGATCAGCATCCATGTTGATGCCTCGATCACCTTGGCCCCTTCGGAAATCAGAACGCCCCAACTTGTCAGCGGCTCCTGTACCCCCAGTCCAAGGAAGGACAGGAAGCTTTCGGTCAGGATCACCTGCGGGATGGTCAGGGTCATATAGACAATGACCGGACCCAGCACGTTGGGAATGATGTGGCGGAAAATGATCTTGAAGTTCGAAACACCCGTTGCGTGGGCGGCTTCGATAAATTCGCGCCGACGTAGCGACAATGTCTGACCGCGGACAATACGTGCCATGGTCAACCATTCAACCGCGCCAAGCGCAACAAATATCAGGAAGATGTTTCGGCCAAATACCACCATCAACATGATGACAAAGAACATGAAGGGCAGGGAATAAAGCACATCGACAAACCGCATCATGATGCTGTCGATCTTGCCGCCAAAATATCCGGCAACTGCGCCGTACGTAACGCCGATGATCAGCGAAACCGTGGTGGCGAGAAGCCCGACCGCAAGCGATACGCGCGCGCCATAAAGCACCCGGATAAACAGATCGCGTCCATTGCCATCGGTGCCAAAGATGTGGCCGTTTTCCCAGTTCGGACCTTCCTGGATATAGCCCCAGTCGATCTGGTCATAGGCATAGGGGCTCAGAAGCGGGGCAAAGATTGCGAGTAACGTAATAATGCCCAGAATGATCATGGAGCCGACAGCCGCCTTGTTGCGGAACAACCGGATACGGGCATCGCGCCACAGGCTGCGACCTTCGATTTCTTCGGCCGCGCCGGCTGATTGCAGCAGAGCTGTTTTTTCAGATTTATTCATTATCAGCGTGACTTCAGTTTGGGATCAAGAAGGCCGTAAATTATATCGACCAGGAAATTCAGCAGAATGATCATCACCGCATAGACAATCACCACCCCCATCACGAGCGGGTAGTCACGGTTCAACGCTGCCTTGATAAAATAGGTCCCGATACCGGGCACGCCAAAGATGCTTTCGATCACGACCGAGCCGGTCATGACGGCCGCTGTTGCCGGACCAAGATAGGAAACAACCGGTAACAGTGCGCCCTTTATGGCGTGGCGATTAACGACAAGCGTCTCGCGAAGGCCCTTGGCGCGTGCGGTTCGGATGTAATTCGAATGCAGAACCTCGACCATCGACCCACGCGTCAGACGTGCAATATAGGCAATCTGGGGCAGGGCAAGTGCGATGATCGGAAGGATTTTATATTCAAGTTCCCCATCCCCCCAGCCAGCGGTCGGAAGGATCGACAGATAAAGCCCGAATACCAGCGACAATAGCGGCGCCATGACAAAGTTCGGAATGGCGATGCCGATCATGGCAACACCCATGACAACGAAATCAACCGCGCTGTTTTGTCGAATGGCGGCATAGGTGCCAAACGCGACGCCAAACACAAGCGCAATGGCAATCGCACTCAGGCCCAGCTGCATCGAGGCAGGGGCACCTGCCATGATCAGTTCGGCAACGGAAAAGTCGCGGATTTTAATTGATGGTCCGAAATCGCCCTGGAAAAGCTTGCCGATATAGATCGCGTATTGTTCGACCAGCGGCTTATCAAGGTCATAGGCAGCCTTGATGTTCTTTTCGATTTCCGGCGGCAATGCGCGTTCCTGATCGAACGGGCCGCCCGGTGCGATACGCATCATGAAGAAGGCGACTGTGATCACGATGAACAATGTCGGGATCGCGATCAGCAGGCGCCGAATGGCGTAAGATAACATTTTCTCTCATCCCCGTCGGGGTGGTCACAGGCTGCGGGCGGGAGGAACACCACACAGCCTGCGACACGAAGGCAGGATTTACTCGGCGATGTCGAGCCAGCGGGTCAGATGACGATCCGGGGCGTTGTCGATCCAGCCCTTGATCTTTGGTGAGACCAGCTGTTTCGAGACATAGTAGTAAATCGGGATGTAGGGCTGTGCCTCCATCATGATGGCTTCTGCGCTATGCATCAGTTCTGCACGCTTTTTCAGGTCGCCTTCATTCTCGGCGGCCAGCATCAATTCGTTGTAGCGCGGGTTATCGAACGCTGCATAGTTCAGCGGGCCGGTGCGTTCCTCGCCGAGGAACAGGAAGTTCTGAGCATCGTTGTAATCGGCAATCCAGCCAGCACGCGCGACTTCAAAGTCACCAACTTTCAGGTCGGCATAGTGGATTTTACCTTCGGTGTTAAACAGCTCTGCATCGACGCCGATCTGTTTCCACATGTTTTGAACCGCAATCGCGATGCGTTTGTGGTTTTCAGATGTGTTGTAACGCAGCGTGAATTTAAGCGGATTTTCAGCGGTATAACCAGCTGCTTCCATCAGTTTCTTGGCTTCGGCGACCTTGTCACCATAAGAAAGGTCTTTCCATGAAACATATGCAGGCTCGGTATAGTTACCGGTTCCCGGCGGAACAAAGGAATAAGCCGGAAGTTCGCCGGTTTTCAGAACCGCGTCGGTGATTGCTTCGCGGTTGATCGCAAGCGACAGTGCCTTGCGGACGTTCGGATCCTGGAATTTCTCTTTGTCGCTACGCACGGCGTAGTAATAGATGCCGGCATAAGGCGCGATGCGCAGGCTGTCGGCCAAATTGTCACGCAGCCAGGAAATCTGTTCGGATGCGATGTCGCGCGCAACGTCCAGTTCTTCTGCGCGGAAACGGTTCTGCATCGCCGTGCGATCTTCGTAGGTGTAATAGATCACCTCGTCGATCGGAACGTTTGCAGCGTCATAGAATTCTTCGTTCTTGACCAGTTTGGTGTGAACGTTTGGCACCCATTCGACAAGTTTATAGGCGCCGTTCACAACGATATTTTCCGGCTTTACCCAATCCTTGCCATATTTTTCAACGACATGACGCGGAATGGCGAAAGCGGTCTGGTGGGTCAACTGTGCCAGGAAGTAGGGGGCAGGTGCGGTCAGTTTAACTTCGAGGGTATGGTCATCAATGGCCTTGGCTGCGAGTTTCGCGCCATCCTTGCCAGTGTTAACTTCCTCGGCACCTTCGATGATGTACAGCAGGGATGCGTATTCCGCGCCCAGTGCCGGATCAAGAAGACGTTCCCAGCCGGCGATAAAGTCCTGTGCCGTAACCGGGGTGCCATCCGACCAGTTATGGTCGCGGATTTTGAAGGTGTAAGTCATCCCGTCTTCGGAAACGGTCCAGCTTTCGGCTGCACCGGGAACCGGTTGGCCATCCGGCCCATATGTCAGAAGGCCCAGCGACATATCATCGGAGATTCGGCTGGTCTGGATGGTAGAGATGAAATGCGGATCCATTGACTGCGGTTCGCCGTCGTTACCAATTCGCAGGATCTTCTCGGCCTGCGCCTGGCTGGTCGACAACATCGTCATCGAACCGGCAATCAAGGCGGTACCCAACACAAAAGCACGTGAGGATTTTAACAACCCGTTCACGAGACCTTTTGCAGTCATCGCGTTGTCTGACATCTAAAATGTCTCCCTTGTCATTTTGATTTTTCGTTACGTACCTCCCAGAAAGTACGTACGTGAAAATACTGATCCGGGTATGCGCTTACTGCAAGGCAGATTCTACACAACGGGGAAGATAGATTAATGCTTGCGCGGGAAAACGTTTTCAATCGTTAATTGTTGTGCATATGGGGATTTATGTCGAATTTGTTACGGTGTTTGGCATTCTTAACACCAATCGTCCGAAAACCGTCAGGACGGTATGGTTTCAGTGGATGATCGCGCAAAAGTGGTGGTCTGTGCTGACACCGTTCCCATTCGACCGTCTCGCACATCACAAGATGCGAGCGAATCGCAAGAAACCCGGCCCATATGGCGGTCACAGGACGGATTTGAAAACAGCAGATATTTGACAGGGAACTCTTTTGCAGACCCGGTGGCGATCTGATCGCGATTTTACGAACGCGTGGAACCTATCAAGAATATGGGTGAAAATAAGCGCGTGAAGAACAGTGCGATCAAGGCGATATTGCATAGATCAGGCTGCTTTGATCGAAGTGCCTCCATCCATCTTGCTGAGGCCCTTCAAGTAAGTCTTGGTTGCAGCGTGCCTGATAGTCGCGTATTTCCGTAGAGTTCGTTAGCGGCCCTTGCGTTCTGCTCGGCCAAGCATATCCCACCAACAGAAACCGCCACTGAAGGCGCAGGAATGATTGAAACATTCGACATTCTTTTTCTGATCGTTTCGGTTCTTGGCGTATCGCAGGCGATTTTCCTGATTGTCCTGTTGATGGACGAAGGAAAGCGTTCTTTTCGCGCCAATCGCTGGCTCATGGTGTTCGGATTTTCGGTCGGTATGAGTTTTATCGACGATACGTTCGACCCGTTCATCAGTCCGATTGTGAACTTGTATCTTGTGCCGGTTTTTGCGCCTTTCTTTTTTGCCTTTATACCGTCGATATATTTGTATTTTCGGGAAGTTTCCGGCAGTCCTGTTTCCCGGCCCTATCGGCATTTTCTGGTATTAATCCCGGTGACCGCAGCGATCGGGCTTATGGTTTACCTAAAAAGCACGCGGATGGTCGCCAATCAGGATCATGTGCGTGATGTAGGGTTGCAGATTGCGTTTTCATCGCAAGGGCTTGCCAATTTGGTTCTCCTGGCGATTGTAATCCTGTTTTGCGTGTCGTTTGTCGGTTACATGGCTGGGATATGGCGGCTCGCGCGGCGTTATTTGCGACAAGCCAATTGGCAACTCCAGGCCGACAGTGAACGAATGCGTCGCTGGATTATCGAACTTCTTGTCGGGATGACGGTGTTGTTTACCGTCTTCACCTTGACCAACCTTTTGGATATGTTTGTCTTTCGCGCGGAATGGCTGTCGCTTGGTGTCAAGGTGGGGTTTGTGGTTGTGTTCTTCCGCATGTGTCAGGTTATCGCGCAGAACCCGGCGATCTTTGTGCAAGCGGAAACCGAAGACGGCGCCCAGGACAATCTGCCTGAACGTCAGGAAACCGGCCAAGGGACCGACGCCCAACAGACCCCGATGTTGCGTGCAATTGTTGATGACCCCGGTATCGACCGTATTCGCACCCGCCTTGCAAGGATCGTCGCAGACCGCGATGTGATGCTTGATCCACTGCTCACCATGCCGAAACTGGCTTCTGCTGTCGGGGCAACGCCCAATCAGCTTTCCTTTGTCTTGAACCAGCATCTGGGCAAAAGCTTCTTTGATTTCGTTAATGAAGTCCGGGTTGAAGAGGCTTCTCGCCTGTTGATCGAGGAACCAAATCGCACGATCCTCGATATCGCAACCGAGGTCGGCTTCAATTCGAAATCGACCTTCAATCAGGCGTTCAAGAAAATCACCGGTCATACACCAAGTAACTATCGTCAGCACAATTTCGCAAAATCAAATAGTTAAGGCGTATGAATGCGCATTCGTACCTGTTTGGTGCGGATTGTAAGTACAAGGCTATAAAACCGGACGCCTTCCTTCGCACGCTCGGGCAATGTCGAGACATCAACAACACAATTGGGATGTTTAGACATTATGGTATCGCATTTTTGTTCTCGTCGTTTGGGGGATGCAATGGTGCTGGGCGGACTTGGCATCTGTACGGCAGCCATCATCATCATGCTTGCCAGCAGCGCGCACGCCCAGACGGCAACGCCTGGACAAAGGGAAATCATCCGCGAACAGGTCAATCCGCAGACCGAAGACCCACTTAAACCCTGGCTTGGTGGCAATTGGCAGATCGGTGCCTTCGGCCAGATCAGCAGCAATCCCTATCGCGGGGCCGATAGTACAGATTTAGACGCGCTTCCGGTATTGGCCTATGATGCCGAACGTCTTCGTATCGGTATTGACGGCATTGATGCCAAAGTCTGGATGAATGATTTTGCCAGTATTTCGGTCATTGGCGGACTTCGTATGGAGCCATTTGATCCGGGTGACTCAAGCTATCTGAACGGGCTTGAAAAACGCGATATGGCATACGAAGCCGGTATCGGCGGATCGCTGCGTGTTTGGCACGGCGAGCTTCAGGCAAGCTATCAGACCGATCTCAATGATGCTCATGGCGGGCATGAGGTGGATGTTGCTTATTACCTGCCAACCGAATACGAGAAGTTCAGCTTCAATGTCGGCGGTGGTGTGACCTGGCAAAGCGAAGACCTGGTTGATTACAATGTTGGCGTGCGTCGTAATGAAGTGCGCAGTGATCGTGGCTTCTATTCCCCCGACGCCACCTTTATCCCGCATCTTGATTTCAGTGTGACCTATCCGGTGACCGAAAGTTTTGCCGTCGTTGGGACCACCGACGTTAAATTCCTGCTCGACGAATATACCGACAGTCCGATCATTGATGAGGACTATGTGCTCAGTGCTGGTCTGGTGCTGGTTTACACCTTCTGACCCTGAACCGTCTCCCTGTCATCATCTTACCTCGAACTTGTCGGCAAGCAATCAGGCTTTGCCGACGAGACGGACCGGCATCCCCCACTATTGCAACCAACTGCCGGTCCGTTACCTTTTTCCGCGATTTTTTTTGTTCCCGGTCGGTGGCGGGTATCGGGATAGCAGCCAGTTTCACCCTGATACCTTCATTTGCAGCAAATCCCATTTGTTGCCATAGAGGTCCTCAAACACGGCGACCATGCCATAGGGCTCATCGCGGGGAGCTTCAAGAAAATGAACCCCTGCATCAACCATGCGTTTGTGATCGCGCTCAAAGTCATCTGTGTTCAGGAAAAAGCCAACCCGACCGCCGGTTTGATTGCCAATCGCGCTGACTTGGTCGTCATTGCCTGCCTTCGCCAGCAAAACACGTGTTTCACGAGCTCCCTTCGGGGAGACCACCACCCACCGTTTCCCGCAGCCCATGTCGGTATCTTCAATCAACTCAAAGCCGACTTTTTCGGTGTAAAATGCGATGGCTTCGTCATAGTCGCGTACGACAAGGGCGAACAAACCGATATGTGGCATGGCTATCTCGTGGTGGGAAATGGATCGGGGATGGCAGCTATATCAGGCCAAGCGTCTTAAAGGAATTATATCCGGCACGGCTGATGATGATGTGATCATGAACCGTGATTTCCATCGCCTTGGCGGCATCGATAATCTTGCGGGTCATGTCGATGTCACCCTTTGACGGGGTGGCATCGCCGCTTGGATGGTTGTGCACCAGAATAAGGGCCGAGGCATGCAGTTCAAGCGCACGCTTGATGACTTCGCGCGGATAAACCGGCGTGTGATCGACCGTACCGCGTTGATGGCATTCATCGGCAATCAGCCGGTTCTTGCGATCAAGAAACAGCAGATGCAGTTCCTCGTTCTTAAGGTGCCCGATCCGGGCCCGGCAATAATCAATCAGCTGTTCCCAGCTGGCGATGACCGGTAATTCCATGGCCCGTTCACGTGATAGATGCAGGGCACTGGCCTCGGCAATCTTGATGGCGGCAATTCCGGCATCCCCAAGGCCCTTGGCGGTTTTAAGGTCTTCGGGGCGGGCGGCCAGAACATTGGCAAAGCTGCCAAATTGCGCGATCAGCGATTTTGCCAGTGGTTTGACATCCCCACGCGGCATCGCCATGCACAGCATCAGTTCAAGCAACTCGTAATCGGCAAGTGCGGTGGCACCCCCCTTGATAAACCGATCACGCAGCCGTTGGCGATGGCCGTGATAATGGGGTTTTGCGGATTTGGATTTTTCGGCGTCCACTGCGTCGGTGCCGGATGCGCCAAGCGTGCCCGATACATGCGCTGTGCGGGCCTGATCAAAAAAGACCCGCGTGCCATCATCAATTTCCGATGAGGTTTTTTGGGCAGGAGTAGAAGCAGCTTTGCGATCCTGTTTTTCGCTCAAATCTGCTTCCCCTTGTTAGGTGCCCGTTACTCGGCAGCTTTGCTGAGATCGTAGGGCGGCTTTTCCAGACCGGCGGGGGATCGGGTAAATACTTCAAACCCGTCTTCCGTCACGCCGAGCGAATGTTCAAACTGTGCCGACAGTTTGCGGTCTCGCGTTACGGCTGTCCAGCCATCGGGCAAAATTTTACACGCATAGGTTCCCTGATTGATCATCGGCTCAATCGTAAAGATCATGCCGGGCTCAAGCACCAGACCTTCGCCCGGCTTGCCGTAATGCAGGATATTTGGCGCATCATGGAATACTTGACCAAGCCCGTGACCGCAGAAATCACGCACGACTGAAAAACGCTCGCTTTCGGCATAGGACTGAATGGCATGGCCGATATCGCCAAGGGTTGCCCCGGGTTTGACGGCATTGATCCCGCGCCAAAGCGCCTCATAGGTCACATCGACAAGACGCTGCGCCATGACTTTGGGCGTGCCTGCAATATACATGCGCGATGTATCGCCATACCAGCCATCAAGAATGACGGTGACATCAATATTCATGATGTCGCCATTGGCGAGTTTCTTATCACCGGGAATACCATGGCAGACCACATGGTTGATTGAGGTACAGGTCGATTTCGGAAAACCGCGATAGCCAAGGCAGGCCGAGATCGCATTATGGTCACGGATATATTCATCACACAGGCGATCAAGCTCACCGGTGGTGACACCCGGAACCACATGCGGGGTAATCATATCAAGCACTTCTGCTGCCAGCTTGCCAGCGGCGCGCATGCCTTCAAATGCTTCGGGGCCGTGAATTTTAACTGTTCCGTTCGCCACCCGAAAATCTCCTTAAACTCGGCAATATCTATGTTCGATGTATAGCCCAATGACATAAAGCCACCGGCCAGAATTGGCAAGGATTGGCTGATATGCGCGGGGTTTGATGCTTATAAGCCGGTGATCGGTAATGTGTCGCGCACCGTCACCGCACTGGTATCAATCGAACAATCATAGGCAATCGCCTCAACCCCGTTGGCACGCGCAGCCTTGAACCGTTCACCGTAATGCGGGTCAATGTCGGTGGCCAAGGTAAAGCGATCACAATCGGTGCGTTGTATCAGGTAAAACATCACCGCCCGGTGGCCGTCGGCAACCATATCGGCCATTTCATCAAGGTGCTTTGCACCGCGTGCGGTGACGGCATCGGGGAATTCGGCAAGACCTGGAACGTTTTCATCGCGTTTGAGGTGGACGTTTTTGACCTCGACATAACATAGGCCCTTGTCCGGATCAGACAGCAAAATGTCGATCCGCGAATTCTTGCCGTATTTGACCTCGCGCTTGAGGCTTTCATAGCCCGCCAGTTCGGGAATTTTCCCGGCAAGGATTGCTTCTTCGACAATGGCATTCGGGTGCGCGGTATTGATGCCGACCCATGCATCGCCGATCTGGCAAAGCTCCCAGCTATATTTCAGTTTGCGTTTGGGATTGTCTGATTGCGACAGCCAGACATCAATCCCCGGCTCCTTCAGCCCGATCATCCCGCCCGGATTGGCGCAATGGGCCGTGATCACGTCGCCATTATCAAGTTCGACATCGGCGAGAAACCGTTTGTACCGTTTGATCAGCTTGCCGTGGATCAGGGGTTGGGGAAGTTGCATGTCAAATCTTTCGCAAATCTGTCCTGACAGAAATTGTCATGTGACGGGCGTTATCAGACTGCCAATTTCGCGGCAAACAGGTCATACATCAACCCCTTGAAGTCACAACCCTTTCACGGAGCCATCATGCGTCAAAGCCTGCGCGATAAAATCATTGCTGTTTGCGACAAGAAAATCGCGCAAAAGGGGCCGGATGTCGGCCTGTCATTCTATGCGTTCTTTGCCAATCGCAATGATGACCCGGACACATTGATGGAGGCCGCGACTTGGTGGATCAAGACCCACGAGCTTGATCACTTTGAAAAGGCCACCAAGATCCGCGAGATGGTATCCGCAGGGAAGTGATCCCGGCTTGATCCGGCTTTATTGCTTCTTCGCGTCATCACCCAGAAAATCAACCAGGCTGACCTGACCCGTTCCACGGCGCAGCGGCTTGGGCTGGCTTTCATCCGGGGCCCAGGCGGTTAGATAGATCACCTGAAACTTGGCATGGATGCGGCCATCAGGGCGCGCATGGCGTTCGTGATAAATTGCTGCCGCCCGCGCAAGGGTGCTGCGTTTGGTGAACTTTTTGGATCGTTTGGCAATCAGGTTGCTTTCGCCCATCCCCGACAAATCCCGCATCAGTTTCAGCGCGTCCGGGTAATCGATATAGATATCATCGGCATCGACGACGGGCAGGGCAAAGCCACTGCGCTGTAAAAGCGCCCCGGCATCCTTGACGTCGACAAACGGCGATACGCGCGGGGATACGCCACCTTCTTCCTCGGCCTCCGCCGTCATCAGGGCTTCGCGCAAGTCCTTGAGCGTCTCACCGCCGAGCAGGCAAGCCAGAAACAACCCGTCAGGTTTCAGGGCGCGGCGTGCCTGTAACAGCATGCCCGGCAGATCATTGACCCAATGAAGTGACAGGTTGGACAGGATCAGATCAAGCGATCCTTCGGCAAAGGGCAGGAATTCCTCGTCCGCGACCAGCGTGCCTTTGCCGTTATTGGCCTGTGCGGTCGTGGCATAGCCCCGCGAAATGTCGCTTTGATACAGCGTTTCGATGCCACCGCGTGTGCCAATGATTTGGCCTAATTCGCCGCTGTGACAGCCAAGATCGACCGCCAGCGGAAATGTGCGCGTGGTGTCATCAAGGCGATCGGCAAGGCGTTCGGCCGTTTCAGCAAACAGGAAGTTAAAGTCCTGTGCCTTGGTCGCCGCACGGTCGCGGCGCAGTTTCAGGATGTCTCGATCAAAGACGGTGATCGGATCGGCCATGGGGCGGGAAGCTCCGGCTAAAATCGTTATAAAAGTTACGATCTAGATAGAGCTTTGATCCCGCCCTTGCAATCGAAGAACCAGAAATCCATGCAGCCTATATCGACAGAACCAGTGGCGTTGGTTCGCCATCTTCCGGTTCGGCAGGGACAGCGCAACAGATCAACGCTTCGTCCGGGCTGACTTTTGCGCTGGGCCGGTTTTTATAGGTAACCCTGCCCTGGGTGATTTTGGTGCGGCATGTGCCGCAATTCCCGCCCCGACAACTTGCCTCAGGCGTGAGGCCAGCATCCTCGGCCAGTTCGAGCAACGTCTTGTTTGCATCCGGTTGCCAGACGGCCGACTGGTTTGATTGGGCGAATTCGACCTTGGTGGGCTTGCTGCTTGCACGGGGCAGTTCGGGAACGTCGTCATCGCTGTCCCGGCTGCGGGTTAATGACGCGGGGCCAAATGCCTCTGCGTGAATGCGCTTGTCGGCGATATTCAGCCCGCGCAGCCCGTCATAAAGACCTTGCATGAAGGGCGGTGGACCACACAGGTAAAAGTCAAAATCATCAAACGGCAAAACGGCCCGCAACAGGTTCATGTCGATATAACCCGATGCTTCGTAATCCTTGCGGGCTGTTGCGCCATCGGGATCACCAAGAACCCGGATGATCCTGATGTTGCCCTGGGCGGCTTTGACCAGTTCGACAATTTCCGCATCAAAGGCACGGTCAGTAATGCTCCGTGCTGCATAAAACAGCCAGATCTGGCGGAAATTGCGTGTGCGCAATCCCTCGTAAACCGCATGGCGCATCATCGACATCATGGGCGTAATGCCAATCCCGCCTGCCATTAAAACCATCGGTCGTTTGATATCCGGCAGCAGGAAAAAATCACCAGCAGGGGCGCGTGCCTCAAGCGTGTCGCCAACATTCAAGTTGTCATGAAGATGGCCGGATACCACGCCTTCGCGTTTCACACTGATGCGATAGTGCACATCTGATGGTGCGCTGGAAAGTGTATAGGTTCGGATCAACGGTTTGTCATGGCCCGCCACGTTCACCCGGATTGGCAAATGCTGACCGGGGTTGAATGACACCACGCCACCCTGATCAGCCGGTTCGAGGTGGAAGGATTTGATCAGATGGTTTTCTTCTGTAATCCGCACCACTTTGAACGAGCGCCATTGTTGCGCGGCGCTCATCGCGGCAAGCTTCTTCTCGGCACTTTCCCAATCCCCGGTCAGAAGGCTGTTGGGGGACATGCCTTCTTCCTGCGGGCGCCAGCGAATTGGCAATGCTGATGCCCGCCAGACTGTTTTGCGCGGGAAAACACGCCACAGCCGTTCAGCACCCTTGAAGGCACCGATTTCCGGACCTTCGGTGATGACTTCAGCGTCACCGGTAATTTGCAGGACATCACCGGTCGCAAAATCGGTA
This sequence comes from Thalassospira sp. UBA1131, assembly GCF_002311515.1. Taxonomy (GTDB): domain Bacteria; phylum Pseudomonadota; class Alphaproteobacteria; order Rhodospirillales; family Thalassospiraceae; genus Thalassospira. The sequence goes on from NZ_DCAO01000017.1 coordinate 19,452, forward strand.
AAGATTAGACCGGCCTTGGGATTGCACAGGATATTGCCCAGCGTATTGAAAAACTGGTTTCCGGCGAAATCAGGAATTGTCAGCGTGCCATCAGTATCAACATGGACAAAGCCGGGCTTGCCACCACGATGAGATGCATCAACTTCGCGATGCCCGCCGTCACGATCAACATAGGTCGCAACGAAAAAGGTATCGGCCTTAGCAATCAGCGCTCGCGCCCGGTCATCAAGTTTGCGGGATGTTTCGGGTTTGGATGTCGGTGTAGACATCGGGTCGCGGACAAATTCGAAATCACGCAGGCGGATATATTGCGGGCAGTTGCCAAAGCTGTGCCCGACCCGAATTTCAAATTTTGTATCGGTCTGTGCGGTAATGCGTCCATTTAGCCGGTTGCGGCGGCGCGTATGCAATTCGATGCCGATCATGCCAATCGGCTTGCCGTCGCCCATCCCGGCATCGGCAGGGTCATCGGCATCGCGCGGCAAATTGACGGACAGGTGATAGGGATCAGATGCCGACAGGAACCCGGGATGATTGGCGCGCAAGGTCGCCCAGACATCATCGTTCTCGTCGACAGTTCCGAACACGGCAAAGGGCAGCTGCGGATAAAACTGGCGATGTTGATCGATCAGGTGATCACGCAGAACACGTTTTCCGACATCCGCCATTAGTTGGCGGACACCCACACGTTCCTGCATCTCGATTTCACCTTGGTGCCAGGCCTCACTGTCTTTTTGGTTCATCACTGGTGTGGATGTTGCGGTGTTGGCCGTGTTCATCTCGTGCTCCTGTCCATAGGAAAGAGGTATCGAGGCGGGGCAAATTCGGTGGGGCCGGTTCGCTTGAAGTTCTTGCGCGCTACGCGCAGGGATCAACGACCGGCCCATATCGTCACGAAGCCGCCCGAAGACCGACCGAAGACGTTTCAAACGGCACAAAGCCCGGCAGTGCTTCAATACGTTTCAGCCAAGCAAGGACATGCGTGTAGGGATCAAGCGCGACATTGCCCTCGGGGGCGTTGGCGATATAGCTGTAAAGTGCGATATCGGCGGCGGTCGGATGATCAAGCGCAATCCAGTCGCGGTTTGACAGGCGATCATCGATCAGTTTCAGAACACCATGCGCACGGGCAATGACATCGTTTGCATCAAACTTGGCGCCAAACAACGTCAACAAGCGCGCCGCACACGGGCCGTAGGCAATTTCACCAGCAGCAACCGAAAGCCAACGCTGAACCAGTGCCAGATCTGCCGCATCTTCGGGGAGCCAGTTGGTCGCGCCGACCTTTTTGGCGGCATAGACCATGATTGCGATGGAATCCGCGATGACAAGGTCGCCATCTTCAAGCACGGGAACCTGCCCGAACGGGTTCAGTTCAAGGAATTCCGGGGATTTATGTTCGCCATTGACCATGTCGACATGAACCAGTTCGTGATCAATGCCAAGCAGGCTAAGGAAAAGGTGGGCGCGATGGGCGTGTCCCGACAGCGCGAAATAATGCAATTTCATGAAACATCCTCCGATTTGCTGGTTCGCATGGGGCGAAAACGAAGGATATTGTGATTATTTCTATTTAATGATGGAATTCCGTTTATTGGAAATTTAGTATTCCGTTAAGTGGAATAATCATGGGGCACAAGATGGACCGTTTCGACGCAATGAATGTGTTTGTGCATGTGGTCGAGGCGCGCAGCTTCGCCGCTGCTGCCCGCGCGTTGCGTCAAAGTCCACCTGCGGTCACGCGCGCGGTCGCGTATCTGGAGGATGTGACAGGCGCACGCCTTCTGACGCGCACAACCCGGTCGGTTACGGTGACAGAGGCCGGTGCACGGTATTATGCAGATTGCAAAAGATTGCTGGCCGACCTGAAAGAAGTCGAAGCCGCCGCCGGTGGCGCCTATGCCAAGCCAAGCGGGATGTTGACCATCACCGCCCCGGTTCAGTTCGGCCAGATGCATGTCGCCCCGATTGTTGGCGCATATCTGGATGAATATCCCGACATGCACGCACGTCTTTTGCTGTTTGATCGCATCGTCAATATTGTCGAGGAAGGCATCGACCTTGCGGTGCGCATCGGTGATCTTGCCGACTCATCATTAACTGCCGTCCGGGTCGGGCAGGTCAGCCAGATCCTTTGCGCATCACCGGATTACATTGCGAGGTTTGGAACGCCACAAACACCGTCTGATCTTGGTACTCATCGCCTCATTGCCACCACTGGATCGTCCGCGCGGCTTGATTGGCAATTCAGATCCCCGGATGGCGGGCGCAAGATCGGCTTTTCCCCGGATGCCAGATGGCAAACCAATTCGATTGAGGCCGCACGAAATGCGGCCCTTGATGGTTGGGGGATTGTGCGCATGCTGTCCTATCAGGCGGCCCCGTATCTTGCGGATGGGCGATTGGTGGCCGTGCTTGGCGACTATGATCCCGATCCGGTGCCAATCCATCTGGTCCATCCCGAGGGCCGCCATGCCTCGGCAAAGGTCCGGGCGTTTATTGATCTGGCGGCGGATACCTTGCGGAAAAATCCGTTATTTGATTTTGGCTAATTCAATCCCTGCGTGTGTTATGCTGCCTTTTCCTTAAGGTGATCGTGGATAGCATCGCAGATGATCGAATGGGTCCGCACCGTCGCAACCATGGGCGTTAACGCCATTTTACCACCGCGTTGCGGGGGCTGTGGCGATGTGACCGATACCACCCATGCGGTCTGTGCCGAGTGTTGGGCGGGTTTAAGGTTTATCACGGCCCCGCAATGTGCCTGTTGCGGCTATCCGTTCGAACTTGATGATAGCGCAAACATCGGCGGTGATCAGGATGAAACCGGACAGATTTTGTGTGGCAATTGTCTGCAAAAGAAACCGGCCTTTGATCAGGCAAGGGCGGCACTGGTGTATGACGATCACAGCCGCGAATACCTGTTGCGGTTCAAGCATGCGGATCGCGGTGATCTGACACCACTTCTTGCGCGCTGGGTCTATCAGGCGGGCAGGGGGATCTGGGATCAGGCCGACCTGATCGTGCCGGTGCCCTTGCATCGAAGACGGCTTTTGAAACGGCGCTATAACCAGTCGGGCCTTTTGGCGGCAAAGCTTTCGCGCATGACAGGCGTGCCTTGGGATGGGCTGGTTTTGGGGCGGCAGCGCAATACAAGAAGCCTTGGCGGACTTGGGCCGTCTTCACGCAAACGCGAAGTTGGTGGGGCATTTGTTGTCGATGAAGTCCGCGCTGAGAAACGTAATCTTGCAGGGGCGAGGGTGGTGTTGGTTGACGATGTTCTGACCACCGGGGCGACGGCCAATGCCTGTGTTCGGGCGTTAAAGCAATCAGGCGTTATGCACGTATCTGTGATCACGGTTGCACGTGTCGTGCGATGACGCGCTGCAAGATTTCTGTTATATAGCCGTCATCTGACTGAAATTCCGCACCGTATCAGACGCAGTGGACCCGATAATCCGGGGCATTCGCGATGATCGGTTGCCAAAGAAAGGATGACTGCCTCATGGCAAAAGTTGAAGTTTATGCCACCGAATGGTGCCCGTATTGCAAGCGTGCGCGTAAGCTGCTTGAGGAAAAGGGTGCGAAATACCAGCTGATCGATGTGATGATGGAACCGCGTCGCAAAAAGGAAATGATGGACCGTGCCAATGGCCGTCATACCGTGCCGCAGATCTTCATCAATGACGAACATATTGGCGGCTGTGACGAGCTGATGGCGCTGGAAGCTGCCGACAAGCTCGAAGCCAAGCTGTCTGCCTGATCGCCATTTGGCTGATTAACGGCAATTGTCATACAAAACCCCGGCCAGTTTGGCCGGGGTTTTTATTTGTCTGATGATTGTGATGTTAGCCGAAGGTGGTTTCCATTTCCTTGCGAAAGGCAATTGCCGGGTCCTTGGCATCAAATTCGACATCGTCCCAGGTCAGGGTTTGATCCATCGCCACCGGGCGCTTGATTTTCAAATGGTGCGCAAGCCCGATGGGCAGGGCATTGCGTGACTTTGACGTCAGGGCAGGCATCAGTTTGCCGTAAACCGTATATCCGCCTTCGCCATCCAGCATTTCACCGGGTTTAAGATCGCGTTTGGCGGTGGCAACCGCATCGCCCGACCATGCGCGCGATGTGCCGGTGGCTTCGCCGCGCAGGGCGGCTGAGGCCACCGAAATGCCAAGTTCCAACCCGATCAGGTGATAGGGCTTGTACATGGTCGAATATTGCCCGCTTGGATCGGTCAGAAGGCCATATTCGTTAAAGCACCGCGCGACATAATCGCTGGGGGCCTCAAAGGTCACATAAACGCCCCAGCGCAGATCGCGAAACACCGGGCGGGTGTCGCGTTCAAGGCTTGAAATCACTTCGACCGTGCCTTTGCGATCCAATATGCCGCCACTTTCACGCGGGCAAAGCAGGCGGGGCAAATCATCCACTCCGCAGGCCGGAAACTGCAATCCGCAATCCTGCGGCACAAGATCACAGGCATTGGACACGGCCGCCATTTCAATGGCGGATTTGGTGCCATCCAGGAAGCTGTTGAAAATTTGCGGGTTCATGCCGCCCGCCTGTGCCTGTTCGGGTGTCAGGCCATAGTGATGCCAGACATCATCGGGCGTGACGTGGTGATAGATCGGAAGATATTTGGTGCCCTTGCCAGCACACGTTACCGGCAGGCCAATCGCGCGAGCCCAATCGACCATTTCCGAAATCAACGCCGGTTGATCGCCATAAGCCATGGAATAAACAAGACCTGCGGCCTCGGCCCGTTTGGCAAGAAGTGGCCCGGCAAGTACATCGGCCTCGACATTGACCATGACGATATGACGGCCATGTTCGATGGCCTTGAGCGCAAAGCGTATACCGGCCGCAGGGCTTCCGGTGGCATCAATGATGACTTCAAGCCCGTCGGCGGCAATCAGGGCATCTGCATCCTCGGTCAGCCATGTGGTGCCGTCGCGATAGGCCGATGCAGCGTCCTTTGCGGTGAACTGGTCATCAGACCATCCGACACGGCGCAGGGCGGCCTTGGTACGATCAATGCTAAGATCGGCAATACCCAGAACGTGATAACCCGGATGATGGCCGGCCTGACTTAAAAACATCGATCCGAACTTGCCAGCACCGATAATGCCAACCCGGACGGGATTACCTTCATCGGCCCGTTTGCGCAGTTTTGTATCAAGGTTCATTGGCGTTCCTCCCAGACAGGAAACTTGTCGTTCTTATATGGTTCTGCCTTTGGCGACGCGGACGGGTCATTGGCAGATTTTTTGAAGTCGATGGGGATTGGTGGTGCGAAGGGCTCGGAAAAGGCGGGCTGTTGGTGGCAGCGAGGGGAAGGTCAGCTTGGCTTTTCCATTCGGGAAATCAGGCGATCACGTGCATTGCGGCCATGATCGCGCGCCAGTTTTTCGGCAAGAGGACCATCGCCGACACAGATTGCATCGGCGATGGCCTGATGTTCCGTCCAGATCGGATCACGGGGGTACCCGATCTGCAGGTAGGCATGCATCACGCGTCTGATCTGAAGCCAGACTGCGGCTGATGCTTCGGGCAACAGGGGGTTACCCGACAAACGGTAGATCGTTTGATGGAATGCGACGTCGGCTGCAACAAGGTTTGCGGTGTCGCCGCTGCCCAGAGCGTGGTGTCCCTGTATAATGGCAGCCCGCAAAGCCGATTCCCGATCCGGTGCCTTGGTCTCAGCAGCAAGACGAGCTGCAAGCCCGTCAAATGCTTCTCTCAGGTCATAAACGTGACGGACAAGGTCGCTGTCGACAGGCGCAACGCGATATCCGCGCCGTCCCATCGGTTCGACCAGTCCGTCACGACGCAGCAACCCCAGAGCTTGCAACACTGGTTGCCGCGAGACATTGAGTTCCTCGGCAATAGCTTCCTGACGCAAAGGTGTCCCGGGAGGGAGAGCACCGGAACACAAGGCATCAACCAGGCGGTCATGCACTTCGTCAGTCAGACTTTTTCGGCCGGAAAGAGGTTCCATCTTCGATCCTCGTTAGGTGTACGGAATACTGTATACACTAATTTCGGGCATGAAAAGACTGAATTTCGGATGTGCGTGATGTCGGTTGTTGATGTGGAAATGCGCAATGTGTGCGCTAAGGCGCAGGTCTTTTTGCGGGCCTTTTTAGCGGCTTCGCTATCCCAATTGTCTATTGCGGCAGGCTGGGATGAGAAGCATCATGAAGACGGATAATGATAAAAAGGAGACTGCGTCATGACTCGTTTCATTGCGGCCTGCGTGCAGGTCAATTCGCGCGATGTGATGTCTGATAACCTTGCGCGGGCGGCAACCTATGCCCGCGATGCCCATGCGGCGGGGGCCAGATTGATCGCCTTTCCTGAAAACGTGTCGATGATGTCGTTTGGCGGCGAAAATGTCCGTGCCGCTGCCTTTCCCGAGGATGAGCATCCCGGTCTGGTTTTCTTTTGCGACCTGGCCGAAGAACTGAAATCCACCCTGATTGTCGGATCGCTGCATGTCAAAGTGCCGGATGAAGACCGTGTTGCGAACCGGTGTTTTGTAATTGGTCCGGATGGCAAGGTCATCACGTCCTATGACAAGATCCACATGTTTGACGTCGATCTGGCCAATGGCGAAAGTTACCGTGAAAGCAAAACATTCCGGCCCGGCAATGCCGCCCGACTGGCCGAAACCGAATTTGGCAAGGTCGGGATATCGATCTGTTATGACGTGCGGTTCCCGCATCTGTTTCGCGATTACGCCAAGGCGGGGGCAAAGATCCTGAGCATCCCGGCGGCCTTCACCCGCACAACCGGGCAGGCGCACTGGCATACCCTTTTGAAGGCGCGTGCGATTGAAAACGGATGCTTTGTGATTGCGGCGGCCCAGTGCGGTGATCATCCGGGCGACCGCCAGACATTTGGTCATTCCCTGATCATTGATCCGTGGGGACAGGTTTTGGCCGATGGTGGCACCGATCCGGGTTTCATCACCGCCGAGATTGATCTGACGCGCGTTGATGAAATTCGCCGGATGGTGCCATCGCTTGGCAATGATCGGGAATATAAACCCTGCTAATCATGTTTGATCGAAGTGGTCAGGCGTAACTGACCACTTCGAACTCGATGCCGTTTTCATCCCGGAAATAGAACCGCCGACCGGGTTCGTAATCGGCATGGTTGAAGGTTTCAATGCCGTCGGCCTTGATCTTTGCCTCGGTCGCATCGAGGTCATCGACGACAATCCCGATATGGTTCAGACCGCCAATGGTGGCATAGGAGTTTTCCTGCCCGTCCTTTGGTGTGCCAAGGGCATAGATCGCGACATAGCTTGTGTCATTGCCAACATGATAGGACAGCCCGCCATGGATGGCCTCCCCGTGCCAGCGGGTGTGCCAGCCAAACCAGTTATGCAGGTTCCGGGCGGTTTTCGCCGGATCGGCGACCGTAAAATTCACGTGTTCGAGAAATGCAGCAGTCATGGCTTGTCCTTGTTTTGGGATGTCTGTTTTCCGATTTCCCTTGTTGATAATTCCTCAACTATAGTTGAGGTCAAGGGGTAATTCTCTTTGATTGATATAGGAAGCGTTGAGCGGTTTTTCACAGGCTCACGTGATCTCACGAAACAGTGTCGCAACGTCATTTCGCTTTGAAGCCCTTCCCGGGCAAACTCGGTTCATCAGGGATTTTCAAACGGAGGAACAGGAATGATGTTCAAAAAGTTTTTGATCGGTACGGCATTTGTTTTTGGCCTGTCGGGTGCCGCCTTTGCGGGCGAGCAATATGTCGATGAAACCGGCTTTGCGATCAGCGGCTATGACGCGGTGGCCTATTTCAATTTGCCGCAAAAGGATGTTGGTATGATGCAGCCCCATGCCGTTCCGGGCCGGGCCGACATTACCGCCGAATATAATGGTGCGACCTGGGCATTTGCGTCTGAGGAAAACCGCGACATGTTTCTGGCCGATCCGGCGAAATACGCCCCGGCCTTTGATGGGCATTGTGCGTACGGCGTTGTAAAGGGCGGCAAAGTACCGGCCAACCCGAACCTGTGGCGGATTGTCGACGGGAAGCTTTATCTGAATATCACGCCGGCTGTGGTTGGTTTCTGGAACGAAGATATTTCAGGCAACATCAGTGCGGCCAAAGGCAACTGGACTGACCTTGAAAGCAAGTCCGCGTCGGACAAAAGCTGGATGGCGATTTCAGATAATGACGGCACTTATGATATGGCCGCACCGATCAAGTAATATGGGTGACGCGCAGACAACCAAAAACGCACCGGCAAACTGGCCGGTGCGTTTTGCATTTCAGGACAGTGAAGCAGGCGGTTAGCCCGCGATTTCACCGCCATCATTTTTGGTCACAGCCACGACCGACGGACGCGGCGGCATTGCTGCCTGGAAGTCCGGCCAGCGGGTGCTTGGCGCGTCATAGGACGAACCGTCTGCCGGGTGCTGAACGGCAAGGAACAGCGTCTTTCCATCCGGGGTGAATTCCGGACCGCACATTTCCGCACCAACCGGGCACGCAAAGAAGAATTTGGTCAGCGCACGGCCCGGACCATCAACATCGGTAGCATGCATGCCATCAGGAATGTCGGACTTCGGTGCGCCGTCGGTGGAAATCCACAGGCGACCACGATGGTCGATTGCCATGTTGTCCGGGCAGGAAACCCAAGATTCTGCCGCCGGATGGTAAACCGCCTTGTCATCGGCAACCGCCGGGTTACCAGCAGCAATCATGATGTCCCAGGTAAAGCGCGAAGCGGTGTGATCGGCATCCTTGCCGCGACCACCCGGAGGGGTCAGTTCCAGCACGTGACCATGCGGGTTGGCCGCACGCGGGTTTGCTGCGTTGCCTTCCTTGCGCTTGGAGTTGTTGGTCAGCATGACATAGACCTTGCCGTTGACCGGGTTCGGTTCAACGTCTTCCGGGCGATCCATCTGGGTTGCGCCCAGAAGGTCGGCCGCACGACGGGCTTCGATCAGAACATCAGCCTGGCTGTGGAAGTCATTTTCAGCGGTCAGCGGGCCTTCGCCAAAGATCAGCGGCATCCAGTCAAGGCTGCCATCTTCGTGGAACTGGGCGACAAAGAGCGTGCCGTTTTCCAGAAGGTCCATGTTCGCGGCGCGATCATTCGGATTGTATTTGTTTGCCGCAATGAATTTGTAGAGATAGTCAAAGCGCTGATCATCACCGGAATAGGCAACAACGGAGTTGTCCTTGTTGATGATGACGGTGGCACCTTCGTGCTTGAAGCGGCCAAGGGCGGTGCGCTTTTTCGGCATCGAGGTCGGATCGTACGGATCGATTTCAACCATCCAGCCAAATTTGTTCGGCTCGTTCGGGTCTTTTTCAACATTGAAGCGGTCGAAATATTTAACCCACGAGTACCAGCTGTCCTGGCTGATACCCAGACGCTTGTAGTTGCGTTCTTCGCTGGTTTTGGCGATATCGCCGCCAAAGTAACCGTTGAAGTTTTCTTCGGCGATCAGAACCGTACCCCACGGGGTTTTACCACCCGCACAGTTGTTCAGCGTCCCGATAACACGGGTGCCGGTCGGATCGGTGTTGGTTTTAAGGCGGTCATGACCGGCAGCCGGGCCGGTAATCTGCATTTCGGTGTCGATCGGAGAAATGCGGCGGGCATAATCGGACCCGTCAACAACCTGCCATTTGCCACCGGTTTTCTTGACTTCGATGACCGAATGACCGTGGGCCGCGATTTCGTGCAGCGCCTGTTCTTCGGATGCGTCCATCGCATCCTTGAGGCCCGACCACATCAGTTCGGCATTGGTGTATTCGTGGCTGACGCACAGCAGACCATGGTCGGAATTCTGCGAACCAACCGGAAGCGGCATATAGCCGACATAGTCGCAGTTATAGCCAAACTGCTTGTTCTGCGCGTTGGCATCCACCTGACCCGGAACGAATGCCGGTGCATCGGCGACAACCTTGTCGCCCCAACGGATCAGGACGCTGGCGTCATAACCATCAGCAACAGCATGGGTTTCGGTGATTTTCTGCGGGATCGATTTGAAGGTCAGGGTCGAAGGTGACTGCGCCTTGGCAACGCCTCTGGTCGCAATGCCTGCGCCCACAACAGCCGACGTCGCCATCAGGCCTTTGAAAAAGCCGCGGCGGGAAAAGCGTGCATTGATCAGATCGTCGATGCACGGATTGTTGGTCGGGTTGGACGGGATATCGTCGCTATCTTCGATGATTTCGTATTTATCGTTCATGGCTTTTCTCTCTTAACGCCTATGCCTGAAACAGCAGCAGGGAAGATGCCAGAAACGACACATTTTAATTGTGAAAGTTGTGTTTCTTTTTGCAAAAACAGTATGTTACGGATTTGTTTCAATCATCCATGCCGTTCAGCTGATCCGTCTTACTCAGGCTTCTGCGCCACAATAGATTGTTTTATCGCTGTAATTTCATCACCCGGTTTCGCTCTGATCGGGCCTTGTTGCTGGGCGATGATCGTCCAGTCGGCAAACGTGTCTGCCAATTCATCGGTGCGCAGCAGGAAATCCGGTGATCGCGGACGGCCATATGCTTCGTTCCCGACCATGAAGGTTTCATAGATCAGGGTGCCGCCCGGTGGGACGGCGTCGCGTAGATATTCAAACAGCGGCCGATGCAGGTAATTGGTAATAACGATAAGATCGAACTGTTGATCGCCCAATGGCCATTGACCCGTTTCAAGGTCGGCTTCGATCCAGTTGATCGCAGGGTTTGTATCGGTATCGGTTTGCGCAAGGTCGCGGTCGATTGCCGTCACCTGCCAACCCTGATCCGCTAGCCAGAAGCTGTGCCGTCCCTTGCCGCACGCAAGATCAAGCGCGCGATTGCGGGTGGGGTGTGGCGTGGGGCAGTGCTGTGTGACCCAGCTTGATGGCAATTGGGATGACATTTTTGTAAATCTTGGTTATTGAGTGTGGCGCCCGCAGGCTGGCGATCCCGGCCCATGCGCGCCATATGATCTGTATCTGATAGTGTTATCGTTTTGCTACTGGTTTGGCTTATACACGTACCATCATGATTCTATTTCAGCTTAAATGCGAACATGATCACGAATTCGAAGGTTGGTTCAAGGACGGCGCAACATATGACGCGCAGGCCGCCAGCGGGGATTTGTCCTGCCCGGTGTGTGGAACATCAAATGTTGGCAAGGCCCTGATGGCGCCGCGTTTGCGCACGTCACGGCAAAAAGAAGTCGCTGCCGAAAAACAACAGCAAAAGGCAATCGCCGAAGCGACCCAGGCTGCAATTGCCGAAATTCGCAAACAGGTCGAAAGCAATTGCGAAAATGTCGGCAACAAGTTTGCCGAAGAAGCCCGCAAAATCCATTACGGCGAAACCGAAAAGCGCGGCATCTATGGTCAGGCATCGCTTAAGGAAACCGCCGAACTGGTCGATGAAGGCATCGATGTCATGGCATTGCCGTGGGATGACGGAACCAAAAAGAACTGACGCGATCCAGGAAGATCAGTCAGGCTTTCGGGCAATCACCATATAATTCACATCAAGATCACGCGGGGCAGGCGACCATGTGTCGTTGAACGGGTTGTAAGCCACCCCGGTGATATCTTGAAGGTCCAGACCGGCACCACGCAGATAGCCCGACATTTCCGATGGTTTGACAAATTTGCGCCAGTCATGGGTGCCCGCAGGCAGCCAGCGCAGAACGTATTCCGCGCCGATCTTGGCCAGTGCCAGTGACTTGATCGTGCGGTTCAGTGTGGCAACAAACATCAATCCACCCGGTTTGAGCACCGATGCACAGGCCTGCATGAAGAATTGCGGGTCATCGACATGTTCGATGACTTCCATGTTCAGCACGATATCAAACTGCTTGCCCTCATCGGCCAGCATTTCCGGCGTGCAACAGCGATAGTCGATTTCAAGGCCGGATTGTGCGGCATGGATTTTGGCGACTTCGATATTGCTTTCTGAGGCGTCAATCGAGGTCATCTTTGCCCCCATGCGCGCAAGCGGTTCGGACAACAAACCAGCACCACAGCCGATATCAATGATTTCGATGCCTTTAAGCGGCTCTATTGTTTCCGGATCGCGGCCAAGATGCGCACAGATATTATCGCGCAGGATTTGCAGGCGCACCGGATTGAATTTGTGCAGCGGCTTCATCACACCATTCGGATCCCACCATTTTTCCGACATCGCAGAAAAACGTGCGATTTCATCGGCATTGGCGGTGCGGCTGGTGGGGGCGGGTGCGTCCGACATGGTGTGGCTCCGAAGGCGTAAAACAACGTTGCTGTATGACGCCCTGTTTACGCGTGCGCGCACGGCAAGGCAATACTCACCTGTCAAATGAGGATGTGTTGGCGGCGATCTGGCAGAAATTCAAAGCAAGGCAGCCATGTTCAGATGATGCAGATCATCAGGGTTACTGGGTAATTTTCGCATGATATGCGACCCAATTTGCCGCATTCGGACGGTTTGGGACATTATCAGGTCAAAAAAATTGCTCTCACGCAATTTATCGGCATCCTTGACGCTTGTTTCGCGGGGATTATGGCAGTATTGATTACGCCGCTTGGATCAGGGGAAGCGCCGCAAATTCGGCATGCTTACCCGGGCCGGGACCGGATCACATGCCGTCACGTTCGGACAGCCGATGGACGGCGAGCATAGCGGGGATACTTCATGGCCCGTATTGTCATGAAATTTGGCGGCACTTCGGTCGCCGATGTCGAGAAAATCAAGAATGTCGCGCGCCGGGTGAAATCCGAGGTCGATGCCGGCAATCAGGTTGCTGTTGTCGTGTCCGCCATGTCGGGCAAGACCAACGAACTGGTTGGCTGGGCGCAGGAAGTTTCGCCGATGTATGATGCACGTGAATATGACGTGATCGTATCGTCGGGCGAACAGGTGACTGTCGGTTTGCTGGCGATGGCGCTGCAAAGCATGGATGTGCCTGCTCGTTCCTGGCTTGGCTGGCAGATCCCGATCAAGACCGACGGTGCACATGCCAAGGCCCGCATCAAGGAAATCGACACCACCGAGCTTGATAAGCGCATGAATGGCGGTGAAGTCGTTTGCGTGGCAGGTTTCCAGGGGATCGCACCCGATAACCGCATCACCACCCTTGGGCGTGGTGGTTCGGATACGTCGGCGGTCGCCCTTGCCGCGGCACTTAACGCAGATCGTTGCGACATCTACACCGATGTCGATGGCGTTTACACCACCGATCCGCGCATTGTGCCCAAGGCGCGCAAGATCGAAAAGATTACCTACGAAGAAATGCTGGAACTCGCATCCCTTGGTGCAAAGGTTCTGCAAACCCGTTCTGTCGAGATGGCAATGAACCATCGCGTCCGGGTGCAGGTCCGTTCTACCTTTAGTGATGCAGAAGGAACACTTGTTGTAGACGAGGACGAGATCGTGGAACAGGAAGTCGTCAGCGGAATTGCCTATAGCCGTGATGAGGCCAAGATTACCTTGGTGAAAGTTGCGGACAAGCCGGGTATTGCCGCTTCAATCTTCAGCCCGCTGGCTGATGCCAATATCAATGTCGACATGATCGTGCAGAACGTCTCAGAAGACGGCAAAAGCACGGACATGACCTTTACCGTTCCGCGTGGTGAATTCCAGCGTGCGCTTCAGGTGATCGAAAAGAACAAAGACAAGATCGCCTATCAGGAACTGCTTAGCACCTCTGATGTGACCAAGGTGTCGATCATTGGTGTGGGTATGCGTTCCCACGTCGGTGTTGCGCGCAAGATGTTTGAAACCCTTGCGGAAAAAGGCATCAACATTCAGGTCATCTCGACCTCGGAAATCAAGGTCAGTGTTCTGATCGCCGAGGAATATACCGAACTTGCCGTTCGTGCGTTGCACACGGCATACGGTCTGGATGCCGAGTAAGTTCAACAGTTTGGCGATTAAGCCGCTGTTAAATTACCTGTAATAATACATACTAGCTGGAGCAGTGTGTTTCAGCCTTTGTAATGAAATGGCAGGAGACCACTGGTCTCCTGCGTTTCTGCTTTGGGGTACAGAGAATATGAGTGATCCGAAAATTGACGCCGCACGGGCGCGCCTGGAAAACCTGTGGGCATCGGGCAAGGAATTCCTTGGCACCGACTACGCGATCATGGCCGGCGCCATGTCCTGGGTTTCAGAGCGTCACCTTGTTTCGGCGGTCTCCAATGCGGGTGGTTTTGGTGTGATTGCCTGCGGGTCGATGACCCCGGATCTGTTGTCGGCTGAAATCGCCGCCACCAAGGAAATGACCAGCAAGCCGTTTGGCGTCAACCTGATCACCATGCACCCGCAGCTCAATGAACTGATCGAAGTGTGCCGTGAACACAGTGTTGGTCATGTGGTTCTGGCCGGCGGCCTGCCGTCATCAAACTCGATCAAGCAGGCCAAGGAATTTGCCAAGGTCATCTGCTTTGCCCCGGCACTGGTTCTGGCCAAGAAGCTGATCCGCTCGGGTGCTGATGCGCTGGTGATTGAAGGAAGCGAAGCGGGTGGCCATGTTGGCCCGGTATCGCTGACGGTTCTGGCACAGGAAATCCTGCCGGAAGTTTCCGATATTCCTGTTTTCTGCGCCGGCGGTATTGGCCGCGGTGAAGCGATTACCGGTTTGCTTGAACAGGGGGCATCGGGTGTTCAGATCGGCACGCGGCTTGTTTGTGCAGAGGAATGCATTGCCCATCCCGATTTCAAAAAGGCCTTCATCCGCGCAAGTGCGCGTGACGCGGTGACCACCGTGCAGCTTGATGATCGTTTCCCGGTCATTCCGGTACGCGCGCTTGCCAACAAGGGCACCGAAGAATTCCGCAACACCCAGCGTGCCGTGATTGAAAAGTTCCGCGCAGGCGAACTTGACCAAGGCGCTGCACAGCTTGAAATTGAACATTTCTGGGCCGGTGCCCTGCGCCGTGCGGTGATCGATGGTGACGTCGAAAGCGGATCGGTTATGGCAGGACAGTCGGTTGGTATGGTAAAGAAAGAACAACCGGTTTCCGAAATCCTCGAAGAGTTGGTCGAACAGGCCGTTCAATCCCTGGTTAAGAGAGACAGCTAAGTCAAATGAGCATTCCGTCCGCCGCAGTCACAGGTCCGCGACGCCTTCTAAAGCGTGTGCGCGATGTCATGGCTGGACCGGGGACTGCTGAAGAACGCCTCGGACAGATTGTGACCATCATTGCTGCTGATATGGTGGCAGAGGTGTGCTCGGTCTATGTGATGCGTGCGGGCGAAGTGCTGGAGCTGTTTGCGACCTGTGGTCTGTCCAAGGAAGCAGTTCACTTGACCCGCCTTCGGGTGGGCGAGGGGATTGTCGGTTTTGTCGCCGCACATGCGCGCCCGCTTAACCTCAAGGACGCGCAAGGCCATCCGAACTTTGCCTATCGTCCGGAAACCGGCGAGGAAATCTATCATTCGATGATCGGTGTGCCGATCCTGCGCGGGGGCCGTATCATCGGCGTGCTTGCCGTGCAGAACCGGACCGAACGCCTGTATTCCGAGGACGAACAGGAAGCGCTTGAAAACGTCGCCATGGTGCTGGCCGAAATGGTCGCCGGTGGCGAACTTGTCAGCCGCGAGGAACTGATCCCGGCGGACGGTATTGCGTTGTTGCCGCTGCGTCTGGGCGGGGCACGTCTGGCACCGGGGATCGGCAAGGGCATTGCCGTCTTGCATGAGCCGCGCATCGTCATTGACCGCATGGTTTCCGATGACCCGGAAGAAGAACTGACCCGCCTGCGCGAAGCCATGCATGGTCTTCAGAACCATCTTGATAAGATGCTGGAAGCCGTTTCTGGCATCAACGGCATGGATGAAGGCGATGATCCGGGTGATATCCTTGAAGCCTATCGGATGATTGCCCAGGATACCGGCTGGCTGAACCGCATTACCGAGGCTGTGCATACCGGCCTGACGGCCGAGGCTGCGGTTCAGAAGGTGCATGATGATACCCGTGCGCGCATGGCGCAGGTGACCGACCCCTATTTGCGCGAACGGTTGCACGATCTTGAAGATCTGGCCAACCGGTTGTTGCAGCATCTTTCGGGGCAGTATCAATCCCCGGCCTTTGGCGATCTGCCCGATGATATCATTCTGGTGGCGCGCAATATCGGTCCGGCAGAACTTCTTGATTATGATCACACCCGTTTGCGCGGTCTTGCCCTTGAAGAAGGGTCGCACACCTCGCACGTGGCAATCGTTGCGCGCGCGCTTGATATCCCGGTTCTGGGCGGGGTCAAAGGGGTGCTTGATAAGGTTGAGGCCGGTGATCCGCTGATTGTCGATTCAGATAACAGCCAGCTGTTCGTTCGACCAAGCGAAGACGTCCGTGCGGTGATTGACGGCGCGTTGCGCGCCCGGGCAGAGCGAAAAGCGCTTTATGCCCAGATGCGTGACCTTCCGGCGGAAACGACCGACGGGGCGGAGATTTCACTTAACGTGAATGCCGGGCTTTTGATTGATGTTCCGCATGTGATTGAAAGCGGGGCGGACGGGATTGGCCTGTATCGGACGGAAATTCCGTTCATGGTCCGATCCGCCATGCCTGATATTACCGATCAGACCCGGCTTTATGATCGTATTTTTGAACAGGCCGAAGGCCGGCCGGTGGTTTTCAGGACTCTTGATGTGGGCGGTGACAAATTGCTGCCCTATTGGGAGGATATGACAGAAGAGAATCCGGCGATGGGCTGGCGATCGATCCGGATCACACTGGATCGTCCGGCGGTGCTTGTGCATCAGTTGCGCGCACTGATCCGGGCCGGGCATGACCGCGATCTTTATGTCATGTTCCCGATGATCGCCGAAGTTGCTGAATTTGATCAGGCAAAGGCGGTTCTTGACGAGCAGCTCAAACGTGAAGCCGTACGCGGATTTATCCCGCGCAAGGTCGAAGTCGGAGCGATGCTTGAAGTCCCCGCCCTGATCTGGCAGGCTCCGGCCTTGCTGCAACGGGTTGATTTCCTCTCGGTTGGGACGAATGATCTGTTGCAGTTCATGTTTGCTGCTGACCGCGGCAATCCAAGGATCGAGGGCCGGTATGACACGCTGTCGCCAAGTGTGTTCGCGTTCATGCGCCAGTTGGTGACATTGTGCGATCAAAAGGACGTTCGCCTGACCATCTGTGGTGAAATGGCGGGACGTCCACTTGAAGCGATGGCCCTTATCGGTTTGGGAATTAAACGCTTGTCGATGGCGCCTGCCTCTGTTGGTCCGGTCAAGGAAATGGTCAGAAGCATGTGTAAGTCTGAAGTCGAGAGTTATATTCTGACGATAATGGATAATCCGACCAGATCATTGCGTTCGCGTCTTAAGGCTTTCGCAATAGATCACGGTGTAAAACTTTAAAAACAATCGCTTTTGGTGGGGATATCTGCTAGTTTTATTGCTAGATCGTAACGTGGGGGTGCGCAGTTGGCGATCAAAAAGCGAAAGGAAGATCATTTGGACGACGAAACCCGAGAACGCCTTCGTTTCAGGCCTTTGTCCGGGGATTCGTCTGCAAATGACAGTGTGATGGACGAACATAAAGACCAGATCGGTGGTTATACCGAGGTCGGGAGCCTTTTGAAGGCGACCCGTGTTGGTTTGGGGCAAACAGTCGAAGACGTTTGCCGCATGCTTCGTATTCGCAAAATTTACATCGAAGCCATTGAAAGCAGCGACTATGCGGCATTGCCGAATGGTCCGTATGGCCTTGGCTTCGTAAAGGCATATGCCGAACATCTTGGACTGGACGGTGCAGAGATCGCACGTCGCTTCCGCGCAGAAAGCAATGCGCCGGCCGTGCGTAGTGAACTGTCCTTCCCAAAACCCGTTCAGGAAAGCCGTGTACCCGGTGGGGCGGTGTTGCTGATCGCGGTTATGCTTGGTCTTGGTGCTTATGGCGGATGGTACTACCTGTCGAGCCAGGGCAAAACCATTGCCGATCTGGTTGATCCGTTGCCAGAGCGACTTGCAAGCTACTCGACAACGGCAAGCCAGGATTCAGCGCCGCGTAATCTTGAAAACGCCGCAGATGCACAGGCCGCCGAGGCAGAAATCACAACGCCTGCACCGGTCATTGCCGATCAGGGGGCACCAGTTGCCTCTGCACCGGAAAGTGCCGGCAACACGGAAGCAACGGTTGAAGAAACCACCGTTTCCGAGGCCCCGGTCGCAGAACCCGCATCTGAACCCGTAGCCGAAGTCGCAGAAGCAACCGAAGAACCGGCAGAAGCACCAGTCGCTTCCGAGGAAGTTGCCGAAGCCCCGGCGCAGGAAGCTGCACCCGTTGCCAACGAAGTGGTAACCACCACAGAACAGGCACCGGTTGAAGCCGAAGTCGCAGAGGCACCAGCCGCAGAAACGCCGGCTGCACCGGCAGCGGAAGTTGCATCGGTACCCGCGGCACCCGAAGTTGATGAGGCCGGTGGCGCACGCGTATTTGGCGCGGTCAATGTTGATAGCCGTGTGACCATTTCGGCGGTTGAAACCAGTTGGGTTCGTATCCGCGAGGCAGATGGCAATGTTCTGCTGACCCGGATGCTGACAGCCGGTGATACCTATATGGTTCCGAATCGTGACGGTCTGAAACTTGAAGTCGGCAATGCCGGTGCCCTGACCTATAGCATCGATGGTTCCGAAGCCCAGCCGGTTGGGGAATATGGCGCGGTGATTTCGGACTTCTCGCTTGATGTCGGTGATCTGACCCAGGCAGAAGAACCAACCGTTCAATAGGTTTGGCCAACGCCTGCGGGCGGTGAAAACAGACAAAATGCGAAAGGCGATCCAAACGGGTCGCCTTTTTCGTGACAGCTATGCGAAATCTGGCGGAAAATCTGTTAGCCAACGGTTTCTAAACCGCGTTTGATAAGCTATATACACCCCCAAGACATCTAAAACATTTTGGAACCGGAAATGAGCGTCCGCCCATATCGCGATATTGAACGCCGTCAAAGCCGCAAAATCCGTGTCGGTGACGTGGAAGTTGGCGGGGATGCACCGATCTCGGTGCAGTCGATGACCAATACCCTGAC
>NZ_DCAO01000026.1:0-1689 GCF_002311515.1 Thalassospira sp. UBA1131
GGCAAACGCGGGGACCTAAAACCCCCGAGTTCCAGAGGCATTGCCGCCGAGTAGGTATTTGCGCCACTGGCACTGACAAGGCCACGTTTTCCACGTATAAGCAGGTCCGAAATTCACATGAATGGATCTGACGGGCTTGAAAAAGATTGATGTTCTTGTCATCGGGGCGGGTGCGGCCGGCCTGATGTGCGCGATTGAAGCAGGAAAACGCGGAAGAACCGTTGTGGTGGTTGATCATTCGACCAAACCGGCGGAAAAAATCCGCATTTCCGGTGGTGGGCGCTGCAACTTTACCAATATCCACACCAGCCCGGAAAACTTCATTTCCGAAAACAAGCGGTTCTGTGTTTCAGCGCTTAAACGCTATACCCAGCAAGATTTCATTGATCTGGTGAACCGGCACAATATCGCCTGGCATGAAAAGACACTCGGCCAGCTTTTCTGCGATGAATCGTCCTTTCAGATCATCGATATGTTGCTTGATGAATGCGATGCTGCCGATGTGACGATCAAGCTTAACACCGAGATTTCCAACATCATAAAGCGCGATGATGGCGGCTTTGATGTCACCACGCGCACCGGCGCACAATGGACATGTTCATCGCTGGTTGTCGCATGTGGCGGCCTGTCGATCCCGAAAATCGGTGCGACCGGCTTTGGCTATCAGATCGCACGTCAGTTCGGCATCAATGTCATTCCGACCCGTGCCGCACTTGTCCCGTTTGTTTTCGATCCGGATCTGCGTGCGCGTACCGGTGAACTTTCGGGCATATCCGTTGATGCCATCGTTCAATGCAATAAAAAGCAATTCCGCGAAGGTTTGCTGTTCACCCATCGTGGTCTCTCCGGCCCGTCGATCCTGCAGATTTCATCCTATTGGAACGAGGGCGACAGCATAACGGTGAACCTTAACCCGGAAGAAGATGCGTTCGATCTTTTGAAAACTGCCAAAGGTGAAAACCCGAAACAGGCGGTGCACACGGTTCTGTCACGCATATTGCCAAACCGCCTTGCCCAGATGATTGCCGCCACCCATGGCCTTGATCGCCCGATTGGCGAAACCGGTGACAAGGCACTGCGCAAATTGGCGATGGATGTCAATCAATGGGCCCTGACACCAAGCGGCACCGAGGGGTATCGAACGGCCGAGGTCACGGTTGGCGGTGTCGACACCAATGCCCTGTCATCGAAAACCATGGAAGCACGTGACGTACCCGGCCTTTATTTCATTGGTGAAGTGGTTGATGTCACGGGCCATCTTGGCGGCTTCAATTTCCAGTGGGCATGGTCATCGGGCTGGTCTGCCGGACAGGTGGTTTAAACTGCCCTTCCGAACCCGCCTGATGCACTGATTGAATTCAGTGCGGGAACAAACAAGAAAACCAATCGTTTGAGTTGTAAGCGCGGTACAGATACCGCAGCAACAAATGTGAGGTTGGAACATGCTTGAATATGGTGGAATTATCGGACTTCTCGTCCTGATTGCCGATATCTGGGCAATCGTGAATATCATGGGCAGCGGTGCAAGCACCGGTGCAAAAGTATTGTGGACAGTACTTGTTGTTGTCCTGCCGGTCCTTGGCCTGATTATCTGGTTCTTTGCTGGCCCGCGCAGCGGACGCGCGACCGCTTAAAACCGGTTAAATCATTTCCCTCAATGACGAAAAAGGCCGACAGGAAACTGTCGGC
>NZ_DCAO01000026.1:1853-13820 GCF_002311515.1 Thalassospira sp. UBA1131
CCCACCGCGACCTTAAGCCCGGCGATGATCGCCCAAACCGGATCGCTGCCAAGTTCAATCAGCGTGCTATTGGCGATCATCGCCAGTGGCACGATATAAAGCCCGATACCAAGCGCCATCGCCGTTCCGGCGACCTTGAGCCAGTTTTCCTCGACCATGCCCGCGGCAATGAACACCGCCCCACAAACCGGCGGCGTAATTGTCGATAAAAGCGCAAACCAGAACACAAACAGATGCGCCTGAAGCGGTTCAAGCCCGAGCTCTATCAACGCAGGCCCGGCGACCGAAACACAAATCACATAGGCCGCCGTGGTCGGGACTTCCATCCCAAGAATCAGACAGGCAAGTGCCGTCAGCAAAAGAGCCGGCCACAACATGCCGCCCGATCCGGAAATCAGAAGCGAGGTGATCTTCACACCAAGTCCGGTCAGGCCGAGAACCCCGATAACGATTGATGCGCACAAGATGATCGAACCGATCATTGCCACCTGACGCCCGGCATTGAGGCAGACATCGGCAAGCCGTTGCTTGCTGCGCGGCAAATCAACCGTCAGATCCGCATCAAGCAACAGCAAGGCTGCCCCGGCCAGAAGCGCCAGACAGGCGGCATATTGTGGTGTGTAACCGCCGCCAAACATTCCCCAAAGCAAGACGGTAAATGGCACCAGGAAAAAGGCCGAAGTAATCACGACCGACCGCAGGTTCGGGCGATCTTCCTTTGGCACACCGGGAAGGTCATAACGCATGGCAAAGGCATTGATGCCAACCCAAACGGCAAGGAAATAAAGGACAGCTGGCAAGATGGCCGCGACCATGATGTCGACATAAGGCTTGCCGGTAAGTTCCACCATGACAAACGCCCCTGCCCCCATCAGTGGTGGCATAATCTGCCCGCCACTGGATGCCACGGCCTCAACCGCCGCGGCCAGACGTTTCGGGTAGCCAAGCTTGGTCATGGCAGGCAGGGTAATCGCCCCGGTCGAGGCCACGTTGGCCGATGCAGACCCCGATATCGAGCCAAACAGGGCGGATGACACGACGGAAACCTTTGCCGCCCCGCCCTTAAGCCGACCGGCGGCGGCACCTGCGACATTCATGAAGCCCTGACCGGCTTCGCCGCCATTCAGAACCGCCCCGAAAATAACGAAGATCGCGACGATATTGACCGATACGCCGGTCAGGCTGCCCCAAAGGCCGCCCTCGGCGATGGTCAAGGTGCCCAGCATGCTTTCAACTGGCAGCCCGGCATGGCCGAATTCGCCCGGAATATGTTGGCCAAACAGCGCATAAAGCAGTGCAATTGCCGCCACCGTTGGCAACGGCCAGCCAATTGCCCGGCGCGCCATTTCAAGCACAATCAGCAATAACGCCGCTGCCAGCACGATCTGGCTATTTCCCATCAGGAAACCGTATTGGTCGCCAAGCGTCTGATGATTGGCAACGATCCAACCGCACCCGATCAAACCAATCAGGGTCAGGATGATGCCAGAGATTTTCTGTGCAGGGGTTTGGGCAACAAAGATCAACGCCCAAGGAAGGGCAAGCGCCATATGGATTGGGCGGCTTACAAGATTGGGAACCAATCCTGAAAAAATCAGCCATAGGTGAAAGGCAATTGAAACGGCGCCAAGGGCGATCCAGAAGGGACGAGTGGTGGCTGACATAATGTAAATGGCTTGTTTGACAAGAAACGGCCCGGCAAAACTGCCGGGCCTTGAACATGTTATCTGATCAGCACTTATCGCTGATCGTCGCGGATGGAGAACCCAACTTCGTCATAGTAACGCAGTGCACCGGGATGCATTTTGCCCGTGATGTTGGCAAGCATTTCCGGGCTGACGCCGTTCCACCACGAAGAGCTTTCACCCATTTTCGCCTTCTGCTCCCAGAAGGTTTTGGTGAGCGCATAAGCCGTATCGGCATCCATCTGGGTGGTGGCAAAGGCAACAACGGAAAGCGATGCGGTGGTGATGTCTTCTTCCTGACCGTTATAGGTCCCGGCCGGAATGACGGTTTTGTCACGCTTGGTTTCGGCAAGCTGATCTTCGGACAGCGATAGAACAATCACATCGGTTCCTGCCGCGGCCTCGATCACGTTCGGAGCGGGCCAGGAACCAGCGGTCACGAAACCATCGATCTGACCGTTTTTAAGGGCTGCCACCGCATTGGACAGTTCGGCATCAGCCAGATCGACCTTGCCTTCAAGACCAAACAGCTGAAGGTATTTTTCACCTTCGCGCGCACCAAAGGAGCCCTTGCCAAGCAGGATGGTCTTGCCTTCAAGATCGGCAAAGCTGGTCGCGCCGGAATCAGCACGCATCACGAAATGCATGGTCAGCGACGGGATCGGGAACAGGGCACGGACTTCGGCAAACTTTTCGGTCGGACGTCCGTCGAACGGGCCTTTGCCGTTCTGTGCCAGGCTTACGAGACCGGGCGGGGAGGTAAAGACATAATTGCCCGGACGCACCATGGCTTCCATGACGTTCTGAACCGAACCCTGGCTTTCCTCGACGGTGACGATGATATCGCCATCGGTGCCGGTTTTCATCGCCTCGGCAAACTGGGCGGCCATCTGGTAATAGGATGACGCGGCCTTTGCCGATTTCAGGGTGACGCGGGTTTCAGCCTGCGCGGCATTCGCCACGGACAAGGCCATCATACCGGCGGCAATCACACCGAGTGTGCGCAAAATTTTCAAGGTTTCCTCCCCTTGTATGGTCGGTTCATCAGTTGGCTTGAATGCCGATTATCATCAATGAACCTGAAGTCTGGTGGCGAAACGCAAAATCCAACCCCGGATCGCGGGAATTTTGGCAAATTGCGTCTGATTTCGGTCCATAGAAAGCATCAACACCCCCAAGGTCAAGCTGCTTGTGCGATTTTCAACGAACAAAGCCTGCTTTGGCGCCAAGTAAAGCCGCTTTACACATATCAGTTGCGCGAAACCGGCACTATGCGCGTGGGCCAAGCGGGATTAAAGAAGGTTCATAATTTTTGCGGAACTTCTTGTGCGCCGTGGTGTTAAACACAAAATGCACTATTCCCCTTGTGTGCCAAGGGCTTGTAAGGATTGACACGGTCGATCCCCTTGCCGCAGGGTGCCTGCCTGATTGAAACTCAAACGAGGATGCCATGCCGCGTTCGCCGGTTGCCCTTATTATTGCACTGTCTGCAACGCTGTTCGCCGCGTTTGCGCTGAATAGTGGGGCATCTCTGCAATCATCGCTGCTTGCACTGCGTGCATCCGCCGAGGGATTTGCGCCGGTCTATACCGGTATCATCATGGCATCCTATTATATCGGGTTCGTTGCCGGCATCATCTGGGGGGCGAGCCTTGTCAACCGGGTCGGCCACATCCGGACATTTGCCGCATTGGCATCGGCCGCGTCGGCCATCACACTTTTGCATGCCGTTCTGGTCGATCCGATTACTTGGTCGCTGTTTCGCATCATGACCGGCCTGTGTGTTTCGGGCCTTTATCTGGTGATTGAAAGCTGGCTGAACGCGCAAGCGGACAATACATCGCGTGGTGGGACGATTGCGATTTACATGACGGTTTCGCTTGGCGGGCTGGCGATTGGTCAGTTGTTGCTGAACGGTGCCCCGGTCAGCAGTTTCGAGCTGTTTACGGTGGCGTCCGTCCTGCTGTCGCTGTCGCTTGTTCCGCTTGCCCTGACCCGCCAGCCACCGCCTTCTGCGGTCAGCGGTGAACGCATGACATTCCGCCGTCTTTACAAAATTTCGCCGCTGGGCTTTGTTGCCGCATCGGGTGCGGGTGTTCTTTCGGGGGCGGTTTATGGTGTCGGACCGGTTTTCGCGGCTGACCTCGGACTTGCGACCAATGAAATCGCCTATTTCATGTTCTTCGTCATTCTTGGCGGCATGATCATGCAATTTCCGATCGGCAAGATTTCGGACATGGTGCCGCGCCAATATGTGATGATTTTCGTTCTGACCGGACTTGCGATCTGTGGCTTTTTCCCGCTGGTTGCGCCGGATCTTGTCCGCGACAATCTGACGGTCTGGGGCGGGATCACGGGCGTGTTCATCATGCCGGTTTACGGCCTGGCTGTGGCCTATGTGAATGACTACCTTGAGCCGGAGGATATTGTTCCTGCGTCAGGTGGTCTTCTGATCATTTATGGCGGTTCTGCTGCGTTTGGTCCAATTCTGGGATCCAGTGCAATCGGTTATTTCGGCCCGTGGGCCTTGCCGGTCCTGTTTTCAATTGTTGGTATTTGCGTTGCAAGCTTTGCAATGTACCGCGCTGGCTTTGGCCGTCGTATCTCGATCGAGGAACAGGGTCAGTTCGTTGCCGTGCCCCGCACGACGCCAATGGCGTTTGAGCTGTCACCGATTACCGACGATATCAGTCTCAATGACGAAGACGACAGCACAGAGTCAGATAGTGACACAAAACCAATGGACCCGCATGATCTGCAAGATGTGCTGACCCCGGATGGTACGGCACATCCCGACGACATCGGACAGGTACCGCCGGCAGACACGGACGGCACGACGGATCCGAATGAAGACAAGAAGATGTGAACGTCTGTCGATTGGGGCAGAATGATCAGGCTTCCATAATGCGGAAAACATCCCGCAATTTTGAAACCTGCTGTGGACCCGGGCCTGCTTCAACCCATATGTTGTGAACCAACGACAGGCGAGTTGCCTTTGCCGCGCTTTATGTGTTCGTCGGCAAAGCCATATTAATCGCCCGAAACAGTTCCAAGTCTGGTGAGAGAAAACATGACCCAACGCATCCAAGAAGGTGGACTTCAGATTGCAAAAGTGCTGCACGATCTGGTGGCCAACGAAGTCATTCCGGGAACCGGGATCAGTTCCGATCAGTTCTGGGCATCCTTTGAAAAGCTCGTCACTGAACTTGGACCCCGTAACAAGGCGCTGCTGGCAAAGCGCGACGAATTGCAGGCCAAGATCGACCAATGGCATCTGTCGCGTCAGGATCAGCCACGCGACCCGGCTGCCTACAAGGAATTCCTGACCGAGATTGGTTATCTTCTGCCCGAAGGCGATGATTTCTATATCACCACCACCCATGTCGATCCGGAGATTGGCCGTGTGGCAGGCCCACAGCTTGTCGTGCCAGTGATGAATGCGCGCTATGCGCTTAATGCCGCCAATGCGCGCTGGGGCAGCCTGTATGATGCGCTGTATGGCACCGATGTGATCGACGAAGCCGACGGCAAGGAAAAGACCAAGTCATTCA
Organism: Thalassospira sp. UBA1131; assembly: GCF_002311515.1. Lineage (GTDB taxonomy): Bacteria > Pseudomonadota > Alphaproteobacteria > Rhodospirillales > Thalassospiraceae > Thalassospira. The sequence continues at coordinate 7,090 of NZ_DCAO01000026.1, forward strand.
ATCCGAAACGCGGTGCTGCGGTTGTGGCTTATGCCGCGAACTTCCTTGATGAAGCCGCCCCGCTTGCGACCGGCAAACATGCCGATGCCACGAAATACGAAGTGCGCGAAGACGCGTCAGGCTGGTGGACGCTGGTTGTCACCCTTTCGGATGGCAGCGAAACCGCACTTGAGCTGCCCTCCCAATTCATCGGTTACAACGAAAAGGACGGCAAGTTGACCGATGTCTTGCTGCGCCGTCACAGCCTGCATATCGAAATCCATATCGATCCGACGCATCCGATTGGCAAGGAACATGCCGCTGGCGTGTGCGATGTCATTCTGGAATCTGCGGTCAGCACCATTCAGGATTGCGAAGATTCGATTGCCGCCGTTGACGCCGAAGACAAGACCGTTGCCTATCGCAACTGGCTTGGTCTGATGAAAGGCACGCTTGAAGAAAAGTTCGAAAAAGGTGGCAAGACGATCACCCGTCGTCTGAACCCGGACCGGACCTATCAGGGCTTTGACGGGACTGAAGTTGTCCTGCCGGGCCGCAGTCTTATGCTGATCCGTAATGTCGGTCACCTGATGACCACCGACGCGGTGCTTGATGCCAATGGCGATGAAGTCCCGGAAGGCTTCCTTGATGCCATGGTCACCAGCCTGATCGCCAAGCATGACGTGATCGGCAATAACGAACTTTCGAACTCCCGCCATGGTAGCGTCTATATCGTGAAGCCGAAAATGCACGGCCCCGAAGAAGTCACGCTGACCAACGATCTGTTTGCCTTTGTCGAAAAGGCGATTGATCTGCCGGAACATACCCTTAAGGTCGGCATCATGGATGAGGAACGCCGCACGACGGTCAACCTCAAGGAATGCATCCGTGCCGCCAAGGACCGTGTGGTCTTTATCAATACCGGCTTCCTTGACCGTACCGGTGATGAAATCCATACCAGCATGGAAGCTGGCCCGATGGTCCGCAAGGAAGCGATGAAAGACCAGTACTGGATCGCGGCCTATGAAAACTGGAACGTTGATATCGGTCTTGAATGCGGCATGAAGGGCGTTGCCCAGATCGGCAAAGGCATGTGGGCCAAACCGGACCGCATGGCCGAAATGATGGAAGCCAAGATCGGCCATCCCAAGGCCGGTGCGAAATGCGCCTGGGTTCCGTCACCGACCGCGGCAACCCTGCACGCCATCCACTATCATCAAGTTGATGTCCGTGCGGTTCAGGACGAGATTGGCAAACGCGAACGCGCAAGCCTTGATGATATTCTGGCGATCCCGCGTCTGGGTGACATCAAACCGATGCCAAGCGAAATCCAGGAAGAACTTGATAACAATGCGCAGGGCATTCTGGGTTATGTTGTGCGCTGGATCGACAGCGGGATCGGCTGTTCCAAGGTGCCAGACATCAATGATGTCGGCCTGATGGAAGACCGTGCGACGCTGCGTATTTCAAGCCAGCATATCGCCAATTGGCTCCATCACGGCCTGTGCAGCGAAGAACAGGTGATGGAAACCATGAAGCGGATGGCCGCCGTCGTCGACAAACAGAATGCCGGTGACCCGACCTATCGCAACATGGCCCCGAACTTTGATGACAGCATCGCCTTTGCAGCCGCCTGTGATCTGGTCTTCAAGGGTCGCGAACAGCCGAACGGTTACACCGAACCGGTCCTGCATGCGCGCCGTCGCGAAGCCAAGGCAAAATACGGTTCGTAATCGCGACACCGCACATCAAACACACACAAAACAAAAGCCGCCCGACACATTCGGGCGGCTTTTATGTTGCAAGAAATGCTGCAGCATAAACTACAACATTTTTACTGGGGATCAATTCCCCAGCGTCATGATTTCATAGCCCTTTTCGGTGACAACAAGGGTGTGCTCGTACTGCACAGTCGCATCACCGGTATCGGCATACAGCGTCCAGCCATCTTCGCTATCAAGGGCCCATTTCGCGCCGCGTGACAGAAACGGTTCAATGGTAATCACCTGCCCCTTTTTAAGGGCGCGGCGTTCCTTGGGGTCATCCCAGGTCGGAATCGTGTGGGGATGTTCATGCAGCGACTTGCCAATACCGTGGCTGGCAAGATTGCGGATCAGGGTATAGCCACCCTTGCGGGCGAACATTTCGATCTTGAGCCCGATCTCGCGGATCGGCGCCTTGTCACGCACCACCTTGATGCCCGCCCACATGGCTTTCTTGCCGTCTTCGCAAAGCTTGGCGATTTCGGGCTTTGCCGTGCCGCAGATGAAGCTGGCACCGGTATCGGAAAAATAGCCATCAAGCGATGCCGAAACATCAATATTGACCAGATCGCCATCGGCCAGAACCTGATCGCCGGGAATACCGTGCGCGACCGCGTCATTCACACTGATGCAGGTCGCACCGGGGAACTTGTATTCGCTTTCCGGGGCGGACACCGCACCGGCATCCTCAAGAACCTTGCGGCCGATATCATCAAGCTCGGCGGTTGTAATCCCCGGGACAATGGCCGCCCCCATGACATCGCGCGCACGGGCACAAATCCGCCCGATCTTGCGCAATTGTTCGAGTTCTTTTTCGGATGAAATTGTCATGAAATGCTTATTGCGATGCCCTGAGACAAAGTCAAGAAAACCCGCATCTCATGCCAGCGACGACTTGCTACCGGACGGCTCACCATCATCAGACGCAAGCACATAACGGTTCTTGCCGCGCGCCTTGGCGGCATAAAGGGCATCATCCGCCTGATCGAGAAGCACATCGATGGTCTTGCCATGCACCGGACAAAGGGCGATGCCGATGCTCATATGAATGGAAACGCGATTGCCGCCGGTAATGAAGGGCATCTGGATGTCGTTCAATATCCGTTCGGCCAACATTGTAGCTTCGCCCTCGCCACTCGTTCCGACATGACACACCACCACCATCTCATCACCACCTAGACGCACGACCAGATCGCCACCGCGCACACAACGGCGCAACCGTTTTGCGACCTCGCGCAGGACATCATCGCCAGCTGAATGACCGAACTTGTCATTGATCGGTTTAAAATCATCAAGATCAAGCATCATGACCGCAAGCTGGGTCTTGTGGCGATCAGCATGGGCAAGGGCATGTTCGAAATAGACATCAAGTGCCAGACGGTTGCCAAGCCCAGTCAGGTTATCGTGATGGGCAATATGTTCCATCTGGCCAAGGGCCGCGTCCTTTTCCGTCAGTTTGGACAGCAAGGCATTGAGGCTGTTTGACAGGATCTTGATTTCTCTTGCGCCATCAAAATCCGGAAGACGTTCAATCTCGCCACGTTTCATTGCCTCGATCGAAAGGGCCATCTTGCCGATCGGTCCCACAAAGAAACCAGCCCCCCACCATGCAATCACGCTGGAGATGATACTTAACGCCAACCCCCACGCCATGATGTCGCGGCGCAGGACATAAACCGGCTCAAGCGCCTCTTCGACGGGCTGACGCACCAGGATTGACCAGTTCAGACCGGCATAATCAAGATGACCATCGGCCGGGGCATACCCCGTCAGATATTCCGCGCCATCTGGCCACGTGCTGATCTTCCATCCGATATTGCTGCGCTGTGCCTGCTGCAGAGCATCAAGCTCAAGCGATGATCCGACCAGCGCCCCATCCGCACCCAAAAGAACTGTGCCATCGGCTGATACGACAAATATATCGACATCCCGATGGATACCCTGTCCGGCAAAAAGGGTTTTGCGGACATTGTCGGCCCATTCCCAACTCAGATGGGTGGCAAGTACACCGGTGAACTGATCATTTTTATTGAAAAGGGGAACGGCAATATCGACGAACTGGATCGGCTCCCCGTTATAAAGCGGGAATTTTTCAGCCAACAATTTCGCGTCATGAACATCACCGATGAACTGTCCGTTCTTGCCGTACTGAAACACCGGGCGCTGTGAAACATTGGCCCCGAGCAACAAGTCATTCGTCGACGCAACCACCGTCCCGTCTCGATCAAGCACACCTATCCAGGTAAAGATCGGGATTTCGCGGCTTAGGCGATTGACGATGCTTGAAATCTGTTGGGTATCTTCGAGCTCTTGCAGGACAGAAAGCGTGCTTAGGACCGAAACCTCGCCACGGTGGGTCCACATGATACGGTCAAGCTCATCAGCCATCTGACGGGCAATATCAGAAACACCCAGACCAATCTGCTTTTGCAGATCAGCACCGGATCGCTTTCCGATCACAAAGCTCATCAGTACAGTCAGACCAACCAGCAGCAGCGCTGTTGCCAGAGCTACTTGCGCACGGATTCCGACCTGTAACAACTTGTTCAAGGCTGATCCTCTCACTCTCTATCACCGGGGTCTTCTTTTTGTTTTTGAAACCCTCAGCAGCGGTTGTTTTACCACACCGCTTTTATCAACGTGAATATAAGAATCAGCGGACGGCTTTTTAAGTAGTTGATTGAACAAAAATACGGCAACCGCGAAGGGCGGCCGCCGCATTACCCATATAGTTTTAAGCGCTGTTAGATGTCAAAAAACACGGTTTCGCCATCACCCTGCAAGATGATGTCAAACCGGTAGACCGGGATCGGTCCACTGTCATCACGATCAGCGATCAGGGTCTTGCGACGGGTTTTCTGTTCGATCAGGTTCAGAACAGGATCAGCTGCATTCGCATCTTGTTCGTCGGCGAAATACATCCTGGTATTCAGCCCGATATTGATACCACGTGCCACGATCCAGAAGTTGATATGCGGCGCCATGTCTTTGCCGTTGCGACCGGAAACCAGTCCTGGCTTGATGGTTTCAAAGCGATAGACGGCAGTATCGAAATCCGTTCCCGTCCGGCCCCAGCCGCGGAAATCCTCATCGATCTTGCCAGAATTCTGACGATCAAGTTCATGGTTATAACGCCCGTCTGCATTGGCCTGCCAGATTTCAAGCAGCGCATCACGCAGTGGCGTTCCGGTACCATCAATCACCCGCCCTTCGATGATGATCCGTTCCCCACGGGTGTTTTCATCGGCCAGAACGTTGGTGAAGTTGTTTTCAAAAATGTCAAAACCGGCCTGATTGGGAATGAGCCCGATATGGACATAGGGCCCCGCCGTCTGGGAGGCGGTTTCTTTGAGATAGTCAAGGCTTTGCACCATGGATCAGTTTCCTTCCAGACGGTTTTCAAACAGGGTTGAACGACGGCCGCGCAGGACGATGTCAAACTTGTAGGCAATGGTATCAAGCGGCACCGAGCCCTTGAGATCAATCGGCGCAATCAGGCGATTGATCGCATCCTCGTCCGGGATGACATGCACAATCGGACATTCCTTGATCAATGGATCGCCTTCGAAATACATCTGGGTGATCAGGCGCTGGGCAAAGCCGGACCCGCATACCGAAAAATGGATATGGGCCGGACGCCAGCTGTTGACGTAGTTGCGCCATGGATACGGACCCGGCTTAATGGTGCGGAAAAAGTAGTAACCGTTTTCATCGGTCAGCGCGCGGCCACAGCCACCAAAGTTCGGATCGATCGGCGCCAGATAGGTATCTTTCTTGTGGCGATACCGTCCGCCGGCATTGGCCTGCCAGAATTCGACCAGCGTATTGGGCACCGGACGGTTGTTTTCATCAAGAACCCGCCCATGCACGATGATACGTTCGCCAATTGGATCGCCATCCTTGGCGTAGTTGCGGATCAAGTCATTATCAAGCGGCCCCAGTTCGTTCTGACCGAAAACCGGACCGGTAATTTCCGACAAGGACCCTTGCAGCGACAGCAGCGACTGGCGCGGGGAACGCGCAACCGATGTCTTGTAAATCGGGGTGTAGCCAGCTGGCTGCAGCGTTCTGTCACGCTGATAGAATTCCATGATTTTTCCTCCGCAGATGATGCTCCGGACTGCTGAATGTCCGTGTTAAACGCATCCTGCGCGGCCAATTGCATAAAATAAATGCATCATTTATCATATTATTCATGAGCAATTTTGATCATTTGGAACTGGACGGCCATGCGTTGCGTCTGTTTCTGGCCGTTCTGGAAGAAGGGTCGGTCACGGCTGCCGCCGAACGGCTTGGCGTGACGCAATCGGCGGTCAGTCATAACCTGACCAAATTGCGCCGGATCATGCGCGATCCGCTTTTCACCAAATCAGGGCGTGGGATCGTGGCCACCGCGCATGCGCAAAACCTGGCCGAACAGGCGCGGTTTCTTCTTGATCAGATGCAGGCCTTTGCCAGTGGTGCGCATTTCGTGCCGGATGGCGCATCCATGAGCCTGACAATTGCCGCCAACGATCTGCAGCGTGATCTTTTGCTGCCAACACTGTTTCGCAGTCTGGAAGGCGCGCTTGCCAATATCCGGATGACGGTGGTGCCGTCCCTTCTGCCCGGACCGGCCTTGTTGCGCGAAAATCATTGCGATCTTCTGATTTCGCCGCGCCCGCCCGAAGGTGTGGATATCGTGCAAAAGCGCCTTCTGACCGATCATTACATGGTGTTTTATGATCCGGACATGCGCGACGCCCCGCAAAGCGATGACGACTATCTATCCGCGCGCCATATCACGGTGCGCTATGGCAATAACCGCACGCTTGAGTTTGACGACATGCTTGAAAATCAGGGTGTTGAACGCAACATCGTGTTGCGAGTACCTAACTTTACCGCCATTGCCGAATTCCTGCGCGGAAGCAATATGATCGCAACCTTGCCAAGCCTTCTCCAAAAACATGCGCTGCGTGATTTTGCCCGTGCGCCGATGCCGCTCGCGGG
>NZ_DCAO01000026.1:14017-26428 GCF_002311515.1 Thalassospira sp. UBA1131
GGGCAGGCCCCGCAAAGGACATCATGACGATTACTGAAATCATCTATTGGCTTGAACTGGCGGGGGTCGCCGTGTTTGCGATTACCGGCGCGCTTGAGGCATCCCGTCGTCAGATGGACATGGTCGGATTTGTCCTGATTGCGACCTTTACCGGCATCGGCGGCGGCACTGTTCGTGATGTCATTACCGGGGCAACGCCGGTTTTCTGGATACGCGACACCACCTGGCTTGTGACCTGCATCGGGGCTGCCGTCATCACATACTTCACCGCCCATCTGGTTGAACGACGCTATGTCGCCTTGCTGTGGCTGGATGCGCTGGGACTGGCAATGTTCGGGGTCACCGGGGCGGCCATCGGCCTTAATCTCGGCGTATCCCCGTTGGTCGCAATCGTTCTGGGCATGATCACGGCCACTTTTGGCGGCATGGTGCGTGATGTTGTCTGCAATGAAATTCCGCTGATCCTGCGCCCGGAAATTTATATCACCTGTGCGCTGGTCGGTGCGGGGATCTATGTGATTGGCACAGCCATCCTTGATTTGCCGCGCGGGCCGATTGCCGTGATTGCGTTCTTTGCAGCATTCCTGATGCGGGCATGTGCGATCAAGTTCAAGCTAAGCTTCCCGGTCTACAGGGCCCGTCCGGGTCGGGAATACTAGGGCAGCACACCCGCTGTCCCATTCCCTACTCGACGATCAACTGAACCCGGTCGCTTGAAAAGGCGGTGACACCATATTCGATTGGCGCACCAGCGGAATCAACATCGACACTTTCTGTCGAAATCACCGGACGGTTGCGTGCCTGTTTAAGCAGGTTGGCAACACGTGATGACGGAAGCGTTGCCGAAATGCGCGTGGTCTTTCGTGTGTAATCATCAATCCCGAAGCGTTTGAAAGCCTCTGTAAGCGATTTGGTTTCGACAAATATCTCGACAATGCCGTCAAAGCGCGCGGCCGGAAGATAACTTGTCGCAACGGCAAGCGGGACACCATCGGCCTCGGATACCGAAAACAACTCAATCACCCGCGTGCCCGGTTTGACATCTAGGAACTGCGCAATCGTCGAATTGGCTTTGAGGACCTCGGACGAGATCAGGCGTTTGTCGGGCAAGCGATGGCGACCCGATACGATCTGCGAAAACCTTGTTTTCAAACCAAGCGGGTAGTCAAGGATCTGTTCCTGAACAAAGGCGCCGCGCCCCTGTTCGACACGGACAACATTGGAATCGACAAGTGCCGCCATGGCGCGGCGCACCGTATGGCGATTCACCCCAAAGCGCCGGACCAATTCCATCTCGGTCGGCATCTTTTCGCCGGGTATGAAAACGCCCTCCGAAATATCAGCCAGAAGCTGCTTTTCGATTTGCTTCCAAATAGATAGGCCCGGTTCCCAATCCATTGCATTCCCCGTTCACAAAACTTTCACCGCAAGACCTTTGCCTTTGCTGCTGGATCGTCTTATAACGTCAATAGGTATAGACGTCTAGACAAATTTTGAAGTTGTCGACATAAGTTGAAAAGGGATCAGTTTGATGACGGCACACCCCGCCCCGAATGCCCGGACAGATCAAAACCGGAATGCAGACACCCCCAGCGATCCGCATATTGCCGCGCGCCAAAAATGGATGTCGGTTCTGGCCCGCACATCCCGTGCACGCCTTGAAACCGAATGGTCGGAAAATCACAGCAGCGAAAGCTGGACGCACCTGCGCGAACCGCAGATCGGCATGGTGATGGTACGCGGCCGCGCTGGTGGTGCCGGGCAGCGTTTCAACCTTGGTGAAATGACCGTGACACGCTGTGCGGTGACGCTGTCAGACGGCACGGTCGGGCATTCCTACGTCAAGGGACGTGATCGTATTCAGGCGCAATATGCCGCCCTGTTTGATGCGGTGATGTTGCGCGACGGATCGGCAGGCGATTTCATCGACACCCTGGCCGCCGAACAGGCCGCGGCCAAACGCGATCATGCCCGCAAGGTTGCCGCCACCAAAGTTGATTTCTTCACCCTTGTTCGCGGAGAAGACGAATGACGCCCCAACCCCAATCAGCCCTCGCCCAGACAAGTGAATTGCTGCCCGGTTTTGACCATGCGGCCTTTGATTCAAACGCTGTCTTCCGAGCCCTGTTGGATGCGATGTCGCGGCCCGGTCGCATTTATGATCTGCTGGTCAGTGTTTCCGCACCCGATGGCCTGAACAAAGCCGCCACTGCAACGCTTCTTGCCATGGCAGATATGGATACGACCATCTGGCTATCGCCAAGTTGCGCGACCAAGGCCGCGGGCGATCATTTGAAATTCCATTGCGGTTGCCCGATCAGCACGGATGTCAAACAGGCCGATTTTGCGGTTGCGCGCATTTCCGATGATCTGTCCTTTGTCACCGATCTTGCCGTTGGCAATGCGGAATACCCGGATCAATCGGCAACCCTGATCCTGATGGTCGATGAGATTTCAGATCACCCGTCCATGACCCTAAAGGGGTCGGGCATCAAGGATACGCATAGCCTTGCGATCAAGGGCCTGCCGGAAAGCTTCCATGCATGGCGCGCAGAAAACCATCACCTGTTTCCCTGCGGCGTTGATGTGATTTTCGCAAGCGAAACCCAGATCGCCGCCCTGTCGCGCACCACCCGGATCGAGGTCAATTAATCATGTATGTTGCAGTAAAAGGTGGCGAACGCGCCATCAACAACGCGCACAAGCTTCTAGCCGAAGAGCGCCGGGGCGATACGGACATTGCCGAAATCGAAACTGATCAGATCGAACAGCAACTGTCGCTATCCGTCACCCGCGTCATGGCCGAAGGGTCGCTTTATGATCGCGATCTGGCCGCCCTTGCCATCAAGCAGGCCCGTGGTGATTTGATCGAGGCGATCTTTTTGATGCGCGCCTATCGCACGACGCTGCCGCGTTTTGCTTTTTCCAAACCGATCAAAACCGCCGAAATGGACGTATCGCGTCGCATTTCAGCAACCTTCAAGGACCTGCCCGGCGGACAGATTTTAGGCCCGACCTTTGATTACACGCACCGCCTGCTGGATTTCACCCTGATGGCCAATGGCGAGGCACCGACCGAGGCACCGAGTGGTGAAAATCCGATCGATGAGAACATGCCACGCGTTTTGGATGACATCCTGAACTATGAAGGTCTTATTCAGGATGAACCGGTTCCGGTCGATGAAAATGCCCCGGTCGCCGATTTGACCCGCGAGCCGGTCAAATTCCCGGCCGGACGTGATTTGCGTTTGCAGAACCTGTCGCGCGGCGATGAGGGATTTGTTCTGGCACTCGGTTATTCCACACAGCGCGGCTATGCCAACAGCCATGCCTTTGTCGGTGAAATCCGCTATGGCACCGTTTCGGTCGAGATCGAACCCGAAGAACTCGGTTTTGCGATTGATATCGGCGACATCGAACTGACCGAGTGCGAGACGGTCAACAAGTTCAAGGGATCAAAAACCAAGCTGCCGCAATTTACCCGTGGCTATGGCCTTGTGTTTGGCCAGAACGAACGCAAAGCCATTTCGATGGCACTGGTCGATCGTGCCATGCGCGCCAATGAAATGGGCGAACAGATCATGGGCCCGGCACAGGACAGCGAGTTCGTGATGGAACATAGCGACAATGTTCAGTCCACCGGCTTTGTCGAACATATCAAGCTGCCACACTATGTCGATTTCCAGGGCGAACTTGAACTGGTGCGCCGCATGCGCGCCGAGGTCGAAGAACGTCTGGCGAAAGCCGAAGCTGAGAATGGCGCATCCCAACCCGAGGCCGCGGAGTAATCCCATGGAACAGACTGTCAAAAATCCGGCCAACGGGGCACCGGACTATAATTTTGCCTATCTTGATGAACAGACCAAACGCATGATCCGGCGCGCTCTGCTTAAGGCCGTGGCGATCCCGGGCTATCAGGTGCCGTTTGCCGGGCGCGAAATGCCAATGCCTTATGGCTGGGGCACGGGCGGCGTTCAGGTAACAGCCGCCGTAATCGGACCGAATGATACGCTTAAGGTCATTGATCAGGGGGCGGATGACACCACCAACGCGGTTTCCATCCGTCAGTTCTTTGCCAAGACAGCACAGGTGGCCACCACGGAAAAAACCGCCGAGGCATCGATCATTCAAACCCGCCACCGCATCCCGGAAAAGGAATTGCGCGAAGATCAGGTGCTGGTCTATCAGGTCCCAATCCCCGAACCGCTTCGCTTCCTTGAACCGCGCGAGACCGAAACGCGCAAGATGCACGCGCTTGAAGAATACGGCCTGATGCATGTGAAACTTTATGAAGATATCTCACGCCATGGTCATATCGCGACGACATATGCTTATCCGGTGATGGTCGATGATCGCTATGTGATGGATCCGTCGCCAACGCCAAAGTTCGACAATCCCAAAATGAACAATATGGCGGCCCTTCAGCTTTTCGGGGCTGGTCGCGAAAAGCGCATCTATGCCCTGCCGCCCTACACCAAGGTCAAAAGCCTCGATTTCGAGGACCATCCGTTCGAAGTCCAGACCTGGGAAGACGAATGCGGCATGTGCGGTGCGCGCGACAGTTACCTTGATGAAGTCATCCTCGATGATCAGGGCAACCGGATGTTTGTCTGTTCGGACACCGATTACTGCGCGGAACGACAGGAAGCCGGCCATCGCGGCCCGCAACATCATGACCAACCCCTTGGCACCGCAGATCGCGGAAAGGCAGCAGAATAATGACCCAGATGAACGAACCGCTTCTGCGCGTTGAAGACCTGACCATGATGTATGGCGACCGAGTTGGCTGCAAGGATGTCAGCTTTGAACTCCGACCCGGTGAAGTCCTTGGCATCGTTGGTGAATCCGGATCAGGTAAATCCACTTTGCTGCGCAGCATTTCCGCCCAGCAGGAACCGACCAACGGGACGGTTGAATATCAGACCCGCATTGATGGCGTGCGCGATGTCTATCAGATGTCCGAAGCCCAGCGCCGCCTTTTGATGCGCACCGACTGGGCATTTGTCCATCAGAACCCGCGTGATGGTCTGCGCATGAATGTCAGTGCCGGGGCCAATATTGGCGAACGGCTGATGGCGATCGGGGATCGTCATTACGGCAACATCCGCAACAATGCCGACAGCTGGCTTGGCAAGGTCGAAATCGCGTCCGAGCGCCTTGATGACCTGCCCTCAACCTTTTCGGGCGGCATGCAGCAACGTTTGCAGATTGCCCGCAACCTCGTAACCAGCCCGCGCCTCGTCTTTATGGACGAACCCACGGGTGGGCTTGATGTTTCTGTTCAGGCCAGATTGCTCGATCTGCTGCGCGGGCTGGTTCACGATCTTAATCTTGCGGTGATCATCGTCACCCATGATTTGGCAGTCGCCCGACTTCTTTCGCACCGGCTGATGGTGATGCAACAGGGCAAGGTCATTGAACATGGCCTGACCGATCAGGTTCTTGATGACCCGCAGCATCCCTATACGCAGCTGCTTGTTTCTTCCATTCTGCAAAACTGACCGGGGCGAAGAAAATGTCTGAAATGCTTCATGCTCAAAACGTCGCCAAAAGCTTTACCCTGCATACTCAGGGCAGCGTGACCATCCCGGTTTTTGAGGGCGTTGAATTCATGCTTTCGGCTGGTGAATGCATCGCGCTGACCGGTGAATCCGGATCGGGGAAAAGTACATTCATGCGCATGCTTTATGCCAATTACACATGCTCTCAGGGGTCCATCAAGGTGCTCCATGATGGCGACTGGCTTGATATCACCACCGCCAGCCCGCATTCGATACTGGAAATCCGCAAGCGCACGCTGGGCTATGTTTCGCAGTTCCTGCGCGTGATCCCGCGTGTACCGACCCTTGATATCGTTGCCGAACCGCTCGTGGCCCTTGGCACGGATCGCAAGACCGCCACTGACAAGGCACGCGATCTTTTGACACGTCTGCGCATCCCTGAACGTTTGTGGCAGCTTTCGCCGCTGACCTTTTCGGGTGGGGAACAACAACGTGTGAATATTGCGCGTGGCTTTATTGCCGATTATCCGATCATGTTGCTGGATGAACCGACCGCATCGCTTGACGTCCAAAATCGCGCCACAGTTCTGGCGCTGATTGAAGAAGCCAAAAGCCGTGGGGCCGCGATTGCCGGTATTTTCCATGACCATGAAACCCGTGATGCCGTCTGCACCGGGTCGTTTGATGTGACTTCGTTTAAAGTTGGGGCCAATGACTGAACAGATTTTTACCAACGCCAAACTGGTTCTGGCCAACGAAGTCATTGATGGGGCCGTGCAGGTCAAGGACGGCAAAATCAGCGATATTTCTGATCGACCGTCCAACCTGCTGGGTGCAGAGGATATGGGTGGCGATTACCTGATGCCGGGCCTGGTCGAGCTGCATACTGATAACCTCGACAAGCACCTGACCCCGCGTCCGAAAACGCGTTGGCCGGCAACAGCCGCCGTTGTCGCCCATGACAACCAGGTCGCCAGTGCCGGGATCACCACCGTGTTTGATGCGGTATCCATCGGTGACGTCAATGAAGGGTCTGAACGCATTGTGCGATTGATTGAATCGGTCAATGCCCTTGAACACGCGCTGGAAAATGCATTGCTGCGCGCCGATCACAAGCTCCATCTGCGCTGCGAAACATCCTTCCCCGGCATGGTCGAGGCCCTTGGTCAATTGATCGACCTGCCTCTGGTCAGCATGCTTTCGGTGATGGATCACACACCGGGTCAGCGCCAGTTCGTCAGCCTTGATGCCTATTACACCTACTATCAGGGCAAATATGGCCTGAACGATGAAGAAATGCGCAAATTCATCGCCACGCGCCGTCGCGATGCCGAGCTTTATTCCGAAAAGCACCGCCGTCATGTGGTCGAACAGGCCCATGCCAAGGGTCTGGCACTCGCAAGCCACGATGACGCAACCGCCGAACACGTTGCCGAGGCGGTTGCAGACAAAATGACCGTGGCCGAATTCCCCACCACGCTTGAGGCTGCCAAGGCATCACATGAAGGTGGGCTTGGTGTGATGATGGGGGGCCCGAACCTTGTGCGCGGCGGATCGCATAGCGGCAATGTTGCGGCAGGCGAGCTGGCAAAGCATGGCTATCTCGACATCATTTCAAGCGACTATGTCCCGCACAGTCTTTTGCACGGCGCGATGAAGCTGTTTGACGAGTTCGAGGGCTACGATCTGCCACGCGCCATTCGCACCGTGTCGCTTAATCCGGCGACCCAGGTCGGGCTCGATGATCGCGGCGAGATTGCGGTTGGCAAACGCGGCGATCTGATCCGGGTGCATCATTCCCCGCACCACCCGATTGTGCGCGGTGTCTGGCGCGAAGGTGTGCGGGTGTCATGACCGGGGCACCTGCACATAATTGCAGATCAGGATATGGCCTTTTGGTCCTTGTCGTCGGCCCAAGTGGCGTCGGCAAGGACACCCTTCTCGATGCCGCGCGCGAAAGACTTGCCCAAGACAAGCAGTTCTGCTTTCCACGGCGCTGCATCACCCGCCCGGCCGGATCGGTCGGGGAAACACACATCCCCGTCCGGCCCGAGGATTTCGGACAAATGGCACGTCAGGGGGCGTTCCTGCTGAGCTGGATGGCCCATGATCTGGGATATGGCATTCCACGCCATGTTCTTGGCGAGGTCGAGGCGGGCAAAACCGTCATCGTGAATGTATCGCGCAGCGTCATTGGCGATGCCTGTGCCCTTGTTGGACAAAACAACGTTCGGGTTATAAGCATCCGTGCCAGCAGCGAGGCATTGCGCAAGCGGCTTGAAGCCCGCGGGCGCGAAGATGCCCTTGATATCGAACGCCGGCTTGCACGCGCATCCGCCTATCAGGTTGAGGGCGATCATGTTGTTCATGTTGATAATGATGCCGATCTAGAAACCGGTATCGCGCGTTTCATCCGCGCAATTGAAATGCCACAACCGATTGCAAACCGCGCCTGAGGCTCTTTCAGCCATCCCAAAATGCTGCACCTTAAAAGCGCAGCATTTTTATCCAGTCAACGGGAAACGTTTCAGCAATCTGAACGGCTTCCGATCACCCGGATCACCAAACAGGCACACTTCGCGAACGGTAAATGGTTCCTGACACGGCGGTGCGACCAAGCCTGAAAGTGCCGCTTTGAAGGGATCGATCTGATTGTCTGACAGCTTGTTAGTCAATGTCAGATGGAAGCGGAATTCTTCCATGACATAGGGATAGCCCCAGCGCACAAGATAGGCTTCCTGCCGATCCGTCAGACCGCTAGCACGGCGTTTGTTCATTGCCGCTTCGTCTTCGGGCTGGCGAAAGTCATCGAGTTCGCGCACCAGTGTTGCCGCAAGGTCGGCCAAGTCTGCGACGGGTTCGGTCGGAACAAGGGCCAGAAAACGACCAATCGCCTTTAAGACCAGATGTCCGCACGCTACCGGTGCAATCGTTTTGCAAAGTCGCGAAACGGTGGTTTCCAGATCGCCACGATCCATGCCGCGTGGCAGTGCAAATGGCGGTTTCAGGGTGCCATGAAAACCGTATCGGCTTGGCGACGTGGTTGCCGCCACAATCTCGGCCTCTGTCAGGTCTGCAACAATTGGCCGTGGCAACTGGTTTCCGGTTTCCGGATCACGCCCCAGCCAGGCATTGCCAAACTGCCCCAACGCGCTTTGTGGTTCCGGCGCATAATAAAGCGCGTAGCGTTGATAATGGTCAGTCATAAGTGAACTCTGGAAACGGGTGACGCGGCAAGAAATGCCAAAGGTCAGTAGCTTAACCTTCGGCATCCATCAAATCATTGGGAAATATTGATCGGTTAAACCGTATCGTATTTCAGGCAAAAGTCACGCACCGAAAGCGTTCGGAAATCCTGCAACCTCTCGCGCAGCATTTCATGCGACCAATCCCACCAGCGAATGCGCAACAGGGCATCGACGATGTCTGCCTCAAACCGTGGGCGCAGGGGGACTGCCGGAATGCCTGTCACAATCGTGTAGGGCGCGACATCCCTGGTGACCACCGCACCAGATCCGACAACAGAACCGATGCCAATGGTGACCCCACCCTGCACAATCGCGCCATGCCCGATCCAGACATCATGTTCCAGACGCACACGTTTTTCACGACGCCAGTCAAAGAATGCCGGGTCATCTTCGCCCAGTTCATAGGCGCTGGAGCGATATTGGAAATGATGCATCGATGCTCGATCCATCGGGTGCTGTCCCGGGTTGATGCGGGTATGGGCGGCGATATTCACGAACTTGCCGATATCGGAATAGATGATCTCGCTGTCATTCACGACATAGGAATAATCATCCATTTTCGTTTCGCGCACCGAGGTCCGTTCACCGACTTCGGTCCAGACACCCATTTCGCAATCAACGACAATCGCTGTTTGGTCAATCGTGGGCTGTTCCGACAATGCCTTCATTGCCGGTTTGGCCTGCGTAATCTTAAACGCCATGATCAGGTCACCAGTTTACGCAGACGCTGGGACACCATATCGAGCAGGCTGACCGAGATAATGATGATGATCATGACCGCCGCTGTTTCCGCGTAATAGAAGCCACGGATATATTCCCACAGCACCATGCCGATACCACCGGCCCCGACAATGCCCAGTACAGTCGCCGAACGCACATTGCTCTCGAACCGGTAAAGCGAATAGGAAATCCAAAGCGGCAAGACCTGCGGGATCACGCCAAAGATAACTTCCTGAAGCGCATTGGCGCCCGTTGCACGAATGCCTTCAACCGGTTCGGGGTCAATTGCTTCGACCGCCTCGGAAAACAGTTTGGCCAGAACGCCTGTGGTGTGAATCCAAAGGGCCAGGACACCGGCAAACGGGCCAAGGCCGACCGCAACAACGAACAACATGGCAAAGACCATTTCGTTGATCGCGCGGAAGGAATCCATCAGGCGACGGACCGGCTGATAGACCCAGACGGGGACGATATTTTCAGAAGAAAGAATACCAAACGGGATCGAGCAAACGATGGAAAGCGCTGTGCCCCAGATCGCAATCTGGATGGTGATCCACATTTCTGCGACATACATCTTCCACATCAGGAAGTCGGGCGGGAAGAAGCCCTCGGCGAAGTCGACCATGTTGCCGCTGTTTTCAAACAACGCCATCGGGCGCATATCTGCCCCCTCCCACGACATGGCCAGAAGTCCAAGGATGATCGCCCAAAGCAGGAAGCTCGATGCCGACCGTTTAAGGTCACGCGGCGGAAGCTCCGTTGCGACAGATGATGTCGAAGAAATGCTGCTGTTCATCGTTCAAATCCCGGAATTAAAAGCAAACAGGGAGCGCATCTTTGATGCACTCCCTGTCGAAAAGTCGGTTACTGGTAGGCAACCAGGATGTCGAGTTCAGCAAGTTTCTTGTCGATCTCGGCAACGCGTTCTGCTTTTTCTTCAGCAGAAAGTTCTTCGGTGTTCTGGATTTTCAGCTTGTCCTTGAACAGGGCCAGCTGACGGATCGGGTAAAGCTGCGCGTTCGAGCTTTCCATGAAAAGGCCCATGCCATCGGAGTTGTTGGCAAGAACTTCCTTGGCGCTTTCAACATCACCGAAACGACCGTAACCAAGGAAGAATGCCTTGATTTCGGATTTCAGTTCGCGCGACAGGTCTTTACGGTAAACCATCGGGTCAGACGGGATCAGCGGCGAGGTCCAGATGACTTTGACCTTGTCGGTGATTTCCGGCTTGTTCATTTTGGTACGGCCAAGCTGCTCGGAGTTGTTGGCAGCAACATCAACCTGCTTGTTGGCAGTCGCCATCAGGTTGGTTTCGTGGTTGGCGTTACGAACGGTCTTGAAGCATTCCTTCGGATCAACGCCGTTTTTGGCGAAGACATAATAGGACGGAACAAGGAAGCCCGAGGTCGAGTTCGGATCACCAATACCGAAGTTCAGCGAACCATCACATTTCAGCATGTCTTCAAGGGTTTTGACCTTGTCGTTGTCAGCCTGGGTGATGATGTGGGAATAGTAACCGTTCGAACCATCGGATTTCGACGTCTGAACGAAGACTTCGCCACCGGCGCGGTCAACGGCTTCCATTGCCGACTTGTTACCGAACCAGCCAACGTGAACCTTGCCAAAGCGCATGCCTTCGATGATACCGGCATAATCCGGTGCAAAGAATGCCTCGACGTCTTTGCCAAGGGCTTCTTCCATGTCATCGATCAGCGGCTGCCACTGAGCTTTGAGGTTAGAAGTAGATTCGGTCGAAATGATACCGAAAACGATGGTTTCCGGATCCTGTTCGAGCGGCTTGAATTCAACATCGGCCTTGGCAACGACGGATGCCAGCATCGTGGCCGCAAATGCTGCGGATGCGATTGTCTTAACGTTCATAAGAAGTCCCCTGTCAGAATAGATTTCGACATGTTTCGAGAAGGTAAGGCAGTCATGACAACTGGCCCGGCTAGCTTGTTGCGACAGCCAGGTCCTTTTCTGCGATGGGCCGTGTAACGGGCTCTGCGGCCTTTGCCGCACCATCGGCAAAAAGTTCGGAAGAATGTTCGCCGTAAAGTTCCTGAAGGAATTGCGGCGTCAGTTCGCTTGACGGTCCGTCAAAAACAACTTCACCATCGCGCATGGCGATGGTGCGTTTGCAGTAGTCTTTTGCGTAATCAACCTGATGAAGTGATACGATGACGGTGACGTTGTCTTCGCGATTTACGCGATCAAGCGTGTTCATCACTTTGCGGGACGATGCCGGATCAAGCGATGCAATCGGCTCGTCGGCAAGAATAAGTCGGGCGCCCTGGGTAATGGTGCGCGCAATCGCCGCGCGCTGCTGCTGACCACCCGAAAGGTTCCGCGCCTTTTTCGACGCATGGGCATCAATGCCAACACGATCAAGCGCGCTCATGGCTCGCATCTTTTCGGTTTTGGTAAACAGACCAAGCGACCCGCGCCATGCCGGCACACGGCCCAAAAGCCCCATCAGGACGTTGGTCAGAACCGAAAGACGGCTAACCAGATTGAACTGCTGGAAGACAACACCAATCTCGGAGCGCACCTTGCGGGCACCGCGTGAAATCTTGCCATTTTCCTGAATGGTTTCGCCAAACACGACGATCTTGCCGCCATCGCGATCACCGCGCAGCAAACCGGCAATGTGACGGATCAGTGTGGATTTACCCGAACCCGATGCGCCAATCAGCGCCACCATCTCGCCTTCCCGCACCTGCAGTTTGACGCCGCTGAGCGCACGCTTGTCACGGGTAAAGCTTTTGTTCAGTCCAGAGATATCTACAACCAGCATCAAAAGAGTCGCCTGAATGTGTTTCGCTGGATGAAGAAGCTACGCACAAACCGCGACTCTACGGTGACACTGATGTTACAGTTCGATGATTACGCAGAGCATATTGCCCCGACAACAATTAAACTTGTCTATACATCAAGAATTC
>NZ_DCAO01000026.1:26687-27228 GCF_002311515.1 Thalassospira sp. UBA1131
TCCATTACACCGACACCGCCGGTTGCCTTGGGATCAATGGCAATGATCAGTTGTCCAAGCGCAGGTGGTGCGCCTTTGTCATCAAAAAGTGACGAAGACTGGTGACCGAACTGTGCACCGGTAAGACCAGCCGCAAGAAGCTCCACCATCATGGCAAGTGCCGCCCCCTTGACCCCACCGGCCGGGATCATCGTGCCATCAATGGCTTTGACCGCATCGGTGGTCGGATTGCCATCCACATCAAGCGCCCAGTCATCGGGAATAGCGACACCCTTTTGCTTGGCGGCCATGATCTTGCCACGCGCAACCTTTGAAAGCGCAAGGTCGATGATGATCGGATCACCGGCATCGCCAACCGGAACGCCAAAGGCAATCGGGTTTGTGCCAAACATCGGACGTCGACCACCCCATGCCGCCATCGCCGCCGGTGCATTGGCAAACATCATCGCCGCCAATCCCTTTTCCGCCAGACGTTCGACCGTAAGGCCCATCACCCCCGCATGATGCGATCTGTGGATTGCGGCAATCGCAATACCCTGGG
>NZ_DCAO01000026.1:27337-37001 GCF_002311515.1 Thalassospira sp. UBA1131
ATCGGGCTGATCATGCCATCAACCTTGCCGACCTTTGCCTGCGCGCTATAGGCCGGCACGCGACGAAAACCGTGTCCACCTTGCCCGGATGCCTCGGCCGTCACAAGTGCCGTTGCGACCGAGGCCGCATTGTCTGCCCGCACATTGCAACGCATCAAAGTTTCGCACACAAGTGCGTGGGCATCTTTCACGGAAATCTTCATCGTCAGGTAACCTTGATTTTCGAAGTGGGGCTTTGGAACCGGGAAACGGGCGCAAGGGTCATGCGCCTGCAGGATCCGTAACATAGCCACAAGCCATCCCCACGCGCAAAGCCGTTTTGGTTGCGACCAGAAGCGCCTTTGGCGCCAACGACTTTGAAAATATGATACCATCGCCAGAATTTGCGAATAACAGGATCGCGCGGGGCCGCGCAGGCATTACAGGAATTCAGATATGCGTCAGGTTAAACACAGGATCGTCTTGCCTTTGGCATTGGTGGCATTGGCATCACTTGCGGCCTGCAGCACCGCATCCACAGGCAACATGACAACAGACTGGGCAAGTGTAACCGATCAGGAATGGCAACTGGTGCAGGTCATTGATGGCAACAGCACCCTTTCGCCGACACCACCTGTCAAGGCGACCGCAACATTTTCCAGTGAAGGCATGGTATCGGGCAATGCAGGCTGCAATCAGTATTCCGGCAGTTACGAACAGTCGGGATCGTCACTGGGTGTCGCGCAGCTCGCCATGACACGAAAGATGTGTATCGCCGACAACGCCATGCAGATCGAAAATGCCTTTAGCGGTGCTTTCGTCTTGGTCAGCAGTTGGGACGTCATCAATGGGCACCTTGTTCTCAAGGACCAAGAAGGCAACATGGTTATCGAGCTTACAAGCGTCGCACAACAAACACATCGACATCGGCCACAAACCGCCAGCCGCATCACGTTTGCGCGAAATGAAAAAGGGGCACCAGTTGGCGCCCCTCTTCTTTGACCAGGTATCATAACCGCCAAACGGCTAGATACGCATATGTAGATATTCTAGTCCTTGCTGACCGTGGCTTCGGAATTGGCACCGACGGCCTTGGGTTCGGTCCGCAGACCCTGGATGATCGAATAGCAGGCCATCAGAAGGACAATCGCAAACGGGAAGCCGGTCGAAACCGCCATCGCCTGCAATGATCCAAGGCCACCGCCCAGCAGCAATGCAATCGCAACCAGACCTTCGAAGGTGCACCAGAAGACGCGCTGCGGGACCGGTGCATCGACCTTGCCGCCTGCGGTGATGGTATCAATCACAAGCGAGCCAGAGTCAGACGAGGTCACAAAGAACACTATCACCAGAACAATCCCGATGAAGGACGTGATGGCTTGCAGCGGCAGCTGATCGAGCATGGTGAACAGTTTGATCGGCAGACCTGCTTCGGCAATAGCGGTAACGCCTTCGGTGACCATATGCACCGCGGTGCCGCCAAAGGCCGTCATCCACAGAACACACACCAGCGACGGAATAATCAGAACGCAGGTGATGAATTCACGCACGGTACGACCACGCGAAACACGCGCAATGAACATGCCGACAAACGGTGACCAGGAAATCCACCACGCCCAATAGAAGGACGTCCAGCCTTGGCTGAAGTTGGCGTCTTCACGACCGACCGGGTTTGAAAGTGCCGGAAGATATTGCGCATATGACAGCAGGCTTGAGAAAAAACCGGTGATGATTTCCATCGTCGGACCAACCAGAACCACAAACAGCAACAGAAGTGCCGCAAGGATCATGTTGATTTCCGACAGACGCTTCACCCCGGCATCAAGACCCGCCAGCACCGAAATAAGTGCAACACCGGTAATCCCGACAATCAGGAAAACCTTCGATGTATCGGAAACCGAAATGCCAAACAGGTAATCAAGCCCGGCATTGGCCTGTTCCGCACCGAAACCAAGCGAAGTTGCAAGTCCAAACAGGGTCGCGAACACCGCCAGAATATCAATCAGGTGACCGGTCCAGCCCCACACACGTTCGCCAAAGATCGGATAGAAGATCGAACGAATGGTCAGCGGCAGGCCCTTGTTAAAGGAAAACAGCGCCAGTGCCAGTGCGACAGTGGCATAGATCGCCCATGGGTGAAGACCCCAGTGGAAGATGGTTGCAGCCATGCCAAGATCAAATGCAGCATCGGCATCACCGGCGGCCGCACCAAGCGGCGCCCAGTCGGTGCGAAGACCATCTTCACCGACAGCAATTCCACCCATCGAGGATGTGAAGTGCGAAATCGGTTCTGACACACCATAGAACATAAGACCGATGCCCATGCCGGCAGCAAACAGCATGGCAAACCAGCCGGCATAGGAATAATCCGGTGTTGCATCCGCACCGCCAAGGCGCACACGACCGAGCGGCGAGACAATCAGAAACAGACACAACACGACAAATACGTTGGCTGCAGACAGGAAGAACCAGTCAAGCGACGATGTCAGCCAACCACGCAGGTCGTTGAACATCGGTCCGACACTTTCCTGAAAGGCCAGGGTGAGAAAGACGAATGCAACAATCGCAAGACCCGAAATCAGAAAGACCGGGTTATGGACATCCAGTCCAAATGGCCCGATCTCTGCTTGGATATTGTCTTGCCCGATTTCATATTCTGTATCAATCGGGTTCGCTGCACCGTCCGGGCTTTCAATGCCCGTGTCAGCTTCAGACCCCATTTGAAACTCCCTAGGTTAAATGAATATACAGCTACCCCTAGCCGTAAAGGTTCGTCCGCATCCTCTAACGCACGAGGAATACAGAAAGATCCGAGTGGGACGCGACATATCCGCCATGAGACGCAAAAATGTGGTCAGCAATACCGGGCACGTGCGATGCCATGACGATAACGTCGGCACCAAGCTCGTCGGCCTTGGCGACAAGTTCCTTGCTGAGATCCACTGCCGGATCATGCGAAATATGCGCGACCGCCTTGGTGCTTACACCATGCTTGGACGCCAGATCCTCGGCAAAAGCCTGAAGTTTCTGTTCAAATTCCTTTGGCGTATGTGCCACCGATGACGGCGTATTGGTACCGACACCTAGAAGGCTTATCTCGGCCTTGTAATGCTTGGCTAGATCGACCGCCGTTTTAATTGCTTTATCCAATTTTTCAACGTGGGCCAAATCGACAGGCACGAGCATCTTCTGATACATTCATTCCTCCGTTATGTGCACCACCCCTGAAGTCCGTGGTTTCACGAAATATCAGGGCAGCGAAAAGAACCTAACATTGACGGTCCGCAAAATCAAAAACGGGCTTTCGAATGTGCGTACAAGAAATGCTGCAATATTTGCTGTAAAATTCCGGCACACCGTTTGACAGTACTCGTTGCCGAAAATTGACCTGACCACATTGGGAAACTGCGCCTAAAGTCGAATCGCCAAATGATTATTTTTCAGGTTTCCAAACAGAACATCCGGTGCCTTTAAGCGAATTTTCGATGTTCGAACTTGAAAATTTTAAAAATTTTTTCTCGATCAAAATCGGCCTATCCAACCCATCGGCTTTTCCACCCGTAAACCCCTTAATTGGCAAGGCGTTTCTTGGCAAAATCCATCGGATTTCTATTCTATTTTTCAGAGAGTTTCGAATGGTGAAACTCTATCCCCGGATGCCGAAAAATCGCACGGCCATGCGCACTTGGCTTGATGAAGCCCCCAAACTCGTGTCACGATGTGCGCGATTTGTGCACTGTCTGTCCCACACAACATGTGCCTCCAGATCAGAACACCATATGTTCTGAATGGACATATTTGCTGGATCCGTCTTGTGAAAGGCAGGCATCCATGGCCGTGCACATACCCGAAAGGGAAAATTATTGTGGCCAACGGGGGAGTTGATCAACTGCGCAATAACAGTGCCATGGCGCAACAGCACATCTTCATGCTGCATGCCCGTTTGTGTCTGAACGACACCCCAACCTGCACAACCAAGCACAACCAAATCGCGGGTAGGATCTGCCACACCATTAAAATAATTCAGAAAAATCAAAAGCATCAGAGAAGGAACAGGGATGACTGACCCTATCAAGTATTTCGCGTCACGCGTCACAGCATCTGAAATGAACCGTCGTGAATTCATCGGCCGTTCGATGGCCGCCGGCCTGACCCTTGCCGCCGCCACAAGCCTTTATGGCAAGGCTGCCATGGCACAGGAACCCAAGCGCGGCGGGCATCTGAAACTTGGCCTTCAGGGCGGGGCTTCGACCGACGTTATTGATCCGGCAAAATCTTCTTCGCAATTCACCTTTGCCATGAACCGTAACTGGGGCGACACCCTAGTTGAATCGCACCCGACCAGCGGCCTTGCAGTCCCGTCGCTTGCTGAGTCCTGGGAACCGAATGCCGATGCATCGGTCTGGACGTTCAAAATCCGCAAAGGTGTCGAATTCCATGACGGCTCAGAACTGACCATCGACGATGTTGTCAAAACCCTGAACCGCCACACCGACGAAAAGTCCGAGTCCGGCGCACTGGGTGTTCTGGGCTCGATCAAGGGCATCGAAAACAAGGGCGGCGATCTTGTTCTGACGCTTTCGGAAGGCAACGCTGATCTTCCGCTGCTGCTGAGCGACTATCACCTCGTGATCCAGCCGGGTGGCGGTTACGACAATCCGAATGCCGGTATCGGTACCGGTCCGTTCAAGATCGACAACTTCGAAGCCGGTGTGCGCGCAACGTTTGTGAAAAACGAAAACGACTGGCGCACCGATCGCGGCTTTGTTGATTCCGTCGAAATGATCGTGATGAACGATGCGACCGCACGTATGGCAGCCCTGTCATCGGGTCAGGTTCACTTCATCAACCGCGTTGATCCGAAGACCGTTGGCCTTCTGAAACGTGCACCGAATGTTGAA
Organism: Thalassospira sp. UBA1131; assembly: GCF_002311515.1. Taxonomy (GTDB): domain Bacteria; phylum Pseudomonadota; class Alphaproteobacteria; order Rhodospirillales; family Thalassospiraceae; genus Thalassospira. Next base: position 32,218 of record NZ_DCAO01000026.1, read on the forward strand.
ATTCAGACCACTTCGGGCCGTGGCCACTATGTCTTCATCATGCATTGCAACACCGCACCGTTCGATAATAACGACCTGCGTCTGGCGCTGAAATACGCGATGGACCGTGAAACCATGGTCGAAAAGATCCTTGGCGGTTACGGCAAGGTCGGCAACGACTTCCCGATCAACGAAACCTATGCCCTGTTCCCGGAAGGCATCGAACAGCGTTCCTATGATCCGGACAAGGCGGCCTTCCACTTCAAGAAGTCCGGCCATGAGGGTTCGGTTCTTCTGCGCACGTCTGACGTCGCCTTCCCGGGTGCTGTCGACGCGGCGGTTCTCTATCAGGAAACCGCGAAAAAGGCCGGGATCGATATCGAAATCAAACGTGAGCCGGGTGACGGTTACTGGTCAAACGTCTGGAACGTTCAGCCGTTCTCGACCTCTTACTGGGGTGGTCGTCCGACCCAGGACCAGATGTATTCGACGGCCTATCTGTCGAGTGCTGACTGGAACGACACCCGCTTCTTCAACACCGACTTCGACAAGATCCTTCTCGAAGCGCGTGCTGAGCTTGATCAGGCCAAGCGTAAGGAAATGTATCACGACATGGCACTGATGGTCCGTGACACCGGTGGTCTTATCCTCCCGATGTTCAATGACTTCGTGAACGCAACCACGACCAACGTTTCCGGCTTTGTCGATGACATCGGGAACGACATGTCGAACGGTTATGTTGCGACACGTCTGTGGATCAACAGCTAATCAGCCGGGATGCATCGCATCCTGATGATTGAAGACTTGCGGGATCACGGTTGGTTTGACCGTGGTCCCCGTCTTGTTGTTCGCCTGTTTGTTTGACACATGGTCTGATCGAAATTTCCAGATGGAGGCAAATTATTCTTTGCCGTCCCACCCGTCTTGAATTTCCGTTCAGGCCATTAAGGGGGAGTATGTGTTCATGGCCAATCCCTTGGCCCGCGTGCGAGCCACGCGACACAGACTGAAAGAAACCCATCCGTTATCGGTATTGATTGCCGAACGTCTGGGTTTGAGTTTGTTGTTGCTCTGGGCTGTATCAATTCTGATTTTTGCCGGAGTCGAAGCCCTTCCGGGCGATTTTGCCGAAACCTATCTTGGTCAGTCTGCAACACCGCAGGCAATTGCCAATATACGCGCCGACCTTGGCCTGGATCGTCCGATTACCACCCGCTATTTCGAATGGCTTGGCGGCGTTGTTCAAGGCGACTTTGGCAACAGCTGGGCGAGTGGTGCGCCGGTGACCGAACAAATCACCAAACGCCTTGGCAACTCGCTGTTTCTTGCGTTCTTCGCCGCGGCGATTTCCGTCCCGCTTGCAGTCGGGCTTGGCATGGTGGCGGTTCACTATCGCAACCGTATTCCTGATCGCGTGATCAACGTTCTGTCGCTTGCCGCAATTTCCCTGCCGGAATTCTTCATCGGCTATATCCTGATTGTATTCTTTGCCGTTCAGATGGGGGTCGCGACCTTCCCGTCCACGGTCTATGACAATATGAGCTGGTCAGAACGACTGGCCGCCATTGCCTTACCAACGGCAACACTGGTGATGGTGGTGCTTGCACATATGATGCGCATGACCCGTGCGGCCATTATCAGTGTGATGTCATCGGCCTACATGGAAACGGCCGAGCTGAAAGGCCTTGGTGCTTTCAAGGCGATCGTCAAACACGCGGCCCCGAACGCCATTGCCCCGATTGTCAACGTCGTGGCGCTTAACCTTGCCTATCTGGTGGTGGGTGTTGTCGTGGTCGAGGTTGTCTTCGTCTATCCCGGCATGGGCCAGTATATGGTTGATGCCGTGACGGTGCGTGACATGCCCGTCGTGCAGGCCTGTGGGCTTATCTTTGCGGCGGTGTATATCCTGCTCAATATGGTGGCCGATATCGTCGCCATTGTCGCCAATCCGAGACTGAGGCATCCGCGATGAGATTACGTGAAATCCCGCTGACCGCCTGGATCGGAATTCTGGGCATTCTGTTTGCTTTTGGCTGTGCAGTCTTTGCCCCGCTCATCGCGCCCTATGGGGAACGCGAAATTGTTGCGGGCGTTTGGGAACCGGCCAGTGACCTTTATCTTCTGGGTACCGATAACCTTGGCCGTGATCTTCTGTCACGCCTGATTTACGGTGCGCAGACAACCCTGTTTGTGTCGCTTGCGGCATCGATCCTGTCGTTTTCAATCGGCATTTTCCTGAGCTTTACGGCCGCTGTTTCCGGCGGCCCGATTGATCAGGGACTGTCGCGTCTGAACGATTTGATGATGTCGATCCCGACCCTGATTTTTGCCCTCGTGGTGTTGGCGGTTCTGCCGCAAAACATCTTCATCCTGATTGCCGTGATGGCCATTCTCGACTCAACGCGTGTCTATCGTTTGGGCCGTGCAGTAGCGCTTGATGTTGCGGTGATGGAATTTGTCGAAGCCGCCAAACTGCGCGGTGAAGGCCGGATGTGGATCATCTTCCGTGAAATTCTGCCCAATACGCTTTCGCCACTCCTGGCGGAATTCGGGCTGCGTTTCGCGTTTTCGATCCTGTTCCTGTCGACGCTTTCCTTCCTCGGACTTGGCATTCAACCACCCGCCGCCGACTGGGGTGGCATGGTCAAGGACAACAAGGATGGCATCATCTTTGGCATTCAGGCCGCCCTTATTCCTGGTGGCGCGATTGCGGCCCTGGCCGTCTGTGTCAACATGGTTGTCGACTGGTTGCTGAAACGTACTTCCAGCCTGAAAGGAGGCCGCGGCGATGTCTGATCTTTTATCGGTACGCGATCTGCGCATTGGCGCGACCATCTTCCCGCCGGGCGAAGCCCCGATGGATATCGAAATCGTCCACGGTGTTTCCTTTGATCTGCAAAAGGGCAAGGTCCTTGGCCTGATCGGGGAATCCGGTGCGGGTAAGTCCACCATCGGCCTTGCGGCACTGGCCTATGGCCGGGGTGGTGTGCGCATCACCGGCGGTGAAGTCCTGCTTGATGGCCAGGACATCCTGCCGCTTGATAAAAAGGGGATCCGCAAGATCCGTGGGGCACGTGTTTGTTACGTCGCCCAATCGGCTGCGGCATCGTTTAACCCGGCGCACAAACTGGGCGATCAGGTGATTGAGGCCACGGTCGAACACGGCCTGATGAGCCGTGACGAAGCCCGCAAACGGGCCGACTACCTGTTTGAAATTCTGGGTCTTCCAGACCCCAAGAATTTCGGCAACCGCTTCCCGCATCAGGTTTCGGGCGGGCAGTTGCAACGTGCCATGACCGCCATGGCGCTGTGTTCCAAACCGGAACTGATTGTCTTTGACGAACCGACCACCGCCCTTGACGTGACCACCCAGATTGACGTTCTGGCCGCGATCAAGAATGCGATTGAAATGACCGGCACAGCCGCCCTTTACATCACCCATGACCTGGCCGTTGTCGCCCAGATTTCGGATGACATCATGGTGCTGCGCAATGGCGAAACCGTCGAATACGGTCCGGTCCAGCAGATCATTGAAAACCCGCGTCAGGAATATACCAAGGCGCTGGTCAATGTGCGCCAAACCAAACAGACCGAAGCCCGTGACCAGTCCGATGCGTTGCTGAAAGTTGAAAACATTTCGGCGGCCTATGGCAACGGGGTGCAGGTTCTTCATGACGTATCGCTGCATGTGCCGCGTGGTCAGACACTGGCTGTGGTGGGGGAATCCGGTTCGGGTAAATCCACACTGGCCCGCGTCATCACCGGTTTGCTGCCCCCATTCCAGGGCAGCGTCACATTCGGTGACGAGGAACTGTCCAACGCCCAAAAGGACCGGTCACGCGATCACTTGCGACGTATTCAGCTGATCTATCAAATGGCGGATACCGCGATGAACCCGCGCCAGACTGTTGGGCAGATCATTGGTCGTCCGTTGCAGTTCTATTTCGGCAAGCGCGGTGCGGAACGCAAAAAGGAAGTCATCAAACTTCTTGATGAAATCGAGATGGGTGAAGCCTTCTATGATCGTTATCCGGCCGAACTTTCCGGCGGACAGAAGCAACGTGTTGCGATCGCGCGTGCCCTGGCCGCACAGCCGGAACTGATCCTGTGTGACGAGCCGACCTCGGCCCTTGATCCGCTGGTGGCCGAAGGCATCCTTGATCTTTTGCTGCGTCTGCAGAAAGAACGTCAAGTGTCCTATCTGTTCATCACCCATGACATCGCGATTGTGCGTGCAATTGCCGATTCTGTTGCGGTGATGCTTCAGGGCAAGCTGGTCGATTTCGGCCCGCGGTCCGAGGTCCTGAACCCGCCATTTGACGATTACACCGACCTTCTTTTGAAATCGGTGCCGGAAATGGAACTGGGCTGGCTGGAAAAAGTTCTGGCCACGCGCAAAATGGAAAGTGCCGGTCACTAAAAACCGTGCAAAAACAAAAAAAGGCGGCCCGGGTCATGGGCCGCCTTTTTGAATAAGCCCCACATAACCACTCCAAAGGACGACGCCCCAACATGTCCGACCGAAATTTCACCGTTATTGAAAACACCTTTATCACCATCGCAGACGGCACCCGATTGGCTGCCCGCATGTGGATGCCCGAAAATGCTGAAAACGACCCCGTTCCTGCAGTGTTTGAGTTTCTGCCCTATCGCAAGGGCGATGGTACCTGTGCGCGCGATGAGTCGACCTATCCCGAATTTGCCAAGGCCGGCATTGCCGGTGTGCGGATTGATATTCGCGGATCGGGTGAATCAGATGGTGTGATTGACGGCGAATATACCGAACTTGAACTGGCCAATGCCTG
>NZ_DCAO01000026.1:37101-46343 GCF_002311515.1 Thalassospira sp. UBA1131
ATGATGGGGATTTCCTGGGGCGGATTTAACTGCCTGCAGGTTGCCGCCCTGAACCCGCCTGCGCTCAAGGCGGTGATTTCCATCGCATCAACGGTGGACCGCTATAACGACGACATTCACTATAAAAATGGCTGTCATCTCTCGGCACAATTGTCATGGGCGGGCACAATGCTCGCCTATCAGTCACGCTCACCTGACCCGGCCTTGGTTGGTGATGACTGGCGCGCAATGTGGCTGCACCGCCTGAAGGAAGAGCCGCTCTTTTTGGAAGAATGGCTTCAACACCAGACCCGCGATGAATTCTGGAAGCATGCCTCGATCTGCGAGGATTTCGATGCCGTCAAAATCCCGTCGATGGTTCTGGCCGGATGGGCTGATGGCTATCGCAACACGCCAATGCGCGCGATTGAAGGCATGCCAGATCGCGCCAAGGCCCTGATCGGCCCATGGGTGCACAAATACCCGCACTTCGCATGGCCAAAGCCGCGTGCTGACTTCACAGGCGAAGCCATCAAATGGTGGAACAAATGGCTGCGGGGTGATGATAACGGTATGGATGACCTACCCCAGATGCGCGCCTATATCCTTGATGGCCCAAAACCGGCCCCGCGCCGCGATTTTGATCCGGGCTTCTGGATCGCCAAGGACACATGGTCGGAACCCGAAACCCAAACCCTTTATGTCAATGACGGCAGGCTCGCCTTCGAGGCAGGTGACGAAAGTGCCCCTGCGGCTGACATTTACTTGAAATCACCGCTCGATACCGGAACCGCATCGGGCGAATATTTCACGCTGAAACCAGATGCCGAAATGGCCATCGATCAGCGTCCGGATGACGCTGGATCGCTGGTCTTTGAAACCGCACCGCTTGAGGCCGAGATTGACCTTCTGGGCCGTCCGGTTTTGCGCGTTGATGTTGAATGCGATGCAGACTGGTCGAACCTGTGTGCGCGTCTGGTCGATGTGCATCCTGATGGTACGGCAACCCGTGTGTCGTTCGGGGTTCTGAACCTTGCCCACCGCGATCTTGATGCCAACTATGCCGATCCAAAGCCAATGCCGCGTGGCCAGAAAGTCACCATCACGCTGGTGCTTGATGCCTGCGGTTATCGCTTCAATGCCGGGCACCGCATGCGGCTTGCACTGTCGACATCCTATTGGCCGATGATCCTGCCAGCACCCTTTGACGCGGGCCTGACTGTATCACCATCTTCTATTGCGTTTGATCTGCCGTTGCTCGGCGCGCACGAGAAGATTGAGGTCAAAGAACCGGACAATCCCGATCCGCTGCCGAAATATATCGAACACAAACCGGGCCGAACGGAACGGAGTGTTCAACGCAATCTGACGCAAAATGAAACCCGCTATCGCATCTATGAAGATACCGGTCTTAATGAGCATCCGGACTCGCGCCTTGCGACCCGCCAAGTACGCAGCGAAACCTGGACGATCAATCCGCTTGATCCGACTTCGGTTAAGGGTGAGGCCGCCTGGACCTGCGATCTGGAACGCGATGACTGGTCGGTGCGGACCGACTGTCACGCAGAACTGACATGTGACCGCGACAACTGGTATGTGTCGGCCTGGGTGATTGGCTATGAGGGCAGTGAACAGATCTTTGAAAAGACTTGGGAAAAGGCCATTCCCCGCAACTTCATGTAACCATCTTGACGAAAAAAGGGCCGGATAACCGGCCCTTTTTTCTATTCCTACTCAACCATAGCAGCGATGGCATCACACAGATGCCCGAACGCTGTTTTAGCCCCCGGGCTCATATGCCGGGCACGTAGCCAGCCATGGATCATTTGGGGTTCTTCACGGTATTGAACGGAAATGCCCGCACGGGCAAGACGGGCGGTATATTCGCGGCCATCATCGCGCAGCGGATCAAAATAGGCCGCCGTGATAAAGGTCGGCGGAAGCCCACGCAGATCATCAACCGATAATGCATGGGCAAACGGATCATCCATCGGTGCCTTCAGCACATCACGGTAATAAATCACGTCGTCAGTGCTCAGCCCCGGCGCATTGGCCATCTGACCATAGCTTGGCCAGTTCAAGTCACCGCCGAGGGCCGGATAGATCAATGCCTGCCCCAAGACGCGGTTACCAAAGCCCTCTTCGCGGGCCCGAACCGCGATCCCCGCGGCCAGCATGCCACCCGCACTGTCGCCCACCAGCACAATCTTCTTGCCTGACGCCAGGATGCTTTGGGTCACCCGATGGCAATCTTCGTGCTGGGCGGGCCAGATATGCTCGGGCGCAAGACGGTAATCAATTGCGATCAGTTCGGCTTTTGCCGCCTCGGATATTTCCGCACAAATCGCATCATGGCTGTCGCGCGAACCAACCACAAAGCCACCGCCATGCATATAGACGATCTTGTGGTTTGAGGCGCAATCGGCCGGACGGTAATGGCGCACCGGTACGTCGGCAATCACGTCATCCTCGACCTGCATGTCGTCCGGATGCGGAAAGGCAAACTCGGCACAAAGCGCATCGTACCAGCTGCGTTGCTGGTCAATGGATGCCGCCACCGCGTCGGGCGGATAGAACCCGTCGCATTTGGCGATAAAGGCACGAATGCCTTCTTCCTCTGGCATCGGGTCATAGGTCACTTCGGGGGAAACCTGATCGGAATTGGCCATCAACGGATCCTTGGTCAAAGACGTGATAGATCAACCTAACGCGGATGCCCCCGCAGTTAAAGACTGCAGGGGCATCACACAGCGTTATTGTGAACTGGTTCCACGCAAAACGGATCGCGCGTTTTGACTAACCGATTGCACGACCAAGCTGATCTGGCTTGGGCAGGCTTGCATGGCGTTTTGCCATTTCGGCCAAATTGGTTGCCACCACGCCACCGGGCTCGGATGTGCGACGGGTTTTAAGGTCCACATGCAGCAACATGGTCTCAATCGTGGCCGCAACCGCACCCTCATCATTGATCAGACGATGGAACAAATGAAGCTTCTTGCCTTCGCCCTTGATCAGTTGGGTGGTCACACGGATATGGTCGCCTGCACTGATTTCGTGCAGGTAGCAGACATGGGTTTCAACCGTGAAATAGCTGCCCCCACTGGCAATATAATTTGCATCCGCCCCGACCATTTCCATGAAACGGTCGCTTGCCTGTGAACTGATCTCAACATAATGGGCTTCGTTCATGTGCCCGTTATAGTCGGTCCAGCTTTGCGGGATCTGGCGATCACCGGTGACAGGAAGATCATCCAACGGTGCCGGATCGGGCAAAGCTGCCTCGTGATCATTGATCGTGCCACCTGCGCCACTGCCCGATTTCTTGAGCGCGCGCATCATGCCAACAAGGTTGTCATCGCGCAGGCGTTCAAGGTCACGGATGCTCATATGACCGGACTGATCATCTGATTGCTGCGCAATACGCGCTGTCAATTCCGGGGTCAGTTCCGGCACATCCATCAGTTTCGTCCACGGCCATTTAAGGGCTGGTCCAAACTGGCCGATGAAATGCTCCATCCCGGCTTCACCGCCCGCAATGCGATAGGTTTCAAACAACCCCATCTGCGCCCAGCGAAGGCCAAAGCCATACCGGATGGCGTCATCAATTTCCTCGGTCGTTGCGACCTCGTCATGAACAAGCCACAGCCCTTCGCGCCAAACCGCTTCAAGCAAACGGTCGGCAATATGCGCATCAATCTCCTTGCGCACCACAAGCGGCTTAAGCCCGATAGAACGCAACACGTCACAGCCAGCTTCAAGCACCGATGCCTCGGTCGCGGCAGACGGCACGACTTCGATCAATGGCAGCAGATAAACCGGGTTGAATGGATGCGCGACGACGATCTGTTCGGGTTTGATTGAACCTTGCTGCAACTCGCTTGGCTTGAAGCCTGATGTCGATGACCCGATCAGGCAGTCCGACGGGGCATGGGCCTGAATTTGTGCAAGAATCTTGTGCTTAAGCGCAAGTTGTTCGGGAACGCTTTCCTGAATCCACTGCGCCCCGGCCACCGCCTTTGCCATATCGTCATGGAAGGTCAGTGTGCCTTCGTCTGGTAGGGCGCGATCGTAAAGTGCGGGCAGGCTTCGGCGTGCGTTTGCCAGAACTTCGTTGATCTTGCGTTCTGCCTGCGGATCCGGATCGAAAACCGCCACATCCCAGCCATTCAGCAAAAACCGCGCGGCCCAGCCGCCACCAATGACACCACCGCCAATGATGGCAGCTTTTTTGTTTGAGCTCGTGGACATTAGCATGGCTCCCGCTTGGTCAGGCCAAGCTTCTTGCGGACCGCATCCGGGCCAATCACGGTGGCCCCCATCCCTTCGATAATGCCAACCGCGCGCTCAACCAGCTGGGCGTTGGTGGCAAGCACGCCTTTCGACAGGTAGATATTGTCTTCCAGACCTGCCCGAACATTGCCCCCGGCCAAAACCGATGCGGCAACATAGGGCATCTGATCGCGCCCGATGGAAAAGGCCGACCAATTCCAGTCTGACGGCACATTGTTCACCATCGCCATAAATGTATTAAGATCGTTTGGCGCGCCCCAGGGAATACCCATGCAAAGCTGCACCAAGGCCGGGCTTTCAAGAATGCCCTCGGACACCAGTTGTTTGGCAAACCACAGATGGCCGGTATCAAATGCCTCGATCTCGGGCTTGACGCCAAGGTCGGTCATCATCTGTCCCATGGCGCGCAGCATGCCCGGCGTGTTGGTCATGACATAATCGGCCTCGGCGAAGTTCATGGTGCCGCAATCAAGGGTGCAAATCTCGGGCAGGCAATCAGCAATATGCGCCATCCGCTCCGACGCGCCGATCATATCGGTCGCGGCTTCATTGACCGGAAGCGGTGCCTCGGTCGAGCCAAAGACGATATCGCCGCCCATGCCAGCGGTCAGGTTAAGGACAACATCGACATCGGCTGCCCGCACACGTTCGGTCAGTTCGCGGTAATATTTCAAATCACGTGACGGCGCACCGGTTTCGGGATCACGCACATGGCAATGCACCACGGCCGCCCCGGCCTTGGCCGCGTCAATCGCGCTATTGGCGATCTGTTCGGGGGATCTTGGCACATGCGGGGATTTGTCCTGCGTGCCACCCGAACCGGTCACGGCGGCGGTAATGAAGACTTCCTTGTTCATCGAAAGCGGCATGATGGCCTCACTGTTTTTGCAATCATTCTCTGCCATCAGGATATCTCGATTGTCGATATTGATTTTACCTATCCCGTCATTTACTTTTCTGATCATGCCAAGCACGCATCACCGATTTGTCTTTGTCCTGTTTGACGGATTTTCCAATCTGGTTCTGGCCAGTGCGCTGGAACCGTTACGCGCGGCCGCAGGTCTGCCGGGCGGGCCGGAGATCAGCTGGGATATCTGCACAATTGACGGATCACCGGCGACAAGTTCCAGTGATCTTGTCATCACGCCGAAGGCCGCCCTCAATGCCATCCCTGACCCGACACATATCGATTATCTTGTGGTGATTTCGGGTTATGACATGCGCCATCATTTGTCGTCGCGCACCCGCGCAAGATTGCAAAATGCTGCGCAACATGCGCGCACGGTGATTGGTGTGGATACTGCCGCCTGGTTGCTGGCGTCGTGCAATATGTTGGCGGGAAAATCGGCGACCATCCATTGGCAGGAACTTGATCAGTTCCGTGAACAGTTCCCCGATGTCACCGTTTTGACAGATCGCTTTGTCGAAGATGGTAAAATGATCACATCCGGGGGGGCTGCAACCGTCATGGAAATGATGCTGCACATCCTTGCGCGGCAATATGGGCCAGCGGTTGCCTTTGATGTCAGCAATCTGTTTGTCTATGACGCCCGCCATCAGCGGCACGGCGACCCCAATATATCTGCACGCGGCGCAGACCGGTTGCATGGGCCGGGCGCGGATCATGTCAGGCGTGCGGTTGCCGAAATGATCGCCCATATCGAAACGCCGGTTGCGCTGAAATCCATTGCGATCCATGCGGGATGTTCGCTGCGCAGTTTGGATCGCGCCTTTCAGGACAATTTGCAGATGGCACCGGGGAAGTATTATCAAATGCTGCGTCTTGGCCGGGCCCGTGATCTGGCCCGATCCACCGACATGAAACTTGCCGACATCGCCCTTCAAACCGGGTTCAAAAGCCACGCGGCACTCAGCCGGGCCTATGCACAGGCCTTTGGCACAACCTTGCGCGCGATGCGCAGCAAACGTCGACCTGCCGCCGCCATTGGCACATAACAGACCAAGTTACAGCCGAATTGACTCAACGCTGTCCTTCAAAAGCCGCGCACTTTTTTCAAGGCCCTCACGCTCGGTACTGACAAGGTCGGGCATCAGATCCGTCTCAATCCCTTGCGCCCCGACCACGCGGGGAATGGACAGGGCAACATCCTTGACCCCGACAATTTCGGGTGTGACGCATGATACGGTCAGAACGTCATGCTGATCCTGAGCAATCGCCTTGATGATCCGCGCCAAGCCGGCCCCGATCCCGTAATAGGTCGCCCCTTTACCCTTGATGATTTTATAGGCCGCATTGCGCACACCATCATCAATGGTAGCACGCACATGTTCTGTAATCGGGGATCCGACCTGAGCGGCAATATCGGCCAGTGAAAGCGATCCAACCTTGGCGTTCGACCAGGCCAAGACTTCGCTGTCGCCATGTTCGCCAAGGACATAGGCGTGAACCGATTGCGGCGAAATGCCCAGATGACGCCCCAAAAGACTGCGGAAACGGGCAGTATCCAAGATCGTCCCCGAACCGATAACACGGTTGGCGGGCAGCGCGGATATCCGTTGGGTAATCTGGGTCATGATATCGACCGGGTTCGACGCAATCAGGAGAATTGCGTCAGGCGCCACAGCAAGAACATTACCCACCACATCCTTGAAAACGGCGGCGTTTCTTTCCAGCAAAGCCAGCCTGCTTTCACCCGGTTTTTGACTGACCCCGGCGGCAAGGACGATCACCGATGCCCCGGCAAGACCGACATAGTCAGCCGCCTCGACAATTGTTGAGGATAGAAACGGCACTGCGTGCGCAATGTCTTCGGCTTGGGCGACTGCCAGATCGTGGTTCTGATCGACCAGAACCACCGAACTTGCGAGTCCCATGACGGCAAGCGCATAGCCCGCCGAACTTCCGACCATACCGGCCCCGACAATGCCGACTTTCATCACCCGAATCCCCAATTTTCACCGTCTGTTGTCATGATGATGCCATTGCGACCGATTGACGTCAAAAAAAGCGAGGAAAACTGCTGTTGCACATTGAAATTTCTCCAGACAAAGGCCACCTAGCCGGTATCGTGTACCCGACAATGATAACTGCGTCGCAAAACTACTGCCCAATTGACTTATGCTTTCTCCCTTAGCGACCTCATTTAGAAATAGATTTTCTGATCGCTCACTCTTTACCGTGGGCGTGCCAAAGAGCAGGTTACCTGCCGGCGGAGTAGAGGGAGACTTTGGGTGCAACTGACGGCCCGCAAACCGGCACGTACATTGTACGTGAAACCATGTTCGTATTCGCTTTTGGGTGCGAATACCAATCGTGCCAACCACCATGGTGTTGCGGCAAACGGTTTCCTGCGTTCGGCACCATCACATTTTGTGCGGATGCAAAACTGTCAGTTACCTCGGCTATACCAACTTTCTCGCGCGCAGATAGCCACTGAAGACGTCCAGGAAATAAGCCCGAGGCCGGAAACAACCGGTTTCAATTGTCTGTACACCGACGAATGTGATCGGTGATATGCTTACGCCCTGATGCAAACGGCTAGCCATGCACAGGATTCCATCCAGATACCATTGAGAGAAGCCGAGGTATCCGACCATGCATTCTTCTGACATTCAAAAACTCGTCGCCCGCCGCCAGACATTCAAAAGCCTTGAAGCGCCGTTCTACAGCGATCAGGACATTCTGGATCTGGATATGGAAGTGATCTTTGGCCAGCACTGGATCTTTGTTGGCGTAGAGCCGGAACTGCCGGAGCCGGGCGATTGCATCACGGTTGAAATCGGCGGGGCGTCGATCCTGATCCTGCGTGGCGACGATATGGGCATCCGTGCCTTCCATAACGTTTGCCGTCACCGCGGTGCGAAACTGATCGACGAACGCCAAACCACGATTGGCAATATCGTCTGCCGTTATCATGGCTGGACTTACAACGAGGATGGCGACCTTATCCTTGCGGAACACATGGGCTCCGACTTTGATAAAAGCTGCCATGGTCTGAAAACCGTTCATGTGCGCTCCATCGCGGGCCTGATCTTTATCTGCCTCGCAAAAGATGCGCCGGCCGATATCGAAGAAATGGCCAAGGTCATGGAGCCGTATCTTGCACCGCATGACCTTGCCAACTGTAAAGTCGCCCACGTTTCCGAACTGATCGAGGAAGGAAACTGGAAACTGACCATGGAAAACAACCGCGAGTGCTATCACTGCGAAGGCAACCACCCGCAGTTGACCGTGCCGCTGTCAGAATTCGGTTTCGGTTTCTCGCCTGATGAACTTGATCAGCGTCGTTCCGAAGACGTTGCGAAATACACCCAGACCATCGCCAATGACCATGCCCGTTGGGAGGCCTGCGGCCTGCCGTCTGCTGAACAGGATCAATTGTCGAGCGTGACCGGTTTCCGCACCATGCGCCTGCCGCTGATGCGTGAAGGGGAATCACACACCCTTGATACAAAATCGGCATCCAAGAAACTGCTTGGCGATTTCACCGATGCCAAACTTGGCGGGCTCAGCTTCTGGACCCATCCGAACTCCTGGCACCACTTCATGGCTGACCATGTCGTGACCTTCTCTGTCCTGCCACTGGCACCGAACAAAACGCTGGTCCGGACCACCTGGCTGGTTCACAAGGACGCACATGAGAACGAGGATTACACGCTTGATAACCTCACCCATGTGTGGAACATGACCAACCAGCAGGATGCAGACCTTGTGCGCCTTGCCCAGATTGGCAGCGAACAGCCTGCATACGAACCGGGCCCCTATTCCAAGTTTACCGAACCGCATGTCGAAGCATTCTGTGACTGGTATATCAAGCGTCTGGAAGATCACTTCGCAACGACCAAAGCCGGGATTGCCGCAGAATGACCGACAAGAATACCACCGACAGCAACAAGGGCGATCAAGCCCCGGTCGAGGAAATTCTGACCGAAGTTACCCGGGTCCCGCTTTGGGACCCGGAAAATGACGACGTCCTTGTTTGCCGTCAGGTGCGTCAGGAAACGCACGACGT
>NZ_DCAO01000026.1:46539-51728 GCF_002311515.1 Thalassospira sp. UBA1131
TCGAACTGGCTGCATGACAACATGCTTCCGGGCAAGGAAATCAATGTTTCCGGTCCGGGCGGCGAATTCACTGCTGATGCCACGGGCGAAGAAAAGCTGTTGTTCATTTCAGCTGGCAGCGGCATCACCCCGATGATGTCGATGACACGTACCGCCTGTGACCTGTCCGAGCCGACCGACCTTCATTTCGTTCATGCGGCACGCACACCGTCTGATCTGATTTTCCGTGATGAGCTTGCCCTCCTGGCCGCACAGAACCCGACCCTGAAGGTGGCACTGACCTGCGACAGCGCGTCTGCCAGCCATCAGTGGACCGGTTATACCGGCCGCCTGAGCTTGCCGATGCTGTCGCTGATGTCGCCTGACTTCAAGGACCGCAAGGTATTTTGCTGTGGACCTGCCCGCTTCATGGAGGGTGTTCGCCACATGCTCGAAGAAGCTGGCTTCGACATGGGCAAATACTACGAGGAAAGCTTTGATTTCGGCGCTGAAACCGCGGGCACGTTCGAAGAACACGCCTCTGTCGCCCCGGAAATCAGCGAGCAAACCTTCCGCGTCAGCTTCAGCAAGACCGGCCACGTGGTTGAATGCAGCCCGGGCATGACCATTCTGTCGGCCGCCAAGGAAGCCGGCCTGATGCCGATGTCATCCTGTCAGCGTGGCATTTGCGGTACCTGCAAATCCAAACTGGTGTCAGGGGAAGTCGACATGAACCATGGTGGCGGCATCCGTCAGCGCGAAATTGATCAGGGCAAGATTCTTATCTGCTGCTCGACCCCGCTTTCCGATGTCGAGGTCGAGATGTAATATCTCTGCGATCTTAAGCGCATCAATTCAAACGCCCTGCTTACCATCACAGTAAGCAGGGCGTTTTCTTTTCTTATGCGCCGGCCTCAAGCTGCGGTGCGTCTTCGACCATCGCACTTGTGGCCAGTGAATCCGGGATCGGGCGACGCAGGGCCTGTGGCGTGCAGCCATAACGACGGCGGAACATCCGGCTAAGATGCGAAGAATCACAAAATCCGCAATCAACCGCAATCTGGGCGACAGACTTGTCGCTTTTCTCGATCAGGTGCTGGGCCAGATCAAGCCGGATATTAAGGAACGCTACCTGGGGCGATGTATCCAAAGCCATCCTGAAATGCCGTTCGATCTGGCGTTTGCTGTTGCCCATGCGACGCGCAATTTCCTGCACGGAAATCGGCATATCGATATTTTGCTGCATGATCAAAAGCGCGCGCTGCACGATCTGATCCTGCGTTTTCAAATCCAATGGAATGCCCGGCTGGGGCTTTTCCGCCTGAAGCGCATCATCAATAATCATGATATGCAGGCTTTTGTTCGCCTGTGCCCGCCCGACATGCTTATCGACCAGATAGGCCGCCAGGTGTGCCGAACTGACCCCGCCAGAACAGGTCAACCGGTCGCGGTCGACCACAAAAATCTGCTCGGTAACCGGATCAAGCCCTTCGAACTGCTCAACCACCTCGGAATGATGGAACCAACTGACACAGCAACGATACCCGTCAAGAAGCCCGGCCTCATGCAGCATAAAGACCCCGGTGCAAACACCAACAAGCGGCACCCCGGCTTCGGCCGCTTCATGCAGGAATTTCTGATAGGCAGGGCTCAGCTTTTCGGCGTCATCCATCAGCCCGCCAACAACCACAATATAATTGAACCGCCGTGGATCGCCCAAGCGTTCCTTGGGCTGAACCGCAATTCCGCTACTTGATGTGATCGGGTCCATCGTGTCCGACAGAACCGTCCATTTACACAGGATCGGACGACTGCGATCACCTTCGTCTGCTGCAAGGCGCAAGACATCGACAAAGTTGGCAAAGGCGCACAACGTAAAGCGTTTTGCGAGGATAAAACCGACGGTTAAACGCGGCGCAGTCTGGGCACGTGCTTCAGGCTTCTTGAGCATCGGTTCCTCCGATACAGACAAGGTTACCGGCTTTGTCGTAGCGGTAATCTCACTTTGACGCAAACATTCTATTTTTTGGCGCAAAAAGTCGCCAGATTACTTTTCATGATACCGAAGGGTATGTCGGCTAAGCAAGAGAAACACAGGGTCACGGCAGAATCAACAATCGGATTGCGATCAGGATGCCAAAATCGGCAAACAGTACATTCGCGCCCCGAAACGATTGCCAGAAACCTGTCCAAATTGCCCCGACCCCGGAAACTCGGCATCCAGAATTGCACCACGCTCAATATCGCCTCCGGTAGTGTCGCATCGCGTAACGCTTCCAGTCTTTGAAACTTACATCGGGTTGCGGCAAGACGCGCCCACACCGGACCAAAAACTTGTTTGATCCGGATTTCGTCAGAGAGGGAAATGATGAAGGTTCTCGTACCGGTCAAACGGGTCGTCGACTACAACGTGAAGATCCGCGTCAAGGCGGATGGTTCCGGTGTCGACCTTGCCAATGTCAAAATGTCGATGAACCCCTTCGACGAGATCGCGGTTGAAGAAGCCATTCGCCTTAAGGAATCCGGTCAGGCTGACGAAATCGTCGCCGTTTCGATTGGTCCGGCACAGGCACAGGAAACCCTGCGCACCGCCCTTGCCATGGGTGCTGATCGCGCCATCCTGGTCACGGTTGATGGCCCGGTTGAGCCGCTTGACGTCGCAAAAATCCTCAAAGGTGTTGTGAACGCCGAGGAACCCGGCCTTGTCATTCTGGGCAAACAGGCGATTGACGACGATGCCAACCAGACCGGTCAGATGCTGTCCGCCCTGCTCGGTTGGTCGCAGGCAACCTTTGCTTCGAAACTGGAACTTTCTGCCGATCACGCCAAGGTAACCCGCGAGGTGGATGGCGGTCTTCAGGCCATCAGCGTCAGCCTGCCGGCAATTGTCACCGCCGATCTTCGCCTGAACGAGCCGCGCTATGCGTCGCTTCCCAATATCATGAAGGCAAAGAAAAAGCCGCTTGATAGCAAAGCCGCCGCTGACTTTGGCGTTACCGTTGCCCCGCGCCTGCGCCTGATCCGGGTTGAAGAACCCGCAACGCGCAAGGCGGGCATCAAGGTTGCCGACGTTGCCGAACTTACCGACAAACTCAAGCATGAAGCTGGCGTCATCTGACCCAGGCGGAGATTGAAATCATGGCTATTCTTCTTTTTGCCGAACACGATAACGCCACCCTGTCCGAACAGACCGCAAAGGCCCTAAATGCTGCAACCCAGATCGGTGGTGATATCGATATTCTTGTCGCGGGCAAGGACGTTGCCGCGGTTGCCGATCAGGCTGCCAAACTTGCCGGTATTCGAAACGTGCTGGTTGCTGACAACGACGCACTGGCAAACCATCTTGCCGAAAATGCAGCCGATCTGATCGTTTCACTTGCGGGCGATTACGACACCATCGTTGCCGCCGCGACCGCCAATGGCAAAAACATCCTGCCGCGTGTTGCCGCCCTGCTCGATGTCATGCAGGTCTCAGAGGTGATGGAAGTTGTCGATACCGATACCTTCAAACGCCCGATCTATGCCGGCAACGCCATCGAAGTGGTGCAAAGCACAGACGCTAAGAAAGTGCTGACCATCCGCACCTCAAGCTTTGGCGCGGCCGAGGCCGGCGGAAGCACTGCCGAAATCAAGCCGGTTGATGCGGGCAGTGCGAATAGCGGGAAATCTTCCTTCCTTGAAAACATTCTGTCGGAGAATGATCGGCCGGAACTGGGTTCTGCCAAGATTATTGTTTCCGGTGGCCGTGCCCTTGGATCGGAAGACAAGTTCAAATCCGTTATCACGCCACTGGCCGACAAACTTGGTGCTGCTGTTGGTGCATCGCGTGCGGCTGTCGATGCGGGCTATGCCCCCAATGACCTTCAGGTTGGTCAGACGGGTAAAGTCGTCGCCCCGGACCTATATATCGCATGTGGCATTTCCGGTGCGATCCAGCATCTGGCGGGTATGAAAGATTCCAAGATCATCGTTGCCATTAATACCGATGAAGAAGCCCCGATCTTCCAGGTCGCAGATTACGGCATTGTCGGTGATCTGTTTGAAATCCTGCCGCAGCTGGAAAACCAGCTTTAACATTCAACACGAGACATCAAGACGGAACCAAACCAGTGAATGATACCTCTTATATCCTTCGTGTTGCCTGTGATGATCAGCCGGGCATCGTTGCGACCGTTACCTCTGCTCTGGCCACGCGCGGCGCCAATATCGCCGAGTCCAACCAGTTCTGGGACCGCCACACCAACAAGTTCTTCCTGCGTGTTGCGATCATCACACCGGCAGATATCGACAAGGAATCTGTTGCGCTATCGCTGAACCCCGCGGTGGATCGCTTTAACCTGAAGCTCAAGATTGATGAAGTTGCACGCCGTCCGAGAATCATCATCATGGTTTCGAAATTCGATCATGCGATGCTGCACCTTCTTTACCAAATCAAGGTCGGCTGGCTCGACGCCGAAGTGGCAGCCATCGTTTCGAACCACGAAGATGCCCGCAAGGTCGCCGATCAGGAAGGCATTCCCTTCTACCACTGGCCGGTGAACAAGGAAAACAAGGCTGAACAGGAAGCCAAGCTTGCTGACCTGATCAAGGAAACCAAGTCTGAACTGGTGGTCCTTGCGCGCTACATGCAGGTCCTGACCAACGAGTTTTCGAGCCAGTTCTATGGCATGATCATCAACATTCACCACTCGTTCCTGCCAAGCTTCAAGGGCGCAAAGCCCTATCATCAGGCTTACGAGCGCGGGGTGAAACTGATCGGGGCGACCGCACACTATGTTACGCCGGATCTCGATGAAGGCCCGATCATTGAACAGGAAACCGAACGCGTGAACCACGCCATGTCCGCAGACGATTTCGTCGCGGCTGGTCGCGATATCGAATCCCGGGTTCTCGCCCGCGCCGTCAAATACCATCTTGAAGGCAGGGTGATGCTTAATGATCACCGAACGGTTGTCTTCACTTTGTAGTAAACTTCGCAAAGGGGCCGGCTTTGACCGGTCCCTGACGCGTTTTCGCCATGCCGAGCACTGACAAACATCTCGGAAAGAAGGATTGAGAGAAATGAGCGCATTTCCAAGCAAGGCCAAAGTCGTCATCGTCGGTCTCGGGGGTATTGTTGGTTCCTCGGTGGCGCATCACCTGATCGAGAACGGCTGGGATGACATTGTTGGCATCGACAAATCGGGCATTCCGACCGATATCGGCTCGAC
>NZ_DCAO01000109.1:0-3723 GCF_002311515.1 Thalassospira sp. UBA1131
GAACCGTCGTGGTGAAAAGGCAGCACCGTTTATGGGCCGCTATCTGCGTCAGCATGAACTGGTGCCGGACCTGATATGGTGTTCGACGGCAGCGCGTGCGGTGCAGACGCTTGGTCTGTTGGGGCGGGATTTCGCAACCGATGCCGATGTGATCTATAACGAAGATCTGTATATGGCCAGCGAGCGGGTATTGCTTGAAAACCTGCATCACACCCATGAAGACGCCAAGCATGTGATGTTTATCGGCCACAATCCGGGGATCGAGATTTTCGCCCAGTCGCTTTATGGCGGTGGCAATATTGAGGCCCGCGAGATCATGGCGCGCAAATATCCGACCTGCGGGCTTGCGCATTTCGAGTTCGATGTTGATCACTGGGGTGAAATCACACCGGGCAGCGGACGGCTGATCGACTTTATCAAGGTCAAGGATCTTCAGGCGATCAAGATCAGCGCGGAATGATTTGCTGATCTGCGTTGACTGATGTGCGTTAGCTGGTCTGCGTTACTGGCACTTGACGAAGGGCCTGTCTGCGCGTTTTATACCGCTGAAATTTTGAGATACCACGCCCGTCGGGCAGGGGAACATCACACATAAGCGCCATGAATCACTGGTTGGCGGGCATGTTGTGGTGCGTTTTTTGTTTGACAGCGCGGGTCTGGCATGCACCTTTGCGGCCAAATTTGCGGCCCAAAATACAAAGCAACCTGGAATGACAATGCATCCTTTTCGCTCTCATAACTGTAATGCGCTGCGCGCGACTGACGCCGATGCGGAAGTTCGCCTGTCTGGCTGGATTCACCGTAAACGTGACCACGGCAACCTTCTGTTCGTTGACCTGCGCGACCATTACGGCATCACCCAGGTCGTGATCGATATTTCGAGCCCGCTGTTCGAGACGCTTGATAAAGCGCGCGCCGAAAGCGTGATCACGGTCGATGGCAAGGTTGTCAAACGTACCGCCGAGACCATCAACCCCAACTTGCCGACCGGCGAGATCGAAGTTTATGCATCGAACATCGAAGTTCAGTCTTCGGCCGAAGTTCTGCCGATGCCGGTGTTTGGCGATGTCGAGTACGGCGAAGAAGTTCGCCTGCGGCACCGTTATCTCGATCTGCGTCGCGAGAGTGTTCACAAGAACATCGTTCTGCGTTCGCAGGTGATTTCGGCCATGCGTCAGAAAATGACCGCGCAGGGCTTCCTTGAAATCCAGACGCCGATCCTGACCGCGAGCTCGCCGGAAGGTGCACGTGACTTCCTGGTGCCGTCGCGTATGCATCCGGGCAAGTTTTATGCCCTGCCGCAAGCACCGCAGCAGTTCAAGCAGCTGCTGATGGTTTCGGGCTTTGACAAGTATTTCCAGATTGCACCGTGCTTCCGCGATGAAGACGCACGTGCCGACCGTTCGCCGGGCGAGTTTTACCAGCTCGACTTCGAGATGGCCTTTGCCACCCAGGATGACGTGTTTGCCGCAATCGAGCCGGTTCTGCATGACATATTTGTCGAGTTCGGCGGTGGTCGTGATGTGACCCCGTATCCGTTCCCGCGCATTCCGTTTGATGAATCGATGGCGAAATACGGATCCGACAAGCCGGACCTGCGTAACCCGCTGATCATTTCAGACGTCACCGAGCCGTTCCGCGGATCGAGCTTTGGCATCTTTGCATCGAACATCGAAAAAGGTTCGGTTGTTCGTGCGATCCCGGCAACCGGTGCCGCATCGCGCCCGCGCAGCTTCTTTGACAAGCTCAATAACTGGGCACGTGATGAAGGTGCGGCTGGTCTTGGTTACATCGTTTACGGTGAAGACGGCGAAGCAAAAGGCCCGATTGCCAAGAACCTTGATGCCGATCGTATCGCACAGATCAAGGAAATCACCGGTGTTGCCAATGGCGATGCGGTGTTCTTTGCCTGTGACAAGGAACTGGCCGCGGCCAAGTTCGCCGGTAAGGTCCGTGACAAGGTTTGTGACGAGCTGGAACTGCGCGAAGAGGGCATGTTCAAGTTCTGCTGGATCGTTGACTTCCCGATGTATGAGGAAGACGACGACGGCAAGATCGAATTCAGCCACAACCCGTTCTCGATGCCCCAAGGTGGTCTGGACGCGTTGGAAAACATGAACCCGCTTGATATCAAGGCGTGGCAGTATGACATCGTTTGTAACGGTATCGAGCTGTCATCGGGTGCCATTCGTAACCATCGCCCGGACATCATGTACAAGGCGTTCGAGATTGCCGGTTATGGCAAGGACGTTGTCGATGACCGCTTTGGCGGCATGATAAACGCGTTCAAATTCGGCGCCCCGCCGCACGGTGGTTCGGCCCCGGGTGTTGACCGTATCGTCATGTTGCTGGCCGATGAGCCGAACATTCGCGAAGTCATTGCCTTCCCGCTGAACCAGCAGGCGCAGGATCTGATGATGAATGCGCCGGCAGAAGTCGATGACAGGCAGCTTAAAGAACTGCACCTGCGTGTGCAGCTGCCGCCGAAAGCGAAAAAAGACTGATGTGTGTTATGACTGAGGAGAGATTTTATCTCTCCTCAGCTTTTTGTGCACTTGTATCGGAAGACGCCGAGTTTTTTTTGGGAATCAGCAGTGCTATCTTGAGGGTAGCCGAAGTAAACAAATGATACGTTGCATTGAGTATCGCCAAAGAAATCATTTGTTATCGTCTGTCCACTAAATAGATAGTTTACTTTTTCTCCCAACCCGGTGTGTGGCAAACTGTTTGCCAGTTTCACTATCTCCCATCCTGTAAACACTAAATGATGCTCCTGGAAAAATGGTATGCATCTCTCCTTCCCGGAGTAGAACCTCACCTGAGGAATTTTTCTCAAATTGTAAATTTCTTATTTCATCAATTAGTTTTGAGTTTTCTTTTTTCTCTTTAAATAATGCGCTCTCAAGATATTGATTTTTTTGTGATATCTCGCTCATTTTCTCTGATGAAATCTGAGAATAGAGCTTGTTTCTTTCAGATTCGAAATGCTGTCCGGCTAGGAAAGAAACGCTAATTATCCCTAATAACTGCCATAATTTATTGATGGTATCGAGCATTCCGTTAGTCCCTGAGGGAGTTCAAGCCGAATTTGTAAAGCTCACGTGAAGCTATGTGAGCAAAATGAATATATCCTTACCTAATATTAACCGGCATAGGGCCACTGTAGCGGAGGAAAAGAAAATTCGATCCTTCGGGGGATGGCCTGTTGAGAAAAATTCTTGTGGTGGCGGCACCTTTGGCGCTTGGCGCGTGCGGTGGTCCGATTGAGTTGACGGTGGCAAAGCTTGCCGGTGATTTGATCAGCTATGTGTCGACCGGCAAAAGCACAACCGACCATGCGGTTTCTTTCGTTGCCGAGCGCGATTGCGCGCTGCATCGCCCGCTTTTGGAACAGACCATCTGCAAGGACGACGAAACCATTCTGGCCGAAGAGGCCGCAGCCCTTGCCGTGATGGGCGAGCCTGAAATCAAACAGGAACTGCGCGTTGCCCGCCCGGAAATCTATGCGGTGAATGCCCCGGCAGAGGATTGGTCACGGCCAAGTGCGACGGCGCTTAAATCCAACGCGATTGTCACCACCAATTTGCCGCCACTGACCCCGAAAAAGACACCCGATGATGCAGTTGAGGTTGCCTCTGCACGTGATCAGATCGAAGTCGAAGACGTTGCCGTTGATCGCAGTGACCTTGGCCCGATCGACCCGCAGGTCGAGGCGGATGCCGC
>NZ_DCAO01000109.1:3900-7031 GCF_002311515.1 Thalassospira sp. UBA1131
GCGCTTGCAGGGGATGACCTTGCCGCGCCGCTGCCCGGTGATTATGTGGTATTGGCAAGCTTTGCAGATGAAGCGCGTGCCAACAGGGCGCTGGGCCTTTATAAGGAATACCAGCCGCGCCTTTTGAATGCCGAAGTAAAGGGTAAGCCGTATCTTCGTGTTGCGGTCGGGCCGCTTTCGGCAGAACACGCACATGATTTGCGCCTTCTTGCTGCCAAAAAGGGGGTTAAAGATCCCTGGATTGTCGGAGTTGGCGCCACCGGAGAGTGATGTTGTCTGGATTTTTTTCAGAGATTAAGCAACGTCAGCGTTCCCTTAAAGGAACGCTGATCTTTTGTTTGGGTCTTGGTGGCTGTGCCGCGCAGGCTGGTAATGTGACGGGCATCGAAGATGCCATCGTGCCGCATGTGGCGGAATATCACTTCAAGCTGAGCCATGCCGAGCAGGGCAGCTCGATTGTTGATGCGTCCGGTGTGCTTGGCTATCGCTTTGAGAAGATGTGCGATGGCTGGGTCACGGAAATGCAGCAGATCATGATCCTTCAGGGCAGCGAAGGTACGCCGATCAATTCGGCCTATTCCATGACCCAGTGGGAAGATTTCGACGGGACGGAATATCGTTTCCGCATGCGTGATTATCTTGATGGCACCAAGGTCGACGAGATCGTCGGCAAGGCGGTCCGCAAGGACGACATGGTCAAGGTCAGTTACGAAATCCCGGTCGAGGTCGAGGAAGAGCTTCCGGCCGATGCTATGTTCCCGACCCAGCATTCGCTTGTGTTGCTGAAACGTGCGAAAGACGGGGTGCGGTTTGCCAATGATCTGGTGTTTGATGGCAGCGGCGATACTCCGACCAACCGGGTGGCTGTGGTGATTTCAGGCAGCAAGGATGCCGATAACACCGCCAACGATCCCGATGCGATTGCGCGCGGTGCGTTTCATCGCATGAACCTGGCATTTTATCCGATTGGGGCTGCGGAAAATGGCCCGTCAACCGAGATGGCGGTTGATTTTGGCGATAACGGTGTCGCGCATGGTATGCGTTTTGACTATGGCGAGTTTGAAGTGCTGGGCACGCTTGACAAGGTCACCAAGCTGCCGCTGCCCGAATGCGGCGGGAAGTAAGACAGATCGCCTGTTTCGGACGTAAAAAAGCCTGCCCAAAAAAGGCAGGCTTTTTTAGTGGGGAGTGCCCGGGTGTTTTACGCAGCAGCAGAATTGCGTGAGGCGTTGCAATAAAGCCCGT
This sequence comes from Thalassospira sp. UBA1131, assembly GCF_002311515.1. Lineage (GTDB taxonomy): Bacteria > Pseudomonadota > Alphaproteobacteria > Rhodospirillales > Thalassospiraceae > Thalassospira. The sequence continues at coordinate 5,146 of NZ_DCAO01000109.1, forward strand.
AGAGGGTCTCGATCACGCGCAGAGCATCGTTACCATTCAGCGAATAGTAGATGGTCTGTGCTTCGCGACGAGTCTGGACGAGCTTGTCACGACGCAGGCGTGCAAGATGCTGCGAGAGGGCGGACTGGCTTAGCCCGACAATGCGTTCGAGTTCGCCAACCGACTTTTCGCCTTCGTTGAGTTGGCAAAGGATAAGCAGTCTGCTCTGATTGCTCATGGCCTTTAACAGGGTGCTAGCCTGTTCGGCCTTTTCTTCTAAGTTGTTAAGTTCCATTTGGCTTCCTTATGAGCCTGACCGCAAGCGGCCATTGTCCCAATGAAAATTCGACAAATCACCAGACGGAGCCATCGGGTGGCTTCTGATCCGACTGGCGCGAAGTCACTGCGGTAATAATACCTAAAGGATAGTGACTTCTGCCACCAACAAATTACAGGAATTCATCGGTAAACTTATTCTCAAGTATATTACAAATCTGTCAAGAGAGTGTTTACTCGGATCTCACCTGCTGCTGATGGTGTTTGTGCCGGAATCCGGCCTGTCGAACTTCCTTCCATGCACCAGATTTTTCTCTGGCGATCGCGAATTTGATCCCCTGGGCGGTGTGCGGGCGAATGAAACCTTTGCACCGATTCCGACAGGACCTGTTTTTATTTGATTATGTTCCCGTTTGCTCGGTTTGAAACATAATCGATACCAGCATATACAAACCCGAGAAAACGGCAAAACTGTGAAAGTATTAGTAGCAGACGTGACACGCGCCAAATGATGCGAAGATCGAAAGCCAAAGAGCTTGCCTTATCGTTCGGTGATGTGCTGATTTAGAACAAAGAGAAGCGTCCTGTTTTGCGCTAGAACAAGCAAAGCAGGATAAAAATAACGGACGCGGTCAACGCGATCCCGTGACCCGGGCCCGGTCCCGGCGTCGCACCATATCGGACCATTCAGGAAGGCGACGCAGAAAAATGGCGACTTTGTTCGTGACCCATCACGATTGTATTGAACATGATACCGGCCCCGGACACCCGGAATGTGCCGATCGTCTGCGCGTGATCCAGCGCGTTTTCGAGGCCGAGGAATTCATGTTCCTTCACCGCGAAGAAGCGCCGCTGGGCGATATCGACCTGATCAAGAAAGTGCATGACCCGGCCTATGTCGACAAGGTGATGGCAAGCATCCCCGACCACGGCATCGAGCCGCTTGATGGCGATACGTATGTGTCGCCGGGCTCAGGCAGGGCGGCATTGCGATCAGTCGGCGGGGCCTGTGTTGCGGTCGATGCGGTGATGGAGGGGCATGAAAAGAATGCCTTTGTCGCCACCCGGCCGCCGGGGCATCACGCCGAATATGACCGGGCGATGGGGTTTTGCCTGTTTAACAATGCCGCCATTGCCGCCCACCATGCGCGCAACAAATTCGGCATCAAGCGGGTGGCGGTGATGGATTTCGATGTCCATCACGGCAACGGCACGCAGGACCTGTTTTATAATGATGCGGACCTGTTTTATTGCTCGACCCACCAATGGCCGCTTTATCCCGGCACCGGGGCCGAAAGCGAACGCGGATGTGCCAATAATATCCTCAATGTCGGTATGGTGGCCGGATCGGGCACAGCCGAAGTACAGGAAGCGTTCAATTCGACGGTCTTGCCGGGTATTGCCGCGTTCAAGCCGGAACTTCTGATCATTTCGGCGGGCTTTGACGGGCACAAGAATGATCCGCTGGCGGGGCTTTGCTATGTGGCGGATGATTTTGTCTGGATGACCAAGCAGTTGATGGATCTTGCCGAGGAACAGTGCGGTGGACGTGTGGTGTCCTTGCTTGAAGGGGGCTATGATTTGCCGTCGCTTGCGACCAGTGCCGTGCAACATGTGCGGACATTGATGGG
>NZ_DCAO01000109.1:7150-21251 GCF_002311515.1 Thalassospira sp. UBA1131
TTGCCCGACAAAAGCGTTTCAGTCAGACGAAATTGCGTTCTGTTCGGTTGCCCTGATCGTGACTTGCGCGTAAACTCCGCGCCGATCTAAGAAATGGAGCTTACATGTCCGAGGCTACTGCATCTCCCGCACTTCCTGAAGATATCGCGAAACTGAGTTTCGAAGAGGCGCTTGGGCAGCTTGAAACCCTTGTGCGTCAGCTTGAACAGGGGCAGGTCGGGCTTGATGACGCCATTGCGTCCTATGAACGCGGTGCGGCGCTGAAACGCCATTGCGCGGACAAACTGCGCGCGGCTGAAGAGCGCATCGAAAAAATCACCCTGAATGCGGATGGCCGCCCGTCGGCAACACCGACCGAAATTGAATAATCGGAGACCGTCGTGAGTTACGACATGATTGCCGAACTGAGTGCGGCGTCTGCTGATCTGGGCGAGACGCTTGACGGGATCCTGCCCCGCGCCAATGGCCAGATCGAGCAGCGCCTGTATCAGGCGATGCGCTATTCGACGCTGGGCGATGGCAAACGCTTGCGCCCGTTTCTGGTGCTGAGCTCTGCTGGTTTGTTCAAGGTATCGCGCCGCTCCGCCCTGCGCGTTGCCGCCGCGGTCGAGATGGTACACAGCTATTCGCTGATCCATGATGACCTGCCAGCGATGGATGACGACGATCTGCGTCGCGGCAAGCCCAGCTGTCACAAGCAGTTTGACGAGGCGACGGCGATTTTGGCCGGTGATGCGTTGCTGACCCAGGCGTTTGAAGTGCTGGCTGACGAAGACACCCATCCTGATCCCCGCGTGTGTACCGATCTTGTCCGTGCCCTTGCCCGTGCGGCGGGGCCGTATGGCATGGTCGGCGGGCAGATGATCGATCTGGCCGGGGAAGGGCAGAGCTTTGATCAGGCGCAGGTGACACACCTTCATTTGCTCAAGACCGGGCGGATGTTTGCCTTTGCCTGCGAAGCCGGTGCGATCCTTGGCAAGGCACCGAAAAGCATTCGTTTGGCGCTTCGATCCTATGCGCATGACATGGGACTGGCGTTTCAGATCAAGGATGACATCCTTGATGTCGAGGCAAGTTCGGAAGAACTGGGCAAGACGGCCGGCAAGGATGTTGATCAGGAAAAATCAACCTTCGTCAAATTGCTCGGCCTTGATCAGGCCCGCGAACAGGCCAGAATGCTGTGCGATCAGGCGATCAATCATCTGAACTGCTTTGACGATGAGGCCGAACCGCTGCGTGCGGTGGCACGTTTTGTGGTTGAACGCGGCCGTTAATCGGCTGTGGCCCTAGATCATTACCATGACCGATCATGCGCCATATACAGCCGGTTTTCGCGACCGGCTGTTTGACAAGGATCCGTTTCCGTTAGCGATCTGGTATCCGGCGACGGCACCGGAAAGTTCGGTGCGCCATATGGGCGTGGTTTCCAGTGCGGCGCGCGGGGCCGCCTTTGCCGATGACGGCCCGTTTCCCATCGTGCTGTTTTCGCATGGATCGGAAGGGCATCGGTTCAATCAGTTCTGGTTGGCGGAATATCTCGCACGGCGGGGTTATATCGTCGCCGCCCCGCAGCATCATGGCGACAATTACCTCGATGTGTCCGAAGCCCGGCAGTTGGCGATTATCGAGCGCCGCCCGCAGGAAATGCGTCTGGCACTTGATCTGTTACTGGCGCATGACGAGATCGGCCCACAGATTGACCAGGATAAAATCTATGCCCTTGGCCATTCGGCAGGCGGGGCGACGGTTCTTAAGCTGGCGGGTTGGGATTTTGATGCCAAGGCCTGGCAGGATTACTGCGAAATCAACGCCGATAGTGACCACGTGATTTGCCAGCACGCGCCAAGCGATGATCACCTTGATCGGTTGCACACTGTTTATGGCGGGCCGGTAGTGTCCGAGCGTGATGACCGGATTGCCGCCATCATCGCGATTGCGCCAGCCTTTGGCGTGGCGGCGACCGATGCGGGATTGAGCGATATCGATATCCCGATGCTGTTTGTCGAGGCCGATACGGACGAAATTCTGCATGACCATGTTAACGCCGCGCACTTTCGCAAGCTGTTGCACGGGCGGGCAAAGTTTGTGAAGGTCAAGGGGGCCGGGCACTATTCATTCTTGCCGAAATGCACCCCATATATTGCAGAGAATTTTGGCTATTTATGCCGCGATTTTGGTCAGGATCGCGACACCATTCACCGCACTGTCGAGCAAGTGATCCACCGTTTCCTCGATAAGGTAAAAACCGGTGAAATTCAGGGTCGCTAATTCGGTCGAACCTCGCTATTTTACGCAGCTTGCAACATGGCGCCATAACAGTCACCCTGTTGTAACCAACGCCATATAAAAAATTGAAATCGAGATCGGAATGAGCACGACCTCCAAGACCCCGCTGCTGGATACCATTAACACCCCCGAAGAGCTGCGCAAGTTGCAGCCTGCCCAGATGAAGCAGGTTGCCGACGAATTGCGCGCCGAGGTGATTGATGCGGTATCGGTGACTGGCGGGCATCTGGGTGCTGGACTTGGTGTGGTCGAGCTGACGGTTGCGATCCATTACCTGTTTGATACGCCTTATGATCGTTTGATCTGGGATGTTGGTCATCAGTGCTATCCGCATAAAATCCTGACCGGGCGGCGTGATCGTATCCGCACCATTCGTCAGGGTGGCGGTTTGTCCGGTTTCACCAAACGATCCGAATCCGAATATGATCCGTTCGGTGCCGGGCATAGCTCCACCTCGATCTCGGCAGGCCTCGGCATGGCGGTCGCCAACCAGCTATCGGATGACAAGCGCAAGAATGTGATTGCCGTGATCGGCGACGGATCGATGAGTGCGGGCATGGCCTATGAGGCGATGAACAATGCCGCCGCCACCGATCAGCGCTTGATTGTCATCCTGAACGATAACGACATGTCGATTGCCCCGCCGGTGGGGTCGATGTCGGGTTATTTGTCACGCCTGATTTCGGGCAAGGGATATCAGGGGCTGCGCAATGCGGCCAAGGGCCTGACCAAGCATCTGCCGCGCCAGATCGAAGAGGCCGCGCGCAAGCTTGAAGAATATACCCGTGGCATGGTCACGGGCGGCACGCTGTTTGAAGAAATGGGCTTTTTCTATGTCGGGCCGATTGATGGTCACAACATGGATCATCTGTTGCCGGTTTTGAAAAACGTCCGCGATGCCGATGTTGATGGCCCGATCCTGATCCATGCCGTCACGCAAAAGGGCAAGGGCTATGGCCCCGCCGAAAATGCCGCCGACAAATATCATGGCGTTGCCAAGTTTGATGTTGTGACCGGCAAGCAGGCCAAGCCGACCCCGAATGCGCCGAGCTACACCAAGGTGTATGGCGAAACGCTGGTGAAGCTTGCGGAAAAAGACGAGAAAGTCACGGCGATCACGGCCGCAATGCCATCGGGCACCGGAGTGAACATCTTTGCCGATCATTTCCCCGATCGTGCCTTTGACGTCGGGATTGCCGAACAGCATGCGGTGACCTTTGCCGCCGGGATGGCGTGCGAAGGGTACAAACCGTTTTGCACGCTGTATTCGACCTTCCTGCAGCGTGGCTATGATCAGGTCGTGCATGATGTCGCGATCCAGAACCTGCCGGTGCGTTTTGCCATGGACCGTGCCGGTCTGGTCGGGGCCGATGGCGCGACCCATGCCGGGGCCTATGACATTGCCTATCTTGGCTGTTTGCCGAACTTTGTTTTGATGGCAGCCGCCGATGAAGCCGAGCTTGTCCACATGACCACGACCGCCTGGGCGATTGATGATCGACCATCTGCGTTCCGCTATCCGCGGGGCGAGGGTGTTGGCGTTGAAATGCCGGCCGAGGGCAAAGTCCTTGAAATCGGCAAGGGGCGTATCCTGCGTGAAGGGGGCAAGATTGCCATCCTGTCCTATGGCACGCGACTGGCCGAGGCGCTTATTGCAGCCGAAGACCTTGCCGCACGGGGGTTGCCTGCGACGGTTGCCGATGCACGCTTTGCCAAGCCGCTGGATCATGAACTGATTGCCGATCTGGCGCGCAACCACGAAGTCCTGATCACCATCGAAGAAGGGTCGATCAACGGCTTTGGCGCGATGGTCCTGCAACATATGGCAGGGTACGGGTTGCTTGATAACGGGCTTAAGATCCGCACCATGGCGTTGCCTGACGCGCTGATTGATCATGACAAGCCGGAAATCCAGTACGAAAAAGCCGGGCTTGATGCCAAGGCCATCGTCAAGACCGCGCTTGGCGCGCTTGGCATGAGCGAAAGCAAGGCGCGCGCCTGATCAGGTCAATGAATTTCGAGATTAAAAAGGCCGGTTGTCATGCACGACAACCGGCCTTTTTCGTTCTTCGCGTGCGTCATTCGACGTAAATCATCTTGTGCGTCATGCCGCCATCAATGCGGATGGTTTCACCGGTCATGAAGCCGGATTTATCGCCATCCAGCAGGAAGGAGACGGCCTGTGCGATGTCTTTAGGCGTGCCAACACGGCCAACCGGGTGTTGCGCCTTGTCGGCTTCGCTGTGGTCAGGTTCGGTTTTGTTGGCGTTCTTCTGCCAGTCGCCAACTTCGATCCAGCCCGGTGCGATGGCGTTGACGCGAATGTCACCTGCAAGGCTGACCGCCAGCGCATGCGTCAGGGCAACGATGCCACCCTTGGACGCGGCATAGGGTTCGGTGTTGGCCTCTGACTGGAAGGCGCGGGTGGAGGCGATATTGACAATCGCGCCCTCGGTGTCGCGCAGATGCTGTGTCGCGTGCTTGGTTGCCAGAAACGCACCACCCAGATTGACATTGATCACGCGTTGCCATTGGTCCCATTCAAGGTCTTCGATGTTGGGGACATGCGGATTGGCAATCCCGGCATTGTTGATCAGGCCATCGATGCGGCCAAACCGGTCAACGCATTGCTGGACGCAAAGTTTGATGTCGGGTTCATGGGCGACATCGCCCCGCAAAAACAATGTGCGGTCACGTTCAGCGTCCGTCAGGCTATCAAGCGCGTCCTTGCCCGCATCGGCATCAAGATCAAACATCGCGACCTTCCAGCCAAGCCCCAGAAGATGCTTTGAGATGCCAAGGCCCAAGCCCTGGGCGCCACCGGTGACAAAGGCCACGCGTGGTGATTTTGCGGACGGGTTATCCATGTCTGCCCCATTTGGTTTTGATGGCAAGGCCGGGCGGATGCGCAGCCCCTAAGGAACTCTGGGGAAATGGTCTTGTTTGCGCGAAATTGCAAGGCGTTTGTATCAGGCGGATGCTGACCCGTTTTCAAGCCGATCGAGCAGGGCATGAACGAAGCCCTCCTGCCGCCCGTTAAGGCCGCGACGGGTTGCGAGATTTTGCAGGGCCTCGGTCGCTGCGATATGCAGGCGGTAATGGCCGGGATCCTGATCAATGCGGGTGGATTGTTGCGCACTGTCGCCAAACACCATGGCATGGCACAGACCGGCATTGGCCGAGGTAAAGGCGCGACAGGTCAGCGGGCGGATGGCGTAAATGCTGCAGCGATCCTGTTCATCAAGCAACGGGCAACGCACCCGGACGTCCGCGGTTTTTGTATACTGTTCGATATCGTTTGCGGCGCTGCGCAGGCGATCTTTCAGGGCATCGATCTGTGGCGTGGTGAAAGTTGCCGTGATGTGGGCGGCGATCAGGTCGGTCACGCCGGGCGGGACACTGACAAACAGGTGGCAGCAGGCGCTGCATTGATCGCGACAGGCACGCGGGTACGGGTTGGGGAAGCTTTGGCGCAAGAGGCTAGACGCCTGTTCGAGTATCGCCATGGTGGCCCCGGCGGCATCGGCAAGCGTATCGGCCGCATCAAGGGCGTGGTCCAGTTCGGTGCGGAAATCGGCAAACATCTGTTCGTAGCGCCGCGAGGCCTCGGTCGTCAGGGCGCCGGTCTGGGCGATGTTGCGCGAAACCCGGTCTATTGCGTCATCAAGCTTGGTCATCAATCCCAGTTACTTTCGTGCTGGTCCCTACGACAGGCCTTCAGATTGGCTGTTTGGTCGTTATCTAATTTAGCATTGTTTGGCGTTATTCCCTAAAAATTGCATAACGGCGGAGTTCGTGACGTTCGGGTTTTGGGTGTGCAGGCAAAAAAAATCGGCCAGATAAATCCGGCCGGGGAGGTAGGGTCAGAGACCCGATGGGTGCTGCGGGAAAGAGCTTTCTGTTAGCAGGAAAGGCTCTGGGCAGCGGGAGTATAAGACTGCAACGCTTATGCTGCAGGGGAGGTAAAGGTGTCTTCGTATTGTTTGCGCAGCTGGGCCTTCTGAATTTTGCCCATGGTGTTGCGCGGCAGCTCCTTGATCACCCAGATGCGTTTTGGCACCTTGAATTTCGCCAGCTTGTCCTGGGTGCGTTTGATGATGGCTTCGGGATCGGCTTTATCGCCATTGGCGGCCACAATCACACCGGCAACGGCTTCGCCGAAGTCGGGATGGGGCAGGCCAAAGATCGCGACTTCATCGACCTCGTCATATTCGGCGATGACTTCTTCGACTTCCTTGGGATAGACGTTAAAGCCACCGGAAATGATCAGGTCCTTGTCACGGCCAACGATGGTGACATAGCCGTCTTCGCCGATGGTGGCGAGATCGCCGGTGATAAAGAAGCCGTCTGAGCGGAACTCGGACGCGGTTTTTTCCGGCATCTGCCAGTAGCCTTTGAAAACGTTCGGACCACGGACTTCGAGCACGCCGATTTCGCCAGCCCCCAGAACATTGCCATCCTTGTCACAAACGCGTGCCTCGATCCCCGGCAGGGTCGGGCCAACCGCACCCGGACGGCGTTCGCCATCAAGCGGGTTGGACGTATTCATGCAGGTTTCGGTCATGCCATAGCGTTCAAGGATCTTGTGACCGGTACGTTCAAAGAATGCGTCATGGGTTTCGGCCAGAAGCGGTGCCGAACCCGACACGAACAGACGCATGTTGGCGGTAACATCCTTGGTGAATTTCGGATGGGCCAGCAGGCGGGTATAGAAGGTCGGAACGCCCATCAGGACGGTTGATTGCGGCAGGCGTTCAATCACGTCATCGGCATCGAATTTCGGAAGCAGGATTACCTTGCCGCCATTCATCAGCATGATGTTGATCGCAACAAACAGCCCGTGGGTGTGGAACAGCGGCAGGGCGTGCAGCAAAGTATCCCCCGGCTTGAAGCCCCATGCCTGATGAAGGGTTTTGGCGTTCGAGCCCAGATTGTTGTGGGTCAGCATCGCGCCCTTGGACCGGCCCGTGGTGCCCGAGGTGTACAGGATGGCAGCAACGTCATCCTTGTCGGCGGCGACGATGTCGGTCATGGCAGTGGCGTTTGCGGCTTCGTCATTGAGGCTGCCATCGCCGTTTGAACCAAGCGACAGAACTGCCGCCACGTCATTCTTGTCACCGAGTTCCTTGGCCGCATCAATATGGGCCGGACGGCAAACGAAGACACGCGGTGCGGCATCACCGAGGAAATAGGCGATTTCATCACCGGTATAGGCGGTGTTGAGCGGCAGGTGAATGGCGCCAAGTTGCAGGCAAGCCAGATAGAGCGCGATCACATCGGATGATTTGTCGACCTGGGCGGCAACGCGGTCACCCTTGACCACACCATGGGATGCCAGCACGGCGGCATAACGACCGGTGCGATCAAGCAGCCACGAAAAACTGCGTTCGGTGCCGTCGCGTTCAATCAGAAACGTGCGGGATTTGTCGGCCGGAAAACGGTCCAGAAATGTTTGAAGAAGATTATCTGACATGGTCATACCTGTTTAAATTCCGGCAAGCTGTGCGACGGATTTCGATGTGGCGATCTTTCCGTCATTCATCAGTGCTTCGTGGTTTTTCTCGATATCATTGAGGTGATAGGCGTAGTTCACCATCATGCCGCCCGCCTGACGCAGACCCTTTTCGGATGTGTCGCCAAGCCAGTTCAGGCGTTCAAGCTGTGCACCATTGCCCAGATGGAAGCGGGCCGTGGGATCAAGCGGGGACTTGCCGCGTTTGCAGGTGGCAAGATAGGTGGCACACAGCGCCAAAGTCGGCTTTTGCAGCTTGGCGACCTTGATCGGATCGTTGATCCAGTCGTCTTCGCTAAGCCCGTCCAGCACCTGACCGGCAAGCTCGGCATCGTCTGCCTTGCTTTTCTGGCGGGTGCGCAGCCAGCCCATGAAGCCCGGAATGGGCGACAGGGTGGCGAATTGTTTGAGCTGCGGGAATTCGCGTTTGAGTTCCTCGACCACCTGTTTGATCAGGAAGTTGCCAAACGAAATCCCCTTAAGGCCCGCCTGACAGTTGCTGATCGAATAGAAGATCGCCGTGTTGGCGGTTTCCGGTGCCTTTTCATCGATTTCCGGGGCCAGAAGCGCCTGAACGCTATCTGCCAAGCCGTGCACGAGGGCGACTTCAACAAAGATCAGCGGATCGTCGGGTATTGCCGGATGGAAGAAGGCAAAGCATTTCCGGTCGGTCGCCAGACGACGACGCAGATCTTCCCAGCCCTGAATTTCGTGGACCGCCTCATAGCGGATCAGTTTTTCAAGGATGGCCGCCGAGGTATCCCAATCAATGTGACGCAACTCAAGGAAACCACGGTTGAACCAGCTGGTCAGCAGGTGCTGCATGTCGGCATTGAGCGGTTCAAGATCGCGGTTGTTCTTTAACAGTGCGATCAGGGTTTCACGCATATCGACAATGGCCCGCGTACCACCCGGTGCCATGTTGATCTTGCGCAGCAGTTCCTGACGGATCGGTTCCGACGTTTGGGTCAGGACGGCGAGGTTTGCCTCGGACGGGTCCTTGGCAAAGGCCTCGGCGGCCTTGGTGACCTTGGCGCGATCAGCACTAAAGTCATTTTGCATCATCCGGAAGAAGGCCAGATGGTCTTCTTCGGGCAGGTTTTCCCAAAGCCGCACCACTTCGCGTGCAGCCGCGGTGCCACGTGCCTCGCCCTTTTGCGAAACAAGGTCCTTGCACATGGCACCAAGCTGCTTGAGCGGGTCCTGCGGGGTCGAGAGTGGCAGATCAAGCAGTTCGCGACCACGGTCGGCAATGCTTGAAAGCCAGCTTTTGACAGACATGCCTGACATTAGCGTCCTCCGATGATGGTTTCCGGAAGCCAGGTGGCGATCTGCGGGAAGAAGCACAGAATAATGATCGCTGCGATCATGCACATCACGTAAGGGAAAGCGCCCTTAAGGATGCTCTGCAGACGGATGTCGGGTGCAATGCCATTGATGACATACAGGTTCAAACCAACCGGCGGGGTGATCAGACCGATTTCCATGTTGATCGTCAGGATCACGGCAAACCAGTAAGGGTCGAAACCGGCATTGATGATCACCGGCAGCAGGATTGGTGCGCTCATCAGGATGACGGCGACCGGCGGCAGGAAGAAGCCACTGATCAGCAGGAACACGTTGATGAAGCCCATCAGAACCCAACGGTTGACCTCAAGGGCGGAAATCCACTGTGCAATCGACTGGGTGATGAACAGTGATGACAGCATGTAGCTAAACAGGCCGGCAGCCCCGATGATCAGCAAGATCATCACGGATTCCTTGGTGGTGTCACGCATGACATTCCAAAGCTGACCCGGTTTCCACATGCGATAAACGATCATCGCCGTGATCAGGCAGAACAGTGCACCAACGCCAGCCGTTTCCGAAGGTGTCGCAACACCGCCATAAAGGGCGAACAGAACCGCACCGATGATGACAAGGAAGGGCAGAACACGCGGAAGGATTTCAAACTTTTCCTTCCAGGTGTATTTGACAACACCAAGGGCGGCCTGGGCGTTACCCTGACGCCAGGTCGAATAGAGCGACCAGGCCATGAACAGGGCGGTGACCAGAAGACCCGGCAGAAGACCGGCAAGGAACAGGCGCCCGATCGAGGTTTCGGTCGAGATGCCATAAACAATCATGGTCACACTTGGCGGGATCAGGATGCCCAGCGTACCGCCAGCGGCAATTGAACCCGCCGCAACCGTATCGGGGAAGCCGCGTTCGCGCATCGCCGGGATGCCCATCTTGCCGATTGCGGCACAGGTGGCAGGCGATGAACCCGACAGGGCGGAAAAGATCGCGCAGGCGCCAAGGTTTGAAATCACAAGCCCGCCCGGAATACGGGTCAGCCAGCGGTCGAGAACGGAATACAAGTCACCACCGGCCCGAGACGAGGCAACAACCGCCCCCATCAGGATGAACATCGGGATGGCGAGAACTTCGAAACTTTCGAGTTTGCCGAACAGGATTTCCGGCAACAGTGGCAGCGACCCGGTGCCATCAAAGGTGATGATGAAGCCAACACTGACCAGAAGCAGGCCAATACCGACCGGAATGCCGGAGAAAAGAACAAGGGTGGTTGCGATGCCGACAACGGCCGCAAGAAGCAAGGGATCCATGATGCGGCCTCCTTAGGAAATGTCGTCGCGAATATCGAACGGTGTCGATCTGCGGGTGATGAGCGACAGGAAATCGGCAAAGAATTGCAAGAACAGCAAGCCAAAGCCAATCGGCAGCGCGGTGTAAGGTTTCCAGAGTGCGACGGCCCAGATGGTTTCAGACAACCAGCCGCCTTCATAGGCCTCGATCACCAGTTCCAGACCATAGAAGCCAAACAGTGCGCTGATCGCCATGCCACATGACAGGGTCAGGATGGCAAGGGTCATGCGTGCGCCGCGTTTGAGGTACATCGGGAACAGGTCAACATTGACGTGACCGCGCAGCAATTGAACATAGGGCAGGCCGACCAGTGTTGCGCCGATCATCAGGAAGATGACGGCTTCGGTCTGCCAGACGGTGGATTCATTGAGCACATAGCGCATGAAGACCAGCTGGCAGATGATCAGCATCGCAATGGCAAACATGCTTGCCGATGCGATCCCGCAAATGCGCGATAAGAAATGGATGGCAGAAATGACGCCATCAAGCGGGCCCTTTGGCGCCTGGGACCGGTTTGCGGCCATGGCGTTTTGATGGTCGATCGGCTCGACATCAGGCGGGGGAGGCATATCTGATTTAACGGAATGCGACGCACTTGGTGTCTGCGTGAAATCGTCTGGCAGATCAATCGGAAGTGGGTGCGGGGACATGGCGTTCGACACGCGCGTTCTCCTCTGACGGAACCGTATTGGTCTATATTTTTGTATTTTGAGGAATGGGGTGGTGCCGGACAGACCGGCACCACCATCACTTCACGTCAAGAACCGATCACTCGACTGCAAGTGCCATATCAAGAAGTTCCTGACCGTTCGGGGTCTCTTCAACGAACTTCTTGTAGGAGGTTTCCTTGGCCAGAGCTTGCCAGGCAGCGAAGTCTTCGTCGGTCAACTCGGCGATTTCAACGCCGTTTTCCTTGAAGACAGCGATGCTGTCAGAGTCCTGCTTGCGGCCTTCGGTGGTGTAGTATTCCTCAGCCTTTTTCGCAGCAGCAGCCAGGGCTTCTTTCTGCGCATCATTGAGGTTGTCGTAGCTTTTCTTCGACATCAGGACCGGCTGATACATGAACCACAGTGCGTTGCCTGCGGCCGGGGTGTAGCAGCTGACCTGCTCGTAGATACGATAGGAAACGAAGCTTGAGGAGCTGGTGTTGGTGGCATCAAGAACGCCGGTCTGCATGGCCGGATAGATTTCCGAGCTCGGCATGGCGGCGATGGATGCACCGGCACCTTCAAGCATCTGCTCGAACGATTTGCCGGCGGCACGAATCTGAAGGCCTTTGACGTCTTCGGGCTTGCGGATGCAGCCCTTGGTCGAGGCAAAGCCACCGGCCAGCCAACCCTTGGCAACGGTTACAACACCATCTTCGTTCAGGAGTTCTTCGATTTTAGCCATGAACGGGGATTCGTTGATGCGGTTGGCATGATCGTGGTTTTTAACCAGTGCCGGCATCAGGGTCAGGTTGGTTGCCGGAACGCGACCACCGGCATAGGCCAGCGGATAAACGATCATGTCGAGCTGCCCGCGTGTCATCGGGGTCCACTGTTCTTTTGCCTTGAACAGGGAGCCGGACGGGAAGATCTGGATTTCCAGATCAACGTTTGCGGCTTTGACTTCATCGGCGACGATCTGAGCAACCTTGTGACGGATGTCGCTGGTCGACCACTGGTGAGACAGTTTGAGCGTCTCGGCACCAGCAGATGCGGACATGCCAAAGGCAGCAACAGACATGGAGATGGCGGCGACAGACGCCGTAAGAGTCTTCTTGAAAATCTTCATCTTTATCCTCCCGGATGAAGCATGCGTTTTGAATGCATTTTGACGGCTTTTTGCACGTCTTATTATTGATGCGGTTTTCGCATTGGAAGAAAGCGTTACAGATTTCTGGCATGCTGTCCACGCAATTTTGTATACCAGAACGTCATTTTGCAGTGCCACAAATCCGCGCCCTAGTATTTGCCGGGGGATTTAGGAAAACCGGGCCTGAACTTTTGCGATGCAGCAGGAAATCATCGCAAAGCAGCATCGAAAAGGCTTTGATTGGTACCAGAATATGTGTTCTGGTATACCAGTAAGTGACGAAAAACGAGGTCCCACATGTCGCAAAACGGAAAGCTTGCCACCGATCTGGTCCAGAAACTTGAACGCGATATCGTGACCGGTGTGCTCAAGCCTGGCGACAAACTTGACGAGCGTTCGTTAAGCGAACGGTTCGGTGTTTCACGCACGCCGGTGCGTGAAGCGCTTCAGACACTTGCCGGTTCGGGACTGGTTGCGACCATGCCGCGCCGTGGCACCATTGTTGCCTCGATCACGGTTGCCGAACTGATTGAAATGTTCGAAGTCATGGCCGAACTTGAAGCCATGTGTGCCCGGCTGGCGGCACGACGCATGCCGCGTGTGGATATCGAAAACCTGATTGCGCTGTCCGAAGAGTGCAACGGGCTTAAGGATCATGCCGATGCGGACGCCTATTACGAGGCCAATGTCCGCTTCCACGAGGCGATCTACGCCGGATGCCGCAACAGTTTCCTTGAACGTCAGACCAAGAATGTGCGCAACCGACTGGCACCTTATCGTCGCCTGCAATTGCACCGTCCGGGACGTGTGAAGAAATCCAACAATGAACATGCCGATATCCTCAGTGCCATTTCCAATGGCGAGGCCGAGACGGCCGGCAAACTGATGCAGCAGCATGTGGCGGTTCAGGGTGAGTCGCTTAATGATCTTCTGGCGATTGTGCCGCGCGGATACCTCGAACCGCTGGCCAGCTAACTCCGGTTTAAAAGCGACACCAAATGCGTGACCTTTTTGGGCGGGTGCGTTAAAACGCGCTCATGGCAAAGAAACGTTTGGATCAGTTGCTTGTGGAACGTGGACTGGTGGAAAGCCGGTCCAAGGCACAGGCTTATATCATGGCAGGCAATGTCTTTAGCGGCGAGCAACGGCTCGATAAGCCGGGCATGCCGTGCAAGGAAGACATTTCCATTACACTGCGCGGGCAGCCCCATCCGTGGGTGTCACGCGGCGGGCTCAAGCTTGAAAAAGGGTTGGCCGAGTTCGAGATCGACGTGACCGATTTTATCGCGGTCGATGTTGGTGCGTCGACGGGGGGCTTTACCGACGTTCTCCTTCAGAACGGGGCGGCAAAGGTTTATGCCGTTGATGTCGGGCAGGGGCAGCTTGATTGGAAGCTACGCAATGATGACCGCGTTGTGGTCATGGAAAAGACCAATGCGCGCCACCTGACCGAAGAACAGATCCCCGATGCCATTGATATCGTTGTTTGCGATGCCAGCTTTATCGGGCTTCGTACCGTGCTTCCGGCCAGTATGGAGCGGGTCAAGACGGGCGGGTATCTGATTGCGCTGATCAAGCCGCAATTTGAAGTCGGCAAGGAACGGGTCGGCAAGAAAGGGGTCGTTCGCGAACCTGAATTGCATCAGGAAGTCTGCGATATGATTTCCGACTGGCTTGCCAATCTTCCGGGGTGGGAAGTGCTTGGCATTACCAAAAGCCCGATCACCGGTCCCGAAGGCAATGTTGAGTTTCTGATTTGCGGGCGGAAAACGGCCTGATCAACAGGCCCGATTTCCAGCCGCCGTCATCAGATTACTTGCCGATTTTCTTCATGAAGAAATCAATGCCGGCCTGGGCGCA
>NZ_DCAO01000109.1:21448-25821 GCF_002311515.1 Thalassospira sp. UBA1131
TCCTGGGCGATGGTGGTGCTGGTGACCTTGCCGCCATCCATGCGTTCAAACGCGATCAGCACACCGGATTCGTCGGTAATCGCGATACACATCGGCACGCCGATTTCATTGGCGCGGTTGCGTGCGCCTTCGATCAGGATATAGGCATCCTCAATGGACAGGCGTTTGATGGTCAGCATTGGACTTCTCCCGGGACGTTTTCTTTGATGCAATTAACTGGCGGCATCTTAGGGCCTGCGCCAAAAGCCGATCAATCAGATAAAACGGCTTTCCGTATGGTGGAAGGCGCAGCATGTTGCGCCCACCACTTAGAAGTCGGGGCGCATGATCATCAGGTAAAGCGCGCCCAGCGGAAACAGGATGGCAATCCGCCCGACCATGTTCCACAGCCTGCGGCATTTCTCATAGCTTGCGGGCATCTCGGTTTCGCCGTTTGCGACGGTTTTGGCCGCGATCTTTGACATATAGATCTGAAGCGGGAGCAAGCCCACCAACCACAGCATCGCCGCCATGCCAAACAGACCAATGCCATAGATAAGATAGGGGGCCTCTGAAAGTGCGATGCCGGTCGCATGAAAAAGCCCGATGCCACCAATCACGATCAGGGCCGAACCAAGCGCAGTAAAGGCAAGATCAGTAACGTTGATCAGGCGACAGGCAAAGGCGATAACGACCGGATTGTTGGTCCGGTCTGCCTGTATTTTCCAGACGGCGGATACGATGATATTGCCCAAAAACAGGATGGCGCCAATGACGTGTATGAGTTTGACGGTTGCGTATTCCATCTGATTTTCCGGTTGGTAACAGGCAGCTGCCCGTTAAGGGTTAAGGGGCTTTGTCGGTGTTGACCGGCATGGTCAGATCTTCGGCCAGAAGGCCCAGAACAAAGCTTGAAAGATCCTGATCAGCGGGCGGTACGATCATGCCATCAATCACCAGCATGGCGATGCCGTGTGCCCGGCTCCATGCGGCAAGGGCGCGGTTATAGGCACTGGCGGCTTCGGCCAGGGTCATTTCGGCCTTGCGATCAACCGATGTGACCGCACGCTGCAAGACGTCAAAGGCGTTGTCGGCGGCATCGCGCAATTCGGGATATTGATCGAGGGGCGGGCGTTCGCGGCCAAAGATCAGACGGAAATGCTGCGGGTTTTCGACCGCGAACTGCACATAGGCAGCCCCCAGCGCCATGATGCGTTCTTCGTGATCGGGATGACTTTCCGCAGCACTTTCAAGTTGTTCGGCAAACCTTTCAAAGGCGGCAATTGCCACTGCCGCCAAAATGCCATCCTTACCGTCAAAATGGCGATAGGGGGCGGCTTCCGATACACCGGTCAGCCGCGCCAGACGACGCAGCGACAAACCAGCCGGGCCTTCGTCCGTCAGGATGTTTTCAGCTTGTTGCAGGAGGACATTCCGGACATCACCGTGGTGATACTTTCCCATTTGCACGTATCTCGTTTTTCTTATGTTAACTTCGTTAACATTATCCGTCGCGCCAAGTTTGTGCAACCCCATTTCGATCTTTCAGATCGACGAAGACTGAATTCGGAGATACGGTTCTGCGTGCATCAGGTTAATATATGCTCGCGATACGAGAATCTAAAAAAGGTGTTAGTAAGGTGATTGGCGAGAGACGCAAGGAAAAGCGAAGGTTCTGGATTTTCTTCTTCGTTGCATTGGTAATTACCGTGGCGGGAGGAAAGCTATGGAAGCTTGCAATTTATGAAGTGCCACAAGGCCTTGCTTCGGATGAATTCAACAAGCGTTGTATTGCTAACCTAGACGACCTTTCTGTACTTGTTACTGATCCCCAGATTGCGCCTTACCTTGTTTCTCAGGAGCGCATAGACGCAGCGTTTCCAGAGACCGAAGCCAGTATTTGGCAGTATGAGCACAAGGATTACAATAGTGTGGACGTATTGTTGACCTTGGTGGAAAACAAAACTTGCGTGGTTTCAATGACTGACCAAAGCTTAGATGCAACGAAATCAGCTTTGGCGAGCACGCTTGTTGGAAGAATTAAACAGATCGATCTTCCACCCGACAGACCAGGTATGGTTTCGTACATATTGTTTGATGAATCGGGCGCTATTCGGCGTGCGCTAGTAATTGTCGGCCCAACAGGCCATGAGGATTTGGAATTTGGTATCGCATTGGTCAAACCAGAAAATAATCGACTCCCTGATGGCGGCAGTTTGGATGATTACCCGATTGTAAAACCATAATTCTCGGTTAGGGGTACCCGTGATCAGGCATCAGCCCAGAACGAAGTCAAACCGGCTGATTTCGCCGTCACTTGCCGGATGCATGTTCATCAGAAGCGCGCTGTCAAACAGGTGATCAAGCTCGTTCAGCGGTTCATCCGGGAAATAAAGCTGGGTGGTCAGGGTTCGGCCATTGGGCGGTGTGATCTTGACGTGGTAATGCGGGGTGCGTCCGGCATATTCGGCCGGGCGGATGGTATCGAAATAATAGCGCCCCTGACCGTCAGTGCGCTGATAGCCGCGCATGTTAAAGCCCTGATTGTCATAATGGCCATCGGCATCCGCATGCCACAGATCGACAATCGCATTGGCAATCGGCGTGCAGGCCGAGTTCAGCACATAGCCCAGCAGGGTCACCGGCGTGCCGCCGGTATCGGTTCGGAAGTTGCGCTTTTCGGGCGGGTTTTCGCTATAGAACGGGCCTTCGGTCATGGCGCGTGTCGGGCCGATATCCTCCCCGCAGGCCGGGGTCGCCGGAAGGGTTCTGTCACTGGCGTAGGAAACCGGTGAAAGAATGGAATTGCCGATAAGTGCCGAGCCTGCAGCAAACCAGCCCTTAAGCGCAGATCTGCGCGACAGACCGGCCAAGTCCAGATCGATGGTCATTGGTTTTGCCTTTTCCCAACCGCGTTTGGGACCGTGTTTTTTGTTATGAGGTACAGATGTGGTCGCGGCGCGAAACTACAAGGTGAGGTTGGTCGAAAATTACTTTGATCACCAAAAAAAAATGCGCCACCCGTGAGGGGATGGCGCGAGGGAAGTCTGGCGCTTCAGGGTTCGGGGCTGCTTTAGGCGGAGTTGTTTTCCTGCTCAGCCGGTTGAGTTTTCGGGGTGTCTGGGTTGGTTGCCGCTGGTTCTGGTGCGGTTGGTGTGTCGGGGGTCGCTGGTGTCGTTGGTGTAGTGGTGTCTTGCTCTGGCTTGCTCGAACTGTCGTTTGGATCGGCTTCCGCCGTGTTTTCCGGTTTGTCGCTGTCTTCTGACGACGCATTGTTTTGGGTTTGGGTTGCTTGATCCGTGCTTGCTTGGGCCGGATCAGTATTGGCCGTTTTCCCGTCATCGTCGGTTGCTGCTGCCTGGGTGTCCTGCGATGCTGCCGTTTGGGAGGCATCGGACGCTTGTGTGCCGTCTGAGGATTGCTGCGGATCCTGAGAGGATTTGGCGGTGTCGCTTGCCTCTGCATCTGCCTCGGGCTTGGGTTGTTCATTTGCCTGTGCCGCATCTGGTGTTTCAGACGCCGGGGTGCTGTCTGGCTTGGCGGCAGCGTCAGATGCCTTGTTGTCGGTATCCGGTTTGGTGTCCTCAGATGCCTTGGCATCTGTGGCGGCAGGCGTAGTTTCCGTGTCCTTATCCGATGGGGACGCGGCCGTATCTTTATCCGTGCGTGCCTCGGTCTTGCCGTTGTCCGGTTTTGGCGTCTCGGCGGGGGCCGGTGTCAGGTCGACCGTGGGGGCGGCTGGTGTCTTTTGATCTTCGGGCCGGTCGGGGCGGATCAGGAATTTATTTGAGAGCGTGTCCTTGCCGATCAGAAGCGGTTGATCCAGGGGCCCCATTTCCAGAAGGCCGATTTCGACATCACGGATAACGCCGCCCAGCTTGATGCGGGTTTTGATCACAGGGGCGTGCACGGGCGGGGTGCTAGCACCTGTTTGCACATCGCGAAAGCCCGCGACTGGCAATGTCAGCTTCCAGACAATGGTCCGCGACTTAAGGCTGCTGTCGGCGGCAGGCGGGGCCTTGATGGTCAGGGAAAAAGATACCGAACCGCTGGCTGTTGCATCTGACGTGTCATCACTGCTGCTATCGGAACTGCCGGTATCGTCCTTGTCATCGCCGTCATCATCGACAGTGAGGTCGCTGACAAACAGGCAGGTTTGCGGTGCCGCGCCGAGGATCATGGACGGCAGCCCTGAAATCCCCCAGTCGGGCAGGGCGACGGCTTCGTCCGCAAACAGGACGATGCGATTTTTCAGCTGCGCGTCACTGCCAACCGTTCCGCTGGGAGCCGGTTTTTTGTTGGATGCAGCAAGTTGGATCAGGGTTTTGAGCAATATCGGGTTCATGCCACTTAGACGCGGCATGAAACCAGTTGTGATGCGATATTCGCCCGTT
>NZ_DCAO01000109.1:25929-46451 GCF_002311515.1 Thalassospira sp. UBA1131
CGGATACCAACACACGGATCATGGCGACCCTTGGTGACGACATCGACTTCCTTGCCATAGATATCTAGGCTTTTACGCGGGGTGAGGATCGAGCTGGTCGGTTTGACCGCAAAGCGCACGACAATGTCCTGACCTGATGAAATCCCGCCGAGAATGCCACCGGCATGGTTGGAGCCAAAGACCGGTTTGCCATCTTCGCCCAGGCGCATTTCATCGGCATTTTCAATGCCGGTCAGTTCGGCTGCTTCAAAGCCATTGCCGATCTCGACACCCTTGACGGCATTGATCGTCATCATCGCCTTGGCCAGATCGGCATCAAGCTTGTCATAGACCGGATCGCCAAGGCCAACCGGAACGCCGGAACAGACGACTTCGATCACCGCACCAACAGATGATCCATCCTTGCGCAGGCCATCAAGATATTCCTCGAACACCGGAACAGCTTCGGGGTCGGGGCAGAAGAACGGGTTGTTATCAACCTCGGCCCAGTCCCAGTTGGCCCGGTTGATTTCCTTGGTGCCCATTTTGACCAGGGCCGCGCGGATTTTGATGTCATCGCCCAGTACCTTGCGGGCAATTGCACCGGCGGCAACGCGCATGGCGGTTTCGCGGGCCGACGAACGGCCGCCGCCACGGTAATCACGGGTACCGTATTTTTCCCAATAGGTGTAATCGGCATGGCCCGGGCGGAACTGGTTTTTGATCTCGCCATAATCCTTGGAACGCTGATCAACGTTTTCGATCAGAAGCCCGATCGGGGTGCCGGTGGTTTTGCCTTCGAACACGCCCGAAAGGATTTTGACCTGATCAGGTTCGCGGCGCTGGGTGGTAAAGCGCGACTGACCGGGTTTGCGTTTTTCGAGATAATTCTGAATATCGGACTCGGTCAACTCAAGCAGGGGCGGCACACCATCAACGACACAGCCAATGGCCGGGCCGTGGCTTTCGCCAAAGGTGGTGAAGCGGAAAAGTGTTCCAAAACTGTTGCCAGCCATAACCGATTATCCAGAATTCAAATATTTAAGAGACAAAACGGGCCGCCCATCAGGGCAGCCCGCAAAATCGTATCAGGCCCAGATCAGGATTTCTGGACAGTGATGTCAGGTGCGTCTGCCTGTTTCATGCCAACGGTGTGGTAACCGCAATCGACATGATGGGTTTCACCCGTAACACCGGTCGAAAGGTCTGAGAGGAAATACAGACCCGATCCGCCAACATCATCAAGCGTGACGTTACGGCGCATCGGCGAGTTGTATTCGTTCCATTTCAGGATATAGCGGAAATCGCCAATCCCCGAGGCGGCAAGCGTCTTCATCGGGCCCGCCGAAATGGCGTTGACACGAATGCGATCCGGGCCAAGGTCATTGGCAAGGTATTTGACGCTGGCTTCAAGGGCTGCCTTGGCAACGCCCATGACGTTGTAATGCGGCATGACCTTTTCTGCGCCGTAATAGGAGAGTGTTAGAAGCGAACCACCATCTGTCATCAGTTTTTCCGCGCGCTGTGCGATCGCGGTAAAGGAATAGACAGAGATGTTCATCGAAAGCGCAAAGTTTTCCGGCGAGGTGTCGACATAGCGACCACGCAGTTCGTTCTTGTCGGAGAAACCGATGGCATGCACGACAAAGTCAAGCTTGCCCCATTTTTCCTTAAGCGTCTCGAACACGGCATCCATGCTGGCCGCATCGGTCACGTCACATGGCAGAACGATGTTGCTGCCAACAGACTCTGCGAGCGGGCGCACACGTTTTTCAAGGGCTTCGCCCTGGAAGGTAAAGGCCACTTCGGCGCCGGCCGCAGCAGCCGCACGTGCAATGCCCCAGGCAATCGATTTATCGTTGGCGACACCCATAATCAGGCCGCGTTTACCGGCCATAAGGCCCGAAATATTGTCGGTGGACAGGCTCATATTTCCTCTCGTTCCCACGATCTCTCTCTGGCAGGTAGAGGCATTCAAGAAAAGCCGCGACCGGCCCAGAAGGCATTAGACATTTTGCGCATCCTACACAAAGCGCGGCCAAGGTCAATCTGACCTGTCATAACGTGTGCAGGCACGCTATCTTGTTGATCAGGTGCAGTATAACCGGAAAATGCGTGGGGATAAGCGTTTAATGGCCGAAATTCAGAAATTGCTCGCTGATCGAACCGCATTCTGGCGCTATGCCGGTATGCGTTTTGTCCATGACAAATCCATACAGCGTGCCGCCGGTTTGTCCTATACGACGCTTTTGGCGATGGTGCCGTTTCTGGCGATTGCACTAACGGTTTTGTCGGCCTTTCCGGTTTTTGATCAGTTCAAGGACCAGATCATGACCGTGGTCCTGAGCAATTTCCTGCCGGAAACCGGCGCGCAGGTCACAGACTATCTTGGCAATTTCTTGCAGAATACCGGACAGATGACGGCGATTGGCACAATCGTGCTTGGCCTGACGGCGGTGATGTTGCTGAGCGCCATCGAAGGGGCGATGAACGATGTGTTTCGCGTGACCAGCCCGCGTAAAATTCTGGCGCGTCTGGTGGTGTTCTGGACACTTTTGACGGTTGGGCCAATGTTGCTGGGGCTTAGCCTGTCACTGGCGTCGTATTTCTTTGCCATGCGATACCTGGTGGGCGGCGAAGCGGTTGCCGAGCATATCGGTCAATTGACATTCTTGGCGCCCTTTATCCTGTCGGCGGTGGCCTTTTCATTGCTGTTTATCGGCATGCCGAACCGTTCGGTCGAGATTATTGATGGTGTGGCCGGTGGCGTGGTGGCAGCCGTCTTGTTCGAAACCCTGAAAAAGGGGTTTGCGTACTATGTCACGACATTTCCGACCTATCAGACGATTTATGGCGCGGTTGCGATTGTGCCGATCTTTTTGCTGTGGATGTATCTGACCTGGATCGTGATCCTTTTGGGTGCGCAGGTGGCAGCCGCGCGGTCTGAATGGCGTGCGGCACGTGCAGCGGGCCTGATCCCTGATCCGCGCGGTGCAGTGCCGGGGCATATGGAACGGATTATCGCCGTGCTGCGGGTTCTTGAATATCTGCAAAGTCGTTTCCACGAGGCCGACAAGCCGCCGACCTATCGCAGGATGATGCGCGACGTCAAACTGGGTGGGCGTGATCTGAACTGGGCGTTGGCAGCATTGCGGCGCGAAAAGCTGATTGATCGTTCCGAAAATCATCGCTGGCTGCTTTCGGGGGACCTGTCGCGGATTTCGTTGATGGATCTGATGAGCCGCCTTGGCCTGTTTCTGGATTATGACCGGTTGCTGGTTGTGCAGACCGATAGCGGCTGGCCGATTGCCATGCGCGAACGCCTGATCGAGCTCGAAGAAAAACGCAAAACGGTTCTGGATGTGAAGGTGGGTGATCTGCTTGATACCCCGCGCCCCGAAGACAAAATCCCCGAACAGATCGAGAAAGACCCGGACCACGAAAAACAAGACGATATCAATCAGAAAGACATGACTGACATCATAAGTTAGTCGTTGCGTCCGGGCGCTTTGGCGTGGGTCATTTCCACGCGGATCGGTTCATCGCTACTGCGCAGGTGCAAATCGCGTTGTGGGAACGGGATTTCGATATTGTGTTCGATGAAGGCATCCCAGACATTGAGCAAAACTTCGCTGATGATATTGCCGCGACCGTTTTGCGGGTCGTTGATCCAGAAACGGATTTCAAGATCGACCGAGTTGTCACCAAAACCGCGCATCAGGGTGTTTGGCCCCGGATTGTCCTGCACGCGTGCGCATTTTGCTGCTGCCTCGTTACACAGCTTGATCGCAAGGTGGGGATCGCAGTTATAGGAAATCCCGACCGGAACTTTCAGGCGCAGCTTGACGTCCGAGTGGCTCCAGTTTTCGACCTGATTGGTGATCAGGTCTTCGTTTGGGATCAGGAATTCCGTGCCATCGCGGGTTCGAACCGCAGTATACCGCGCGCCCAGTGACTGAATCCAGCCAAAGGTATCGCCAATCGCAATGACATCGCCGGGCTTGATCGAGCGGTCAAGCAACAGGATCACGCCGCTGATCAGGTTGGCGAAAATGCGTTGCAGACCAAAGCCGATCCCGACACCGACCGCACCACCAAATACGGCGAGTGCCGTCAGATCAACCCCCATGGTCGAAAGCGCAAACAAAACGGCGATTGAGAGCAAGACAAGCTTGAGAAGCTTTGCCATCAGGACCTGCACCGACGGGGTCAGGTGATGGACCTTGCGGATGCGTTGTTCAAACAGGCGCGAGGCAAAGGATGCCACCCACAGCAAAACCGCAAGCGAGAGAACTGCTTTGATGATGCCATAGATCGAAATGCGGAACTCGCCGAATTCAATCGCATGCCCGTCTAGGATTGCGATACTTGGTTCCAGCCATCCGACAATGTTGAGTGCAGCCAACGTCCAGGCGACGGTGGCAATGGTGCGTGACCAGACAGGATCATTGACAACGGCGGCCGCCAGACGAATGACAATCCATGCATTCAGAAGGCTTGCCACCAACCGGATGATGTTATGGCGATAGCCAGCCTGAATGGCGATGGCATCAAGCAACCAGATGGCTATGACAAAGATCAGCGGGAAGGCAAGACTGGGCAGCACCAGCGCAAAGCGCCGAAACCCGGCATAGGGTAAAAGCGGCTTCCAATCCTGCAAGCGCGCGAGAAGCGACGCCAGACGACCACGCAGCAAAAAGGCCGGGATTGTGGCAAGCAGGCAGGCAGCAATCTGGATCAGGATCGGGACCAGCAGGACATTTGCAGAGATCCAGGCGATTGCCTGTTCAAGCCATTGCAAATAGATGTCCGGATTGCTGAGCTGTTCCATATTGTCCCTGATGATCGGTTTCGTTCTTTGCGACAAAGTCCGTTAAAACAATATGGTAACACGGAACGGAATTAACAGGCACCTTTCAACGCGGGCTCTTTTGCGTGGCCTGATCCCGGGTGCCAACGGGCCAAGAAAAAAGCCGGCGAATGCCGGCTTTGGATGGAAGGGTTAGCGCGCCTTGTAGGGGTGCTTTTCAGACCAGTCCTTGATGAACTCGACCAATTCGTCATCGCGTTCTTCGGGCAGCTTGACCGTCAGGTGAACATATTGGTCACCACGTTTGTTGCCCCGGTCATAGGGCGCACCCTTGCCGCGCAGACGCAGTTTGGTACCGCTATTGGCGTTGGCGGGCAGCTTCATATTGACCTTGCCATCGACAATCGGCACTTCGATGGAGCCGCCCAGAATGGCTTCGGGCAGGCTGATTGCCAGATCACAATGGAGGTCATTGCCTTCGCGCCGGAAGGTTTTATCCGGATGGACATGCAGCTTGATCAGCGCATCACCGGCCTCGCCACCATTCATGCCCGCCATCCCCTGGCCTTTAAGACGGAGCGTCTGTTCGTTTTCGCTTCCGGGTGGAATGCGGACCTCAAGGCTTTTGCCGCTGGCCAGATTGATACGCTTTGTCGTGCCAAGGATGGCCTCGGCGAAATCAAGGCTCAGCTCATAGGAGATGTTCGGGCCTTTGACCTTTCTGGGTTTGCGTTCCCCGCCAAAACCACCGAAACCTCCGCCGCCAGAACGTGCGCGTCCCTTGCCGAAAATTTCGTCAAAGATGTCCTCGGCATTAGCACCAGAAAAGCCGCCGAACGGATCACCGCCACCAAAGCCGCCACCGGCATGTCCGCCGCCACGGGCAAACGGGCTGGTTTCGCGACCATCGGCGTCGATTTCACCATTGTCGAATTTCTTGCGGCGCTCCGCATCACCGAGAAGGTGATAGGCGCTCGATACCTTTTTGAAGCGTTCTTCGATTTTGGCATCGCCCGGATTGACATCGGGGTGAAGTTCACGCGCCAGTTTGCGATAGGCCTTTTTGATTTCTTCCTGACTGGCGTTTTTGGCGACGCCAAGTGTCTTGTAGGGATCCTGCATTTACTGACCGGTTCCAGAAACTAAAAGCACGTTATGTGATTTGCACGTTGTGTTCATTATTAGATCATGCGCCGCAAAAGATGAACCATTTTGCCGCATATGATCCGAAACAATGAGATTAAGGCGGGTTTGTCGCCCGAACCGATGACCAGATATGAAAAGGCGGCGCAAATCGCAAGGATCGCACCGCCGGTCATTTCAGATTTTTAGCAGGGCTTAGTTGACAACTTTCCAGCTGCCATCCGGCTGGCGGCAAGCGGTGCCATAAGCCGTTTCTTCCTGACCACCGATCATCACCGTCTGCTGGTATTCACGGCAATATTCCTGGGTTTTCGGTTCCTGATAGGTGCGGATCGGGGTCACCGTACCCTGAACACCGGTATCGGGGTTGTTCCAAGTGGTGGTTTGACCTGTCGGGGTGGCTTCCAGCGTGCGCTGGGTGCTTTTTGCCATGATGGCGCGGTCGGCATTGTCAAGCGACTTGCCGACTTCGCTGCCGATGAAGGCACCGGCAAGCGTACCAAGCGCAACACCGACAAGCTGGCCACTGCCCTTGCCGAACTGTGCGCCTGCGACGGCACCACCGACGGCACCAAGAAGTGTGCCGGCCGTTTGCTTCTGACCCTGATCCTGGGCGCAGCCAGCGATAAAGGCGGTCATGACCACCGGGATAACGATCTGACGGAATTTCATGTTTAATTTGCCCATCTTGTCTTTACAGTCCCAACCGATATTCTTTGGGTATATATATTGATCCAACGTTGTTGCTGCCACCGTAGTTCCGAAATATGTCGTCCTGACGGCAACAAATTTAATCAGCCAAAGGAAATCCTTTCGCAATGAACGAGAAAAATGCGCCAAAAATTGGGCATGAACCCCACGATGCCCCGTTCGACATGTTCGAAACCTGGTTTGCGGACGCAAAAAAGGTCGAGACTGCCTATCCGGATGCGATGACGCTTGCGACTGCCGATGCGCAAGGTCGCCCGTCGGCGCGGATTGTACTGCTTAAGGGTTTTGATCCGCGCGGATTTGTTTTCTATACCAACTATGAAAGCCGCAAGGGGGATCAACTGGCCGAGAACGGCTTTGCCGCCCTTTGTTTCCACTGGAAGACGCTTGAAAAGTGCGTGCGCATCGAGGGCAAGGTTGCCAAGGTCGATGCGGCCGAGTCAGATGAATATTTCGCATCCCGCCCGCGCGGCAGCCAGTTGGGGGCGTGGGCATCCATTCAGTCGCGCCCGATGAGTGGCCGGTTTGATCTTGAAAAGCGGGTTGCGGAATTCACCGCCAAATTCGGCCTTGGCAAAGTGCCGCGCCCGGAACATTGGGGCGGTTATCGCCTTGTGCCGGACCGGATCGAGTTCTGGGCGGAGGGCAAATTCCGCCTGCATGACCGCAAGCTGTTTACCCGCGATGACGCCGATAGCGGCTGGGACACGCAAAAGCTGTTTCCGTAAGGACAGCGACAGATCCCAAAACGCAAAAAACGCACAAGGGATCACGCCTTGTGCGTTTTTGTATTCTGGATCGGTGCGCCTTAGACCGCAGGTTCTGGCGGGCAGAAGGTGTCCTGCAGCACAGCGATGATCTTCATGATGTCGGGGTTGGCCAGCGAATAATAGATCGTTTGCGCATCGCGGCGGGTTTTTACAAGCCCTTCGCGGCGCAGGCGTGCAAGGTGCTGTGACAGGGCGGATTGTTTTATGCCCAGTTCATTTTCCAGCGTGCCAACGGATTTTTCCGTGTCGCCGAGAGAGCACAAAATAAGCAGACGCCACTCATTGCCGAGCGTTTTGAGAAATTCTGCAGCTTCACGTGCATTCTCGTGCAGTGCCGTATAGTCCATCCGCGAGTAACCCCGTTCTTAACTCTGCACACCAGGTCGCATTTTTGCTTTGAATGCCCGGTATCGTACCCAAGAGAATAATATCTCGATCTTTAAAGCGTCATCGTAATCGTTGGCATTCATGTTACAATCATTTTGTGCATGGTCGATTGAGAAAAACCGATCTGGCACCAACCACCGACACCAACAAAGTATAAGAATAATAATAACTTTCGCAAATTTTTGATCTTGAACAAAGAAAGCTGGGGCAAAAGACCTCAGACTGCTTGGCAGTAAAGGCATCATCAGTCGGTATTTCAGGCAGGTTCAATGACCTGTTCGACAGGCGGGAGTAGTTAACATGGCAATTCGCACCATTCTGGCACCGGTAGCAGGCACGGCAATCGACAAACGTGTGATGGCGACAGCCTTCAAACTGGCCAAGTCATTCAACGCGCATCTTGAGGCGCTTTTTGTCGCGGCCGAACCACAAGACGCCATTCCGATTGTTGGCGAAGGCATGTCAGGCCTGATCATCGAAGAAATGATCCAGGCCGCCACCACCGAAACCGAAAAGCGCGAAGCCAGCGGCAAGGCATCCTTTGCCGCCGCCGTTAAAGAGGCCGGCATCGAGGAGTCCAATACACCGAGCGCAGACGCCAAGCCAACCTGCGCCTGGCGCAAGGATAGCGGGCGCGAAGACGAAACAGTGGCCCGCCGCGGGCGACTTTTCGATCTGGTGGTGATTGGCCGGGATCCCAAGGAAGCCTCCGCATCGCTGACCTTTGATGCGGCCCTTATGGAAACCGGACGTCCGATCCTGGTGGCCCCAGAAGTAACCCCGGCGACCATCGGAGAAAAAGTCATGATCGCCTGGAATGGCGGGATCGAAGCCGCGCGCGCGGTTACTTCCGCCATGCCGATGTTGCGCAATGCCAAGGAAGTCACGATTGTCAGTGTCGGCGAGGTTCCCTATGGCCGTGCGTGCGCCAAAGCGCTGGCCGAACAGTTTAGTTGGCACGGAGTCGATGCGGCTGTGGTTGAAAGCACGGAAACCGGACAGGTTGCTAATACCTTGATTTCCGAGGCAGAAAAATGCGGTGCCGATACCATTGTTCTGGGGGCATACAGCCATTCACGCTTCAAGGAGATGATCCTTGGCGGTGTGACGCAGGATATGTTGGCAAAATGTGCATTGCCGCTTTGGATAATGCACTAGGCCAAGGGGCTGCTTAAGCGCCTGATATCGCGAAATTATATTACCTAACCGATGGTATATGACTGAAAAGGCGCATTTTTGATGCGCCTTTTTTTGTTGCGTTGCGGGATAAATAGGCACAGGGTTACAGAAATAAGAATGTGACGAAACCCCATCGGGGGCAGTACTGCCCCTAAACGAGGTGTTTCGCATTGTGGGAAATCAACGTCTGACAGGGGAAAACCCATGTTGTCATTGCGCGATATCATCGATTTCGCTTCGATGTCCGAAGACCTGGCACAGGAACTTAACAATCCAAATGTTGGTGTGCCTGATCTTGCTGCGTTGCTGTCTGGTCAAGCTGGCGGTGCGTTGCAGTCATGCAATGCGGCACCATGTGCCGCCAACGACGTTGACAGCGACTAATCATCTTATTCCCAATTATGGACTGATTGGGCCAGACAGGCTGCGTGCCTGCCCAAGCAGCCTATTTTGAAAACAGATCAATCTGGTTTGTTTTCTCATCCGCACCCGTATTCGGATCTGTTTTGGGGCGATCCGAACTTTCTTCCTGCCATGAAAGAACATGGTCAGGAAGCGGACCCAGCATGTATCCCAGATCTTCGAACGCCATGTGCGGATCAAGCCAGGCCGCCAGATGGTTCGGGCCGATCACGGCCGGCATCCGATTGTGAATATGGGCGATTGAGCCCGATGGCGCGCAGGTGATGATCGTGGCTTCGCGCCCGTTTTCCAAACCAGCGAACAGAAACGGTTGATGATCGGGCAAAGTGATGCGGTTCTTGTGCTTTGCCGTGCCGTCTTTGCGCCATTCATACCATCCGTTTGCCGGGATCAGGCAGCGGCGGTTCAAAAGTGGCCGGAAGGTTGGCTTTTCGGGCAGGGTTTCGGCGCGCGCATTGATCATCGGGCTGTTCGTGCCCGGGATGCTCAGCCCCCAGTATCGAATGGCGGCCTTTTGATGCGGCAGAATGACGGCAATCGGATCGGTCGGTCGACGCGTACCGGTCAGGCTGTCGAAGGCGGCGTCTTCGTCCTCGTCATCGGGTCCGTTGCGATTGAACCCGTCGGGCAACGGTATGCGAATGATATCTTCCATTTCCAGACCAAGCTGAACCTGAAAGGCGCGGATATCGCTGTTAAGATCAAAGCGGCTGCACATGGTCTTGCCCATCTTTACAATGGCAAAAACATAGCCTGTTTCGCATCCCTTGCCAAATGCCTGTAGGGCAGCCTATATCGCAACCGTGACTGCAGAAAAATCTTACAGTACAAGGCTTTTCCTTCGATGGCGGGGCCTGTGGTGCTATAAGAAAGTCAGCAAAATTCTGTTTGCGCGCATATCTTGTGAAGTGAGTACACCAATGAGCAGCAATGCCCCGAAAACAGTCGTCCTGACAGGTGCCAGTCGTGGCATCGGCCATGTTACGGTTGGATATTTTGCCAAGCGCGGCTGGCGGGTGATTTGCTGTTCACGTGAAGCCCCGCCGCCGAGCTGCCCGCGCGATCCGGCATTGGGCATCCACATCCGTGCCGATCTTTCCAAACCGGCAGAGGTCGAAGCCTTTATCGCCGAGGCGAACGAAGTACTGGGCGATGATCCCTTGCATGCCCTGATCAACAATGCCGGTGTGTCGCCCAAGACCCCCTATAAGGAACGGCTTGGCTGTCTGAATGGTGATATTGCTGCCTGGCGCGATGTGTTTGAGCTGAACTTCTTTACGCCGCTTACACTTTCGCGCGGGTTTGCATCGGCGCTTCATCGGGGAAAGGGGGCAATTTGCAACATTACCTCGATCGCGGGACATTATGTCCATCCGTTTGCCGGATCGGCCTATTCGACATCAAAGGCAGCGCTTTCGGGGCTAACGCGCGAAATGGCCGTCGAGTTTGCCGAGCTTGGGGTGCGGGTCAATGCGGTTGCCCCGGGAGAAATCAAGACCGACATGATATCCCCGGAATATGAGGCGCTTGTGCCACGCATTCCGATGAACCGGATGGGCACACCCGAAGACGTGGCGGCAGCGGTGCATTATCTGGTGGGGGATGACAGTACCTATGTCACCGGCACGGAAATCTTTGTTACCGGTGGGCAGCATTTGTACTGATCGACAGATCGGGACTGGATGACTTCTTAGCTGTCAGCCTTGACGTAAAAGGCCGGATCGTATTCGATCAAACCCGCCGGGATTTCATCAACCAATGGGCGTGCCATGAAATATTCATCGGGCACGCCTTCAAGTTTCAGATCGGGCAGGGGCGCAAAGCCAAACCGGCCATAATAATCCGGCTCGCCCAGAACGACACAGCCGTGGGCATCATCGGCGCGCAAATGGCGGATGCCGCTTTGGATCAGTTCGGAGCCAATGCCCAGTCCCTGGCGATCCG
Source organism: Thalassospira sp. UBA1131 (assembly GCF_002311515.1). Classification (GTDB taxonomy): domain Bacteria; phylum Pseudomonadota; class Alphaproteobacteria; order Rhodospirillales; family Thalassospiraceae; genus Thalassospira. Next base: position 37,276 of record NZ_DCAO01000109.1, read on the forward strand.
GCGTGACCGCAACGGGGCCCAGGCCAAACCATCCACAGGATTTGCCATCGATTTTCACCGGTGAAAACGCGATGCAGCCAACAATTTCATCGTCCTGTTCCGCGATCAGGGAAAGGGTAAGTTGACCACTTTTTCGGAGCGCATCGACGATCAAATGTTCGGTCTGCTGACTGTGGGGTGCAGTTGCGAAGGCACCATCCAGCAACGCGTGAATCGCCGCGATATCTTTTTCGGTTTCTTCACGTATCAACATTTTCCGTCCCTGCCTGTGACGTTGGACCTGCTTCCTGCGGGTTCAGACCACAATTCATTATGGTCTACATCACGACTATAACGGGAAAACGGTTTATGCTGAAAGGCTTTTAAGCCAGTCGCGTTTTTGCTCCAGGCGTTTGACTTCCATTTCAAGCCAACTGGTGAAGTTTTCGGCCTCATTTGCGTGCTCGTCACGCAGGGCGAGCACGCGTTCGAGATCAAGTTCGCAGACGTCTTGCAGGATTTCGATCTGTTCGGTGCGGATGTCATGATCAAGCAGATGCAGGAACCGCATCTTGAGCGCCATGATCAGGCGTGAAAGCTCGCCCGATGTATCGCGCACATTGCCCTGCATCAGTTCGATGAACTTCCTGTGCCCGGCATCGGTCAGGCTCAATTGCGCGTCAGACAACCCGCCGCTTGAGGTATCTTCCTTGACCAGGCCTTCAAGCTTGAGCAGCTGAAGCGAACTTCCCATCATATCCAGGGACGGCCCCATGATGTGCGACATGAAATGGCGCACCTCGTTGGCCAGATCGCCATAGCTGATCGGCTTTTCGGAAAGGGCAAGGGTGCCAAGTGCGCACAGGCGGAGACATTCTTTGGGGAGCAAGGTTTTATCCGAATACATGGGCGGTCCCTGTTTGATGACAGGTCCGACATTAACGCGAACGGTTCTTAATTGCAAAGTATTATCTTTACCGACGCGAAACCGGCAAGACAGCCTCAATATAGGACGCCGCCCGGTGAAAGCAAATGGCCGAACATCATTGTTCCCGGTAGCGGACCATTAGATGGGGCGGATCATCAAAAAGGCCGGGGCATTTGCCACCGGCCTTTTGATTTTCTGACTACCAAGCGCGTTAGGCGACCTTGGAAATGCCCAGTTTGCTCCAGACCGACAGGAGCGAGTCGATCAGATGATCGACCAACTCGTCATTATGCAGCGGGCCCGGCGTAAAGCGCAGGCGTTCGGTGCCGCGCGGGACGGTCGGATAGTTGATCGGCTGGACATAGATGTCATGTTCGAACAACAGACGGTCGCTGGCTTCCTTGCACATGGCCGGATCGCCCACCATCAGGGGAACGATATGGCTTGGCGCGTCCATGACCGGAAGGTCGACTGCGCGCATGCGTGCACGCAGGGTATCGGCGCGTTCCTTTTGGGCAAGGCGTTCGACATTGCTTTCTTTCAGGTGGCGCACAGCGGCAAGCGCACCCGCCGCGATGCTTGGCGGATGGGAACTGGTGAAGATGAAGCCATTGCCGAAGCTGCGCACGAAATCGACGATTTCCGGCTTGGCTGCGATATAGCCACCAATCACGCCAAAAGCCTTGGCAAGCGTGCCCTGGATGATGTCGACGCGGTGCATGACGCCATCACGTTCGGCAACGCCACCGCCGCGCGGGCCATACATGCCAACCGCATGGACTTCGTCCAGATAGGAAAGCGCGTTGTATTTTTCGCAAAGATCAAGGATCTGACTGATCGGCGCGATGTCGCCATCCATCGAATAGACAGACTCGAACGCGACGATCTTGGCGCGCTGCGGCCCGAGATCCTTGAGGATTTCTTCAAGATGGGCGACGTCGTTATGTTTCCAGATGCGGCGCTCTGCCTTGGAATGGCGCATGCCTTCGATCATGGAATTGTGGTTTTCGGAGTCGGAAATGATTACGCAATCCGGGAGCTTCGATCCCAGCGTTGACAGCGTGGTCCAGTTCGCGACATAGCCCGAGGTCATCAGAAGGGCGGCTTCCTTGCCATGCAGGTCAGCGAGCTCCCGCTCAAGCGCGACATGCAGATGGTTGGAACCGGAAATATTGCGCGTGCCACCCGCACCGCCACCCTGACCGGTGATGGCGTTTTGCATCGCTTCAAGCACCTTGGGGTGTTGGCCCATGCCAAGATAATCGTTCGAGCACCACACGGTGATTTCACGCGGGGCTTCGCCGTTATCAGGGTGATAGAGCGCCTTGGGGAATTTTCCGACAATACGTTCGAGATTGGCGAATACACGATAGCGGCCCTCAGCCTTGAGGCCGGACAGCGCATCTTTGAAGAAGGTGTTGTAATTCATACTTGTTTCTTTCGCCTGTCTCTTTGCAGTGTCACGGACTTTGTATCTGGTCGTGGCATCACAAAGCTCTGGTCTCGTCCAGATCAGCGACCTGATTCTGGACATATCCTCCGGTTCGACCGGGTCTTTATGGTTCCCTTATCAACCATGAAGGCCGATACGGCATTGACCCTTGTCAAAAATTAAAGCGATTCCAGTCTTGTTTGGAACCATCAGATCAGAGAAGGCGATCCATCTCTCTTGTGTCGATCTCTTTTCGGAGCAAGCTCCGTTTTGTCTTAAGACCCAATTTGGCCTCGTTGGCGTCATTTGGCAAGGATTCGAACAGCTTTTGCGCCACAATTAAATCGTTTTCATCCATCGGAAAAATCAATCATGACAGAAATTACATATGATTTTCAATATGTATTAATGTTGATGATCAGATAAATTTGCAGATAAATTCTGGATTTGGTGATGGAGTTAAAAGCGGATTTCTTGATTTTTCCTTGGCTAGACAAGGGATTGGTCGGTGTGCGATTGCCTGTTAGCAAGCTCGCAATCGGCATAGCCAATAAAAAACCGGCCGAAAGTTCCGGCCGGTTTTTGGGAATGCGGAATGTTGTTGCCTAGTGTGACATCAGGACCGGAACAGTCATGTGACGCAGAAGGTGTTGGGTGACGCCGCCAAGCATCAGTTCACGCAGGCGCGGACGGCCATAGGCGCCGCACACCATCAGATCGATGCTTTCATCGGCTGCGCGCGACAAAATAAGGTCGCCAACACTGATGCCAGAAGCGTTCATGCTTTCTTTCTTGGCATTCACGCCATGGCATTTCAGGCGTTCGCCAATATCGACACCCGGAACCGGCATGGTGTCGCGGGCACCCTTGTTCGGGTCGGCACAAAGAACCAGAACGGATTTTGCGGCCTCGAGGAACGGCATGCTGTCATTCATGGCACGCACGGCCTCGCGATAGGGCTTCCAGGCAACCATGACGCGATCACCGATGGTATCAAACTTGCCGACATAGGGCACAAGCAGAACCGGTGCGCCTGCGGTCAGGATGACTTTGTCCGGCATTTCCGAGACAGAGCACGGATCGGAACTTTCCGGGTCGTGCTGGCCCAGAACCGTCAGATCATGATGGCGGGCATACATCGCGGTGGTATCAGCAATTTCGGACGCCGGGCAGGAGGTTTCCTGCCAGCTGAAAGCAACACCGGCCGCATTGCAGGTTTCTTCAAACTGGGTGCGTGCAGCCTTTGCGGTTTCAGCCATCGCAGATCGCTGCTGATTGATGATTTCCTCGGTGATCTGGACTTCCATGAAGCGCGGAATCTCAGGATAGGGCAGCAGGAAAAGACCGGTAAGGTGCGCGTCCTGCGCCTTGGCAACTTTCAACGCAACAGAAAGGCGTTCCTTGCAGGCGGCTGAGGTGTCGATATGAACAAGAATATCCCGATACATGATCCGATCTCCATTCGGTAGGTGGCGTGGGGCTGACCCGAAATCTGTCAAATTGCCCTTGGCCTTAATGTCTGTGGCTACCCTATCGTCGTCTCGGGATGGTTTCTTTGCTCTATCTCAAATTAAATTATTCCAAGTTGTAATTTCGGGCCAAGTATCACCCGTCCGCACCCGGTTCGGTCATCGGGATGGTTTTTTCCATGGTCGGGATGTCGCCGCCAGCCGGAAGGCCTGTTGTCGCGGGGGGCGTGACAGGGGCAGGTGTCATCGGTGCGCTGTCGTTCATCGCGGGCATGGTGGGCATCGCCGGGTCATCGGTCGGAACACTGTTTGGCATCTGCATCGTGTCGCCTGACATCATCGAAAGCGTATTGTGCAGTTGCTGTGACAGGGTGCTCCAATTGGTTTGAAGCGTTGTGCAGGCCGCAGCATCGCCGGATTGAACGCAGCGCTGCGCCATTCGATCAAGAATGCCGAGCGCAATACGGGCTTCGTCGATCTGCTTTTGGCGCATTTCATCCATCGCCTTGCGATTGGGATCGTCCATCATGACGAGATTGTCATTTTCCCCCGCAGACGCAGAGCCCGTCATGGTGGCCGGTGATGCCGGGCGGGTATTCTGGGCTGGTGCCCCCCACGGGGTAACGATGGTGTCGGAGCTGTTGGACATCGTGACCGGTTCTTCGACCGGGGCCACGCACCCCGACAGGGCAAGGCCCAGTCCGATTGCGGGCAGGCATTTGGCAATCTTGCGCATCGACATGCGTTGTTCCTCCGACCGGTGGCGGGCGCGCCTTGGTCACGTCAGTTTGTTGTCCCGAACTCTGCCACAGTCGCTGCTATGACTTTGCTTTTGCTTGCGAACATATTGAACGTCGTTGCGGAGTCTGTCCAGTCCGGGCAAGTGCGCCGCCAGCGAATGCAATCAGACGGTAATATCGAGCTTCGTCACATTCACAGTTCTTTGCCCGGTGAAAGCCGCGGTTCGTCCTTCAATGATTTGGCGATCCATCGCATGGTTTCGCGAATGCGTGAAATGTTGCGCAGATCAGGGTGGGTTAAAACCCAAAGCTTGTTTGCCGGTATTTCCGGCAACGGCGCAAGCAACCGCAAACCCGGAAGGGCAAGATCGGATGGCAAACAGGCCAAACCACATCCGGCGCGCACCAGATGCGCCATCGCGATCAGATCATCGGTTTGCTGTTTATGCGGCGTGCGGCGGTTCGCATCGAGCCATTTATAAGGTGCGTAGCTTGCCAGTGTTCCGGATGCACCGATGAAGGGCTCCGCCAACAGGTCATCAAGCTTTGCCGGCTGATATCGGTCTGCGGCACCATAGATGCCCCATTCCAGTGTGCGGATTTCCTTGCCAACAAGATGCTCGGGCGGGTTGGCCGCAACCCGAACGGCAATATCGGCATATCGCTGCGTCATATTGAATTCGAGGTTGCTGGCAAGCAGTTCGATCTGAATGTCGGGCCATTGATCCTGAAACCGGGCGAGATGGTCTGGCAGAAAGAAATAGGAAAAACTGGTCGGTGCGGTGATGCGCACCAACCCGGCCGGTGTGGCGTCTGTCCCCGCAATGGTGGTGTTGATGACATCAAAGCTGTTCATGATCTGACGGGCGGGGACAAGCATTTCTGTCCCGGCATCGGTCAGGCTGTATTGGCCACGGATGCGATCAAAAAGCCGGGTGCCTGCCTGTTCTTCAAGCGCATGAATATGGCGAAACACCGTGGTGTTGCTTACCCGGATTTTCTGCGCGGCCAGTTCAAGCGACCCTGTTTCCGCGATGGCGAGAAACGACTTGATATAGTTCCAGTCCAATCGGTGCTCCGTTTCAAATTTGCAATCAGATACTACAAAATTGCCTATGTATTGCAAAATTGAAATTCCTTACGGTGTCGGTATCAAGGAATTCACCTACATATGTCAGGAAAGAAAACATGATCGGATACACATCACTCGGCACCAACGATCTATCCCGTTCGGGCGCGTTCTATGACGCGTTGCTTGCCGAATTTGGGGCGCAGCGTGTCTTTGAACAGCCGGACTTTATCGTCTGGAGTGCCGGCGAAAACAGCCCGGCATTTTCGGTGCATGTTCCGTTTGACGGGAATGCGGCAACGGTTGGAAATGGGACGATGATCGCCCTTTCAGCAGCGTCACGTGATCAGGTCGATGCGCTTTATAAAAAGGCGATCTCGCTTGGCGCGACGTCGGAAGGTGAGCCGGGGCAGCGCCACGAAAACGGGTTTTACGCGGCCTACTTTCGCGATCTCGATGGTAACAAACTCAACATCCATCATATGGGCTAAGGCGATGATTGGTTGTGATGCGGCGGGGGAGTGGAGCTGATGTCATCATATCATTTGATCGGTCACCGGCTTTGCCCCTATGTCCAGCGTGTGGCGATAGTTCTGGCGCAAAATGGCATAGCCCATAAACGCACCGACATCGCCCTTGATGCCAAGCCGGACTGGTTTCTGGCACTAAGCCCGACCGGCAATGTTCCTGTTCTTGTGCTTGATGATGAGCGGACCTTGTTTGAGGCCGCCGCCATCTGTCAGTACCTTGAGGCAATAACGGGTAAAAGCCCGTGTGGGGCGGATGCCTATGACCTCGCGTTGGCGCAGGCGGTGGTTGCGATTGGCGATAAGTTATTATCCCTTACCGCGGATCTGATTTATCGCGATCTGTCTGAAAGCAGCGTCGATGCGACGATGCATCAGATTAACAAACAGATGTCGATTGTGTCGGATCTGATATCGCCACAGGCCGTGGACGCGGACAAAGACCTTTCGATGCTCGATATCGTTTTTGCGACAGTTTTTCGGCCGTTTGCCCTGATCGCGGTCGGGCTGAACCGGGATCTGTTTGCCGGCTTTCCCGGGTTGCGCGGCTGGGCAAGCGATTTGGTCAAGCATGAGACGGTCCGAAACGCTGTGCCCGCCACCTATTATCGGGAAATTCACGAATTCATCGCGTGCAAGGAAGGATATCTGGCAAATCGTTTACGTATGATACCGCAAGACAGCATCGTCCTTGCGACCGCCAAGTCGGTCATGTGATTACGCTGTGAGCCGCCATAAAGGCAAAAAAAAAACGCCCGCCGAATTTATCGTGCGGGCGTTTTTCGTGTTTGTGATCGCGCTGGATTAGTCGTGCTTGCCGCCATTGGCCTTTGACCAGCCGATCGGGTCGTTCAGGAAGGAACGCACGCCTTCGATGGAATCCCTGCTGAAATATTCGCCTTCTTCGGCAACGGCGAGGACATCGGCCCAGGTTGCAAGGTAATGCATTTCGATGTCGTCCTTGCGCAGTTCATCAAGCGCGCCTTCGAAGATGTCATAGAAGAAGACGACAAAGGCATGTTTGCACTCGGCACCGGCTTCGCGGATGGCGTTGACGAAGTTGACCTTTGATGCGCCGTCAGTGGCAAGGTCTTCGACCAGAAGAACACGCTGTCCTTCGTGGATATCGCCTTCGATGCGGGCCTTGCGGCCAAAGCCCTTGGGCTTTTTGCGGACATACTGCATCGGCAGGTCAAGCGCATCGGCAAGCCACGCGGAATACGGGATACCAGCCGTTTCACCGCCAGCAACCGCGTCAAAGGCCTCGTAGCCAGCCGCATCGGATACCTGACGGGCGGCGAGTTCAATGACCTTGCGACGTGCGCGCGGGAAGGAAATCAGTTTGCGGCAATCGATGTAAACCGGGCTGGCCCAGCCGGATGTCAGGATATAGGCCTCTTCCGGGCGGAAATTAACAGCCCCGATATCCAGCAAAATCTTGGCGACAGTTTTGGCAGCATAGGTGCAATGCGCGGTCGGTTTCTCAGTGGTCATGGCGGCTATACCTTCTCCGGATCGACTATTTGCCGACCTCTTAGCGCTTTTGGCCGAAAAGCGCAAAGAAAAGCCGCTGACCATTTGGTCAGGTTCAGTTGAGGTTTCTGTTGCCCGAGCAAGGGGTTTCAGGTGGGGTGCTGTCGTTGTCAGGATGATACATAATGCGCCAGTAATGATATCTGAGATATCATAATTGAAGTTATAAGGTGAATTTGTTACATCTGGAGTTTGATGATCTGCCTGTTGGAAGGGTGACTTGATGATTACAGCCGGACAGATGCGGGCCGCGCGGGCCCTTTTGGGGATTGATCAGAAAATGCTGGCAGAAATGTCAGGGGTCTCGGTTCCGACCATTCAGCGCATGGAAGCCAGTCAGGGCAATGTACGAGGAGTCGTAGATACCCTTTCAAAGGTGGTTGATGCGCTTGACCGTGCAGGTATCGAGCTTATTGGCGAACAGGCTCCGAGTATGGGGGCCGGTCGGGGTGTTCGGCTGAAGGAATCGGAAACCCGACAATCGAGAAACGATTAGCGTGCAGTCAAAAATGCCGGTTCGTGCAGTCGCCAAATTTGGTGACCGCTGATCGGTAAGGGCCTGTATCATCCCGGCCGCGGCGGGGAATTGATGTGTGCAATCACCCAATGAGGGTGCCAAGCAAAATGAAGACAGAAAATCCAGAGAAGAGCCGGTATCCCAAGCCGGATTTTGTCGAACTGTTTACACCGAAACTGATCACCGTTCTGCGTGAAGGGTACGGTTTTGCGCAATTGCGTGCAGACGCGATTGCCGGGCTGACGGTTGCGATTGTTGCGTTGCCATTGTCGATGGCGATTGCAATTGCATCCGGGGCGACACCGGCACAAGGCCTTTATACCGCGATTATTGGCGGGATACTGGTCTCGCTTCTGGGCGGGAGCCGGTTTCAGATCGGGGGGCCGGCTGGTGCCTTTATTGTTCTGGTCGCAGCCACCGTTCAGGCGCACGGCATGGATGGCCTGTTGCTGGCAACGAGCATGGCGGGCGTGCTTCTGGTTTTAATCGGCCTGTTCAGGCTGGGCACCTATATCAAGTTTATTCCCTATCCTGTGACGGTTGGATTTACCGCCGGAATTGCCTTCATCATCTTTGCCAGCCAGATCAAGGATCTGCTTGGACTTGATCTTGGTGGTCCGGAGCCGGGGCCGTTTCTTGAGAAATTGCCGGTTATCTGGGCCGCATTGCCGAGTATGGATGTTGCGACCGTGATGCTGTCAGGGTCGACTATTCTGGTGATTGTCGGGCTTAAATATGTTCGCCCGCATTGGCCGGGCATGCTTATTGCCGTGGTCGGTGCCGCGTTGATAACGGCTGTGTTTGATCTTCCGGTTGCGACGATCAGCAGTATTTACGGCGGCATTCCAAGCAGTTTTCCAATGCCATCCTTGCCCGAAATTGATTTTGCCAAGGCGCAGGCGGTGCTTCCAAACGCCATTGCCTTTGCACTTTTGGGGGCGATTGAGTCGCTGCTGTCTGCTGTGGTGGCCGATGGCATGAC
>NZ_DCAO01000109.1:46576-55420 GCF_002311515.1 Thalassospira sp. UBA1131
ATCGCGCGCACAGCAACCAATGTGCGATCCAAGGCACACGGTCCGATCGCCGGAATTTTGCACGGCGTATTTCTGTTGCTGTTCATTCTGATTGCGGCCCCCTTGGCGGGGTTCATTCCCCTGGCATGCCTTGCCGGTCTGTTGGCAACCGTTGCCTGGAACATGATCGAAAAGCACGCCATCGTTACTTTGCTGCGATCATCGCGTGGTGACGCGGCGGTTTTGCTGACAACGTTGCTTCTGACCGTGTTTCGCGATCTGCTTGAGGCGATTGTTGTCGGTTTTGCGTTGGGATCGGTTCTGTTTATCCGTCGTATGTCACGCATGGCCGATATCGAAAGTGCCACACCTTTTGTTGCCGAAGACCGGGCGGATAATCAGGTTGTCTTGATGGCATCGGACCCCGTATCGGCCGGCGATCCCGACATTGTTGTTTACCGAATTTCCGGCGTCTTTTTCTTTGGGGCGACGGCGGCCTTCGGGTCGGTCTTGGATCGGATCGGTGATACGCGCCGCGCACTGGTTGTTGATTTTTCAGCCGTGCCTTTTCTTGATTCGACGGCGGCCAATACGCTGGCGAGCCTCGTTCAAAAAGTGCGCAGCCGGGGTGGGCTGATTGTCTTTAGCGGCACGAAACATGATATCCGGCGCGACTTGTTTGTGCACGGGATGAAGCCGCCGGCAATCCATTATGAGGCCGATGTTGAACAGGCTGTCAAATGGCTGGGCGAAAAGCTTGGCACGTTGCGGGATTAACCGCAGTCGGGCGCAACCAATTGGTCTTTTGTTGGCAAAACAGCATTTTGGGTTTATTCGGTATCGTTATGCCGATTTAAGCTGTGCCCATACAGCAAGCCCCAAAAGGAAATGCCATGACTGATCAGACCGGACTGAATGTCACCATTGATGATCGCGTTGCCACCATCACGATCTGTCAGCCGGAACGCAAAAACGCCCTGACCAAACCGATGTGGGGCGCGTTGGCGACGATTGTCCACGAATTGTCGGATGATCTTGATCTGCGCTGCGTGATTATTCGCGGTGGCGAGGGGGCCGGTTTTGGTGCCGGGGCAGATATCCATGAGTTCGTGCGTGAACGGTCAGGGTTCGAGAAAGCACGCGATTACGGCATGCTGCATGCCGAGGCGCTTCAGACCATTCAGAACTGCACCCATCCGGTAATTGCCGCGATTGATGGCCCGTGCATGGGGGCGTCTTTCGTGCTGGCAGCGGCGTGCGACATGCGCATTGCCGCCGATAACGCAAAGTTTGCAGTGCCGCCGATGAAGCTGGGCGCAACACTTGGCTATCCCGAGTTGGAAATCATGCTTGATCTGCTGGGCGAGGCGGCATTGTTTGAAATCCTGCTTGAAGGGCAGGTGTTTGACGTCGTCCGTGCGCGCGAGATCGGCTTTATCGCCCGCCATGTTGCACTTGAAGTGTTTGACGAGGAAGTTGCCAAGACCGGCAAACGCATTGCCGGTGGCGCGCCACTGACGCAACGGGCGCACAAAAGCATGGTGAACCGTCTGCGCCAGGGTGGCTCAATTGACATGCATGAATTTGATGAAGGCTACCGCGCCTTTGAAAGTGCCGATTTCAAGGAAGGCTACACTGCGTTTCTTGAAAAGCGCAAACCGGTCTTCACCGGGAAATAGGCAGCGAGGGCTTTAACAGTCCGCCTGTTAAAGTCCCAAATCCGGTGTCAACGGCACGTCGGTGATGCCGTAATCAATGCCCATCTTGTGCAATTCGCTGGTGATCTGGGAACGGTGATGGGTTTGGTGATTGAAGAATTGCACCAAAAATAGCGGGCGGGGCAGGTTGCGCGTGATGCCGTCGACCCCGGTGAATTCGCGATATCCATCCTGCCAGTCACGGTTGTCCGAGGTGACAAAAGCCTCGATCTCGGCATCAAGGTCACGGCGGATTTGGCGCAACTCATCAAAATCATCGGCGACCTGTGTGTGGGCGTCATAGACCGGGGCGTTTCCGGTTTTCATGATGCTGAGAATACGACGGTCTATATGGACCAGATGGTTAAGGGTGGCATTGATCGACTTAAAGAACATGCCGCGATCACGACGGCGTTCTTCGTCGCCAATCTGATCGCAAAGATCATAAAGCACATTGTTCTGCCACGTGTTGTATTTGGCCATTGCGCAGCCATAGTCGTCAAATGTCATCCGGGCCATTGAGGATATCCTGAAATGAGTGGTGGCATGGGCGGCTGATCAGCAACTTGATCAGGTAGGGGATTCTGTCTGTTTTGCATCGGCCATAAAATGAACCATCAGATTGGCAAAAATCGCAAAGCCCAGCATCGATACGGTCAGTGGCAACAAAGTGTTGTCGTGAAAATGACCGATGACGATGCCAGCAACCGCGCCGGTGGCGAACTGGATCGTCCCCAAAAGGGCCGTCGCCGTACCGCCGATATACGGGAAGTACTGCATGAAGGATGCCGTGGCATTCGGGGCCGTCAGACCGATCAGGCCGACCGAGAACATGATGAACGGCACCACCGTCCACAAGCTTGGCTCAAACACATTTGTCGCAATGAACAGGCCGATGGTCGCGACAAGTTGAATGCCGGTGCCGATTTTTAGAATCTGATGGCATTCGAGGCGTTTGAGCAACGGGTTGTTGAGCCGGTTACAGATGATAATCACCGCAACATTGGCCCCGAACAGATAGGGGAAGTATGCCTGCGGCACGCCAAAGAAATCGATATACATAAATGGGCTGTCGGTGACAAAACTGAACATCACCGCACTGGCCCCGGCATGTGTCAGCATAAAGCCAACCGCCTTGCGCGTGCGCAGGACTTCCAGATAAGTCCACCAAACCCGGCGTACCGGGCCGGGATGGCGTCGGCGCATCAAGCTTGTTTCGGGCAGCTTCAGGTAAACGATGGCAAGCATCAGGCTGCCATAGACAATCAGCAGGACGAAGATCGATTGCCAGGTCGACCAGACCAGCAGTAACGAGCCGATGGTTGGTGCGACAAGCGGTGCAATCATCATGATCACCGCAATCAGCGCAAACATGCGCGCAGCTTCCTTGCCTTCAAACAGATCGCGCACCGACGCACCGACAATCACAATCGAAAATCCGCCGCCAACGGCCTGGAAAAAGCGCATCACATTAAGCGAAAAGGCGCTGTCGACGGTGGTGATGATCGCGCTGGTGACGATATAGATGACCAAACCGACCAATGCGATGGGACGTCGACCGATCCGGTCAGACAGCGGTCCGCCGATCAGTTGCCCCAAGGCAAATCCGATCAAGAAGGTACTGACGGAAACTTCAACAGCATGGGTGGCCTCGCCAAAGTCGCGCGCCATGGCCGGGATCGCCGGCAGATAGGTATCAATGGCAAATGGTGCCGTCGCAACCAGTGCGGCAAGCAAGATGGCAAGCTTTTTCGGGTCAAGCGATGCGCCGGGCAGGGGCGTGGACATGCGCAATCAATTCCGTTCAGTGTTTGGCGGCGGGTCAGAGCCCCCAGCAGAGGGCACGCGTTGCGCGGAGTATGCAAGCACGCGCAGGTAAGCAAAGTGACCAAGGCGCAGCAGTGTGGGGCGTCGGGTGTGATAGTCCCGAGCCCTGTATTATCCATAAAATTCAGGCTTCTGCCAGCGGTTGCTTGGATCGCTTGTTAGCTTATTGGCAGATCGGGCGTGTAGGGCACGTCCGTGTTGCCGTAATCAAGGCCCATCTTGTGCAGTTCGCTTGTGATCTGAGAACGATGATGGGTTTGATGATTGAACAGTTGCACCAGAAACAGCTGTCGGGGGAGTTTGCGGGTGACGCCATCGGGGAAGGGCAGTTCGCGTATTTCATCCTGCCAGCTGTGATCGGTGCCTTCGACGAATTCGGTGATGTCGGCATCGACTTCGGCCCGCATGGCCTTCAGCGTTTCGAAATCGTCGGCAACGATGGTGGTTGGTTCGAACGGACCGACTTCACCGGTGCGCAGGATGGTCAGAATGCGCAGATCAACATACAGGATGTGGTTTAGCGTGTTGTGGATGGAGCCAAAGAACATATTGCGATCCAACCGCCGTTCGACATCGCCGATCTGATCGCAGAGGTCAAACAGCACGCCGTTCTGCCAACTGTTATAGGTCGCCATGCAGCGGCCATAGTCGTTGAAATTCATCTTGGACATTTTGAAACCGCTCCTTCCAGAGGCGCAATCAGGCCTGGTTTTTCTTGGTTGTCATGGGTTTAACCAATACTACCGCATGTCGCGGGCCGTGGCACTGAAATACAGCAAGGGCGGCATCTGATCGAATGCCGCCCTTGATTTTTGTGTGTCTGCGATCAAACCCGCTTAGTGGGTCATGATCCTTTCCGGCCCCATCAGGGTAGTCGGAAGCCAGGTCGATATCACCGGGACATAGGTGATCAGGACCAGGAAGCCCAGCAGGATCAGAAGCCACGGGAAGGCGGCCTTAACGACCTTGAGCAACGGCATGCCGGTAATCCCGGACGTCACAAACAGGTTCAATCCGACCGGCGGTGTGATCATGCCGATTTCCATATTGACCACCATGATGATGCCCAGATGGATCGGATCAATGCCCAGCTGCATGGCAATCGGGAACAGGATCGGCGCCATGATCAGAAGGATCGCCGACGGTTCCATGAAGTTGCCGGCAATCAGCAGAACGATGTTAACAACAATCAGGAAGCCCCATGCCGGGAGACCCCATCCAATGATGGTTTCGGCAATGGTGTGCGGGATACGTTCAGAGGTCAGAACATGGGCAAACAGCATCGCGTTGGCGATGATGAACATCAGCATGATCGTGACCTTGCCGGCATCAAGCAGGACGTGACGGACTTCCTTGTCAAACGGGATCAGGACCAGTGCCTTGCCCATTTTCGGAAGGTTGTGCGCCATCAGGCTGCCAATGCCGATATTGCCGTTTTCAGGCACCCATGAAAGTTCCTTGATCGGGCCCATGTCGCGGTAAAACAGGACGGCAACAAACATGGCATAGAACGCGGCAACCGCCGCGGCCTCGGTCGGGGTGAAGACCCCGCCATAAATGCCACCCATGATCAGCAGAACCAGCAACAGGCCACCCGATGCCGAAAACAGCGCGCCGCCCCATTCACCAAGGGTCGGGCGGGGCTGGCTTGGCAGTTTTTTGATGCGTGCGACGATATAGATCGCAATCATCAACATCAGGCCGACCATGATCCCCGGAATAACGCCAGCAAGGAACATGCGACCAACCGAAACCTCGGTTGCGGCGGCGTAAACAACCATCACGATGGATGGCGGGATCAGAATGCCAAGCGTACCGGCATTACAGATCACACCAGCCGCAAAGCTTTGCGGGTAACCTGCGCGTACCATACCGGCAATCACGATGGAACCGATGGCAACGACGGTTGCCGGGCTTGACCCCGAAACAGCGGCAAACAGCATGCAGGCCAGAACTGATGCCATGGCAAGGCCACCGGGGAACCAGCCCACGGTATCAATGGCAAAGCGGATCAGACGGCGGGCAACACCGCCGGTCGACAGGAAGGCAGATGCCAGAATGAAGTAGGGAATGGCAAGAAGGGTGTAGTGTTCCATCCCGCCAAAAAGCTTTTCTGCCAGGGTGGCAAGGCTGTCGTCGCCAAAGAGAAGGATGGTCGAAAGCGACGCAACACCCAACGAAATGGCAATCGGTGCGCCAAGCGCCATCAAGCCAAACAGCAGGATAAACAGGAATGCGATAGTCATTTGAATGTTCCCCCTGTCCGGCTTACGATTTTGGCGTCGAAGCGGTGGCGGACTTGTCGTCCTCCACAGTGCTTGCGCCAAGCTGATCAATCGCTTCGCGTGCTTCGTCAGCCAGATTGAAGCCAACCTGTTGGCCGGTAATGATGCGCCAGCCAACCTGTGCCAGACGGAATGCCAGCAAAGCGGCACCCACCGGCATGATCAGATAGACGATCCACAGCATGATCGGGCTGTCTTCGGCTTCCATTTCAAGCATGTGATTGAAGCTGACCAGCTCCCAGCCGCCAATAATCAGCCAGCTCGAATACAGAATGCCGGCCGCGACGACGATCAGACCGATGACGCGCTGGGCATTCTTGGGGAACAGGCGAACGAGGGCGTCCACCCCGATGTGCGACCCAACCTTGACCCCATAGGACATGCCAAACAGGATCAGCCAGGCAAAAAGAAATTCCGTGGTTTCCAAGGCCCAGGTCAGGC
This sequence comes from Thalassospira sp. UBA1131, assembly GCF_002311515.1. Lineage (GTDB taxonomy): Bacteria > Pseudomonadota > Alphaproteobacteria > Rhodospirillales > Thalassospiraceae > Thalassospira. Next base: position 52,806 of record NZ_DCAO01000109.1, read on the forward strand.
CGGAATTGAACACGTAACGCATGACGACGTTTACAAAGGTAAGCGATGTCATAGCGGCGAGCAGGAGGGCAATAATGCCCTCCTCCAGCCGGTTAACGACCGTTGAGATCATCTTGAACGGCCCTTTTCCGATGATGTTGGGAAAAAAGTACGGATCAGTTGCACGCAGCAGCGGCGTCGATGATGTCCTGGCCGATATCGCCAGAGAACTCATCCCAAACCGGTTTCATTGCAGTCTGCCATTTGGCGAATTCTTCGCCGGAAAGCTGCAGGATTTCGGTTTCGCCGGAGTCAATCACTGCCTGACGCTGTTCAGCGGTCAGTTCCGCCGACAGGCCGTTTGCGTAGTCGCTGGCTTCTTTCATCGCCTGCGCAAGGCCGTCGCGGATTTCCGGATCCAGACCGTCCCACCACTTGGTCGAGGTCACAACCATGTAGTCAAGCAGACCGTGGNNGACCAGGTGTTTTCCTGACCGTCGACAACGCCGGTCTGAAGGGCCGAGTAGGTTTCCGAGAAGGCCATTTTCTGCGGAACCGCATCAACAGCTTCGAACTGGGCAGCGATGACGTCAGACGACTGAATACGGAATTTCTGACCAGCAGCATCTTCCGGTGCGCGCAGCGGCTTGTTGGCCGAAAGCTGTTTCAGGCCATTGTGCCAGTAACCAACGCCGGTCAGGCCTTTGGACGACATCGCGTTCAGCAGTTCCTGACCTTTTTCGCCGTTCTGGAAGCAGGAAACCGCGTCCATGTCCTTGAACAGGAACGGAAGATCATAGACCTGAAGTTTCTTGGTCCATTTGCCGAATTTCGCAAGCGACGGTGCACCGAACTGAACGTCACCACGCAGGATGGCGGCAAGAACCTTGTCGTCATCAAACAGCTGCGAGTTCGGATAGATTTCGATCTGAACCTTGTCGCCGAGAATTTCTTCAGCGCGTTTTTTGAAGAAGTCGGCACCCTGGCCTTTCGGGGTGTTCGGCGCAACAACGTGCGCGAACTTGATCACTTCCTGTGCCGACGCGGCAAAGTTGGACCCCAGAAGTGCTGCGGCAGCAACGCCAGCAGCAAGAATGCTTTTGCTGATAGGACGCATCAAAACGTCTCCCTTGATGAATTAAATCTGTTTTCCCGTTAGCGCGCCATTTTTGGCGTCGTTCTAAAACGCCGTTTGGCGCTGTGCCGTAATCAGCAAGCACTGGGCCAGTTCGAAATCAGTTGGATTTATGTAATTATATCAATGAAATAAGGTGAATTTCACGTTGCTGCGATGCAGCAAATTTTGGCTATTTCGTGTGTGAAGGCGCACACGAGTTTCATGCCAGTGTGCGGACTGTCACACACGATGCCGGGCGCGGATTTGACGGACCGGACGACAGAAAAAAGCCCGTCTAATTGACGGGCTCCTGATCGGTTGATTAGCGCGGGCGTCGGAATTCGGCGGGGACAATGTTGTATTTGGTCAGCTTGTCGTAAAACGTCTTGCGCGGGACGCCAAGCGCACTGACCGTGGCCGTAACATTGCCGCCATGTTCGCGCAGGGCTTCGGTAATCAGGCTTTTTTCAAATGCCTCGACTTGCTGGGGCAGGGGAACGGCATAACTGTCTTCGCCATCCTCGCTGTTTGCCAGGGGATCAAGGCCAAGAACCCGGCGTTCGGCGGCATTGCGGAGTTCGCGTACATTGCCCGGCCAGTCATAGGCATTGAACCGTGCCAGTTCCGCCGCACTCAAGGCGGTGACGGTACGCTCAAACCGCTTGGCGGCATCGCGGGTGAAATATTCAAACAACAGCGCGATGTCATCCTTGCGATCACGAAGCGGGGGGATATGCAGTTGCACGACATTCAGGCGATAATAAAGATCTTCGCGAAACTCACCACGTGCCGAGGCCGACCGCAGATCGACCTTGGTGGCAGCAATAACCCGCAAGTCGATCGGCAGAACCCGATTTGATCCAAGCCGTTCAACCGCGCGTTCTTGCAAAACCCGCAGCAATTTGATTTGCAGCGCCAGCGGCATGCTTTCGATTTCATCAAGGAACAGCGTGCCCTTGTCGGCAAACTCGAACTTGCCGATGCGTTTGTGATCGGCCCCGGTGAAGGCGCCGGCTTCGTGGCCAAACAGTTCTGATTCAATCAGATGTTCGGGCATGCCGCCGCAATTCACCGCCACAAACGGGCCGGGACGCCCCGACATTTCATGCAGATTGCGCGCGATCACTTCCTTGCCCGATCCGGTTTCGCCGTTGATCAGGACATGGGCGTTGGTGGCCGCGACATTGCCGATCAGGGTGCGGAGCTTTTCCATCGCCGGATTGCGGCCGATAAAGTCCGACGCGTTTTTGGAATGGCGTGCGAGTTCGATCTTGAGTGTGCGGTTTTCAAGCACAAGGGCGCGGTGGCTCATTGCGCGGCGGGTAATGTCGATGAACAGATCCGGGGCATAGGGCTTTTCGATAAAATCAAAAGCCCCGTCATGCATGGCCTGAACGGCGGTTGCGACATCCCCATGCCCGGTGACCAGAATAACCGGCATTTCCGGATCGATCTTTTTGACCTCTGTCAGCAGATCAAGGCCATCCATCTTCGGCATGCGAATGTCGGAAATCACCAC
>NZ_DCAO01000109.1:55554-65230 GCF_002311515.1 Thalassospira sp. UBA1131
ACTTCGACAGGGATGTCGGCAAGTTCCAGCGTTTGCTGTGCGGCTTCACGCACATCTTCGTCGTCATCAACAAACAGAACGCATTCGGCACTGGTTGGCACTGGCTTATCCTTTGACCCGATAACAGGATCAGAGGACAATTTGCGTGTCAGCCCTGATCGTGATGGTTTGCAAGGTATGTGCGGGTTTCTGACGGTGTTTTAGCAGCCGTGAAGGCGGGCGTCGAGATGCTGTTTTTCGGCTCCGTATCGCCGGGGCCATCGTAGCGGAGCTCGACAATGAAGGATGCGCCGCCTTGCGGGCGGTTTTCCGCACGGAGCGTTCCGCCAAAGCTTCGAATGATGCCATAACAGATCGAAAGCCCGAGCCCCAGACCATCACCAAACGGTTTGGTGGTAAAGAATGGGTCAAAAAGCTTGGGCAGGTTGTCTGGCAAAATGCCATGCCCGTTGTCATTTACCTTCACAATCACCCGGTCTTCGCCGCCGGTAATCGCGATATCGATTTCGGGGTTTGCCATATTCTGGCAGGCATCCGCCGCGTTATTGATCAGATTGGTAAAGACCTGGGTCAGCTGATTGGCTTCGGCAATCACGTGTTTGACATCGCCGTGCTGGTGCAGGGTGATGTTTTCGACACCTGCGCGCCCGCTTTCAATCGCAAGATCGATTGCCATTTGCATCTGGGCCGGGACATCGACCGGATGATTATCCTGTTCCGGGCGGCGCGAAAATGTTTTGAGGTTGCCGGTAATGCGCCCCATGCGATCGGTCAGTTCTGAAATCCGTTGCAGGTTGCGGTTTGCCGTTTCCTTATTGTCGCGCGCGATGAACTTCATCGCGTTTTCCGCATAGTTCCGGATGGCGGTCAGGGGCTGGTTGATTTCATGGGCGATCCCTGCGGACATCTGACCAAGGGCGGCAAGCTTGCTGGTTTGGACCAGTTCGGCTTGTGCCGTGCGCAGCGCGTCTTCGGTACGTGACCGTTCGGTAATTTCTTCTGCCAGGCGCTGGTTGGTGTTCATAAGGTCGGTCGTGCGCAGGCGAACTTGGCGTTCAAGTTCGCGTTGCGACCAGTCGCGGATTTCAAGCTGTTCAAGCATCGCGCGCCGGCGTTGCAGGATGATGAAAATCAGACCGGTCAGAATGATATGCGCAGCGCCGCCCATTGCACCGGCACTGATCACGGATCGATCCAGCACGGATTTATCGGTCAGAAGAAACATCCGCCAGCCCTGCTTGGGAAGTGTGCTTGCCGTGACCAGATAGGTTGTCTTGTCTGGCGTGGTCTGGCGCGTTTGCGATTTGCCGGTTGCTTGTTCGTTGGCGGTTCGTGCCTCGTCTTCGCTGGCAACCGGGCCGAGGCTGAGGATTGCCGGGCTGTCGTCAACCGGCCACGCCCCATCCAGCAACGGCATCGGTTCAAGCGGGTAGTCACCATATTTGCGCGACGCGATCAGGCGGGGGCGATCATTGTTGCCGAGCCCGGCAAGATCACGAAACCGCCAATCGAGGTTGGATGAAATAATAACGACGCCGTTCTGATCGGTGACCAGAACGCTTTCGCTGCCGCGTGCCCAGCGCTGCACAAGGGTTTCAAGGTGGGTCTTGACCACGACGGCCCCTGCAAAACTCGTCCCGTCCGGGCGCACCGGGTGGGAGATATAATAACCCGGTACGTTCGAGGTAATCCCGAAGGCAAAGTAATGACCGGTCAGGCCGCTTTTGGCCTGCTGGAAATAGGGGCGGAAGGAGAAGTTGCGCCCGATAAAGGATGCATCGCTGTTCCAGTTGCTGGCAGCCAGGGTGTCGCCATTTTGATCCATGAAATAGATGTCTGAGGCGCCGCTGTCGGCTGCCAGTTTTTCAAGGTAAATGTTGACGGCCTTGGCGATCACCGGATCGGCATGAATTGCAAGATCGATGATGCGTTTATCCGATGCCAGCGTAATCGGCAGATATTCGTGTTCCTTGATCGCGCCCTGAAGGTTGGACCGATACAGCTCAAGCTTGTTGCGCCCATCTTCGGTGATGTCGATCAGCTTTGCCTCATGCCAGAACGTCGTGACCAACCAGACGGTTACCGGCAGCAGTGCGAGCAAACCGCATAATACGATCCGGGATATTCTTTTGATTGAAACCGAAGAGTTCAGCATTCTGTCCACGTTGGCGTTGGGCTTTGATCGACCCCTTCTTAAGGGTGGGAAGTCTTCCCTTAAAGGTGGGGCGTCGGGATTAGATTACAAAAAGATTTCAAAGCCCAGCGCAAATTTTACCGATGCTTCTCGTGCTTGATAATCGTTGGATCAGGCTGTACCTATCAGGAGAGCATCCGCGGGATTTTCAGACCACATTTACGCACGGTTGATCAAGCCCGAACAAACCTGTCAGGAAAGTTCCCTGCATGAGCGACGAAGACACACACCTGATCTGGGTTCTGGCCGATGACCGGACCGGCAATGTCAATCAGTGTTTGGGGGTTGCCGAGGCATTGGCACAGCCTTTCAAGCGCATTGATATCGGGTTTACGAAATTTGTGCGTCTTCCGAACTTTATCCGCAGAACCAGTCTGATCGGGATTGATGAGGCATCGCGCAGGCGACTGGTGGCACCCTGGCCGGATCTTGTCATCTGTTGCGGGCGGCGTTCTGCACCCGTGGCACGCTGGATCAAAAAGCAAAGTCGCGGGCACACACGCATTTGCATCATCATGCGCCCGGATGGCTTCGAAAGTGCCTTTGACCTGATTGCCGTGCCGGCACATGACCGTTCTGTCATTCGTGAGAACATCGTTGAAATCCCGGGTGCGCCGCACCGTGTGACCGAAAGCAGGCTTTTGATCGAGGCCGACAAATGGCGCCCGCATTTCAAAGGTCTGCCCGAGCCAAAGTTTGCCCTAATCATTGGCGGAAGTACCAAGCGCACGACCTTTACAAAGGAAATGGCAGAACAACTGATCGACAAGGCGGTTGAAGCCGCAAGTGCGGTCAACGGGTCTTTGCTTGTCACCACCAGCCGCCGTACGGGTGTGGAAAACGAAGCCCTGATTGCTGAGCGGTTGGCGACATCTGGCGTGCCTTATCACCTGCATGACTGGACATCCCAGGCCGAAAACCCGTATTTCGGCTATCTAGCACTTGCCGATGTGAAGATCGTGACAAGTGATTCCGTTTCGATGTGTTGCGAGGCGGCGGCGGCACCGGGTGGCGTCTATATCTTTGATCCAGATGGTCTGGCCAACAAACGGCACAAACGCCTGCATCAAAGCCTTTATGAGGGCGGCTACGCCAGACCGCTTTTGCCCGACACCGAACTGGTGCCATTCAAGCATCCGTCCTTGCAGCCGGCCCGCATGGTTGCGCAGCGCTGTCTGGAGCTTTTGGGCGCTCCCTGACCTGAAAGGTCGATAACACCTTGTTTTGTTGTGGTGTATCGGGTCTATTCGCCGGGCACCACCACCAAGGAATATCGCCCCGATGTCTTCGTCCCCGACTGATCCGACAGCTGTGCGTGCGTTAAATGCACCGCAATTGTTTCCACGCCACATTGCTGTTGCGATTTTGGCTGCTGTTGCCTGCTTTTTTGCGGCAAACCATGTTGCCGCACGTCTGACATTTGAAAACGGGACAGGGCTGCTTCTGGCTGTTTTATGCCGCTCGGCTGTTGCGCTTTCGATCCTGGTTGCGATCGTCTATTTCAAACGTCATTCCATCCGTTTGCCGCGTGGCCTGGTGCGCTGGCAATTGGTGCTTGGCCTGATGATCACAATCCAGAGCCTGTGTCTTTATTCCGCAGTTGCCCGTGTGCCGGTTGCCCTGGCGTTGCTGACGGCCAATACGTTTCCGATTATCCTCGCCTTGCTGACATGGGGGCTTGGCGGTCCGCGCCCGACGCTGCGCGCAGCAGGTCTGATGTTGTTTATCCTGTCGGGCCTTGTGCTGGCGCTTGATCTTCCGGGCATCCTCGGCGGCGGGGAAGAGGTGACATCAAGCTGGTGGCTGGGCATCGGCTTTGCCCTGATGGCGGCGACCGTTCTTTCGGTGGCTTTCTGGGTGACCGATCACAAGCTTGCCGGGATCAGCGGGCCGGTGCGCTCGATGTTCACCATGCTGGTTGTTTTTGTTTCGATGATCATTGCCGGGATCGGTGATGTCGTGCCGGGTGGCATGGGGCTTCCGAATGCCACGCCGGGATGGATGGGGCTTATGGCCTTGATGCTGCTTTATGGCGGGGCGTTCGCAGTTCTGTTCATCAATGTGCCGCGCCTTGATATGGCGCGCAATGCGCCGGTGATGAATATGGAGCCGATCGCGACATTGCTGTTTGGCTGGGTCATTCTGGGGCAGATGATCAGCCCGATCCAGATGCTGGGCGGGTTGGTCGTCGTCAGCGGTATTGTCATTCTGACCCTGCGCAAAGGGGCCTGAACCGAATAAAAAAAGGGAGCCATTTGGCTCCCTTCATGCAGTGTGTTTGTTTTATCAAACGGCTTGTGAATGACGCCCGTGCGCGTGGTTCAGATAGGTATCAAATGCAGCACAAACGGCGCGCACCAGCGGACGGCCCAACTCGCTCAGTTTAATGTAATTCCCCTGAACTTCGACAATGCCATCCCGGGTCATTGCCTTGATGCGCTCAAGTTCTGGTGCGAAGCGATCGGCCGAAATGCCGTGGCTGGCGCAAACCGGGTCAAGGTCAACGGCAAGATTGCACATCAACTCATTAATGATGTCGCGGCGCAATTTGTCTTCGCTGGTCAGGGCAACACCCTTTTCAATGGCGCATTTGCCACCTTCGACCGCGCGCTGCCAGCGGGCCAGCGCCGGGTCATTTTGCGCATAACCCTGCGGCAGGGACGAAATCGCAGACGGGCCAAACCCGATCAGGGCTTCTGCCCGGTCGGTGGTGTAGCCCTGGAAATTCCGATGCAGCAGGCCATCAGACAGGGCGCGTGCCATGCTATCGGCCTGATGGGCGAAGTGATCAAGTCCGATGGCGACAAAGCCATGCTTGGCAAGGCGGTTCTGGATTTCCTCATACTGTGCCCAGCGTTCCGCGGTATTTGGCAGGGCCTCGGTCGGGATAAGCTGTTGATGCTTTTTCATCCATGGCACATGGGCATAGCCAAAGACCGACAGCCGGTCGGGGCAAAGCTCCACAGTCTGATCAACCGTTTCGCGCAGTGAGTCCACGGTCTGGAACGGCAGGCCATACATCAGATCGACATTGATGCCGGCAATCCCGTGCGAGCGCAATTTGGCAATCACATCACGGACAAGCTGCATGCTTTGAATGCGGTTGACCGCCGTCTGGACCTGTTGGTTGAAGTCCTGAATGCCGATACTGGCACGGTTAAAGCCGCATTCGACCATGGCTTCCATGAAGTCATCGGTCGCCGTGCGCGGATCCATTTCAATGGCGATTTCGGCATCCTCAAGGATATCAAGGCGACAACGAATTGCGGCCATGATGGCGCGCAGATCATCGGCCTTGAGAATGGTCGGGCTGCCGCCGCCAAAGTGAATGTGCGACACAGTGAATTTCTGATCTGTGGGCAGTTTGCCAAGCGTGCCTTCGATCTCGGTCAGAAGGGCTGTGACATAGCCATTTACCGGCTTGTAAGTTTTGGTGATCTTGGTGTTGCAGCCGCAGAACCAGCACATTTCCTCGCAATAGGGGACGTGCAGATAAAGCGATAGAGGTTGCGCGGGATCAAGATCACCCAGCCAGCCTTCAAACACCTCGCCATTCACATCGGCATGGAAATGCGGCGCGGTCGGATAGCTGGTATAGCGCGGCAGTCGCAGGTCGTATTTTTCGTAAAGGGCAAGCTGCATGACGGACATCCCGAAAATTCGTTCTGTCCGTCTTTTGCATTATTCCAAACTTGGCTGCCTTGATATGCGTCAAGGGTGAGGAACAGGGAAGCCGTGTCGTTCGCTCAAAGCCAGCAAAATGTTGTCCTTGCCATCAATGAAGGCATGACCATTTGCGGTACCGGTTTGAAGTGATGATGTCTCGCCGGATTTCAGGATCATTACCGGAAGTGACTGATGATCTTCGCCCAAAAGCGCAATCACGTCGTGCCGGGGACGGGGCCAATTGATATGGCGAATATCAAGTCCGGCAAGCAAGTCCGGGAAAGATCCCAGAACCCCGTCAATCAACGCACAATGCCAGCAGTAAAAGCGTTGGTTTGGCCATGCGGGATCTTCAAAGTCGGGTTTGAGCAGGAATATCGTATCGCGTTCCAGATCCGGCATGGGGTGTGGCCTTTTTGCTGGTGGCACTGTGTTTGCGCCGTGGCGATGTCAGGGATGGCCCTCAAAGATGCTTGAAGGCCGATATCAGATCGGCACGAAGGACGGCCAGACGGTCACGGCCTTCGTCTTCGTCATAGGGTTCGGCGGTGCCAACGCCCCAAACCGGGCCCGGCCATGCGGCGTCGTCCTTGAAACGGCCAATGACGTGGCAATGAAGCTGCGGCACCATATTGCCCAGCATCGCGACATTGGTTTTGAAGGCATCAAAGCGACGTTTGATGACGCTTGAAACGGCAGCGACTTCGTCACCAAGGATTTTGCGGTCTTCCGCACTCAGGTCGTCATAATCGACAAGGTCGGGGCGCCTTGGTACCAGAATAAGCCACGGATAACGCGCATCGTTCATCAAAAGCACATGCGATAGCGGCCCGTCGGTGACAAGGGTGGTATCGGCGGCAAGCTGGGGATGAAGGGTGAATGCGTTATTCATGGTCAGTCCTTATTATCGTGATAGCCCGATCAATGACCCTGCTTATAACCTGCCGTTCTTTCTCTGTCTTGGTCTGTGGTGTGAAATCCGTCAGATAGCTGTGCGGGTATGTGCGAAAATTGGCGGGAAGGTCGGGCCGTCCCGCCAGGGAAATCATGCGACCTTTACATCGCGATGTTTCGCAAGAAGCCGATCAACAAGGCCGATGACTTCTTGTTCGGCTGCATGAATGGAGGCATCGGTTCGTTCGTCGGCAAACTCGTCATATTCAATCGCGGCGCCAAACTGATCGGTGATGCCGATATATTGCAGCGGGGTAAACAGCCCGCCTTCGACAAAGTTCAGGTGCGCAATACGACCATCCGGCCCATAGCCATGGTCGCCACGTGATGACAGGGCGACAATCGATTTGTTGCCGGTCACCATTGGCCAGTAGGGAACGTCGCCACGCGTTCGGTCAAAACCGAATGTCCGGCCGACGCGGACAATGTTATCGACCCAGGCCTTCATCTGTGACGGCAAGCCGAAATTATACATTGGCACCCCGGCAACGATGATGTCGGCGGCAAGCAGTTCGTCGACCAATTGATCGCTTTCGCGCAAGGTGTGGTGCATCCATGCTTCGCGGTCTTCGGGTTTAGTGAATGCAGCATGGACCCAATCCCCGGTCACCGGGCTTGGCGGATTTGCACCGACATCGCGATAGATGATTTCGGTTTCCGGTCGCTTGGCCAGCCAGTGGTCTATGAACTTGGCCGACAAGCGGCGGCTGTGCGAACCATGCTGTTTCTGATCGGATCTGCCGGGCCGGGCGCTGCTGTCGATATGAAGAATTCTGGTCATCATGTTCTCCATGTGATGAAAATGGTTCATCTGTGTTTTGGTTTGATAACCAAGGATTGACGGAATTTAATTCACACGGCAAAATCGAATTCCTCAGCAAACAGATGAGTTGAATTCATTCATATGTCGTTGCCGCCGCTTGCGACCCTGCGCGCCTTTGAAGCCGCAGCACGCCATCAAAGTTTCAAGAATGCCGCATCCGAGCTTGGCGTCACGCCGACCGCGATCAGCCATCAAGTGCGTCTGCTTGAAGAAACGCTGGGTGTCCGGTTGTTTGACCGCAAGCCACGGCAGGTTGTTCTGACCGATGTCGGGCAGGAGCTATATCCGGTTTTGCGTGATGGCTTTGCCGCCTTTGCCAAGGCGGTTGATCGGGTGCGGAACCGCCCGGTATCGCGCAGCATGACGGTTTCAGTCATTCCATCCTTTGCGGCAAAATGGCTGTTGCCACGCCTGTCTGGGTTTCAGGCAGAATACCCTGATATCAACTTGCGACTTCATACCTCGCCAGAGGCCGTCGACCTTGCCGGTGGTGTGGCGGATGCGGCCATTCGATATGGTGTTGGGCCCTATCCGGGATTGGTTGCGCACAAGATGTTTCGCGAACAGTTCGTGCCACTTTGCAGTCCGGCACTGGGCCTGAAAAAACCGGAAGACTTGCGCAATGCGACCTTGCTGCATTTTGACTGGTTGCGCCCGGATGACGCGACCCCGACATGGCAAAGATGGGGGCAGGTGGCAGGTGCAGCAGATCACTTGCCATCTGCGGGGATCAGTTTTTCCGATGACAGTCACGCCATTCAGGCGGCGATTGCTGGCCAAGGCGTTGTTTTGGCCAGTCCGGTGATGGTGCGCGCAGAAATTGATGCAGGATTGCTGGTGATGCCATTTGGCCCGGAAATCAAAGGGCATTGTTATCACTATGTGCACACTGGCCGGGGCGATAACCTTCGCGAAGTTGAAGCATTCGGGGAGTGGATCAGAAGCGAAGTGGCATCTTCGGCGCCAATTCCCGAGCAATCCGGCGATTGACGATTGACCTTGCGGGCTGCATCGGAAACCATATGCGATTGTTAATCACTCGTGTGGATGGATCATGCCCCGCTTTGCCGCCAACCTTTCGTTTCTGTTTGCCGACTTGCCGTTTGAAAAACGGTTCGCCGCGGCGGCAGATGCAGGCTTTGTCGGGGTGGAATATATCGGCGCCTATGACATGCCGCTTTCCACGGTCAAATCGCTTCTGAGCGACAACGGTCTGGAGCAGGTTTTGTTCAACCTGCCCGCCGGTAACTGGGAGGCGGGTGACCGCGGTCTTGCCTGTCGCCCGGGGCGCGAGGAAGCTTTTCGCGACTCTGTCGTGCAGGCGCTTGATTACGCGGCGGCAACCGATTGCAAGATGCTCCATTGCATGGCCGGGCTGATGGGCAAGGGGGAAGATCCCGGCGAACTTGCCCGGCTTTATTGCGACAATCTGCTTTATGCTGCGGACCTTGCCGATCAGGCCGGGGTCGATATCCTGATCGAGCCGATCAATCCGCTTGATATGCCGGGTTATTTGCTTAATTCCATCGAACAGGCGGCCGTGATCCTTGAACAGCTTGATCACCCGCGGCTGAAACTGCAGTTCGATATCTATCACGCCCAGATTGTTGGCGGGAACATCGCCGCGCGGCTGGATAAGCATATCGACAGCATCGCCCATGTTCAGGTCGCCGGTGCACCGGGTCGGCATGAGCCTGACAGCGGGGAACTTAATTACCCCTTCCTGTTCTATATGCTGGATCGCATTGGCTATGAAGGCTGGATCGGCTGCGAATACAAACCGCACGGCAAGACCGAAGACGGGCTTGGCTGGGTCCGGCCATGGATGCCAAAACCCGGCGCCTGATCCCCTGGATTTATTCGATCAGAATGGCACGAAAATCATTCACATTGGTCAGGGTCGGGCCGGTCACCAGAAGATCATCGATCTTGGCAAACGCGCTATAGGCATCGTTGTTGACCAGATATTCGCGAAGGTCGATACCGGCCTTCTGGGCGTTTTGCCAACTTTTGGCGTCAATGATTGCCCCGGCGTTGTC
>NZ_DCAO01000109.1:65413-65931 GCF_002311515.1 Thalassospira sp. UBA1131
CCGGCATGAACGATGGCGACTTCGCGTGCCTCACCCTCTATGGCGTCACCAAGGATGACGGCATTCAGCCCCATGTCACGTGCAACCGATGCTGCGGCCTCGAGGCTATCCTGCGGGCGGGCCAGCATGATGGTTTCATGGCCGTCAAAGCAGGGATCATCGGGTTTGATTGTCTCGTCCTTTGCACTTTGCAGAAGGTCCTTGGCAGCCTGCGGGATGTCGATCTGATAATGGCGGATGATATCAAGCGCATCCTGCCCGGTTGTGGGATCGGATACGGTCGGGCCAGACGCAATGATCGCCGGATCGTCGCCCGGCACATCAGATACAAGATAGGTCACCATGCGCGCCGGTGCCGAGGCCTTGGCCAGGCGGCCCCCCTTGATCGCGGAGAGGTGTTTGCGCACACAGTTCATTTCCGAAATCGTTGCGCCACTGCGCAAAAGCGCCTTGCTGATGGCCTGTTTGTCTTCAAGCGTCAAGCCCGGACCGGGCAGGGCAAGAAGGGCCGATCCACC
>NZ_DCAO01000109.1:66082-70275 GCF_002311515.1 Thalassospira sp. UBA1131
TAGCGGGTGACGACCAGACCTTCGACGTCACCTTTCCAGGCTTTCTCGAACTCGCGTGCCATATTGGCCGATGCCTTGCCCGCACCAATGACGATGGTTTTGCCCTTTGGCGGTTCGGGCAGGTTGCGCGGGATCTGAACCCCGGGGTCGGCGGCCTTTAATGCCGCATCCATCAAAGCCAGAAGTTTTTCGCGCGAAGTCGTCATATCGGGTTTCCCTGATTGGATTGTGGCCGGTTTGGTCCGGGTTTTTAGGTTGCCTGCTTGTCAGATGCGGTCTTGAAGAAATCAATCACGGCCTGCAGATGGTTCGACATCGCCTTTTCGGCGGCGTCGGGGTCGTGGGCCGCGATGGCTTCGATAATGTCGCGGTGATGTTCCTGCACCATGCGATCAAAGGTCGGGCCGACCATCCCGTTGAAGCGGATTTCATTGAGTGCTGCCTGCAACACATCATGCAGCATTTTCATCACGTGATAGTAAATGATCGAGCCCGTCGCCCGGCCGATCATCATGTGCAGGCGGTGGTCATCATCCGCACGGTATTTGGCGGCCCGCCGTGGGTCATGCGCCTGACGATAGGCCATGCGCAGAAGTTTGATATCCTCGTCACTGGCGTTGATCGCAGCCCGCCGTGCAGCCCAGGTTTCAAGTGTGCAGCGAATTTCCTGAAGATCGCGCAGATTACTGATCGAATCGCGCACCAGATCGGTCATCGCGGTGTCCATGTCGATCCCGGTGGATGACAGGATTTCCGTGCCGCCCCCCTGAACCGCGCGCAAGTACCCGCGGGTCTTGAGCTTTTGCAAGGCGGCGCGCACCGACACGCGGCTGACCGACATGCTTTCGGCAAGCTGGCGTTCGCCGGGCAGGCGATCACCGGGCAGAAAAATGCCATCCGAGATCTTTTCAAGAATTTGATCGGCAACCTGATCCGCAATCCTTTTGGGGCGCTTGGTTTCCGCGTCGTCTTGTGCCTGAAGCGTCTTGGCAGACGGCATGTTGGGTTGTCTCCAATCGTGTTTTTCTCTGCCAGTGCAGCGATATCGATATTGGTTCGCGCAATGGTCATACCAGTTTACGGGATGTTTGGCGGCGACGCAAAGTGTCGATATGCACCGCGCGCGCTTATTGCAGTGCAATCTTGTTTCGGTAGAGATAAATTGATAGTTCAACAGGGGATGAGTGGCGTATCCGCCCCACTTTCACTGGCGTTTCGGCGGCAGTGATACCGAGGGATACCGCCATCGGACCTTGCAGATACCCAAAGACCACCAGATTTCAGGAGAACACGCGTGCCGAACCAAGCCGGGACCCTTTTGGGCCATGATGATCCAGCCCCGTTTGAAATATTGAACGAAAACGGCAAGGGTCATTCGCTTTTTGTCTGTGACCACGCGTCCCGGGAAATCCCCAAAAGCCTTGGCACGCTTGGCCTGCCCGAGGAAGAGCGCAAACGCCATATCGGTTGGGATATCGGTGCGCGCAAGGTGACCGAAATTCTGGTCGAACGGTTTGATTGCCGCGCAGTTCTTGGAGGATTTTCGCGGCTTGTCATTGATTGCAACCGTCAGCTTTGGGACCCGACCGGGATGCCGGAAATCGCCGATCAGACCGTGGTGCCGGGCAACAAGAACGTCTCGCCCAGCGAACATATGCAGCGCATCCGCGAGATTTTTCTGCCTTATCACTGGGCGATCGAAGAACAGATTGCCAATTTCCATGCCCATAAAATTGCCCCGGCGCTGATTGCCATTCACAGCTTTACGCCCGTGTTTCAGGGCTTTGAACGCCCGTGGGAAATCGGTGTGTTGTGGGATCAGGATGATCGCATTCCGGTGCCTTTGCTTGAAACTCTTCGGGCGCAAAACCCGGATTTGACCATCGGCGATAACGAACCTTATTCCGGGCGTCATTTGGCCGATTACACGATTGACCATCACGGCGAGGCGGCTGGTCTTCCCTGTGTGTCGATTGAAATCCGTCAGGATCTGATTGATACTGATACGGGATGTGAAAAATGGGCAAAAATCCTTGGCGATGCCTTTGCCGACATCCTTGCGGATCCGAACCTATACAAGATCAGGAGAGACTGATTTGGCAGGGGCCAACGCACGCGAGCCGGGATTTTCCATCGGCATAGAAGAAGAATTCTGGCTCGTGGATCGTGAAACCCGCGATCTTGCCAAAGACCCGCCTGCCGAATTCCTTAAGGACGCCAAGGCAAAGCTTGGCGATCAGGTTTCAAGCGAATTCATGCGCTGTCAGGTCGAAACTGGAAGCCAAGTGTGCAACAGCGCACTTGAAGCGCGCGAGCAGCTTATTGAAATGCGCAGCACGCTTTCCGAGGTGGCGGCGAAATACGATATGGCGTTGCTGGCGGCATCGACCCATCCCTTTGCCCAGTGGGACGATCAGAAACATACCGATGGCGAACGGTACAACACCATCGCACGCGATCTGCGCACCGTGGTCGACCGGTTGCTGATTTGCGGGATGCATGTTCATGTCGGGATCGAAGACGACGATTTGCGTATCGAACTGATGGCGCAGGCGAGCTATTTCTTGCCCCATCTTCTCGCACTCACCACCAGCTCGCCGTTCTGGCGCGGCAAGGAAACCGGGCTTCAGACATTCCGATTGTCGGTGTTTGATAACCTGCCGCGCACGGGCCTTCCGGAAGTGTTTGGCTCGTGGGCGGAATATCGCCGCCATGTCGATATGCTGATCAATGCCGGTGTGATCGAGGATGGCACAAAGCTTTGGTGGGATTTGCGGCCCTCTGATCGTTGGCCGACC
This sequence comes from Thalassospira sp. UBA1131, assembly GCF_002311515.1. GTDB lineage: Bacteria > Pseudomonadota > Alphaproteobacteria > Rhodospirillales > Thalassospiraceae > Thalassospira. The sequence goes on from NZ_DCAO01000109.1 coordinate 68,881, forward strand.
CTTGAGATGCGGATCGCCGATGTTTGCACCGATCTGGAAGACGCTGTCTGTGTTGCATCGATTACGCGATGTCTGATGCGCATGCTGTATCGTCTGCGGCGCAACAATCAGCGCTGGCGGATTTATGCCAACATGCTGGTGCGCGAAAACCGCTGGCGGGCATGCCGTTATGGCAGCGATCCGGGCGAGAAGGCCGGGCTGATCGATTTTGGCCGGGGTGAAATCGTGCCCTATGCCGATCTGCTTGAAGAAATCTTGGAGCTGATCCGACCTGACGCCGAATTCTTTGGTTGTGTTGATGAAGTCGAACATGCACGCACCATCATAAAACGCGGCACCAGTGCCCGCAGACAGCGCGAAATATATGACGCAGCAATCGAACTCGGCGCCTCGCCAAAGGACGCATTGATCGCGGTTGCCGATGTGCTGATTGAACGGACGGATCCCAACGCAAGATCGGACACCTAACGGGCTTGTCAGCGACCGGTGCATTGAGTATCGTCGCGCCGAAACGGGTTTGGGCCCTTTGAATTCCGCGCATCGGATATCCGCTGTGCAATCCATCATCGGAGAAGAATTGATGACCGAAGTCGGTGGTATCGCAGCCGATCAGCTTGCGAGTTATGTCGAGCGTATCGAACGTCTTGAAGAAGAAAAAGCCAACCTGATGGCTGACATCAAGGAAGTCTATGGCGAAGCCAAGGCGCTTGGCTATGACGTGAAAATCCTGCGCCAGATCATTCGTCTGCGCAAAATGGAAGACCACGAGCGCACCGAACAGGAAGAAATCCTGGAAGTCTACAAACGTGCGCTGGGTATGAGCTGACACCATCCTGTCAGCAGACCTGCCGAGAATACCAAAAGCCCGCTTTCAAGCGGGCTTTTGCTTTTGTAATCTTGGCGCATGAAAACCGCATCCCGCCCCGAAATCACCGCCGAGGTCACCGAAGGTGTCTGTCGGCTGTTATATCATCATGAAATGGCCTGCCTGACGGAGCTTCGTCTGGGCAATGGGCGCAGGCTTGATGTGTTGGCGCTTGGCCCCAAAGGGGAGCTCTGGGCGGTCGAGGTCAAATCATCGGTCGAGGATTTCCGTGTCGACCAAAAATGGCAGAGCTATCTGGATTACTGTGACCGGTTCTTTTTTGCTGTTCCAATGCACTTTCCCAAGGATCTGATTCCTGATGATGTCGGACTGATCGTGGCCGACCGGTTTGAAGCCGCGATCATCCGTGCAAGTGCGGAAAAAAAGCTTTCCGCAGCGCGTCGAAAAAAGCTCCTGATTTCCTTCGGACAGACCGCAGCAGGGCGAGTAAACAAGTTTTCTTCAAAGGAAAATGTATTGGGATAGGCTCTCGAAAGGATAGTTTCCTGTTATTATTTCATATTTATGAA
>NZ_DCAO01000109.1:70444-70756 GCF_002311515.1 Thalassospira sp. UBA1131
TGTGTTTGTGCGATGCAATATAAGCATTGCGAGAACGTTTGGGCCAGACTGAGCAGTTTTCGATTTCTGTCTTTGACCTTTGTGTCGACTGGCCCGTGTTGGGTGTAACGCCCGGTTCCTTCGTCGGGGGACGATGACATGGCGGAAAAGAAACGTGCGATCGCTTTGGCTGGTGGTGGACCAGCAGTTGGTTTGAGCATCGGCGCCTTAAAAAGGGTGCGCTTGAACCCCGATCTCAACGAGGTGTGGGGCAGCCGTATCCTCGACATCAAACAGATCCGCCAACCCGAAAATCTTTATGACGCGCTGAAC
>NZ_DCAO01000109.1:70915-81181 GCF_002311515.1 Thalassospira sp. UBA1131
GTGTTCTTTCTGCATATCGAAATACCACCGGCGACGTGACTGTTGCCAAACTTCTGGCGGCAAGTAACGACGCCGCCTGATGTCATCTGTGAATGTCAATTTTGGATATCCAAAGAATGAAGACTTTTGCGAATCTGAATATCGGGACCAAACTTTCCATTTTGCCGGTAATTGCGGTTATTGCGATCATCGCTGTCAGCCTGATTGGCGGGCGGGCCATCATGTCACTTTCTGATGGTCTGGAGTTCGCTGTCAGCAAGGCATATCCCGAGGTCAAGGATATTGGCGAGATTGATCGCAATGTGACCCGGGTGCACCAGACCCTTTATCGCATGCTGTCTTGGTCGGCCGCCGGTGTTGAAGGGGATCGGATGGAAGCCGTTTCCCAGGATCTTGAAACCCAGATCGAAGAAGCGCGTCAGTCCTTTGTGACGTTGCTTGAAAACGAAAGTCTCCCGGAATCGGGCCGCCAGATGTCGGTTGATGCGCAGGAACGCTTTGACGGTTACCTCGGCAAGGTCAATCAGGTCCTTGGCATGCTCGACATCGACTATACCGGGGCGCTCAGCTTTTCCTGGTCTGCACAGTCCGACTATGAAGCACTGATGGACATTCTTTCCAAGCTGCGCGGAACCGCAGAGCTCAGAATGGACAGTGCAAGCGGTGCGGCCATGGCGGTTGGCAGTTCGGCACAGGATCAGACAATTATTGCGGCTTTGTCGGCATCCATCGCCATGGCGGTGATCAGTTTTGTCATCGCAAGCCTGATCGGGGCGCCGGTCAAAAAACTGACCCATGTCATGCGCGAAATTGCCGAAGGCAAAACCGACATCTCGGTTCCCTATACCGCGCGCAAGGATGAGATGGGCAAGATGGCCGATGCGGTTGAGGTGTTCCGCCAGAACGCCGAAAGCCTTGAGGCCGCTGAAGAACAGCGCCTGCAGGATGAAGCCCGCGCGGTCGAGGAAAAACGCCAGATCATGCAGGAACTGGCGCGCGATATTGAAACGTCGGTACAGGGCACAGCAACGGCAGTCAGTGCCGCGATCGAGGAAATCGGCGCATCTGCATCGGCCCTTCTCGACAATGCCGAGCGCACCGATCATCAGAGCGAAAACGCCTTTGATGCATCCGGCAAGTCCAGCCACAACATGGGCGAGATCGCCCAGGCGGCGTCCGGCCTGGCTTCGGCGATTGCCAATATCAGCGAGGAAATCCAGAAAAGTAGCCGACAGGCACAGGAAGCCAGCGAACAGGCCCGCGACGCGGATGAGAAAATCCGCCGTCTTGAAGAAGCCAGCATCCGTATCGAGGATGTCGCTGCCCTGATTGGCAATATTGCCGAACAGACCAATCTTCTGGCCCTTAATGCCACGATTGAATCGGCCCGTGCCGGTGAGGCCGGCAAAGGGTTTGCCGTTGTTGCCAACGAGGTCAAAAACCTTGCCAGCCAGACGGCGAAATCGACCGAGGAAATTGCATCTGAAATTGCCAATGTCCGTGCCGAAACCGGACAGGCGGTCGAAGCGATCCGAACGATTGTCGAAAGTGTTCAGGGCATCAACGAAATTCTGAGACTGACGGCTGAATCTGTCATGGAGCAAGGCAATGCGACAGGCCAGATCAGCACCAGTATCACCGAGGCTGCCGGTTATGCGGAAACCGTGTCAGGCGGCATCGGTGATGTGCGCGACATTGCCCGGGCGACCCGTGATTCTGCGGGAAGTGTGGGCGAGGCAACCGCAGAGCTTAGCCGCGAAATGGCAGGGCTAAGCAGTTCGGTTGATGGTCTTGTTGCACGGCTGCGCGCCGTCTGACGGACCTTTGTGTTCATTTGTTTCAACCAACCAATCGTCAATCACGACATCTATCTATGATCAACAAGGGAAATTCAGGATGAATAAGGTTTTGCGTTCTTTCGGTGCGGCTCTGGCGTCGTTGCTGATGGTTTTGAGTGTATCGTCGGCCATGGCCCAGGATAAGGAAGCAACCGCCAAGGATCTGGTGGATAAGGCAATCGCCCTTTATGACGACGTCGGGCAGGAGAAATCCTTTGATATGTTCAACGACAAGTCCGGTGAATTCGTATTTGACGAGTTTTACGTCATTGTTGCTGATGGCGAAAAAGGCACGTTCCTGACACACGCGATCAACCCGAAGCTTGTTAACAACCCGGGCCTTTGGGACCTTCAGGATGTGAACAGCAAGTTCATCATTCGTGACATGGTCGAAACCGGAAAGGCATCGCCGGATGGTGGTTGGTCCAACTACACCTGGACTCATCCGCAGACCAAAAAACTTGCCGAAAAGAAAACCTGGGTGAAAGCCCATGACGGCAAGATTTTCATGGTGGGTTATTACGACTAAAAAGTAATCATATCCAAAAAGCAAAAACCGCCTTCGGGCGGTTTTTGTGTTTCAAGTAAAATGGATCAATTTGTAAAATATTTATTAAGTTAAATGAGTGGGATTTCGAGTGCATAGTTTAGAAAATACTTAACATGACTCTGATCAAAAGTGCGATTTAGTATATGAATCACCAGATTTAATATATCTAAGTATATGTAATCGCGCATTTTGTCACATCACTATTGAAGAATTGTCTCAAATGCAGCGGCTTAAAATCATTATAATGATGGCTGTATCTACAGGTCCGCAAAGACGGACTGGTATCTCCTGGGGGTGAGCGGTGGTGCACGCGATGGCATTTTTATCGTTTGCGCCATGTTGTTTGGACCGAACCATTCGGTTTTCAACAAGGAGATCGCGACGTGGAAAAGATCAAACGAGCTATCTTTCTGTCAGGCGGCGGGCCTGCTGTTGGCTTAAGCATCGGGGTGCTTAAGCGTCTGCAGCAGGAACCGGATATAAAATTTGATATCTGGTCGTCTGCCTGTATCGGCGCTTGGCTCTCTGTTGCCTGGCATCAGGCCGACGAGGGTCAGGAACTTGACCAGACCATCGCCTTCTTTCGTAAAATTTTTCGACCCGCAAGTGTCTATGAACGGTTTCCGATTGCATCGGCCTTTGCACCGGACTTCTTTTCTGATTTCACCAACAAACTCAATTACTTCTTTAACCCCAACAGCTATCAGGGGCTGATCGTGCCGGACGCCATCGGCGAGGCCGTTGAACATGTGCAGCATTTCATGGGCAATCCGAAATACTGGACGCCGCACAATTTCAACGATGTTTTGCTAAACGGTTTTCTGGCGGCAAATCCCCTGTCGCGTCTTCTGGTCGGATCGATCTATCAGACCCAGACCAAGGGACTAGCCAAGATCTATTCACCCGACAGCATGTTCTTGGACCGGCTGAACTTTGATCGGCTTTATCAGCCCGACAAGCCGGCCATGTTCCACAACGCCTATAACCTTTCCAAGCAGCGGCTTGAACTTTTCACCAACAAACCTGATCACTACGACCTGCCACAGATGAACGCGCAGACGCTGTGTGCCTGTTCTGCCTTGCCGTTTATCGAAGAGCCGGTCGAAATCAACGGCGATACCTATTGCGAGGGTGCGACTGTTGATACGGTCAACTTCTTTGATTTCTTGCGCCTGCATCCGGATGTCGATGAGGTCTGGGTCAGCCGTATTCTTGATCTTAAGCAGGTGCGTCAGCCTGAAAACCTGTATGACGCACTGAATAACCTGATCATGCTGTTTGCCGCATCGGCCAGCGAAGACGCTGTTGCAGCCTTCAAACGTGAAGTCGCCGAAAGTGGCCGTAAGATCGATATCGTTGAAATCCCGGTTTCCCCGCATATCAACTATGACTGGACGTGGGAAAACCTTGATCGCGGGATCGAGGACGGCTTTGAGTCAACTGATCACATGATTGCGGATTACCGCCAACGCAAACGTCAGGAAAAGTCTGTTAAAAGTTTGCGAGAGGGCGCGATGCGCATTCTGCCTGAATTCCAAAGCCGTTTTCCGCGCTTTGTCTGAGCAATAAAAAAAGGGCCGCATGGTGCGGCCCTTTTGATTTTTGTCTTATTCCGCCGCCTTGAGGTGTTCGGGCGGGTTGCGGAACTGTTCAAGCAGTTCGGCTTCGCGCACCTTGACCTTGGCGATGTGTTCTTCCTTGACGTGGCCGTAACCGCGAATGTGTTCGGGCAGGGCCAGCAACGCCTTGGCGATGCGGGCATTTTCGTGGTTAAGGCCGTCGAGGACCTCGGTTACCAGTTTTTCGTAATCCGTGATCAACTGGCGTTCGATCTTGCGTTCCGGGTTGCGGCCAAACGGATCAAGTTTGGTGCCGCGCAGGAACTTCAGTTTCGCCAGCATGCGGAACGCCGACATCATCCATGGACCGTAAACAGATTTTTGAGGCTTGCCGGTTTCCGGATCGGCATTGGCAAGCGACGGCGGGGCAAGATGGAAGTTGATCTTGTAGTCCCCCGTGAAGGTCTGGGTGACCTTCCTCATGAACGCCGGGTCGGTGTAAAGACGGGCAACCTCATACTCGTCCTTATAGGCCAGCAGTTTGAAATAGTATTTCGCAACCGTCCGGGCCAGATCATCTTCATCGCCAAGGCGTTTCTCGGCCGCTGAAACCTTATCAACAAGGGCTGTGAAACGATCGGCATAGGCTGCGTTCTGATAATCGGTCAGGAAGGCGTGGCGCTTGGCAACGATATCGGAAAGCTCGGTCGCAATCGGGTGGGCTTCGGCCTCGTTCGGGCCGACGATCCCGATCACGCGATCACGGTCATGGGCATACAGGCGGCCCCAATGGAAGGACTGCTTGTTCATGTCAATTGACACGCCATTAAGCTCAATCGCCTGCATAAGCGCCTCTTCACTGATCGGGATCAGGCCGCGCTGCCAGGCAACGCCCAGCATGAAGAGGTTGGTTGCAATCGAGTTGCCCATCAGGCGGGTCGCTATGTCGCTGCCTTCAACGAAATGAACCGCATCAGCACCACAGGCATCACTGATGACCTTCATATGCTCGTTGGTTTTAAGTTCAAAATCCGGGTTATGGGTAAAGGCACCGGTAACGGTTTCATGGGTGTTGATCACCGCCTGGGTAAAGTTCCGGCGCATTTTGGCAAGCCCTTCATAGCTTGCCGCAACCAGAAGATCACAGCCCAGAACCACATTGGCTTCACCGGCTGGAATGCGCGCGGCATGCAGCTTGTTTTGGTCATTGGCAAAGCGAATATGGCTGACAACAGCTCCGCCTTTTTGTGCCAAGCCCGCCATATCAAGGCCGACAATACCCTTGCCCTCAATGTGGGCGGCCATTCCAAGCAACGCACCAATCGTGACAACGCCGGTGCCACCAACACCCGTGACCAGAACCGACCAGGGTTCGTCAATTTCGGGCAGGGTCGGGCGCGGCAGGCTGGCAAAGACTGCATCGGTACCGGTATCCCCCTTGGCGGCGGCATCGGGTTTGCGAAGTTCGCCGCCTTCGATGGTGACAAAGCTTGGGCAGAAGCCCTTAAGGCAGGAGAAATCCTTGTTGCACGCCGACTGGTCAATCGCGCGTTTGCGGCCAAACTCGGTTTCGACCGGCACAACGGCAAGGCAGTTGGATTGTTCGCCGCAATCACCGCAGCCTTCGCAGACCAGATCATTGATGAATACCCGCTTGGGTGGATCAACCATCAGTTTGCGTTTGCGACGACGGCGTTTTTCGGCTGCACAGGTCTGATCAAAGATCAGGATCGAAACGCCTTCGATTTCACGCAATTCTTTCTGGGTGTCTTCCAGCGTATCGCGATGGCGAATATCAACGCCCGGCGCAAAGTCCGCACCCATCGGGTATTTTTCAGGCTCGTCTGACAAAACGATGATGCGTTTGGCACCTTCGTCAAACATCTGGCGTGTGATTTGCGGCACGGTCAGTGGCCCGTCAACCGGCTGGCCGCCGGTCATGGCGACTGCGTCGTTAAACAGGATTTTATAGGTGATGTTCACACCCGATGCGACGGCGGCCCGAACGGCAAGGGAGCCTGAATGGTAATAGGTGCCATCGCCCAGATTCTGGAAAACGTGCTTGGTATGGGTGAACGGTGCCTGTCCGATCCATGTCGCACCTTCGCCGCCCATATGGGTAAAGGTTTCGGTGGATCGATCCATCCAGTTGACCATGTAATGGCACCCGATACCGGCCATGGCGCGGCTGCCTTCGGGGACCTTGGTCGAACTGTTATGCGGGCAACCCGGGCAGAACCACGGAATGCGTGCAACATCCGGGCGCGGTTCGGCAATTTCCTTTTCTTTTTCGGCAAGCCAGTCGATGCGTTCATGAATGGCCGGGCTGTCATAGAACCGCTTGATCCGTTCGGCCAGAACCACGGCAACGCGGGCCGGGGTCAGTTCGTCCATCGATGGCAGGATCCATTCGCCCTTTTCATCGAACTTGCCGATCACGGTCGGGCGAACGTCTTCGCGCCAGTTATAAAGTTGTTCCTTGACCTGGTTTTCCATCACCGCGCGCTTTTCCTCGACGACGATGATCTCCTCAAGTCCCTGGGCGAATTCGCGGACATCCTCGCGGTTCAGCGGCCAGCTCATGCCGACCTTAAGCACGCGAATGCCGATCTTGGCGGCGTCTTCTTCGGAAATGCCAAGGTCATCGAAGGCCTGCATGACATCGAGATAGGCCTTGCCGGTGGTGATGATGCCAAGCCGCGCATTCGGGCTGTCGATCACGGTTTTATTCAGCTTGTTCGCCCGCGCATATGCCAGTGCGGCATAGAGCTTGTATTTCATCAGGCGATGTTCTTGCTCCTTGGGCGTGTCGGGCCAGCGGATATGCAGACCGCCCTCGGGCATGGGGAAATCGGTCGGGATGACAGGGGTTATGCGATCCGGGGCGACATCGGCCGCGGCCGAACTTTCCACCGTTTCGGCAATGGTTTTCATCGCCACCCAGCAACCGGAATAACGGCTCATCGCCCAGCCATGAAGGCCGTAATCCAGAATGTCCTGAACACCGGACGGGTTCAGAACCGGGATCTGCGCATCGATAAAGGCATATTCGGTCTGATGGGGCAGGGTGGATGATTTGCAACTGTGGTCATCACCGGCCAGAACCAGAACGCCGCCATGCTTGGATGTGCCGGCATGGTTGGCGTGTTTGAAAACGTCACCGGACCGGTCAACACCCGGGCCCTTGCCATACCACATGCCAAAGACGCCATCATATTTGGCATCCTTGTACATATTGACCTGCTGACTGCCCCAGACGACGGTGGCAGCAAGGTCTTCGTTCACACCCGGTTGAAATTCGATCTGCTGTTTGGTCAGGAATTTTTGGGCGCGCCAAAGTTGCTGATCAAGTCCGCCAAGCGGCGATCCGCGATATCCCGAAATGCACCCGGCAGTATTAAGCCCCGCGCGGGCATCAAGCTGGCGCTGCATCAGGGGCAAACGGACCAGTGCCTGGATACCTGTAAGGTAAACCCGGCCTTCCTCAAGCGTGTATTTGTCGTCGAGTTGGACTGCCGCCAATTGTTGTGCCATGACCGGTCTCCCTGGGATCTCTCTGATATGCGGGGTCATTTCGGGCCCGATGCACTGCTTTTATTGATATGGGTGTTTGTGCAGTGTTTCGGTATGACCTTTAATTTATCTGTCAGGTCGGGTGTGCGGGACCTGTGCCTGACCTTGAAATGGTAATAAAGACTGACCTTTTTTCAAAGCGAAGTCGCATCGCACTATGCAAAACGCCTGATTGCATCTGTTGACGTAAGGTCAACTTATTATTTACTTATTCCGGTACCGATTTACGCGCAATAAAATTACTGGCATGCTGCGCTGCAACTGTCGCATTGTGCTCTATCGACTAACAAACTGGTCATTAATATGAGCCGATTTCCATTAACAGGATTACACGATTCCTATTTTCGTTGCTTGTCGCTCCAGGGGGCGTCGTGGGTGTCAATGACATCTATGCGGCAGAAAAAGATGCTTGACGAGTTAAAGGAATCCGCTGCCGATACAGGTTTCGTTACTGATTTTCTAGATAGATCCAGCGCTCGACTTTCTAGTGTCGAGTCCAGAATTTATCATCTGACGATGGTCAATTACGTAATAATAGCATTGTTGTTTGTTGGAGTGTTTACTAAAGGAAAATCTATTCACCTGCTCGATATGAATGCATCAGAAGTGTATAATATCAAAGAGTTCGCGTTGTTTGTTTCAGCAAGTATAATATTATTTATTTCAATGATGAAAGCGCACGTAAGTTCTATTTCTGATGATTTGATCGCATGTGTACGTTTCAGATATGGAGATCAATTTTCAAGCAAAATAAAAGAGATATTGCCGGGGGACCCTTTTGGTTCAAGATTTTCGTACTTGGTGTATGTCGAAGGAGGAGGTTTTCCAGGGTTTTTATCTAAATTGTTTCACTCGTGGTCTATATTGCTAATTCTAGCAATTTTAGCTTTATATATAATTATAATCGTATTTGTTCACGTATATCTTTTGTTGGATGTGTTGCGTGATCCAAGTGTTTCGAGATGGGTTTCTTGGTCGATTTTTGGCTATGTAGTTCTTGTTGATATTTTGTCTCTATTCTTAGGAATGGCGCACATTATTCCTTTTAGATATGTTGATTATAGATACTCTGAATTATTCAATGAAATTGAGAAAGGTGATAGGAAAAATTACTTTGATGTATGTGATGGAATTTCTGTTTGGAGCTTCAGGCCGAAATTTCACAATTACTTAGTGGATGGTGCAATTCTGTTGTTTGTGACGTTTCCACTATTTTTGGTGATGCTAAATTACTTAGGTTTAATTGATGGTAAGGTTAGCTGGTTAGAATTCGGCGGTTCATTTGTTTTTTGTTTCATTGTCAACGAGTTAGTCGCTTTCATCTTTTGGCGTATGTCACTGGAATCTTATGTGGTTGATAATTATGATACTTTGGCAACTGCTGTTGAGCTTTTAGAGGCCTCCGTGCAGGGGAAAGGTGAGGCGGGCGGGACTAGTAGTTCAGCTTCAGAAATTTATAACTCAGCAACTGTAGATGAGCGCTAATCAATGGATCAACGTGTTTCGCTTATTACTCTGGGTGTCGCGGATTTGGATCGATCGCGGCGTTTTTACGAAGGTGGCCTCGGCTGGCAGATGACCGAAATGGTCGAAGGGCAGGTGGTGTTTTACCAGCTGTCCAATGGTTTGGCCCTTGGTCTGTTCGGGCGCGAAGCGCTTAAGGAAGACGGTCACTTTGACGACGACACAGGTGCCAGCTTTGCCGGATTGACGCTGGCTTATAACGCGCGCAGCGAAGAAGAAGTCGATCAGGTGATGGCCGAGGCTGAGAAGGCCGGGGCCAAAATCCAGAAGCCTGCCGAGAAGGTCTTTTGGGGCGGGTATTCCGGTTATTTCCGTGATCCGGATGGCCATGCATGGGAAGTGGCGTTTAATCCGTTCTGGGAAATTGACGAGAAGGGCAATCTGCACATCCCGCCACAGAAAACCGAGTAGGGCGCTGCCATCACGTCATTACGGCATCGCTGCATACTTTCACAGCACGGGCAGCAATTTGCTGCCCGTTTTCGTAGATATTCCAAAGTACAGTTGCATCGGGGATAATTTACTTTTACATCGAACGGGATGTAGTTTTAATCCACGCTTCCAAGGGGGATAAGGTTTTGAGTTGGATCGAGCAGTTTCCGGGTCTGTCACGTTTGCCCGATGCCATCCGATCCTACCTTGTCGAAGAAAGCAAGATCGTCACCGTTCCGGCCAATACGGTCATTTTCGGACCGGGCAAATCGCCGGAACACTTGTTGCTGCTACTCGATGGCACAGTGCGTGTGCAGCAGACATCCGATACCGGTCGTGAAATCGTTCTTTATCGCGTTCATGCGGGTGAAAGCTGCGTTCTGACCACGGCCTGCCTTCTGGCTTATGAAGATTACTCGGCCGAGGGGATTGCCGAAACCGAAACCCGTGCGGTGGCGATCCCGCGCAAGGTGTTTGACAAGCTTGTCTCGGACTCAATCGAGTTCCGCCAGTTTGTCTTTACCGCCTATTCGAAACGCATCACCGACCTGTTCATGGTGATCGAGGAAATCGCATTCCAGAAGCTTGATATCCGTCTGGCCCACAAGCTGATCGAACTGGCCGGGGACAATGATACGGTTTCGGCAACCCATCAGAAACTGGCCGTCGAACTGGGGTCTGCCCGTGAAGTGATTTCGCGCCAGCTTCAGGAATTTCAGCGTCGGGGCTGGATCGAACAATCGCGCGGCACCATCCGGCTGATTGATCGTGCGGCGTTGGAAAAACTGGC
>NZ_DCAO01000109.1:81288-87153 GCF_002311515.1 Thalassospira sp. UBA1131
CGATGTTTGGTGACTTCATCACTGAAGTGCACATCGCGAACTCCTAAAATAAAGGCCATAGCCAGATGTTTTGTCCGCAAACAAGGCGGGCAAGGGACATCGCAAATCCATCCGGTGCGCGCCAGTCATAAGGCGGCACGGAGGCAGTTGTTTAGGAGGAATCCATGTCTGCATACCCGGTCAATATGTCCGTAAAACCCGAAGTTACGGCCTTTTTCGACGAAGACACCAACACGATCAGCTATGTGGTCAAGGACCCGGAAAGCAACGCCTGTGCGGTTGTCGATTCCGTGATGGATATCGATTATGCGGCGGGTCGAATCACCTTTACCCACGCCGACAACATCATTGCCTTTATCAAGGATAACGGCCTGAAACTGGAATGGATCATCGAGACCCATGTCCATGCCGATCACCTGTCGGCAGCGCCATATATACAGGAAAAGCTCGGCGGCAAACTTGGCATCGGCAGCAAGATTACGGTTGTGCAGGACACGTTCGGCAAGGTGTTTAACGAAGGCACCGAATTCCAGCGCGATGGCAGCCAGTTTGATCGCCTGTTTGAAGATGGCGATACCTATCAGGTCGGATCCATGACCTGCTTTGCCATCTATACCCCTGGCCACACCCCGGCCTGCATGGTGCATGTCATGGGCGATGCCGCCTTTGTCGGTGACACCCTGTTCATGCCTGATGGCGGCTCGGCCCGTGCCGACTTCCCGGGCGGTGATGCCGGGACGCTTTATGACAGCATCCAGAAGCTCCTCGCACTGCCGGACGATATGCGTCTGTTCATGTGCCACGACTACGGCCCCAATGGTCGCGAGATCAAGTGGGAGACCACCGTTGGCGAAGAGAAAAAGCACAACATCCACGTTGGCGAAGGCAAGACCCGCGAGGACTTCATCAAGTTCCGCACCGAGCGTGATGCCCAGCTTGATATGCCGCGTCTGATCATCCCGTCGCTTCAGGTCAATATGCGCGCCGGTCAGGTGCCAACGGATAGCAGCGGCAAAAAAATGCTGAAAGTCCCGGTAAACGGGCTCTGATCAACACTCAGGTGAGGAAAAGCCATGGAAATCAAAACAATAAGCAACGGGTTCTCTGTCAGTCCGCAGATCGTGGCAGACGATATCAAGGAAATCGCCAAGCGCGGCTTCCGGTCCATCGTCTGTAACCGTCCGGACGGCGAGGGTGCCGATCAGCCAACCTTTGAAGAAATTTCAAACGCGGCCAAGGAAGCCGGGCTTGAGGTACGCTATCAACCGATTGTTTCGGGCAAGGTCAGCGACGATGATGCACGTGATTTTGGTCGCCTTTATGATGAATTGCCCAAGCCGGTCTTTGCCTATTGCCGCACCGGCACCCGTTCAACGACGCTTTGGTCCCTGAGCCAGGCTGCGCATCTTGATACCAGCGAAATCCTTCGCGCCACCAAGGCGGCCGGTTATGACATGGGCGGGGTTGTTCGCCGGATTGTCAATGGCGGCAAAACACCGACCGATCAGGGCGATGCGAAATATGACGTCGTGATCATCGGGGGCGGTGCTGCCGGTATTTCGGTGGCATCCAGCCTGATCGCCCGTCGTTCAGGGCTTGAGATCGCGGTGATTGATCCGGCCGACATCCACTATTACCAGCCGGGCTGGACCATGGTTGGTGGTGGCGTGTTTGAAGCCAGCACCACAGCTCAGACCATGGGATCGCTGATCCCCAAGGGTGTGCACTGGATCAAGGCGGCCGTGGCCGCGTTCGAGCCGCAAGACGATGCCGTCATCCTTGATGGCTGCCGGGTGGTCAAATATGACCGTCTGATCGTTTGCCCGGGGCTCAAGCTTGACTGGAACCGCGTTGAAGGCCTGGTTGAAACGCTCGGCCGTAATGGTGTGACGTCGAACTATCGCTATGACCTTGCCCCTTACACCTGGGAACTGGTTTCCTCGATGCGCGAAGGCAAGGCGATCTTTACCCAGCCGCCGATGCCGATCAAATGCGCCGGTGCCCCGCAAAAGGCGATGTATCTTTCGGCCGATCACTGGCATCGCACCGGTGTTTTGAAGAACATTGATATCGATTTCTGCAATGCCGGTGGCGTGCTGTTCGGGGTTAAGGACTATGTCCCGGCCCTTGAAAGCTATGTGAAGAAATACGACGCACATCTCGGTTTCTTTCACAATCTGGTGGCGATTGACGGACAGGCGAAAAAGGCCTGGTTCGATGTCGCCAAGCCCGACACCAAGGTCGAACGCGTTGAGAAGTCGTTTGACATGATCCATGTCTGCCCGCCGCAGGTGGCACCGGACTTCATTCGTGTCTCCCCACTGGCAGATGCCGCCGGATGGGTGGATGTCGATCAGGCGACCCTTCGCCACAAGTCATTTAGCAACATCTGGTCGCTGGGCGATGTGATGAATGCGCCCAATGCCAAGACGGCTGCTGCAGCCCGCAAACAGGCCCCGGTGGTTGCCGAAAACGTGGTTGCCGATATCGATGGCAAATCCCCGGTCGCGCAATATGACGGATATGGATCTTGCCCGCTGACCGTCGAACGTGGCCGGATCGTTCTGGCCGAATTCGGTTATGGCGGAACGCTTTTGCCGTCCTTCCCGAAATGGCTGATCGATGGCACCAAACCATCCCACCTTGCCTGGTTGCTTAAGGAAAAGCTGCTGCCGCCGATCTATTGGAAGGCGATGCTGCGTGGCAAGGAATGGCTGGCCAAGCCCGAAAAAGTCACCGGCGCCTAAAACACTCTTCACCCGAGGCAGCGATCACGTTGCCTTGGGCTAACACTGATCTAAGAGATCGATCAATGCGTTTCAAAATGCTTCGGAAATATGTCCCGATTTTTGATTGGGGACAGACCTATGACAGGACGGCCTTTGGCAATGACATGATTGCAGCCGTGATCGTGACGATCATGCTGATCCCGCAATCGCTTGCCTATGCGTTGCTGGCCGGTCTGCCGCCCGAGGCGGGGCTTTATGCCTCCATCGCGCCGATCATTCTTTATGCCATCTTTGGCACCAGCCGCGCCCTTGCGGTCGGACCAGTCGCGGTTGTTTCCCTGATGACGGCCGCCGCCGTAGGCAATATTGCCGAAACCGGCACCATGGGCTATGCGCTGGCTGCCCTGACGCTTGCGGCCCTGTCCGGGGCGATCCTGCTTGCGATGGGGGTGTTCAAGCTGGGCTTTCTGGCCAACTTCCTCTCACACCCGGTGATTGCCGGTTTCATCACTGCATCGGGCATGATCATTGCCGCAAGTCAGCTCAAACACATCCTTGGGGTAGATGCCGGTGGCCATAACCTTTGGGAAATTGTCACCTCCCTGATTGCCCATATTCCCGAAACCAATCAGACGACCCTGATCATTGGCATTTGCGCCACGGGCTTTCTGTTCTGGGTGCGCAAGGGCCTTAAACCCGCCTTGCGCAAACTGGGCCTTGGCGTGAGGATGGCTGATGTCCTGACCAAGGCGGGCCCAGTCTTTGCTGTGTTCGCCACCACGGCAGCCACCTGGTATCTTGGTCTGGCCGAAAAAGGGGTCAAGATCGTGGGCGAGGTTCCGCAAAGCCTGCCGCCGCTGACCATGCCGGACTTCAGCCCGGGGCTGATGGCCGATCTTCTGGTGCCGGCAATCCTGATTTCTGTGATCGGATTTGTTGAATCAATCTCAGTCGCGCAGACACTTGCCGCAAAACGCCGTCAACGCATCAACCCGGATCAGGAACTGATTGGTCTGGGGGCGGCCAATATCGGCGCGGCCTTTACGGGCGGTTATCCGGTTACGGGTGGTTTTGCCCGCTCGGTCGTGAACTTTGATGCTGGCGCGCAGACACCTGCGGCCGGGGCCTTTACCGCTGTTGGTTTGGCGATTGCTGCCGTGGCGCTGACGCCTCTGGTTTACTTCCTGCCAAAGGCAACCCTTGCTGCGACAATCATCGTTGCAGTGCTGTCGCTGGTCGATTTCTCGATCCTGAAAACCAGTTGGCAATATTCCAAGGCGGATTTCATTGCGGTTCTGGCAACCATCCTTCTGACCCTTGGTCTTGGGGTAGAGGTCGGGGTGACCGCCGGTGTGGTTCTGTCGATCGGGCTGTTTTTGTATAAAACATCGCGCCCGCATATTGCCGAGGTCGGCCTTGTGCCCGACACCCAGCATTTCCGCAACATCCTGCGTCATAAGGTCATCACCCATCCATCGGTCCTGACGATCCGGATTGATGAAAGCCTTTATTTCGCCAATGCGCGGTATCTGGAGGATTACCTCTATGACCGGGTGGTTGGGTGCAAGAACCTGAAACATGTGGTTCTGATGTGCTCGGCCGTGAACGAGATTGACTTAAGCGCGCTTGAATCGCTTGAGGCGATCAATCACCGGCTTGAGGAAATGGGCATTTCCCTTCACATGTCCGAGGTCAAAGGCCCGGTCATGGACCGCCTGAAAAAGACCCACTTCCTTGATGAACTGACCGGCGAGGTTTTCCTGTCCCAGTTCGAAGCTGTTTCGAAACTGACAGAAGGGCAGGTGGCGGAAACACCACCAAGCACCGAACCCAAAGTCAAATTGGTCTAAGACCGAAGACCGAAACCGGATTGAGTTTTCAGTCCGGTTTCTTTTTGCCATTGCGCAGATGGGTCACGAAATAAATCAGCCCACCGGCAAGCAAGCCCCAGAACGCACCCGAAATCCCATAGAATGTCAGTCCAGCTGCGGTGACGATAAAGGTCACAGCGGCTGCTTCACGTCCGTCTTCATCCTTGAAGGCCGCGACCGCTGATCCGGCGAATGCCCCAATCAGGGCGAGACCGGCAACCGCCTCGATCAGGATGCCCGGTGCCAGACTGATAAACGCGGTCAGCAGCCCGGCCAGAAGCCCAAACACGATATAGAAAACACCGCCCGAAACAGCAGCCCAATACCGTTTGGCCGGATCGGGATGGGCATCCTTGCCAGCACAAAGCGCGGCGGTGATGGCCGCCAAGTTAACTGCATGACCACCAAACGGGGCAGAGAGTAACGAGAAGATCCCGGTCACGGTAAAGAGCGGCCCCGGTGGGGTTTCAAAATCATTGGCGCGCAGAACCGCTGTGCCGGGAATGTTTTGCGATGCCATGGTGACGATGAAAAGCGGCAAAGCAATGCCGACCAGTCCGGCCAATGTGAATTCCGGCATGACGAATTCAACCGGCGGCGCAATTGCCCCACCCAGATCGGCAAGCGCATTTTCAGGGAACTCGATGCCGAACACCATCACGGCAATAAAGGCCAACAAAGCGGCCGGGATGGCAAGCAACCGGTTGAACCGGCCCATGACAATCCATGCAATCACAATCGGAAGACCAAGCAACGGATCAAAGGCAACTGCCTTGACCGGGGCAAGGCACAGACCCAGCAACACACCGGCCAGCATCGCGTTTGCCAAGGGGGCAGGGATGCCAGCAACCGCGCGGCCCAATGGCTTCCAAACGCCACTGATGATAATCAGGATGGCGCAAACAATGAACGCGCCAACGGCAACGGCAAATCCACCCTCAATGGCACCGGATGTCGCCAGAAGGGCCGCACCGGGTGTGGACCAGGCAATGCTGATCGGAAGGCGGGTTTTAAGGGATAAAACAATCGCGCAAAGGCCCATCGAAATGGAAAGCGCCATCAGGCCCGATGCCGCCTGTTCCGGGCCGGCACCAACGCCGGTAAGGCCTTGCAGCACAACCGCAAACGAACTGGCAGAGCCAACAAAACCGGCCAACAGGCCCATGAAAATACTTTGGGGCGAAATATCACGCAGCATGGGAGTTCCGCAGGGTTGTAAGTCGTTGAAAGTATGGTGGCAAGCGCGCTGACCTTAACCAGAAGCA
>NZ_DCAO01000109.1:87310-89318 GCF_002311515.1 Thalassospira sp. UBA1131
TAGGACGAAGAATTAAATAATTATAATGTATTCAAATGGAGTGGACGATATTTCCTGACCAAGGAGCCTGACAATGACTGTATCCCCCCAGATTCGTGTCGGTCTGCCGCGGATCAATGAACCTACACCGGATTTTACGGCCCCGACCACCGATGGTGTCAAAGCCCTGTCGGACTATCGCGGCAAATGGCTTGTCCTGTTTTCCCACCCTGCTGATTTCACCCCGGTTTGCACAACCGAATTTATCGCCTTTGCCAAACATGCCGATCAATTCGCCAAGCGTAATTGCGAATTGCTGGGCCTGTCGATTGACAGCACCCATTCGCACATCGCCTGGATGCGTAACATCCAGCAGAATTTCGGTGTGGAAATCCCGTTTCCGATTATTTCAGACCTGAAGATGGAAGTCGCCCAGGCCTACGGCATGATCCATCCGGGGGCGGGCGACACGTCTGCTGTGCGTGCGACCTTCATCATTGACCCGGATGGCATGCTGCGCGCCATGGTCTATTACCCGATGAGCAACGGGCGCTCTATTACAGAATGCCTGCGCATGATCGACGCCATGCAGACCAGTGACAAGAACGGCGTTGCCACGCCCGAAGGCTGGAAACCGGGCGACAAGGTTATTGTTCCGCCCGCCCATACCGCCAAGGCCGCCGCAGAACGCGCATCCAATCCCGCCTATGATTATGTGGACTTCTATTTCTGCACTAAGTCCCTCTGATCAAAACCCCGATGTGCGGTCCCGGGGGCAAGGGACCGTGCAAAGGCAAAACCCCGCCGGATTGCTCTGGCGGGGTTTTGTTTCGTTCGTCAGGCATCACGCGACATCGGTTTGGTGACGCCTGCAATTGCGCGCATCTGGAATGCCGCGCTCAAGCTGATGATGGTGAACGCGTATCAGACCACGTCACGCTTGGTGGTGGCGTTTGATACGTCATGGGTTTCAATCAAGCGTGCTTCGTGACGACCAAGCACATCCTTGGCGCGTTCCTCGGTCTGCGGATCAGGTGTTCTGACCCACAGCAACAAGCCGCCCTGATCAAGCTCTTCTTGCAATTTGGTGGAGTATTTCTTGCCAACCATTGCGGCAATCACCCCACCTGCCGCGGCACCAACGCCGCCCGCACCAAGGATTGCCGAAATGGTCAGGGCAATCGGGCCGCCCGCCGCAATCACGGCACCGGCGGCACCAAAGGCCGCCGCATACATCGGGGCACCGATCAGTGCGCCTTCGGCATTGCCAATCGGTGTTGGTGTTGTATAGGCAAGTGGTGGCATATCAGGATCGTTGTCGACATCTTCGGCCTTGCGATAAATATGGCCAAGCTTGTCTTCGACGGTTTTCTCGCTCGCAAGAAGGCTAAGCTCCTTTTGCTGATCAAACCCGGCTTGCGCCAGATCATCTGCCGCCTGTTGGAGTATTTTGATGTCGTCAAAAACGCCAACGGTTTCGCGATGTGTTTTGGTCATTTGGGCCTCCTTTTTGTTGAAAGGCTCATCTGTATTGAACGTAACACAACGTGGATTGGTTCCAATTTTGTTGGATTTCAATGTGCCCAAACGAAAACGGCACCCCTAAAGGGTGCCGTTAAAAGCTGTATTCTGGTGCCTTAACTTACCGCTCGGTAATCTTGAACTCGATGCGGCGGTTACGGCGATAGGCGATTTCATCATCGCGGTTATCAAGCGGTTGGTATTCGCCAAAACCTGCGGCAACCAGACGGTTGGGCGGGACACCCTGATCGATCAGGAACTTGACCACCGAAATCGCACGCGCAGCCGAAAGTTCCCAGTTCGAGGCGAACTGAAGGTTTCGGATCGGTACCTTGTCGGTGTGGCCATCAACGCGCATCACCCAGTCGATATCATCGGGAATGTCGGCGGCAATCGTGGTCAGCGTTTCGCCCAGTTTGGCCAACTGATCCTTGCCTTCTTCGCCAAGCTCTGCCTCACCCGATCCAAACAAAACTTCGGACTGGAAGACAAACCGGTCCCCGACAAC
>NZ_DCAO01000109.1:89454-117185 GCF_002311515.1 Thalassospira sp. UBA1131
GAACGATACCGCTGCAACTCGGCAACCTTGGTGGCAAGGGCCGCATTCAGGCGATTGCCAAGATTGACGATCTGGGCGTCTTTTTCCTCGTTCTCGCGTTCGGACGTTTCAAGCGCGGCTTCGATCCGGGCCAGTTGTTGGCGCAGGGCCAACATTTGCTGATTAAGCGCCGCGACCTGTGCCTTGGCTTCGTCACTAAGGTTCTTTTGTTCTTCCAACTCGGCTGCGCGCGATGCCAGAAGGGCCGAAAGCTCGTCAATACGGGTTTCCTGATCAGTGATCTTTTCGCCCGTAGTTTCGCGAAGCTCGGTCAGTTCGGCTTCCTTGTCTTCAAGCGACGCAAGGGCTGCCAGAAGTTTCTGCTCAATCTCATCCGTTGAAAGTTCAGCTGCCGCCAACTGATCGGCAAGGGTGGTAGCACGCGCACGCAGGTCATCACGCTGATCGGCGGTATTGGAAAGCTCGGTCGTCAGCTGTGTGAGTTCGAGTTCCATACGCTGGTTGTTGCCACGTTCAAGTGACAGCAGATTGGTCAGCTCGTTAACCTGGGCGGTCAGATCGCTTAGCGCCTCGTCACGCCCGGAAAGGGCCGCACCCAGATACACCTGCGCAATGACAAAGATCATCAGAAGAAAGATAATCACCATCAAAAGGGTTGCCAGCGCATCAACAAAGCCCGGCCAGGTATTTACATCGCGGTTACGACGGCGCGAAAGCCCGATCATTCGATCAGCCCTCCTCGGCGATGGCGGCGATGGTGCGGGCGAGGAGCTTGATCTCGCTTCTGATTTCCTGTGTGGATTGCTGGCGGCCCATGGTCAGTTCTTCGCCAATACGGCCAAGCGTATTGTCGAGCGAACGGATATGGGCACGGGTATTATCATCAATCCCGAAGCTGCCCATTTTCATCGAATCCGCCAGCTGATCGAGGACCGGTTTGAGGTGCATCTGGTTTTCCGCCAGCTTGACCATCAATTGCTGTTCGGCCTTCATCTGATCGGTCAGGGTCGATAGCTTATCCGCCAGATCAATCAGGGTGTTATGCGATTTGATCTGTGAACTTTCCGATCGCTGGATGGAGTTTTGCAATCCTTCCATATTATCGGCCATCTGTTCGATCAGGGCCGAAAGATACGCCGGAACAGACTGTTCGCCGTCGGAAATGCCACCACCGGAACCAAGGCGGGTGAAGCTTGACAGCCATTCTTCAAGATCATTGAAGAAACGGTTCTGTGCCTGACCGGCCTGCATGTCCAGAAGACCAAGGGCAAGCGATCCTGCAAGACCAAACAGCGAGGACGAAAACGCCGTACCCATGCCGCTTAACGGTTCGGACAGGCCGTCTTTAAGCTCGGAGAACCAAAGGTCCATGTTGGACCCGCTGCCGACATTGACGTTACTGATCACACCAGCAACCGAGTTCACGGTCTGAAGCAGGCCCCAGAAGGTGCCGAGCAGACCCAGGAACACCAAAAGGCCAACGACATAGCGCGACAATTCGCGGCTTTCATCAAGGCGGGAGCGGATCGAGTCAAGGATCGTCCGGGTCGATGTGGTCGAAAGCTGTGGGCGGTCGCGGCGCTGTTCGGCCATCATGCTGGCCATCGGGGCCAGAAGTTTCGGCGGCACCTGCGACGTCAGCCCCGGACGGGACCGACGAAAATCCTCGATCCACGTCACTTCGGGCGAGAGGCTTGCGGCCATGCGGAAGGTGTAAATGACACCCACGACAAACACGCCAAGGATCAGGCCATTGAGAACAGCATTGGCCATAAAGGCATCAGACAGTGCCGGGAACAGCAGGGCGCCAACCCCGGCGATGATGGCAACAAAGATTGCCATGCGTGTCAGATAACTACCGGGTTTGGTAATAGGCGGGAGGGATCCCGTACCACTGGCCGAATTGCTGCTCATAGCGGATTAATCCTAGCGTTGAACGGTTTTGATATCGACGCGATCTGCGGGGCCGGACGGAACATTCGCACCCAGGGCACGAACATCAATGCGCGTGGAGCGCACACCCCTGTCAATCAGATAGGAACGCACCTGAAGCGCGCGTGACAGCGACAGACGACGCGCCTTGGAGGCATTCGCCCCGTCACCCTGCGCATAGGCCTGCAACTGAATTCGAAGATCTTCATCCTGTCCCATGGTTGCGATCACGCTGTCGAGCTGGCTTCTGGCGGCCGCACTCAGCTCGAAGCTGTCAGCGGCAAAGCCAAGGCTGTATTCATCGCCACCGGTGGCCGGCATTGCAGCCGGTGCAGAGGTTTCTGGCGGGATGGATGCTTCTTCAGCCGGGGCCGGTGGCACCGTCGGCGCGGGGGCCGGTTCTGCCATCTCGGTCGCAGGCTGGGTGGTGTCTGGTGCAGGGGCTGCCGGGGGCGCAGGTGTGTCGGAAATCGGTGCGACTTCCGGTGCTGCCGGTGCGGGTGCTGCGTTGTTTTCCTCGACCGGGGCAGGCGGTGCCACAGGGGCATCAGATACTTCTGCCGTCTCGGTCGCCGGGGAAGTGGTCGGGGCCGCCGGGGTTGGTTCCGGTGCCGCCGGTGCGACAGTCGGCGCAGGCTCCGGTGCCGGAGTAGGCTTGGTCAGCGGCGTCGGTGCGTTCGATGCGCTGCTTTCGGTTACAGGTGGTGCGACCGGTTTGCTGCGCGGTGCGGCGGTCGGTTCCGGCTGGGTCAGCGCAATGGTCTGGTTTGCACCATCATCCATGTCCGCGACACGCTGGGTTGCATTTGGGACGACGCCGGGAACGCCATAAAATTCTGATTGGGTCGGGAAGGCATTGCCACCGCCACTTGATCCGTCAATGACAACGGTTTCAAACCCGCCGTCATAGCCAGCATTACCTGTCGCACTGGCAAACTGTTCAGCGGCGAGGAAAGTCGATTTCGGACGGGTTTCCGGGAAAATCAGATCACCGCCCGGCATGACGATATGATCGCGTGAAACGGTGGGAGACAGATATTGCGGAACGGTCGGCTGCCCGCCATAGCCATCTGCAACGTCCCAGTTCACCTGAACGCTGCTGTCATTCGAAACGGGGGAGTATTGTTGCGCCGATGCATCTGGCGCAAAGAACACGGTTGTGCCCAGTGCAGCCGTCATCGCAAGCACCGAAATCTTGGAATACCCCATCATCAAATCGCAGGCCCCTTAATACCCTGTGTTTGAAATCGTTTGGTAACGTTGTTCTATTTCACACAGTTTTGTGTCGATCATTAGGCACCCGCAAAACTTTCCGAATGCCCCCCCTTGGTGTCCGTGGGCCCGCAATCAGACCGCACAGTCCCAAGCACCATAGCTTAGAGACAGATGATGGACAACCGCTTTGACCGAAAACGCAAAAGGGGCGCTTCGGCAAATTGCGAAGCGCCCCTTTCAAAAAACAGTAACAAAAGCCGGGTGTTAGCCCGTGATTGCCTTTTTAAGCGTTTTGGCCAGCACCGGCTGGATATAGTCATTGGCTGCAACGACGCTGCCGGTACCAAGCATGTTGGTGCCGCCTTTGTCATCGCGGATATAACCGCCAGCTTCGGAGATCAGGATGATCCCGGCTGCAATATCCCACGCATTGAGGTGGGATTCCCAATAACCGTCATAACGACCGGCCGCGACATAGGCCATATCAAGGGCCGCAGCCCCCATACGACGCACGCCGGCACAACGATCCATGACCGAGTGCAGCTGCTTTTCAAATACCGCGTGATCACCATGACCAAGATGCGGAACACCGCATGCCAGAACGCATTCGTTCAGACGACGACGGCCCGAAACGCGCAGGCGGCGGTTATCAAGGAACGCACCGACGCCCTTTTCCGCCCAGAAGCATTCGTCCTTGGCGACGTCATAGATCATGCCGGCAATGATTTCATCACCCTTCTGCAGGGCAACCGAAATCGCAAAATGCGGGATGCCATGCAGGAAGTTGGTGGTGCCATCAAGCGGATCAATGATCCAGCGATGCTCAGGATCGGTGCCCTTGATCTCGCCACCTTCTTCCATAAGGAAGCCATAACCGGGGCGGGAACGCTCAAGCTCTTCACGCAGGCGTTTTTCGGCACGGTGATCAGCCGCAGATACGAAATCTGCCGGGCCTTTCATCGAAACCTGAAGGTTCTCGACTTCACCGAAGTCGCGTTTCAGTCCGTAGGCTGCCTTTTCGACAGCCTTGTACATCACATTGATGTTCGCAGAACGACGGGCGGCGCCTCGCACGGCATATCTCCCGGTGTTTGAATTAAAATGAAAACCACAGGGCGGGTTTCGCCCTTAGTCCTTGGCACGCTCGATATAGGTGCCTTCAACTGTGTTCACGACAATGCGCGTACCCGATTCAATATGCGGGGGCACCATCACACGAACACCGTTCTCAAGAACAGCCGGTTTGAAAGAAGAAGACTGGGTCTGACCTTTGACAACCGCATCGGCTTCGACAATCTGGAAGACGACATGCTCGGGAAGGGTCACACCAAGCGGCTCACCTTCGAAGGATTCGATGGTCACAACCATACCATCCTGAAGATAGACAGCCGCTTCGCCAACAAGGTCGGCATTTACTGTGATCTGTTCATAGGTTTCGCTGTCCATGAAGGTGATCATGTCACCATCGGCGAACAGATAGGTGTATTCTTTCTGCTCAAGACGAACCTTTTCGACGGTTTCCGAAGCGCGGAAACGCTCGTTCAGCTTGGTGCCGGTACGAATGTCTTTGAGTTCAACCTGGTTAAAAGCACCGCCTTTACCCGGCTTCACAGCCTGGCATTTTACTGCACGCCACAGGGCACCTTTATGTTCGATAAGGTTACCCGGACGGATTTCGTTGCCGTTGATTTTCATGGCACAAACCGTTCTTTCAGATCACAGATTCACAATGCAATAAGGGGCAAGCGCCCCATTTCAGGCGCTCTACCTACCAGTTTGGCTGTTTTGCTGCAAGAAGATTGATCCGGGTTTGCGCGCATAACGCCCCATCATTCGCGCATGGCTGGACCAATGAATGAAATCAGATCTCGGTTGCTGCAATCGCCGCCTTGATGGCCTTCGCACCGGCTTCTGGCCCGTCCGGATGGTTCCAGACGCCACCGGTGACGGCAATGAAGTCGGCACCTGCCAAAACAAGCGGCGCAACATTATCAGCCGTGATGCCACCAATCGCCACACAGGGCACCGTGGTAAAGGTCGTCCAGATTTCGAGGATTTCCGTGGTGACGCTGGTTTTGGCTTCTTTGGTTTCGGTCGGATAAAACGCGCCGAATGCGACGTAATCGGCCCCTTTGTCTCCAACGATCATCGCCTTGTGGCGACTGTCATAGCACGACACACCGACGATATGTTCTTCGCCCATAATGGCGCGTGCTTCGTCGTAACTTGCGTCTTCTTCGCCGACATGCACGCCGTCACAGCCCGATTTCTTGGCAATATCAGGACGGTCATTGAGGATCAGAGGAATGTCACGATCAGTACACATCGGAAGGATGGTATCAATCGCCTTGCGGATGTCGTCATCGCTGACATCCTTCAGGCGCAATTGCAGGCAATCAACCGCACCGGTATCCAGCACAGATTTCAGCTTCTCGCCAAAGGGTGCAAGGTCGATTTTCGGCGGGGTCAGAAGATAAAGACCGGCAAGTTCGTCTGAATTCACGATGATAATTCCTGATGATTTCCTGCGTGTTATGTAACCTTTGACGCTGGTTTTGGCAATTGCCAAGGCTACGCGGCAAGATGTGCAAGCAACCGCTTGTCGAGTTCATGATCGGGCAACAGGTCATCGGCCATCTGATAGATCGTATCAGCCGCCGGTAAATCGGTGATGACGCTGCAATTGGCCTGACGCGCCATATCCGCCAGTTTTTCAATGCGGTTATCTGACGACGGCTCGACGATCACCACATCAAGGCCCAGCTCAATTGCGGCCAACGCGCCAGAAACCCGCCCACGACAATCAAGGATCGCCGTGAAATCACATGCCGGGAAGTCTTCACGCACCAGCGTGACCAGATCGGCAAACCACTGTGTCCCGTGCGTTTGCGCAGCATGTTCAGGCGACAGCAACCCAAAGGCACGATCGCCCATCACCCGGCAGGCGGATCTGGCGCCGGTGATGCCATGAATGCAAATAACAGGATCGGGCAGGGGGCTCATTTCGATGGTTCTTATGCTTTGGTGCGCGCGACATAGACCGTGTTGATATCTTCACGGTCAATCAGCGGATGTTTGAATTTAATGACATCAGCCCGGATGGTCTCAAACGCGGATTTCAGGTTTTCTTCAAACCACGGTTCGGGCAGCTCGGTTGACCACAGGGCAAAAATCCCGCCGGGCACCAGATGGGCGGCAAGCTTTGCCAGACCATCCTTGGTGTAAAGGCGCTCGTGGTCTTCGTGCAGGACATTGCCCGGCGAATGATCAACATCCAAAAGGATGGCGTCATGCCGTTTCTCGGGCGCATCCGGGTTCATGCCCGGTGTGTCGGAAAGCGACGCGCCAAAGAAATCGCCATGCACCAGTGCGCAGCGCGGATCATTTGAAAGCTGTTCACCCAGCGGCAGCAACCCTTGCTGATGCCATTCGATCACCTCGGGCAGGGTATCCAGCACCGTCAGCTTGCCGGTCTTGGGATTATCAAGGGCGGCCTTGGCGGTATATCCAAGGCCAAGCCCGCCGACGACGACATCAAGGTTGTCGCGATCAAGCTCCGCCAGGCCAAGGTCGGCCAGCGCAATCTCGGCATCGGTAAACAGGCTCGACATCAGATATTCTTCATCAAGCTTGATCTCGTAGACGTCGATATCAAGGCTCAGCTCACGTCGGCGACGCAGGCTTAGCACCCCCATCGGTGTCGGGCGATAATCAAGTTCCTTGAAAAGAAGGCTCACGGGCTGGGCTCCTGTTTGTCTTTTCTGTTCGTTGGCTCAACAGTGACGGAAAGACGGGCAAAAGAAAAGTGCCCGAAGCAGAACTTCGGGCACTTCGAAAATCTGAACCTAAGCGACGCTTAGAGGAACTTCGCCATGGCGACAGCGGTGTCGCTCATACGGTTGGAGAAGCCCCATTCGTTGTCATACCAGGACAGGATACGAACGAAGTTGCCGTCCATGACCTGGGTCTGGGTCGCATCAAAGGTTGAGCTGTTCGGGTTGTGGTTGAAGTCAACCGAAACCAGCGGTGCTTCGCAAACGCCAAGAACGCCTTTGAGCGGGCCGTTTGCTGCTTCTTTGATGGCTGCGTTGATTTCATCAACGGTGGTGTCGCGGCCTGCAACGAACGTCAGGTCAACCATGGAGACGTTCGGGGTCGGAACGCGGATCGCGGTACCGTCAAGCTTGCCTTTGAGTTCCGGCAGAACCAGACCGACAGCCTTTGCCGCACCGGTCGAGGTCGGGATCATCGAAAGCGATGCCGAACGTGCACGACGCAGGTCTTTATGCAGGCTGTCCACGGTGTTCTGGTCGCCGGTGAAGGCGTGAACGGTGGTCATGAAACCTTTGGTGATGCCAACGGTCTTGTTCAGAACATCTGCAACCGGTGCAAGGCAGTTGGTGGTGCAAGAAGCGTTCGAAACGATAACATCGTCAGCGCTCAGGGTGTCGGAGTTAACACCGTAAACAACGGTTTTGATATCACCCTTTGCCGGGGCGGAAATCAGAACGCGCTTGGCACCTGCGGTCAGGTGTTTGCCGGCACCCGCTTCGTCAAGGAAGATACCGGTGCATTCGAATGCGATATCAACTTTGAGGTCAGCCCACGGCAGGTTCGCCGGGTCACGCTCGGAGCAGACTTTGATCGCCTTGCCGTCAATGACGAGGTTGTCGCCTTCGGCTTTGACGTCATTGGCCAGAACGCCATGAACGGAATCATATTTCAGAAGATGTGCGTTGGTGTTGACATCACCCAGGTCGTTGATGGCAACAACTTCAACATCTGTGCGGCCGCTTTCAACGATAGAACGCAGAACAAGACGACCGATACGACCGAAACCATTAATCGCTACGCGAATAGCCATTCATCCCTCCAAAATTATAATGATTGGTACCTGGGGAGTATCAATCACGGCTTAGGGTTTTAGACCCATAGAAAAAAGGCCGGATCGGCATGTTACCGATCCGGCCCTGTAAATCAAACCAGTTCCTTGGCCGCTTTGACCAGAGCGTCGGCGGTGATGCCGAAATGCTCGTATAGAACCGGGGCAGGTGCCGAGGCACCAAATCCATGCATGCCGATAACCTTGCCGTTATCGCCAACATATTTTTCCCAGCCAAAGACCGAAAGTGCTTCGATGGCAACGCGCGGGGCGCTGCCCAGAACTTCTTTGCGGTATTCCGGCGACTGGGCGTCAAACAGTTCCCAGCTCGGCAGCGAAACAACAGCGGCATTGATGCCGTCTGCTTTAAGCTTGGCCTGGGCGTCAACCGCGATCTCGACTTCCGAGCCGGTTGCAATCAGGGTGACCTGACGATCGCCATCGCAATCGGAAATGACGTAACCGCCGCGTGCGACAAGGTTGTCTTCACGGTATTCGGTGCGCAAAACCGGAAGGTTCTGGCGGGTCAGCGCCAAAACGGTCGGGCCGGTTTCGTTGGTGATCGACATTGCCCATGCTTCGGCAGTTTCGACCGCATCGGCCGGGCGGATCACAGTGACGTTCGGCATGGCGCGAAGCGATGCGACATGTTCGACCGGCTGGTGGGTCGGGCCGTCTTCGCCAAGACCGATGGAATCGTGGGTCATGACGTAAACAACGCGCTGGTTCATAAGCGCCGAAAGGCGGATCGACGGGCGGCAATAGTCCGTAAAGACCAGGAAGGTGCCACCATAAGGCAGAACGCCACCATGCAGCGCCAGGCCGTTCATGGCCGCGGCCATGCCGTGTTCGCGGATACCGTAATAGATATACGCACCTTCATAGCCGCCTTCGGCGGTAATCGGTGCCTGAACGCCGGTCTTGGTATTGTTCGAGCCGGTCAAATCGGCAGAACCACCAATCATTTCCGGGATTTCCTTGGTCAGAACTTCAAGAACGTTCTGGGACGCCTTGCGGGTTGCGACCTTTGGCTTTTCTTCGGTGATCTGTTTCTTGTAGTCGTTGAACGCTTCGATCCAGTTTTCCGGAAGCTTGCCTTCGATGCGACGTTCGAACTCGTCCTTAAGCGCTGCTTCGAGGCTTTCGAAGCGTGCACCCCATGCATTGAAATCTTCGGTGCCGCGCGCGCCGGCTGCAAGCCATGCGTCGCGGACATCAGCCGGAATTTCAAATGGCTCGTAATCCCAGCCAAGTTTCTTGCGCATGCCGGCAAGTTCTTCTGCACCCAGCGGTGCGCCATGCGTTGCCGAGGTGCCGCCCTTGGTCGGGGCGCCAAAACCGATTTCGGTTTTACACGCGATCATCGAGGGCGTGTTGGTGGTTTTTGCTTTGGCAATGGCGGCTTCGATCGCGGCCGGATCATGGCCATCAATCTGCTGAACATCCCAGCCAGCTGCTTCAAAGCGTTTCTTGTGGTCTTCCGAGGTCGAAAGCGAGGTCGGGCCATCAATCGAAATGCCGTTGTCATCGAACAGAACGATGAGTTTCGACAGTTTCATGTGACCGGCCATCGAAATGGCTTCCTGCGAAATGCCTTCCATCAGGCAACCGTCACCGGCAATCACATAGGTGTAGTGATCAACAACGCTGTCACCGAAACGGGCATTCATGATGCGCTCGCCAAGGGCGAAACCGACCGAGGTCGCAATCCCCTGACCCAGCGGGCCAGTGGTGGTTTCAATACCGGCACCATGGCCGAATTCCGGGTGGCCCGCCGTGCGGTAACCCATCTGACGGAAATTCTTGATCTGATCAAGATCGAAGTCTTCGTAACCGGTCAGGTGCAGAAGCGAATAAAGAAGCATCGAACCGTGACCTGCGGACAGGATGAAACGGTCGCGGTCCGGCCAGTTCGGGTGCTTTGGATCGAATTTCAAGAATTTGGTATAAAGAACAGTCGCAACATCTGCCATGCCCATCGGCATGCCGGGGTGTCCGGATTTGGCTTTCTCAACAGCGTCTGCCGAGAGGAAGCGGATGGCATTGGCCATGCGATTGTGTTCTGCTTGCGTCGTCATGTGATGCGGTTCCTGGGGGTTTCGCGGTCGGGCGATGAAAACACTTTTCCATTTATTAACGGAATTCGCGCGGAAGATGCCCTTACAGGGGGCAAACGTCAACCGCTTCTATCGAAAATCTGCCATGTTAACGGGAATTAGATCGACCTCGCGTCTGTCCCGGTTGGCAGATTGGGTGACGCTGTTGAACGATTTACGCAGGTGGTTCTGTAAATTTCAAGGGGTGCGGTTGCTGTTGGCATGAATACCGGCACAACAAATGGGGCAAAACGGTTGTTGATTGAAATCTGTGATGTTAAATCAGCCATGATCATGACATGTTCACAATGTCATATTGGTTCTTGATGAGTGGCGCCAGGAAACAGATCGCTGTGCGCATCGGGTAAACAGCAAACATTCGGGTAGGGTGATGTCGCGGTTGCAACAAGCAAGTGATCGGCTCAAAGCAGCACTGGAACGTCTGGAAACGGTTGCGGAGTCGGCGATCGAGGCCAAAAGCCGGAATGCAAATGCTGATACGGCAGAGGTCGAACACCTTCGCGGACAGCTGTCAGCCCTTCGTGAAGATTACGACCGGCTTAGCCGTACCACCCAAACGGTTTCCAGCCGGCTTGATGGTGCTGTTGATCAGCTCAAACTCGTCCTTGATGAAGAACCAGCAACGAAACAGGCATAATCCATGGCACAGGTTTCCATTCGCATTAACGGTCGCAGCTATGACATCGCATGCGATGACGGTCAGGAAGATCGCATTCACGCGCTTGCCGGATATGTTGACGAACGGGTCAAGGAAATCTCCGATGCGGTTGGCCAGATCGGCGAACAGCGACTTTTGGTCATGACCAGTCTGCTGATTGCCGATGAATTGAGCATGGCACGCGAAAAGCTTGATAGTCGCCCGGCAGTCGTCGCCGAAGCCGGAAGTTTGTCCGCTGCTGAAAGTGATGCGCTTGCTGACAATATCGAAGGCATGGCCGAACGTGTCGAAGCACTCGCCGATCGTCTTGGTAAAGACTGATCTGACGGCCCGTTGAATGCTGCTGGCTGCGTTTCTTCCGGGCTGAAATCGCGCAATCTACTTGAAATTCACATGACCCAAGACTAAGTTCCGGTCGCTGACAGTTTGCGATGCGCCGTTCGCGGCGATCAAGAACCCAGCATCAAGGGGGCTGCCCTGTTCGTCAGGTTCGCTAATTCCCGGGGCCGATGCTCATTTCTCTAGGGAGCTGTCCCTGTCGAGGCCGTGGTCTCGTTATACGGCGCCCACCTGCACTCGCAGGTCACGAGGAATTACCAAATGGCCAACGGCAGTGGTGGCTCCCGATTACTTTGTTCTGGGTTGAAACTCATTCCCTTTTCCATTTCGCGATGCCGGTCATGCGTCCCGGGGCAGGGTGCATTAAACGAAACATGTCTGCCTGCTGGCTGACGCAATACAGGAAGCACTATGCGTTTACTTCATCTTGGCGACGTTCTGGGACAATCCGGTCGTAAGGCTGCTCTTGAAGCGTTGCCGATGCTACGTGATCGTTTGTCGGTTGATGTCGCGGTGGTGAATGTTGAAAACGCTGCCCACGGTTTTGGCGTAACAGCCAAAATCTGCAAGGAATTCTATGGCGCCGGTGCCGATGTGCTGACCACGGGCAACCATGTCTGGGATCAACGCGAAATCATCGCCTATATAGACGAAGATGAAAAACTGCTCCGTCCCTGGAACTTTCCCGACGGCACACCAGGCAATGGCGACTACGTGTTTAAAACCAGATCGGGCAAAAAGGTCTGTGTGATCAACATGATGGGACGCCTGTTCATGGATCCGCTATCTTGCCCGTTCCAAGGTGCTGACAAGCTGTTTAACAAGCACAAGATTGGCAAGAATGTCGATGCCGTGATTGTTGATTTTCATGCGGAAACCACGTCGGAAAAGATGGCGTTTGGCCACCATTGTGACGGGCGTGCATCGCTTGTTCTTGGTACCCACACCCATGTGCCGACCGCCGACGCCCAGATTCTGCCAAATGGTACGGCCTATCAGACAGATGTCGGCATGTGCGGTGATTTCGATTCCGTCATCGGCATGAAAAAGGAAAACTCGGTCCGAAAGTTTTTGACCAAGATGCCCGCTGGCCGGTTCGAGCCAGCAGAAGGCCCGGCAACGGTTTGCGGTGTCTATGTTGAAACCGATGACAAGACCGGCCTTGCAAAACGTATTGAATCGGTTCGCATCGGAGGTCGCCTGAAAGGTAGCTGGCCAAGCGCCTGATGGTTTGAAAACGATCACCACCCAAACGAAAGGCCCGCCAGATGGCGGGCCTTTGTCATTTCAGATGTGGCGTTTCGATCAGGCTGCGCGATCACGGGCCTGCTGGCGCAGGTCATCAAGGATGGCGGAAATACGGGTGCGCATTTCGCTGACTTTTTCCGATGCAGAACGCGACGTACTCAGCACTTCACCGGACAACTGGCCGGTACGACCGGTTTCATTGGCAACCTCGGCAATCGATGCCGAAACCGCACGGGTACGGTCCGCTGCCCCGCGTACATTGCGGGTGATTTCATCGGTTGCAGCCCCTTGTTCTTCGACAGCGGCTGAAATGGTCGTCGCAATTTCATTGAGGCTATCAATGATTGATCCGATTTCGCCGATGGCGGTAACCGACTCACCGGTGGCTTTCTGAATACCGGTGATCTGTCCTGCGATCTCTTCGGTTGCCTTTTCGGTCTGGTTGGCAAGGTTTTTGACCTCGGCTGCCACAACCGCGAAACCTTTGCCGGCATCACCCGCACGGGCCGCCTCGATGGTTGCGTTAAGGGCCAGAAGGTTGGTCTGTTCGGCAATGTCGGTGATCAGTGCGATCACTTCGCCAATACGGCCAGCCGACTGCGACAGGCTATGGACCAGTTCATTGGTTTGCTGGGCACGTTTGGCCGCTTCGTTCGAAATGCGCGTGGTTTCTGCCATCTGACGGTTGATTTCCGCATTCGAACTCGAAAGCTGTTCGGTTGCCGATGCAACGGTTTCAACATTGCCGGTCGCTTCTTCGGCCGAGTTTGAAACATCTTCGCTCTGATTGGAAACCAGTTCCGCACTTTGGCTCATCTGACCGGAAACGCCTTGAAGCTGCTCGCCAAGGGCGGCAATTTCATTGACGGCGGTTTCCACTTCGTCCTGCAGCGTGTCTGCAAGGCTCAGAAGCTCATCGCGCAAAGCTTCGTTGCGTTCACGGTTAAGGCGCTCTTCCTCGGCCTGCATATCGCGGACCTTGATAGCATTTTCCTTAAAGACCTCAACCGCACGACCCATTGCGGTGATTTCGTCATTGCCCTGGGAAGGAACAGCAACATCAAGATCACCATCGGCCAGTGATACCATGGTTTTTTGCAAACCTGCCAAACGACGCAGCAGGTTGCCACGGACATAAAGAACAAAGATCAGAAGCGGCAGAAGAATGGCTGCAACTCCGACGGCGTACATCACATATGTACTTTGGGTGTTCAGGACTTTTGCCGTCGCCGCCGAACGGTCAACGCCGTTTTGCAGCGATCCGACCAGTGCATTCACACCACTTTCCATAGCAGTCGCATATTCAGCACTTTGTAAAACGATATCGGATTGTTCCTTGGCAAGTTGCAATTCGGCAATGCGCAAGGAAGGAATGCTGTCAGGGCCAACAGCCAGCGGTTTGATATCTGTCAGCAGATCGACATAGAATTTCTGCAGACGTTCGTTTTCAAGGTTTTTGATCAGGGATTCAATCGTCTCGATTGTCCCGCGGATTTGCACGCTCAGGATTTTAAGGCGTGTCGGGTCGCTGTTTGATGCTGCTCCCAGAACGACATTGGCCATGTCACCGCCAAGCTTGGACAGCTCCAGCACAGGTTCGCGCGAGGCAATCGTATCATCAAGTTTAATCGCCAGGTCCGCGCCAAGTGTTCTCTGATCAAGCGTCAGAAAATCAGCATTTTTGCGGATATCATCAAGCTGCGCACCAATGCCGTTGATCTGGTTTTGTGACATTGCCAGCAACGGTTTAAGCATGGAATTGTATTTGTCGTTCAGCGCCTGAAACGCGTTGATGCTCTCTGCCAGTTTGCTGGCCATATCAAAACGGCGCAGGGTTGCGTCGTGCAATGTTTCCAGATTGTCGGCAAGCTTCTGTCCGTCTTCCTCGATAATCGACAAGGATGCCGGTGGCAGTCCGGAATTTGCCAGCTGATCAAGTTTTTCGCGCAAGCTGTCTAGTAGCATATCAAGTTCGATTTTGACGACTTGTTCTTCGTTGGGCGAAGAAGCCGCAACGATGCGCGGTGCGGATGCGACAACTTTCACGCTGTCTGTTGCCAACTGCTGGGCAATGAACATTGGGGGCAACTGGGTGTTGGTGATTTCATCAAGCTGGCCGCCAAACTTATTGAACGAGAAGACCGATACGCAGGCAGCAAGAATGGCAATCAGGCCGACGAGGAAGAATGCACCGGCAAGCTTTCCGCGCACTCCAAGCCCTGCTTTTCCGGTTTTGCGTGATGGCGACGGGCGGGGGCCGCGTTTAAAGTTAAATCCCATAATTTCTGTTATCCCATAGACAAATTAGTCCAGTGCCGACACAGATCTGTGCCGACGCTCGTATTGCGGTTTTCTCGGATATTGCTTCCCCGGATGGGCCACTTTAAGGAAGGACGGTCTGCCAATTCGTGGGGCGGCAAGACCGCAGATAAAGCGGCTGTTATATTATTGTTGCGACGGATATAGCATAGCTGAGGCAAACAGGGCATGCGTTTTCACGCTAAACAGATGTATAGATCGTGGTATTGCAGGGCTTTGGTGGGCATTTTGAAGCGACTATGATCGGGCAATTCACGCCTCATATCTTGGTATCGGTAAAAACGCGTCAATCCGGTCCGTCACACGAAAAGGGCCCACCAGATGGCAGGCCCTTTTCATCAGGAACTTTTCAGTTCGGTCTTTAAGCCGCAGCGCGGTCATGTGCCTGTTTGCGCAGATCATCCAGAATACCGTTGATCCGCGAACGCAGGTTTTCAACCTTTTCGGAGGCATCCTGTGCGGTGGCCAGAACCTGGCCGGACAATTCTCCGGTTTTGCTGGTTTCATTTGCCACTTCGTTGATCGAAGCCGAAACCGAACGGGTCCGGTCCGCCGCCCCGCGCA
This sequence comes from Thalassospira sp. UBA1131, assembly GCF_002311515.1. Classification (GTDB taxonomy): domain Bacteria; phylum Pseudomonadota; class Alphaproteobacteria; order Rhodospirillales; family Thalassospiraceae; genus Thalassospira. The sequence continues at coordinate 104,729 of NZ_DCAO01000109.1, forward strand.
CGTTGCGCGTGATCTCGTCGGTGGCAGCCCCCTGTTCCTCGACCGCAGCCGAGATGGTGGTGGCAATTTCATTGATGTTTTCAATGATGCGACCGATATCACCGATGGCATTGACCGATTCCCCGGTGGCTTTCTGAATGCCCGAAATCTGGCCGGAAATTTCCTCGGTTGCCTTTTCGGTCTGGTTGGCAAGGTTTTTGACCTCGGCTGCCACAACCGCAAAGCCTTTGCCGGCATCGCCCGCACGGGCGGCCTCGATGGTTGCGTTAAGGGCCAGAAGGTTGGTCTGCTCGGCAATGTCGGTGATCAGTGCGATGACTTCACCGATGCGGTCGGCAGACTGCGACAGGCTATGAACCAGTTCGTTGGTTTGCTGGGCACGTTTGGCCGCTTCGTTCGAAATGCGCGTGGTTTCTGCCATCTGACGGTTGATTTCCGCATTTGATGCCGACAGCTGCTCGGTGGCGGCGGCAACGGTTTCAACATTGCCGGTGGCTTCCTGTGCGGAACTTGCGACTTCTTCGGTTTGCCCCGAAACCAGTTCGGCGCTCGAGGTCATCTGACCTGAGACCCCCTGAAGCTGGTTGCCAAGTGCGGCAATCTCGTTGACAGCACTTTCAACTTCGTTCTGAAGCGTATCGGCCAGCGACAGCAATTCATCACGCAGCGCTTCGTTGCGTTCGCGATTAAGGCGTTCTTCTTCGGCCTGCATGTCACGGACCTTAAGGGCATTGTCCTTAAAGACTTCGACGGCACGGCCCATGGCGGAAATCTCGTCATTGCCTTTGGCGGGAACCGCGACCTCAAGATTGCCATCGGCAAGTTGAACCATGGTTTTCTGCAACAGGCCAAGGCGGCGCAGAACGTTACCACGGACATAAAGCACATAAATCAGAAGCGAAATCACAACGCCGATGGCGGCAACAACCGTCAATGCGGTCAAGCTCTGTTTTTCGACAACAGCGGCCTGTGCTGCGGCTTCGTTGACTTCGTCATTCAGGCCAGCCACCAGTTCGGCAACGCTGTTGCGCACCGCATTGGCATATTCGCCACTCTGTACAACAAGCGACTGGCTCATTTCCGTGACTTCAAGTTCACGCTTGCGCAGTTCCGGCAGGCTGCCATCACCAACCGAAAGCTTCTGCATCTTGTCAATCAGATCGACATAGAACGTTTTAAGGCGTTCGTTTTCAAGCAGCTCAAGCTTGCTTAGGGCGTCGGAATAGGTACCGCGAATACGCACCGGAATGATCGAAAGGCGCACGGCCTGGTCTTCGGTCGTGCTGGAAATGATCATGTTTGATGCCGACGAACCAAGGCGTTCAAGCTCAAGGATCGGGGTGCGCGTTTCAATTGCGGATGCATATTTCTGGAAGGTTGCAAGGATTTCATCCTTGTCGGTCGCAAATTTCTTTGCGCTATCTTCGCCAAAGGATGCGATAAATTCGCCGCCTTGGTTGATGTCATTCTGGGTATAGGACAAGACCGGCTTAAGCGTATCGCTATAGCGCTTGGCAAGGTTCTGGAACTCTTCGAGCTTGGAGGCCTTTTCGTTACCAATCTGGAAACGTTGCTGGGTCGCTTCATGAAGCTGACGCAGGTTGTCTTCAAGTAATGCGCGGTTGTCATTGATGCTGGAAATCACCTCTGGCATAAAGCCGGTGGCTTCGATTTCGCTGATCAGGGCGCCAAGCTGTTCAAGTCGAACAGCAAGTTCAGCATTGATGGCTTCTTCTTCTTCCAGATTAGTAGAAGCAACAATACGCGGCGCGATTGCGACAATTTCGGCACTTCCTGTTGCCAGCGCCTGGGCTGCGGCAATCGGCGGAAGCTTTTCTTCGGTAATCGTACTAAGCGCGTTGCCGAACTGATTGAAGGATACTGCACCGACGATGGCAGAAATCACCGCCATCAATCCTACCACAGCAAACGATATCAGTAGTTTGCTTTGGACCCCGAATTTAGTTCCCATTCTATCTAACCTTTGTTCCCTAGGTGCACCAACGTGACTTCTCTGTTCACGCCGGCTGTTCCCTGACGCGGCCGGGTGGCAATCCAATCCCTTCTAGCGTGCGTCAGCTTGGACCCTGAAAGTATTATTATTATTAGTTTACTCTCTAGTACGTTACTTATTATTGAAAGAATATCTGCACATCTGCAACATCTATCCGCGTATAGGGTGATTTTCCGAAATGATTTCCGGGTAATACAATTGTCAAATGTGGCCTGTTATTCGGGGTGATACCAAGCATGGCTGGACCTCGCAGGGCAAACAGGATATAGGAGCGAACGAAATTTTCGTTCGCGTGTGTCGCAGATGTAAATGAGGCATCCTGCACATGCCCGGACGGGCTGGTCTGCCAGGGGACGCCCGTATGACGCCCGTATGACCGGCATGGTATCAACCGATACCGTTCCAGATATGAGTTCAATGACGACAGGTTTTAGGTTATGGCCGGCCATTCCCAATTTAAGAACATTATGCACCGCAAAGGTGCGCAGGACAAAAAACGCGCCAAGATTTTCACCAAGCTCGCGCGTGAGATCACTGTTGCAGCGAAAATCAGCGACGATGTCGACAGCAACCCGCGTTTGCGTGCCGCCATCGCGGCAGCCCGCGCACAGAACATGCCCAAGGACAACATCGATCGTGCCATCAAAAAGGCGACCGGTGCCGGCGAGGGCGACAATTATGAAGAAGTCCGCTACGAGGGTTACGGTACCGCCGGTGTCGCAGTCATCGTCGAAGCGCTGACCGATAACCGCAACCGTACCGCATCCGAAGTACGTGCGGCCTTTACCAAACATGGTGGAAACCTTGGTGAAACCGGTTCGGTTGGTTTCATGTTCAACCGTCTGGGTGAAATTGTTTATCCGCTCGACAAAGCGGATGCCGATGAAATCTTCGAGGCTGCGCTTGAAGCCGGTGCTGCCAATGTAGAGTCAGATGAAGAAAACCACATCATCGACACCGAGATCGAAGATCTGAATACCGTGCGTGAAGCCCTGACCGAGAAATTCGGCGACCCGGAAAGCGCAAAGCTTGTATTCCGTGCCACCACCGAAGCTGACATCACGGTTGATCAGGCGCAAAGCATCATGAAGCTTGTTGATGTGCTTGAAGATAACGATGACGTCCAGAATGTTTGGACCAACGTTAACTGGACTGATGAAATCGTTGCCGGCCTCGACAACTAATTAATATTTGCCAACACCCGCCTTTCGCTTTTGAATGGCGGGTGTTTTGTATCTAAAATCCGCTTTTCTTTAGGGGGTATAGTGGTCAGAGTGCTCGGGATTGATCCCGGTCTGCAACGAACCGGTTGGGGGGTCATTGACCTTGAAAACAACCGCATGCGTCATGTCGCCAACGGTGTGGTGACATCCACCCAATCCCTTACACTTGCTGAACGGCTCGATCAGCTCCATACCGGTCTGATCGAAGTGATCAGGATCTGGACCCCGGACGAGGCCGCCGTCGAAGAAACCTTTGTAAACAAAAACCCGGTGTCGACCCTGAAACTGGGGCAGGCACGTGGTGTTGCGTTGCTGGCACCCGCACGCAACGGTATTCCGGTAACGGAATATACACCCAATGCCGTCAAAAAGACTGTGGTCGGTGCCGGTCATGCCGCCAAGCAACAGGTCGAAATGATGGTTTCGACCTTGCTTCCGGGATGTGACATTGCCGGACCGGATGCTGCCGATGCCCTTGCGGTTGCCATTTGCCATGCGCAACATGCGGGGAACCGGTCGCTTGCCAATTCGATGGCAACACAGCCAACACGAAACGGGAGAAAATACAGGTGATCGCCAAACTGCGCGGAATTGTGGATTTCATCGGCGAAGACAGTGTCATCCTTGATGTTAACGGTGTTGGCTATCTGGTCTTTGCATCTCGACGCACGCTTTCGATGTTGCCAGCCAAGGGCGGAGATGCCGGTTTGATGATCGAAACCCATGTGCGCGAAGACCACATTCATCTTTATGGCTTTGCCGACAATGCCGAAAAACAATGGTTCTCCTTGCTGACCACCGTACAGGGGGTGGGCGCAAAGGTTGCGCTTGCATTGTTGTCAGTATTGACGCCGACCGACCTTTTGCGTGCGCTGGCAGCCCAGGATACCACGGCCTTGTGCCGTGCGCCGGGAATCGGCCCCAAGGTCGCAACCCGTATTGTTGGCGAACTGAAAGACAAGGCCGCAAAACTGAACCTTGGCCCGGTTGCGGCCCCGGCGGCCCCGGCCGTCGAAGATGCAAAGCCAGCCGCGAAAACCAAGAAATCAGCCAAGGCCACCAAAGATGTGAGCATCGACACAGCGCCAGCCGAACCGGTTGTAGATGATAGCGTCGTTTTGGCAGACGCGGTATCGGCATTGGTCAATCTTGGCTATGGCCGGTCCGAAGCATTTGGTGCGGTGGGCAAGGCCGCCCAGCAGGCGGGCGACGACAAGTCGATCGATACCCTGATCCGTCTGGGACTAAAGGAGCTTAGCGCGTGAGCGAAGAAGAAGACCGTCTGCTCAGTGGTGAGCGCCGCGAAGAAGATCATCAGGATGGATCGCTGCGTCCCCGTCGGCTTGACGATTTTACCGGCCAGAAAGAAGTCCGTGAAAACCTTGATGTCTTCATCAAGGCTGCCAGTGCGCGCGAAGAAGCCATGGACCATGTCCTGTTCTTTGGCCCGCCGGGGCTTGGCAAAACCACGCTGTCGCAAATTGTTGCCAGTGAACTCGGTGTTGGCTTTCGCGCAACATCCGGCCCGGTCATTGCCAAGGCCGGTGATCTTGCAGCCCTTCTCACCAATCTTCAGCCGCGCGATGTTTTGTTCATTGATGAAATCCATCGCCTGAACCCGGCGGTGGAGGAAATCCTTTATCCAGCAATGGAAGACTTCCAGCTTGACCTGATCATTGGCGAAGGGCCGGCTGCGCGCTCTGTGCGGATTGACTTGCCGCCCTTTACGCTTGTGGGTGCCACCACGCGTTCAGGTCTTCTGACCACGCCGCTCCGTGATCGTTTTGGTATTCCGCTGCGCCTTCGGTTCTATGAGCCCGAAGAACTGGTCAGCATCGTTGCCCGTGGAGCACGACTTTTGAATTTCGACATGACCGAAGAAGGCGCGATGGAAATCGCCCGGCGTTCACGCGGCACCCCGCGTATCGCCGGTCGTTTGTTGCGTCGCGTACGTGATTTCGCAGCCGTGGCTGAAAAATCGCCGGTCGACAAATTCATTGCCGATGCGGCCCTGACCCGGCTTGAAGTCGATAACCTTGGTCTTGATAGCCAGGACAGACGATATCTTAATTGTATCGCCAGCAACTATGGCGGTGGTCCGGTCGGGGTCGATACCTTGGCAGCCGCCCTGTCCGAAGAGCGCGATACCATTGAAGACGTGATCGAACCTTATCTGCTGCAACAGGGCCTGATCCAGCGTACCCCGCGCGGGCGCATGCTGGGCGTTAAGGGCTTCAAGCATCTTGGTCTGACCCCGCCACGCCAAGCGGGCGGGATGCCGCTTTCCGATCTGTTTGAAGGGCAGGCGGGGGAAGAATCCTGATGGCCCAAAATGATCATGACGCCATTCTTGGCCGCTTTGAAGGCAAGCGGCATATCTATCCGCTGATTGTCTATTACGAGAACACAGATGCCGGTGGCGTCGTCTATCACGCCGACTATTTGGCATTCGCCGAACGGGCACGTTCAGCGATGCTTAACCTGTTGGGCTTTACCAATCGAAATATTGCAGAACGCCACAAAGTTGCCATAGCCGTTCGACAGTGTACGCTCGACTTTCGACGTCCTGCACTTTTGGAAGACCGTATTTCGGTCGAAAGCCGGGTGATCAAGGTCGGGGGCGCATCGCTTGGTTTTGAACAAAAGATTATGCGGGGCGACGACGAACTGGTGGTGATCGAGATTTATCTCGCCTGCATGTCGTTGGAAGAATTTCGGGCACAACGTCTGCCCGACGAACTAAGAACAGTATTTAATAGTTGTCTTGATGTGACAAAGGACTGACGGGAATATGGAAAATCAAGTGGTCGACGCGGTAACGCTGGGGCAGTCGGTCATGGCACATGATATGTCTCTGTGGGGACTTTTCATGCAGGCTGGACTGGTCGTCAAAACAGTGATGATCGGTCTTTTGCTGGCTTCTGTCTGGGTTTGGGCGATTGTCTTCGAGAAAATCCTGCGACTGCGCAAATTGCGCGCCCAGGCAAACACCTTCGAAGAAGCCTTCTGGTCGGGTGGATCACTTGAAGATCTGTATGACCGGATTGCCGACAAGCCGCGCGATCCGATGTCAGCCATCTTTGTTTCGGCCATGCGCGAATGGCGTCGTTCGAACGCAAAGGGTGTCCATGGCGACACCATGCGTGCCCGCCTTCAGCAGCGCCTTGAAAAATCCATGGAAATTACCCTTGGTCGCGAAATGGACCGGGTGGAACGGTATATGACCTTCCTGGCGTCTGTTGGCTCGACCGCACCGTTCGTTGGTCTGTTCGGCACGGTCTGGGGCATTATGGTTTCGTTCCAGTCGATCGCGGCATCAAAGAACACCTCGCTTGCGGTTGTCGCACCGGGTATTGCCGAGGCCCTTTTTGCAACTGCCATGGGCCTTGTTGCTGCGATCCCGGCTGTGGTTGCCTATAACAAGATTTCCAGCGACCTGAACCGTTACAGCAACCGCCTCGAAGCTTTCGTGGACGAGTTCTCCTCGATCCTTTCGCGCCAACTTGACGACACGAGAGACTGATTATGGGCGCACAGCTTGCCAAATCAGGCGGAGGACGCCGTCGCGGTCGCCGGAGTAACCGGCGGGCAGCGATGAGTGACATCAACGTCACCCCGATGGTCGACGTCATGCTGGTGTTGCTGGTGATCTTCATGGTCGCAGCGCCGCTGATGACAGTCGGGGTCGAGGTTGATCTGCCGGAAACCAGTGCCGCACCGATGACCGGCCAGGATGAGCCGCTGGTGGTGTCGGTCTCTGCCGAAGGCACGATCTACATCATGGATAGCGAAATCGCGCAGGACACCCTGACCGAAAAGCTTGCCGCCATTACCGACAACAAGGCCGATACCCGCATCTTTGTCCGCGGCGACAAGACAATTGATTATGGCCGTGTGATGGAAGTCATGGGCCTGATCAAGGATGCCGGTTTCACCAAAGTCGCCCTGATCGCCGAATTGCCGGCAAAGGGTTCGTAAACGAATCATGCTGCGTTACGCTCTCATATCGCTTGGTCTGCACGCTGTCCTGTTTCTGGTGGCGTGGCTTGGGCTGCCCGATCTGTTTGATGAAACACCGTTGGAATTGCAGTCCATTTCGGTTGAAGTCGTGACAGTGGACGAATTTTCCGCGGCCCCGACCAAGGCTTTGCCAAAACCGGAACCCAAAGAGGAACCGAAACCAAAGCCGACCCCGAAACCGGAACCCAAGCCAGAGCCGAAGCCTGAGCCGAAACCGGAGCCAAAGCCGGAACCTAAGCCTGAGCCGAAGCCCGAACCAAAACCGGAGCCCAAGCCAGAGCCCAAGCCTGAGCCAAAACCGACACCAAAGCCGGAACCGGTTCCGACGCCAGACGTTAAAAAAGAGCCGGAGCCAAAACCGGAACCGACTGAGCTTGCCGCTGTAAAGCCAGAATCCAAGCCGACGCCGCCAAAACCGGAACCGGTCAAAAAGCCGGAGCCGAAAAAGGAAGAGCCGAAAAAACGCGATCTCATGAGCGTTCTTAAGGATGTCAGCAAGCTCAAGGAAACGGCAGAAGCCACACCAGAGCAGCAGCCAGACGAAACGCCGGAAGAAAATGCCAGCGAGGTTGTCGCGACCAGGCTTGATGCCAATCTGACCATGAGCGAACTTGATGCCGTAAAACGTCAGATCGAAAAATGCTGGAGCCCCCCGGCCGGGGCCAAGGAAGCGGGCAACTTTGCGGTTGAAATTCATGTCAGCGCAAACCCGGACGGAACCGTCCGTTTGGCGCGGATTAGCAATCTGAACGAAATCCAGGGTGACACTTCCCGCCGTACGATTGCAGAAAGCGCGCTTCGAGCAGTGCTAAATCCGCAATGCAGTCCTCTAAAACTGCCGCTGGATAAATACGAAATGTGGCGCACATTCACGTTCAATTTTGACATGCGTGAAATGCTGGGCCTTTAACGACCAAGTTCTTGAACACGCGTGGAAAATAGCGAGGCAGGATGACGATCAAGACCAACGCAATAAAACGATTTTGGGCTAAAGGCAGTGTCGCGGCACTGTGCGCCCTTGCCGTTGTCGCTGGCCTGAATGTCGGGTTCATGTCGCCGGCAAAGGCGGAACTCCGGATTGATATTACCCGGGGCGAACTGAAACCGATGCCAATTGCCGTCACCCGCTTCCCGGGCGAAGGCGTTGCCGAAACCGAGATCGGTCAGAACATGACCCAGGTGATTGCCGCAGATCTCGAACGTTCGGGCCTGTTTGCACCGATTGATGAAAAGGCATTCATTCAGAGTGCTGCATCATTGGCGGTGAACCCGAACTTTGCCGAATGGCGGGCCATCAATGCGCAGGCCCTGGTGAACGGTCGTGTTGTGACCGAACCAAATGGTCTTCTGCGTGTTGAATTCCGCCTTTGGGATGTTTTGGCTGAAACCCAGATGTCTGGCGTTGCGTATCGTACGCAGCCAAACAACTGGCGTCGGATTGCTCACAAGATTGCGGACGAGATTTACAAACGTATCACCGGTGAAACCGGCTATTTCGATACGCGCGTTGTCTACGTCTCGGAATCCGGTCCGGCCGATAACCGGACCAAACGACTGGCCATCATGGATCAGGACGGTGCAAACCATCGGTTCCTGTCTGATGGACGGTTCCTCGTGCTGAACCCGCGCTTCTCGCCGACGGCACAGGAAGTGGTTTATATGTCGTACTTTAACGACAAGCCGCGCGTTTATGTTTTGGATATTGATACCGGTGAGTTGGAATTGCTGGGTGATTTTCCGGGGATGACCTTTGCGCCCCGATTCGCGCCAGACGGGAACTCGGTTGTGATGTCACAAGCGCTTGACGGGAACAGTGAAATTTATGGACTGGACCTGCGCACGCGTGAAAAGCGTCAGTTGACGCGCCATCCGGCCGTGGATACCTCGCCTTCCTATTCTCCGGACGGGTCTCGCATTGCGTTCAACTCCGACCGCAGTGGGGCACAACAACTTTATGTGATGAATGCCGATGGTGGGGGCGTACAGCGCATCAGCTTCGGTGGTGGACGTTATGCCACACCGGTCTGGTCGCCGCGCGGAGACCTGATCGCATTCACCAAATCCGAAGGAGGTCGTTATTATATCGGCGTCATGCGGCCAGACGGCAGTGGAGAAAGGCTGCTGGCCGAGGGTTACCTCGTTGAGGGACCAACATGGGCACCGAACGGTCGAGTTTTGATGTACTACCGCCAGCACCCGTCCAGGGACGGGACCAAGGATCGCTATCGTTTGTATTCGATTGATCTTACCGGTTATAACGAGCGAGAGATCGTTACACCGGCGGATGGGTCGGATCCTGCATGGTCGCCCTTGATTCCCTGATATCTCAAGAGTATAGTCATCGCGAAGCACTGAATGCGATTCGCTTTAATCGCGGGCATTTTCGGTGTCGCGAGACATGGAAAACACCAACCTCGGGCGAATGCGTCCGGTGTTAAGGGGAAAACTTAAATGAAACTTCGTATTCTGAGCGTTTTTGCTGCTGCCGCTCTTCTGGCTGCTTGTGAAACTGCACCTGATAGCACGGCAACCACTGGTGGCGACGGTGCAAGCACTTCTTCCAGCGCCTCGACTTCGACTTCTTTGGCTGAAAGCAGCCCTGAGTGGTTCGCTGTCAACGTTGGTGACCGCGTCTTCTTTGGTTTCGACAAATACGATCTTGCCGGTGAAGCACGTCGCACCCTCGAACTGCAGGCTGCTTGGCTGAAGAAATATCCGCAGTACAAAGTTGTTGTTGAAGGTCATGCCGACGAGCGCGGCACCCGTGAATACAACCTTGCACTCGGCGAACGCCGCGCGAACTCGGTCAAAGATTACCTGATCGCTCTGGGCATCGACCCGTCGCGCATCGAGACCATTTCTTATGGTAAAGAGCGCCCGGTTGCTCTTGGCCATGACGAAGAAAGCTGGGCTAAAAACCGCCGCTCTGTATCGGTTATCCGTTAAGCGCGTGCAGGTGAAAGCCTGACTTGAAGATCAAGGCGCCTGTCCCGTTTGGGGCAGGCGCCTTATTTTTGCCGCCTGAAAATGTTTGAAAGTCACGACAGGTATTTCCATAGTGAACCTTCAAAGACTGAATTGACGAAAAAGGACCCGAAAATGATCCGCGTTCGATCCGCCATTTCGCCAAAGAACCGCAACATCCTGATGGCTCTTGCCGTCGGAGCTGTGTTTGGCATGACATCACTCGGGTCCCAACCGGTTCACGCGCAAGACGCCAACATGTCGCGTCAGGTAGAACAATTGCGCAAGGACCTCGATCTTTTGCAGCGTTATGTCTATCGCGAAGGCACCGGTGACGCCGCACAGGCTGCTGTCTCGTCTGGTGATGGCGGTGGGGCTGCAACCCCGGCTGCCGCACGCCAACAGGTCCAGATCAGCGCACTGGAACGCACGACCACCCAACTGACCGGTCAGCTTGAAGAATTCGACTACCGCATTCGCAAGATGGAAGACCGTCTGGAACGTCTGGTGGCCGATATTGATTTCCGCCTCAATCAGCTTGAAAGTGGTGGCGTTGCGACAAGTGGCGCAAATGCCGGTGGGGCAAATGCACCGCTTGCTGCGGGCACGGCCGCACAGGGCGCCAATAACACTGCCGCCAACAGTGCAGCGGCAACTGCCAGTTCGGGCGAGCCCCTGAATGACCGCGGTACCCAGCTGTTTGGCGTGATTGAAAGCGAAGGCCAGCCGCCACAAATTCCAAGCGGAACTGCCGCATCCAGCGCATCCGCACCAACCCAGAGTGCGGCGGCAACCACCGGCACGCCTGAAGAACAATATCGCGAGGCCTTTGGCCTTCTGCGCAAACAGGATTTCCAGGCCGCCGAACAGGCGCTGGGCAATTTCGTCAGCAACCATCCCAACGATCCGTTGGCGGGTAACGCGCAATACTGGCTGGGTGAAACCTATTACGTGCGCGGCCAGTATGAAAATGCTGCCATCGCCTTCACCGAAGGTTTCCAGACCTACCCCGACAGCACCAAGGCACCAGACAACCTTCTGAAGCTCGGCATGTCGCTGGCCAATCTTGGCAAGAACGAAGATGCCTGCACGGCCTTTGGCCACCTGATCGACAATTTCCCGAACGCCTCGAACGTCGTTCTGGATCGGGCCCGTCAGGAACGCCAGAACCGTGGATGTCCGCAGTAAACCCTGCGTATGACAGACCGATGATCGGCAACCTTACGACATCAGAAATTCAAAACACGGCGTCCGGTGGAACTCCACTGGACGCCGTTGTCTTTGATAGACTGATGATGGCGTTTACCCCGTTTGAAACCGCCCCTGAAATCCTTGTTGGTGTCTCGGGCGGGGCCGACAGCATGGCACTTGCACTGCTAGCCCATGACTGGTGTCAGGCACAAGGCGGACGCGTGGTCGCCGTTACGGTTGATCATGGTCTGCGCAAGGCAGCCTCTGACGAGGCCCGCTGGGTTGCTACCGAACTTGCCCAGCATAACATCGAACACATCACCAAACACTGGCAGGGTGAAAAGCCAAAAGGTGCCGTGCAGGAAAAGGCGCGCCAGGCCCGCTATCAGATTTTTGATGACCTGATGCGTGATACCGGCATTTTCCATCTATTGGTTGCCCATCATGCAGGCGACCAACGCGAAACCATTGCCATGCGTCGGGACCGCGGCACGACACTGATTGGGCAGGCGGGCATGTCTGCGCGGCGCTATCTGCGACATGGCCGGGTGCTGCGTCCGCTTTTGGGCGTTGCCAAGGCTGACTTGGTGGCGACCCTGACGGCACGCGGGCAGGCGTGGATCGAAGATCCTTCCAACATCGACGAAAAGTTCGAGCGCGTGCGCGTGCGCAAGGCGTTTGCGGCGGGGGCATCACACCCGCCCGATATAACCGCCGATGCATCGGCGCGCCGCGCCCTTGAAACGGGCATTGGCCGATTGCTGGCCGGGGCAGTAACCCTGCATGCGAACGGGGTTGCGATCCTTAAGCCGGATGTGCGGCTGGATCAGAAAACAGATCGCAACGCTGCGATCCATGCGCTGGGGCAGGTGGTGCGTACGGTGGGGGGCGCAGGATATATGCCTGCACTGGATAAACTGCGCGGTGCGCTGGATCGCCTTGGTGCGGATAAAACATCCCGCATCAGTTTGGGCGGCTGCGTCTTGCACGGTCGGAAAGGCGGGATCTGCGTTTATCGCGAATTTGGTCGAATGGCGCAGGATCC
>NZ_DCAO01000109.1:117297-125134 GCF_002311515.1 Thalassospira sp. UBA1131
CCGCTTGGCCTTTGTGATGTGTTTCACACGAAGTCTTTTCGCGCCGCATTGGGCGAAATTGCACCATTTATTGGTAATTTACCGCGCGCGGCCCTTGCATCCATGCCTGCACTCTACGATAAAGAAGGCTTGTTATCTGTTGGCGGGCTTGAGGTTTCGGAGCTTTCCGACGTACTATCCGCCGCCGGTTGCGGACGGCCTCTGGGCAGGGGCCTGATCGCGTCTGGTGGCAGTTGGCAGTTTGCGCCGCAAGTACCTTTGTGGGAAAGTGGTTTCAAATCGTCACCGAAACCCGACAACCTACTTGCGTAAGCGGGGCTTATGACTATTTGATTGTCAGACCCTGCGCAGGAAGTTTTGCGTCACGGCACACACAAATTGCGACCAGTAGCTTGGAATGAATATGGGAAAAAATCTTGCACTGTGGGTTATTATCGCCATCCTTTTGGTGGCGCTGTTTAACCTGTTTCAGTCGCCCTCCGGACGGTCCGGTCAGTCGTCGCTGGCATTTTCGGACTTCCTGGCCGAAGTGGATTCAGGTCAGATTTCCGAAGTCACCATCCAGGGCAACAACCTGACTGCAGAAACGCGCGACGGTCGCTCTGTTAATGTTTACACCCCGGATTATCCGAACCTCGTTGAAAAGCTGAACGACAAGGGCGTGCGCATCATCGCACAGCCTGAAGAAAGCCTGTCTCCGTTGATGAGCGCTTTGATCAGCTGGTTCCCGATGCTTCTGATCATCGGTGTCTGGATCTTCTTCATGCGCCAGATGCAGGGCGGCGGCGGTAAGGCCATGGGCTTTGGCAAGTCCAAGGCCAAGATGCTGACCGAGAAGTCCGGCCGCGTGACCTTCGAAGATGTCGCCGGTATTGAAGAAGCCAAAAGCGAGCTTGAAGAAGTCGTCGACTTCCTGCGCGATCCGCAGAAGTTCCAGCGCCTTGGCGGTAAAATCCCCAAAGGCATGCTGCTTGTCGGTCCTCCGGGTACCGGTAAAACGCTGCTGGCACGTGCGATTGCCGGCGAAGCAAATGTACCGTTCTTCACCATCTCGGGTTCTGACTTCGTTGAAATGTTCGTTGGTGTCGGTGCATCGCGTGTGCGTGACATGTTCGAACAGGGCAAGAAAAACGCACCTTGCATCATCTTCATCGATGAAATCGACGCTGTCGGCCGCCATCGTGGTGCCGGTCTTGGCGGCGGTAACGATGAACGCGAACAGACCTTGAACCAGCTCCTCGTCGAGATGGATGGTTTCGAAGCCAACGAAGGTGTGATCCTGGTGGCTGCTACCAACCGTCCGGACGTTCTGGACCCGGCATTGCTGCGTCCGGGTCGTTTCGACCGTCAGGTCGTTGTGCCGAACCCGGATCTGGAAGGCCGTGAACGCATTCTTGGTGTTCATGCGCGTAAAGTTCCGCTGGGTCCGGATGTCGATCTGCGCACGGTTGCACGTGGTACCCCGGGCTTCTCGGGTGCGGATCTGGCAAACCTTGTCAACGAGGCTGCCCTTCTGGCCGCCCGTCTTGGCAAGCGTGTTGTCACCATGGCTGATTTCGAAAACGCCAAGGACAAGGTCATGATGGGGGCTGAACGTCGCTCCATGATCATGACCGATGACGAGAAAAAGCTGACCGCCTATCACGAAGGTGGCCACGCACTGGTCGCACTTCATACGCCTGCGTCTGATCCGATCCACAAGGCCACCATCATCCCGCGCGGTCGCGCACTGGGTATGGTGATGCGTCTGCCGGAACGTGATCAGGTGTCCAAATCCTACGAACAGCTGATTTCCGACCTTGCGGTTGCCATGGGTGGCCGCGTTGCCGAGGAAATCATCTTTGGCAAGGACAAGGTCACCACAGGGGCGTCTTCGGACATCAACATGGTGACGCAATATGCGCGCAAGATGGTGACCGAGTGGGGCTTCTCCGACAAGCTTGGTAACGTCAAATACGTTGATAACCAGGAAGAAGTGTTCCTTGGTCACAGCGTTGCCCAGCACAAAAACGTTTCGGAAAAAACAGCACAACTCATTGACGAAGAAGTCCGTCGTTATTCCGACGAGGCGTATGAATTCGCCAAGCGCGTTCTGACCGAACATCTTGATGACCTGCACAAGCTTGCAAAAGGTCTTCTGGAATATGAAACCCTGTCGGGTAAAGAAATCGATGCGCTGCTGCGTGGCGAGGAAATTAACCGTCCGGGCCATACTTCGGGTGGCGGCAAGGATGCAGGTGGCGGACGTCGCTCCACGGTGCCAAGCACCGGCGGTGCCCGCAAGGATAACCCTGGTGACGGCGGCGGGAACCTTTCCCCGGAACCGCAACCGGGAAGCTAACAGAAAGAGACTGATGGACGAGATCAAACGATCGGTCCTGCGAAGCCCCGCCGATGTGCGGGGCTTTGCCGATTTTGAAGGACCGCTTTACTACGCACCGACCGGTTTCATCGACCATGCCGATGATCCCAATACCTTGCCACTTGCCGGATCACGCCGGGGGTTCTCGGCTCTTGAAATCATCCGTCGCCGCGAAGGTGGCGGTGCCGAAAGCATGATCTTGCCGCTGCTTGCCCTTGAAGGCTGGGTGCAAAACAGTGGCCGGGTTGATGAAATCAATGCCGTTCTGGACCGCCTGATGGCCAAACGCCCGGATTATGCCGGGCTTGATATGGCGTCCTGCCATGTGATGGGCATCATCAATGTCACACCGGACAGCTTTTCCGATGGCGGCGATTACAACACCACCGAACAGTCTGTGGCACGCGCCATGGCGATGATAGAGCAGGGCGCATCAATCATTGATGTCGGCGGCGAATCAACCCGTCCGGGGGCTGACACCGTGTCCGAGGATGAGGAAATCAATCGTGTGGGCCCGGTGATCCGCGAACTGGCATCCAAGGGGCACGTTGTTTCGATTGATACCCGCCACGCCGGCGTGATGGAGGCCGCGATTGAGGCCGGTGCTGCGATCATTAATGACGTCACCGGTCTTGAAGGCGATGAACGCTCGATGGAGGTTGCAGCCGCATCTGGCAAACCGGTGATGCTGATGCATATGCAGGGCGAACCGGGCACCATGCAGGCCGACCCGAAATATGATTGTGCGGTGCTTGATATCTATGACTATCTGCTCGATCGCATCGAAAGCTGCGAGCGGGCTGGTATCTCACGTGATCGCATCTGCATTGATCCGGGCATCGGCTTTGGCAAGACGCTGTCGCACAATCTTGAACTGCTGTCGCGTCTGGCCATTTTCCATGGATTGGGCTGCCCGATCCTGCTGGGCACCTCGCGCAAGTCATTCATCGGCAAGATTGATCCCAAGGCGGATCCAAAACAGCGTTTGGGTGGTTCAATTGCGTCTGCGGTCAATGGATGGCGTCACGGGGTTCAGATGATCCGCGTGCATGATGTGCCCGAAACGGTACAGGCGATTTCTGTCGCCAGTTCCACATCTATTGTCTGAAGATGTATTTGATGACCTCTCTGCACGTATAACTTGTCATTTTATCGGCATCGTTTAAAACATGGCTCGCAATCGCAAGGAGGCTTGGCTTCTGATCGATTGCGAGCTTTTTTGTGGCAAATTCGATTCTGGCATTTTCTGACCATTTACGGTTGATACTTGCAGAATCGGTCCTTTGACCACATACCAATATGTATCAAACAAAAGTGACACCAAAGTCACAGTTGATGGTTGGACAACAAGCGAACGCGAAGGTCTTTAGATGAACGAGATTGGCGGTCTGACGCAGCCGTTCCCTGCTGATGTCAGGTCTGGCTGGAATGCTATGACGCACTGTGTTTATGTCGTGGAAGATAACACCGATCTGAACAAGGATCTGTGTGAGTATCTTGAGATGTGCGGTTTCGATGTGGTCGGGTGTGAAACCGGCGCTGCATTTTACCGGGCACTTGCTGCGCGCAAACCTGATGCGGTCATTCTTGATATTATGCTACCCGACGCGGATGGCTATGAGCTGGCCCAGCATGTCCGCAAAACCGTTGATTGCGGCATCATGATGCTGACTTCGCTTTCGGGAATGGACAATCATCTGACCGGCTATAAATCCGGTGCCGACGTCTATTTGACGAAAGACAGCCCGCTATCTGTGATCGAGGCCGCGCTTAAACCGCTTCTGCGCCGCGCGTCACGTTCAGATAACGAAGCGACGGCTGAAACGGCAATCCCTGAGGATAGCTGGGTTCTTGATATGCTTAACTGGACCCTGCGCAATCCCCAAGGCAACGAAGCCAAACTGACGGCGACCGAACGCACCATCGTCAAGATCCTGATTGATGCCAATGGGGCATGGCTGACGCGTCCTGAAATCGTCGAAGCCTTGGGCAAGGCCGATACGGCGGAAAACTGCCGCAATCTGGATACGGCAATCCGGCGCGTGCGTCAGAAAATCATCAAGGAAATCGGCGAAGAACTGCCTGTGCGAACGGCGTACGGTCGTGGCTATGCCTTTACGTCACCCGCCGCCATTGCCGGCTAGGCCGAGGCTTCCTGATCCGTCTGTTTCCCACCCGAATAACGTGCGGCCAGCTACTCGCACGGTAAAAGCAGGCAAAGCTCGATGCTGCGTGCGCCCTTCTGGCGCAGGGTGATCGATCCCCCATGGGCAACGACAATACGTTGCGAAATATGCAGCCCGAGTGCGCGCTGCAATGACGGGCTTTCCATATCGCGCCTGAACAGCGCATCGGAAATCATGGCGATCTCGTCTTCATCAAGCTCTTCGCCGCGGCAGGGGATACTGATTTCGACCCGCATCTCGGAATGTCGGTGAGTGCTGATGTGGATTGGTGCCCCGTGCGCAAAGCGCCGTGACGTTTCAACCAGGTTCGTGATCGCAAGCCCCATCAGGGTTTCGTCGATAAAGACTTCGATACCTGTGGTCCGGCTCAATACCGCCTGAACTTCCGCACCTTCGCGTGTGATCTGGGCGACAAATTCCTGAAGAAAACGGTTGATCGGAACTGTCTTACGCGCAAGTGACAGTTCCTGGGTATCGATACCGTCCTTGGTCAGGAAAATATCGACAAGACGCGCCAGTTTCTGGGCCTGAAGCTGGATGCGTTGCAAACGTTCAAGAACGTCATCCTTGTGGTTTGTCAGACGCAGCATCAGCATTTCCGATGATCGCTGGATCACCGCAAGCGGCGTTCGGAATTCATGCGACAGCATCGAAATCAGTTTGCGCTGTTCCTCGACCAGCGAGGTGGTTTCTTCTGCCTTGCGCACGACAGTGACCCGTTCCTTGTCCATGCGCGACAACCGCATCGTCATGATGATGCCCATCCCGACAAGGTGGAACATCAAGGTGTAGCTGTGCAGTTCCAGACGCAATCTGGTCGCATCGATCACCCCCGAAAGGGCAAGCTGGATCATGATCGCCGCCCCGGTCGGGACGGTCAGAACCACAAGGAACGCCCAGTAACGCGGATTGTGGATGTCCTCAAACGCCCGTTTGATCAGGATTGCGCACATCGTGGCCATAAAGGCCGAATGGCTTGGCACGATATAGGTGCCAAAGACGGTGTAGAGATCGGTCGTGGCCCCGGCTGCAAAGGCCAGAATGAAAAACCCGTACGCGCAACATATCTTGTAGGCCAAAGGATGCTTCTTTTTGGCATCGATGATGTAGAGCCACAGAAACACCGTCACGCCATAGGTAATGATGTTGGCTGTTCCCAACAAAAAGTCATTGAGCCACGGTATTTCCGGTCGTAGCTCGCTTAAGACCACGCCATTGACGGTGGCCGCTGTGACACCGATTGCCAGGACCCAGACGCTGTACAAAACGACAATCCGATCCCGCGCAATCAGACCAAGCGCCAGATAGGCCAGACCCAAAGCCAGAATGAAGCCAAAGAAAACATTCGACGCCAGATCACGGAAAGACAGCGAGGAAACCAGGTCGGTTGCCGGCCAAAGTGTCATCCAGATCAGATTGGCGCTGTTACTTTGCGACCGGACATAAAGGCGATAATCGCCCGGTTCCATCAGGGGCAGGGCGGCAATATGTGCTCGTCCGCCATATTGGCGTGCGCTGGCGGGGACATGATCGCCAAGACGGGTATGCCAGACCGGATCACCCAGTCCATCGGGCACCAGAAACACATCAATGAAATTCAGATAGTTCGGCCCGATTTCAAGCAGGGCGCGTTTCGTCATGTCATTGCTGATGGTGAGATCAAGCTGATGCCAGATCACATCGCGGGTATAACCAAAGGACGGTATGGCAGGTGACTGCTGAAAGGCCGCATCCGGAAGGGCCTGGATCTCTTCAAAGCCAAGCTTGCGTGTGGTGTCGGCAAAGGATGCAACAAACTGGGTGATCTCAATCGGTTCTGTGACATTGCCCGGCAGAACCAGATGTTCCTCATCACCATCCGGCATCACCGAAGATTGCGCGTTTGCACCGTGCCATGGCATCAAAACCATGGTTGTAATCATGAGCAACACCAATACCGCCGCCGATGCCATGGTGGACAGGGAATGTGTTGTTGGCGTCATGAACAGCGGCGATCTGACCCTCATGGCCGCTCCCCGTCATGGGACGTCTCGGTATAACCAAGCGGGAAGCCAGCCCTGTTTTCATTGTTCCTGAGCACCGTCATGTCGCGGTCATAGGGCAGTTTGATCAGGATTGTTGTTCCGCCTTCTTCGCCAATACTAACCGACAGGGATCCGTCATGGGCCTCGATGATGCGTTTGGTCAGATGTAATCCAAGGCCGACACCCTGGATTTTGACCGAATCCCGTCCGCGGTAAAAGGCGTTCAAAACATTCTGCAGATCGTCGGCGGCAATGCCCGGTCCCTCGTCGACAACCCGGATATAGACATAACCATTGGCTGCCCGCTCGGCTGAAATCCAGACAGCGGCACCCGGCGCATATTTGCGCGCATTCTCGATCAGGTTGATCAGCGCACGTTCCATCAGGATCCGGTCAATTTCGACGATCACAACATCGCTTTGGATCAGGCTGATATTCTGTCCGGGGACTTCGCGTTGGCGCTGTGCGATTAAATCGCGCAGAAACGCATCGATGGCAACCGCTTCACGCGTGGTGGTGAATGTCGCGCTATCAAGGGTTTCCTTGGTCAGGAACGCATCGACAAGGCCCGAAAGCTGCCGGGCATTGGACTGGATCGTCGACAGACGGTTCAGAACGCTTTCAGGTTCTTTTTGCAAATGTAGTCCGAGGATTTCGGCTGAGCGCTGAATAATCGCAAGCGGTGTGCGGAATTCATGTGACAGCATGGTGATAAAGGTGCGCTGCTCACTGGCAAGCTGGTCGGCCCGCTGGCCGGAGGCAAGGGCATCAACACGCCGGTTGATCACGCCATAGGTGCGATAAGCCATGGCGATGGCGACCAGTACAAGCTGAATAAACGAACTGAGAGCAAAGATGCTCGTGGTAAATCCGTTGACCGGCAACCACCCGATCAGCAACAGCAAATGCGCCATCGCCCCGATGGTCGGAACACCAAGCGCGACCATCAAATAACTCATCTGGAATGTGTGCTTCTGGCGATATCCGCGATACATCAGATTGATCAGCAAAACCGCAAGCAGGAATATCTGAGGCCCGAAAAACACTTTGGCATACAGGATATACCAGTCCGATGTGGCGGTCAGAAAACCTGCCATCGCCAGAACCGAATACCCGACCATAACCCGAAACAGCGGCCGGTTCTCGCGATCAAGATGGGTCATATAGCTCCACATCATGATGCTTGTACCAAGCGCAAACGCCGTTCCGGTTCCCGTCACAAAGTCGGAGGCCAGCGACCAGAACGGTTTGAAAATCAGTTGGGC
>NZ_DCAO01000109.1:125256-129840 GCF_002311515.1 Thalassospira sp. UBA1131
AAATAAATCCCGAATGCAAGAAGCAGAACACCAAGGGTTGCGCCCT
Organism: Thalassospira sp. UBA1131; assembly: GCF_002311515.1. Taxonomy (GTDB): domain Bacteria; phylum Pseudomonadota; class Alphaproteobacteria; order Rhodospirillales; family Thalassospiraceae; genus Thalassospira. The sequence continues at coordinate 125,303 of NZ_DCAO01000109.1, forward strand.
TGATGAAACTGTTGCTGCCCGATTTGGTGATCAGCGCCGTATCAGGCAGGAGTTCGGCCTCAAAGACATGCGCGCTGTTGGTATGGACCGCGATAACCAGCCAATATTCGCCAAGTGACAGTTTCGGCCATTCGGCAACGTGCGAAAGATTTTGCAGGCCACCCTTGGCTCTTGGAATTCGATCGCCGAGATGTTCCTGCCAGATGATCTGGCGCGCGTCATTTGTCAGGATGCTGATCTCGATATCATTCAGATACACATGTCCGATATCGATAAAGGCGCTTCTTCCAGTTCGTCCGGGTTGATCAACGATTTTGACCGGCGCGCGATACCAGATGGTGCGATCTGTATAGCCCGGACCGCGTGCCTCAAGGACAGAGGCGAATTCAGATTCGGCAATCGACGGGATTTTAAATGCGCTTTCCACTTTACGGTCTGTCACCAGACGCGTCAGATAGCGGTTCAGATTGATAACTTCCGCAGGTCCGCTGGGGGGCAGGACGAGTGTTTTGGCAACCTCATGCGCAGCGATTTTGGGTCCGTAAACGGCAAGGATGCCGGAAGCGGTCACAATCAACATCGCAAAAAGAAACATATTCAAGCGGATGCTGCGCAAAATTCCCCCGGTTTCAGCCCCTTAGCCCCTTCATCTTGTGATAGCCGGTTTTTGACCGAAGGTCATTGCTTTTATCCGAATATCGCCGTGTTTGCCTGTTAACGGATTGATTGCCAGTTTGGCACTAGAATAGGCGCTGAAATATGCCGATTGGCGGTGGCATTGCGCCGCCACTTTGATATAAGCGGCAGTCAGAATGAATTGACAGGGCATAATGCCCGCAACGCAAGCAGAGACACAGAATATGAGCCGCAAGTATTTTGGCACCGATGGCATTCGCGGAACTGCCAATACAGCGCCGATGACCGCAGAAGTCGCCCTGAAAGTCGGGATGGCTGCCGGCCATTATTTCACCCGTGGTGATCACCGCCACAAGGTTGTGATTGGCAAGGATACCCGACTGTCGGGCTATATGCTTGAACCCGCCCTTGTTGCCGGTTTCACCTCGATGGGGATGGATGTCATGCTGGTCGGCCCGATGCCGACCCCGGCGGTGGCCATGCTGACCAAATCGATGCGTGCTGATATCGGTGTGATGATCTCTGCCTCGCATAACCCGTTCCAGGATAACGGCATCAAGCTGTTTGGCCCGGATGGCTTCAAGCTGTCGGACGAGGTCGAACTTGAAATCGAAGCCCTGATGGAAAGCGATCTTTCGGGCAAACTGGTACCTGCCAACGCGCTTGGCCGCGCCAAACGCATTGATGATGCGCCGGGCCGTTATATCGAGGCCGTCAAATCATCCTTGCCGGGCACGGTCACGCTTGAAGGTCTGCGCATCGTGCTTGATTGCGCCCATGGTGCCGGCTACTCCGTCGCGCCCAAGGTTCTGCGTGAACTGGGGGCTGACGTGATTGAAATCGGCACCAGCCCGAATGGCCTGAACATCAATGATCAGTGTGGCTCGACCTACACCAAAACCATGTGTGACCGGGTTCTGGCCGAAAAGGCCGATGTCGGGATTGCCCTGGATGGCGATGCCGACCGTGTCCAGATGTGTGATGAAAAGGGACATCTGATCGACGGTGACCAGCTGATGGGCCTTGTTGTAACCCACTGGAAACGCACCGGTCAGCTGCGCGGTAACGCGCTGGTCGCAACTGTGATGTCGAACCTTGGTCTTGAACGTTACCTTGAAAGCAACGATGTCCGTCTGATCCGCACCAAGGTTGGTGATCGCTATGTCGTCGAACAGATGCGCGCCCTTGATTGCAATGTCGGTGGTGAACAGTCCGGCCATATCGTGCTGTCGGACTTCGCATCGACCGGCGATGGCCTGTTGGCAGCCCTTCAGGTGCTGGCAGTCCTTGCCAGCCGCGAAGGCCCGGTGTCGGAACTCAGCCGCGTGTTCGAACCGCTGCCGCAGATCCTTAAAAACGTGCGCTACAGTGCCGGTTCCGATCCCTTGGCGCAAAGCAGTGTCATCGAAGCCATATCCCTGGCCGAGCGGGCCTTTAACGGTGATGGTCGTATCCTGATCCGTAAATCCGGCACCGAACCGCTGATCCGTGTCATGGCCGAAGGCGATGACGCGCTTAAGGTCGAACAGATCGTTGATGGCATCGTTGCCGAAATCACTGCCGTTGCCGGTTAACCGGTCATTGTGACGAAAACCTGATATCTGCAGGATAAGGAAGGGTCGTATGAAGGGTCGTGTCTTGATTATTGCCGGGTCGGATTGTTCCGGTGGGGCCGGTATTCAGGCCGATATCAAATCGGTGACGGCCCTTGGCGGCTATGCTGCAACTGCGATAACGGCCCTCACGGTGCAAAACACCACCGGAGTCTTTGACGTTCTTGGCATCGATCCGGACATGATCGTCCATCAGGCCACCGTGACGATTGATGATATTGGCGCAGATGCGCTCAAAACCGGGATGCTGCATTCGGTGCCGGTGATTATCGCTGTGGCGGAATTTATCAAATCAAAGGCTGAAGGCATTCCGGTCGTTGTAGACCCCGTGATGGTATCACAAAGCGGTTCACGCCTGCTTCAGGAAGACGCGGTCGAGGCCCTTATGACCCATATGGTCCCGCTTGCCACCGTGCTGACACCAAATATTCCCGAGGCTGAAGTATTATCAGGTATGAAAATCACCAGCGAAGCTGATATGATTGCTGCAGCGCACAAAATTGGTGATCTCGGTTGTGAGGCCGTCCTGATAAAAGGTGGTCACGCCGACGGGGACAAAATCGTCGATATCTTGTGGCGCCGGGATCGCGATATCGAAGGTTTCGAAGATACGCGCATTCCGTCTGAGAATAATCATGGTACGGGCTGCTCGCTTGCAAGTGCCATTGCAACCGGGCTGGCTCAGGGCATGGGATTAAGTGATTCCGTTGCCCGTGCGCGGGCATATGTCCGTGAAGCCATCCGAACCGCACCGGACTTTGGCAAAGGAAACGGTCCGCTAAACCATGCGCATCCTGTGACCGGTTGAATAATTCAACACGAATGTGACAGGGCGCTGAAAGTTGGGACACTTAAGCTATGCCGGGCACATCGTTTTTCCATCAGGCGCGTAACAACGCCTGGTCAAATCACCGTTTGTATGGGGTCTGTCAGAAATTGACAGATGGCGAACTCACCTCCAAACGAACACCTTTTTCCGCCTCTATTCTTGAAACGCTGAACCATATCCTGACCAATGACTGGTATTATCTTGATGCGCTGGTCGATGGCAGGCGGGGTCGGACGTGTCTTGATACTGAAATGCCGTTTGGTGCCATCGATAAACTGGCCGTAGCCCAGCGTGATGCGGATATGCGGTTGATGGCCTATTGTGAACAGCTCAATGACAAGGATGCCATCCGGGCGGTGGAACTGGTCCGCGAAGACGGCAGCAAGACGCTTGAAACTGTGGCTGATATTTTGTCACATCTGTTTGTCTATCAAACCCATCAACGCGGGCAGGTGCATGCGCTTTTGGCCGTCACCGGTCAGGCACCACCAATCCTTGATGACTACCATCTTGAATATGATGCGCCGATGCCAAGCTTCGATTTTTCGGCCCTTGGCCGCAAAGGCGCATAAAGGATACCGATGAATACAAGAATGCTGCGCCGTGCGATTCTGGCTGGCGGGATCGCCGTTCTGGCCGTCGTCAGTTTCGGCAATCCCCATCGTCATGTTGCCGATCTTTTCTGGCCCGATGATGCCGCACCCTGGGAACATGTCACTGCGGTCTATGTCCCCGATATCAGTCAACCGACGCGGGTCAAGATATCCGAGGCCACTTATGACGATCTTGCGGCCTGCCGCGATCACGTCATGGAACAGGCGGCCGCGCAAGGCGACCCAAACCTTGAGAAGGGTCGCTTTGAATGCGCCATCGGATTTTATGCCGACAAGGATGATGGCACCGGCGGCGAATACCGCCTGATCGTCAAGTAACCTGACGCGTGGTTTGTCGAAGGCCTAAAGCACGTACCAAAGCAATGCCGGCAAGGCGATGGCGGCAAGGAAGCTTGAACTGATCACCACACCGGCGACTTCTTCCGGCTCGCGGTTATAAAGCTGCGCAAACAGGTAGCAGAACACGGCAACCGGCATCGAACATTGCAGGATAACCACCCCGCGTTCCATGCCGGTCAGTCCCATGACTTCCGACAGACCCAAACCAACCCCGAAACCCATACCAAGACGCAACACACTCAGTGCCGTGCTGCGTGCAAGGCTGACCGGGCGCAGCTTGGCAAGCGACACACCAAGGGTAAACAGCATCAACGGAATGGTCAGTTGCCCGATCAGGTTGGTGGTGTTGTAAAGCCATTCCGGCACCGGCGTTTCGGTGGCAAGAAAGCCCGTGGCAATCAGGGTTGCCGGAATGATAGGCATCTTGGCCAGCGACTTGATCGAAAAGCTGCCCGATACGAACGCAACCCCGATGGTCAGCTGGATCACGACATAGGCGGCAAAGAA
>NZ_DCAO01000109.1:129905-141040 GCF_002311515.1 Thalassospira sp. UBA1131
GATTGCAGATAAGTGCGCGGCGACAGGTTAAAGACCTTAAGCACCGGCCAGCCGATCAGGGCAAAGATCACATTGGCGGCAAGGGCGGCTGTCCCCATCAAAACCAGCGTATCACCGCCAAGCTCCACCGTCGCAAGGGCGGCAAAGGTCAGACAGGGTGTCGCGAAATAGGTGACGATGGATGTGACAAGGTTGGTGTCAAAATGTTTGCCAGCACGGGCCCAGAAATATCCCAGTCCGGTGGTGATGAAAACCGGGGCCAAAATCGCAAAAATATCGGCAAACATCAGACGCTTTTCCTTGATAGGTTCTTTTATGGGGCGTGAACTTGAACCGAAATTGCACGTCCCCCGGTTGCTCTGCAAGTGAATAATGGTAATACCAATTTCTTTTCCGCACTGTGCAAAAGTCGGTTGTGGCTTGTGAAGACTTGCTTTTGCAAAGGCCTTTGCGCCATTGTTGGCCAAATTTGACCATGCAAAAGGCCTGTGATGAACGGCTCCATCCACGACACTGTCAAACGTCATCTGATTGATCCGGCGCCGCGCTTTCGCGATCAACGCAATCCCGTTCCGGCTGTCTTTCTGGATCGGGACGGGGTGATTAATGAGGAAGTCCATTACCTGTCAGACGTTGCCGATCTTAAACTGATCAACGGCACGGCAGAGGCGATCAAACGCCTCAATGATGCAGGCACCCCGGTGATTGTTGTCACCAATCAGTCCGGTGTCGCGCGCGGCTATATCACCGAAGACCAGCTTTTTGAAATCCACAAGGCACTGGTTTCCATGCTTTCCGATCACAAGGCATCGGTGCAGGGCATCTATTATTCGCCCTATCATCCAAGCGGGCAGGGCGAGTATCGCCGCCAAAGCACCTGCCGCAAACCCGAACCCGGCATGCTTCTGGCTGCAAGTGACGAGTTTGCCATCAACCTCTCGGAAAGCGTCCTGATTGGTGATCGCATCAACGATATCCGTGCCGGGCACGCGGCGGGCACAAAGGCCATCATGGTCAGAACCGGACACGGCGCAAAGGAAGCCATCCTGCCCGAAGCCCAGGAAGCCGATTTTATTGCCGATGATCTGGCAATGGCGGTTGATCACATCCTGACAACGCGGCAATAGGGTGCGTTTCACGCTGTCCCTGTCTAACCGTTGCCAAGACAAAAGTTCTGCCACATCTCCCGACAGGCTTCTTCGAACTCGGCTGCGACAGCAGGCGCGTGGAAGGCACGGCTGCCCCGGATGCGATCACGCATGTTTTCGCGAATGCTCGCAAGTGCCTTAAGGTCGGATGCCAGCATGATGCACTTGTCGACATATCCCTTCTCGGTCTCGGCACACAACGCGCCAAGCCCGATATCGCTTAAAACCGCAAGACCAAGCCTTGATCCCGGCCGATCATCGGCCAGCGACACGAACGGAATGCCAAACCACAGCATCTCGTAATAGTTTTCAAGGCTGATGGAAGGAAACGGCGCAAGCCCGATATCAATCTGGGCATAAAGGGCCGGCCGATCCTTGGGCTTTACCTTGCCCGCCAGATCCAGTCGATCGCGCTTGATCCCGGCTTGCCGGGTGCGATCAAGGAATGTTTTGGCGGCATAGGAATCTTCAAGCACGTCATCCTGAATGACGATGCGGCTGTTGCTGACCTTGTTTAATATCCGCGCAAAGCAGTTCAGTGTTTCATTGCTGATATTGGCCAGCCGATCAATGCAGCCAAACCGGATGATCTCTTCGCCGACGGCTGCCGGAAGCGGTGCCAATGGCAAGGCGTCATCAAGCTCTGCCGGAAGGTAGGGGCCAAGTGCCAGCGGATAGGGGCGCTCGGAAAACATCTTGTTTTCGGCAAGTCCGCCGCCAAACACTTCCTTGTGCCCGATAAGGTAATCCATCTCGGCCATGCCGGTGGTGATCGCAGACAGGCTGGCTTGCACCGGGGCGGCCTTAAGGGCAAAGACCTCAATCGGTTGGGTCGGATGAACGCCACAGACATCAATCAGGATATCGACCTTGTCCTTGCGAATGCGATCGGCAATCTGCATCGGATCCTGCCCGCACACTTCGCGCCAGCCATCGGCCATCACCTGCCATTGCCGTGTGACGTCATCCGGGCGTGGGGTCGCAGAATACAGGAACAGCTCGATCTCATGCCGGTTCAGATGGCGGGCAAGCGCACTTAAAAGGCTGGATGATGCATGCTTGCAAAAGAACGGTGAAAGCCATCCGATGCGCAGCCGCTTGTCCGACTGTCGGGTGTTGGCAAAGGCCGGCTTGGCGGCAATCGGCATATGGTGCTTGGCCCATGCCTTGGCGGCCTTGCTAAGGGTGGCCCCATCGGTTGTGCCAAGCTTCGCACGCGCCCGGATCAAAAGCGCATCGGCCGTGGCATTATCCGGCGATGACTCTATCAGGGTATCAAGTGTCTTGATTGTGCTATCAAGGTCGCCACAGCGCAGCGTGATATCGGCCAGAACCAGATCAATCTCAACGGTGTTCTTGGTCAGACGGCGCGCGGTCTTTAAAATCGCGATCGCCTTGGCATATTGGCCTTGATGGGCAAGTGACTGGCCCAACCCGCGCAAGCCTGGAACGTATTTGGCATCGATGCTCAGCGCTCGCTGATAAAGGTTCTGTGCCAGTTCCGGATAGCCAAGCCGCAGGAAGGCCGACCCCACCCGGCAAATCATCTCGGGGGAAATGCCTGCGGCCTCGGCGGCATGTTCAAGCGATTTAAGGGCGGCTTCTTCCTGTCCCAGATCATGCAAGGTCTGCCCGAACAGCAGCAATCCTTCATAATGATTTGGCTTCAGGCCAAGCAACCGGCCCAAAAGATCCATCGCCTGACCCAAATGGCCGCGCGGAATTTCAAGCCGTGCCAGATGATAAAGGGCGGTGGGGAAATCCCCGTGGTAACTCAATGCCTGCTTGAACTGGTCAATCGCCTTGTCAATCTGACCCGAACTTTCCAGCGCAATTGCATAGTTGCACCGGACCGCCGGGTTGGCGGCAAAGCTGGTCAGGCAGTTTTCAAAAAGCTCAATCGCCTCGCCATGGCGGCCAAGTCCGGTCAGAAGGGTGGCAAGAAGATGCTCTGCCTCCGCATTGCCCGGTGACATGGCCAATGCCGCGCGATAGATTTTCTCGGCTTCTTCGGGGCGATTGCCCTCATGCGCAGTCAGTCCGCGACGCAACAGTGTCTTGAGTTGGTCGGACATGGGGTTGCGGATCTCCACCTGATGGTCTGGATAAGGGCCTCGGCCCAAGCAGTCTTGCCTGACATTAAAGGGTTCAGCCCGTCCTTTAAAGCATGCAGTTACCAGATCGCGGATTACCGCCTGAAATGCAGGTAAAAAAGAACCCCGAACCTGTATGAGGGTCCGGGGTCAGAATGGGAGTGGGAGAATCGCCTGGCGGCGATAATCTCCCATACGATATGTGTTGTTTGGTTAGAGATCGCCTATGCAATAGAATAGTTTTCCGGGTATTTGGGATAGGTCGCATGGTCAATCGTCGCAAAACCTGTGAACTGGCTCACAAAATTGCATGCTGACACTGGTGAATGAGCGATTTTAAGCAAACTCTGAGGATAGAAAGCGCTGCCAAAAACGCGTTCGCAGTTCGCGGGCAAAGTGATGCGCGTGTAGCAATCGTACCGAATGAAGGATTTTGGCGAAATTTTCGGGCAAAAAACTGTCAAAGCGCGCGAATACTGTGCTAGAACGCACCTATATACAAAGGGCATCGGGGATGCTGACCCCGTACCCGAAAGAAACGCCACCAGTGATTTAAAGAGAGGTTCCTTCCATGCCGGAATATCGGTCCCGTACAACAACACATGGCCGCAACATGGCTGGTGCGCGCGGCCTTTGGCGCGCCACTGGCATGAAAGACGAAGACTTCGACAAGCCGATCATTGCGGTCGTCAACAGCTTCACCCAGTTCGTGCCCGGTCACGTGCATCTCAAAGACCTCGGTCAGATGGTCGCACGCGAGATCGAGGCATCCGGCGGTGTCGCCAAGGAATTCAACACCATTGCCGTTGATGATGGCATCGCCATGGGCCATGACGGCATGCTCTATAGCCTACCGTCGCGCGAAATCATCGCTGATTCCGTTGAATATATGGTCAATGCCCATTGCGCCGATGCGATGGTCTGCATTTCCAACTGCGATAAAATTACGCCGGGCATGTTGATGGCTGCGATGCGCCTTAATGTCCCGTGCGTGTTCGTCTCCGGTGGCCCGATGGAGGCTGGCAAGGTCACCATCGAAGGCAAGGAACATCACCTTGATCTGGTCGATGCCATGGTGCAGGCGGCCGATCCGAACATCTCCGACGAGCAGGTCAAAACCGTTGAGCGTTCTGCATGCCCGACTTGCGGCTCGTGCTCTGGCATGTTTACCGCCAACTCGATGAACTGCCTGGCCGAGGCACTTGGTCTGGCACTTCCGGGTAACGGTTCGGTGCTGGCAACCCACGCAGCACGTCAGGAACTTTTCCTTGAGGCGGCCCGTACCTCGGTCAAGCTGGCCCGTCGTTATTACGAAGAAGAAGACGAGGGCGCGACCCCGCGCGGTATTGCCACGTTCAAGGCATTTGAAAACGCCATGGCGCTGGATATCGCCATGGGGGGCTCCACCAACACGGTTCTGCACCTGCTGGCAATTGCCAAGGAAGCCGAAGTTGACTTCACCATGACGGATATGGACCGCCTGTCGCGCAAGATCCCGTATCTGTCCAAGGTCGCGCCGAACCATCCGATGTTCCACATGGAAGACGTCCATCGTGCCGGTGGCATCATGCGAATTCTTGGCGAACTTGATCGTGCAGGGCTGCTGCATACCGATGTCTCGACCGTGCATTCCAAGACCATGGCCGACGCCCTTGAAAAGTGGGACATCAAACGCACCACCAACGAGGCGGTACACAAGTTCTTCCGCGCCATGCCGGGCGGGATTCCGACCCAAACTGCGTTCAGTCAGGAACGTTATTGGGACGATCTGGACCTTGATGAAAAGGAAGGCTGCATTCGTGATGTTGCCCATGCCTATAGTCAGGATGGCGGTCTTGCCGTTCTGTTTGGCAACTTGGCTGCCAATGGCTGCGTGGTTAAAACCGGCGGTGTAGATGAAAGCATCCTGAAATTCACCGGCCCGGCCGTCATCTGCGAAAGCCAGGACGAAGCCGTTGCCAAGGTGCTGGGTGGTGAGGTCAAGGAAGGCGACGTTGTCGTCATCCGCTACGAAGGCCCCAAAGGTGGTCCGGGCATGCAGGAAATGCTGTATCCGACCAGCTATCTGAAATCGATGGGGCTGGGCAAGGCCTGCGCACTGGTCACCGATGGTCGCTTCTCTGGCGGCACGTCGGGCCTGTCGATCGGTCACGTATCCCCCGAAGCAGCCGCTGGCGGTGACATCGCGCTGGTCGAGCCGGGTGATATGATCGAAATCGACATTCCGAACCGCTCGATCCGCATTGCGGTCGATGATGCGGTTCTGGCCGCCCGCCGTCAGGCGATGGAAGCCAAGGGCCCCGAAGCATGGCGTCCGGCCAAGCCGCGCAAACGCAAGGTCTCAACCGCCCTTCGTGCCTATGCCGCGATGGCAACCAGTGCCGATCAGGGCGCGGTCCGTGACGTCACCCAGGTTGAGTTCTAAGTCCTCTGGCTAAGACAGCCAGAAACAATAAAAAAGACCGGGTGCTAGACCCGGTCTTTTTTGTATCTGAGGCCGTTGTTGTTAAGGCAACAAGGCAGGGCGCGTTTGTTTAGGCACCTTCGGACAGTTCCACTGCGGCATGTGCGATGACGCGAACGGCGGTTGCGATACATCTCTCATCGAGATCGAAGTTGCTTCGATGCAGCATGGTATCGCGATCTGTTGCCTTTGATCCGATGCGCAAATGGGCGCTCGGAATGCGTGATGAAAACTCGGCAAAATCTTCGCTGCCCATCGATCCCTGCGGTAGGCATACAACGTGCTCTTCGCCCAGAAGATCGCGCGCAGAATCAACCACGGTTTTCAGGATGTCTGGCTGGCTTTTGACAACACCAATACCCTGAAGGAATTCAACATTGATTTTGGTTCGGGTGGCAATAGCAACGCCTTCGGCAATGCGTGAAATGGCGTCTTTTGTTTCCGACCGGACATCTTCTGAATGGGTGCGGATTGCGCCTTGCAGGGTGACCGCGTCAGGGATCTGGTTGCGTGCAGTTCCGCCCTCAATCTTGCCGATGGTCACAACTGCGGAATTCAATGGTGCGACTTCACGGGCAACAATCGACTGGATCTGTGAAACAAGCTGACTTGCCGCCACGATCGGATCAATCGACAGGTGCGGGTGGGCGCCATGGCCGGACAGGCCGCCAATCGTGATATCGAAGGGATCAGAAGAGGCAAATGAAACTTCCGGGTGCCAGCCGATTGTCCCGCCGGGCAGCAACGGCCAATTATGATATCCCAACATGATGTCAGGCTTTTGGGTGTCAAATACGCCATCGGCCAGCATCGCTCGTGCGCCACCAAGGCCTTCTTCGGCCGGTTGGAACACGACCATAGCGCGGCCTTTGAAATCGCCGCCAAGCTTGCGAAGAACGGTCGCCACGCCAAGTGCGATTGCGGTGTGGGCATCGTGCCCACAGGCATGCATTACGCCTTTATTCTGTGATGCAAAGGCAAGACCGGATTGTTCTGTGATCGGAAGGGCGTCGATGTCCCCACGGACACCGACCAGACGCCCCGCGCCCTCAGGATTGATCAGAGCTGCCACACCGGTTTTAGCAATACCGCTGCGATAGCTCACACCGAGACGATCAAGATAGTCACAGATCTTTGCCGACGTCCGGACTTCGGCAAAGCCGAGTTCCGGGTTTTGGTGCAAGTCGCGGCGAATTTCGATCAATTCGCTGCTGATTTCGTCGACAATGGTATCGATTTTTCTGGATGTCTCGTTGGTGACGCGTGAAGGCATAGTGTATCAATCCTGAATGGGGGCGGGTCGTCTGTTCTCGGGGAATTACAAAGCTCAGTCGAAGTTTTTCTGACCGATTTCTGCAATCTTCTTGTAGGTCTCTTCACCCCAGATATTAGAACCAAGTTCATCGCGAACCGACTGGGTTGCTTCGATAAACGGTTTGGTATCCGGATAGGTAAAGGTGATGCCAGCAGCCTTCATTTCGGCGATCATCTTGTCGGTCTGTGCCGGCAGGGTTTTTTCGATCAATGCTGTTGAGGCGTCATTGGCTTTTTTCAACAAAGCCTGGTCTTCTGCACTGAGGCCTTCCCAGAAGGAATTGCCGATCATGACATAGGCCGGTTTGGTGATGTAGTTGACCATCGCGATAGAGTTCTGAACTTCATAGAACTTCGCGGCGTAGATGGTCTCAATCGGGTTTTCCTGACCATCAACCACGCCAGCCTGAAGGCCGGTATAAACTTCGCCAAAGGCCATCGGTGTCGGGTTCGCACCCAGCGCGCTAAGCGACTTCACGTAGTAATCGCGCTCGGGCGAACGCAGTTTCAGCCCTTTCAGGTCTTCGATGCTGTTCAGGTCGATATTTGCACTGATCTGGCGCGGGTTACGCGGCATGAACCCCAGCAGGCGGATTTCACGCTCGTCGATGAGTTTTTCGTTCCACTCTGCACCGAAGTCGGTGTCGAGAACTTCAGAGTAGTTTTTCATGCCCTTCATCAGATAGGGCAGGGCAAGATATTCAATTTCCTTGATCCCCGGATCGCCGCTGGCGGAAATCTGGGTTACGCCAAGGGCAAGCTGGGTGAATAGCTCTCGCGGGGTACCCAGCTGCTCTGCGCCGTAAACGGACACGGAAAAGCGACCTTTCGACTCTTCTTCGACGACGCGTTTGAATTCAAGCGCGCCTTCATACTGTGCTTCGCCGGGGTTTGCCCAGATCGAGTAACGAATATCAGTTTGTGCCATTGCCTGGCTCATGCCGACAATCGAAAGGCCTGCGGCAATAACCGCTGTAGTAATCGTCTTACGCATTGTAAAACTCCCTGTGTTGTTACGCGGTGGTTTTTGGGTCTTGTGCGGAGAAGTGGGTGATGAAGTCGGCGCAATAGCCAACGAGGTAATCTGCGATCTTTTCGCCTTTTTCGGCACTGGACTGCGCAGGGTCGCCACCTGCAACGCCATTGCTGCATCTGTCGGTGACATCAACAGCAAGTGCGACTTCGCTCTCACGGAAACGGATGCCTGCAAGCCCTGCGGTCGGCAGGCCAAGCATTTCGCCTTTTTTCTCTTCACGTGATGCAAGTTCCGGGCGCATCAGTTCCGGGAACAGATGCATATAGACCGAAGTCAGCGGGTCGCCGCCATGGCCGAACGCCTTCATGCCCAGTTCCGGGTGCAGTTCCTGCCACATTGATGCCGGCAGCAGACGCCACAGGTTCAGGCAAGGGATTAACAGACCTTTTTCGCGTTTCATTTTGCGAATGACCTGATCGATCAGCGGATAGTTCCCGCTATGGCCGTTCAGGATGACGATCTTGTTGACGTCATGGTCGGTAAAGTTCTCGATCATGTCGGTCAGAATGGCCGTGAAGGTTTCCGGGCGAAGCTGCATGCCGCCGGGAACCGTGCGGAAATAGTCAGCATAGCCAAACGGCATGATCGGTGCGGCAATTGCACCCGACTTCTGGGCAATACGTCCGGCCAGAACATCGGTCAGCATATAGTCGCCCATCGGGCAGGTTGGGCCCTGTTCTTCTTGGGAACCAAGTGAAATGATGATCACCGGGTCTTCGTTCATGCGTTCGCGAAACTCAACAAACGTCATGTCTTTGAGCAGGTGTTTCTGTGCAGCATTATCAGCTGTCATGTGGGGCTCCGGTATTTCTTTACAGGTGGCAGAAATGCTTACTGACCGCCGAAGATAAGGTTCGGCAGGAACAGCGTGATTTGAGGGAATGCAGCAAGCAGAAGGACTGCTGCAAAAAGCGGGATATAGAACGGGATCATCGCGCGCACCATTTGCGCATGTGAGATCTTGGCAATGTCCTGGGCAATGAACATCAGAATGCCAACCGGCGGAGTTGCACCACCGATGATCAGGGTAAAGACCATCAGGACACCGAAATGCACCGGGTCGATACCAAATTGCATCACGACGGGGACAAGGATCGGTGTGAGAACAATCTCGGCCGAAGATGCCACCATGAACAAGCCAACCAGAACCAGAACCGCAAGCACGATGAGAAGAACAATCAACGGTTCATGGGAAATTGTTGAAATGCCCATACCAATGCTTTGCGGCACGTTTTCACGGACCATGACCCAGCTAAAAGCGGCAGATGCTGCGATAATCAGCATGATACGGCAACTGCCCAGTCCGACATCGACCAGCACTTTGCCAAACCGGCGCATGTTCATCTGACGATACAGCAGTCCAAGAACAAGACCGTACAAAACGGCAACCGCAGCGGCTTCGGTCGGGGAAAACATCCCCATCAAGATGCCGCCAACAATGATCACCGGGAATAGAATGGCCGGGCCGCCTTCCTTGATCGATGCGCCGATCTCACCAAGGCTTGCACGTTCATAGCGGGGATAGTTGTTCTTGCGGGCAACGAAATAGGTGAAAATCATCTGCGACAGAATGATCACAACACCCGGAATAATGCCGGCCACCAACAAGCGACCGATGGATACATTGGCAAGTGTGCCGTAAATCACCAGCGCGACACTGGGCGGGATCATCGGCCCAACCAAGGCCGATGCAACAGTCACCGCCGCAGAAAACGGTGCCGGATAGCCTTCTTTTTTCATCGCCGGTATCAGGACAGAACCAAGGGCAGTGGTATCGGCGGTTGCTGATCCCGACATCCCGGAAAAAATCATGCTGGCAAAGATGTTCACTTGGGCAAGACCACCGTGAATATGACCAACAAGGGCACGCGACATACCGATGATGCGATCCGTTAGGCGACATGCATTCATCAGTTCCCCGGCAAGATAGAAGAACGGAATGGCCAGGATCAGGAAGCTGTCGACAGAAGAGGTCATGCGCTGGGCGAGCATGCCTGCATCAATCCCGGTCAGGTAAAGATAGACGGTCGTGCTGACACCCATGGCAAATGCCAACGGCATGCCGGTTATCAACAAAACAATAAGGAGGGCGAGAATAATGGTGACGGTCATTTCAAATCCTTACAGCATCGAACTGTCATTGTTGTCTGGCTGTTTGGAATGAAGCCGGCGTGACAGGAAAATACGCGATATAATGGCGACGATCATAAGGATGGCACCAACGGTCGCGGCCAGTCGGACGGTCCCGGCCGGAAGCGGCAGGATGCTCATCTCCTGAAAGTTCTCAAGCTTGACGATCCGGAAGCTTTTCCATGTCAAAATCGTCAAGAAGCCAAGTGCAAGAATCTGATTGATCAGTCGAACAATACGGCGCGCGCCCTTGGGCAGAAGAACCACAAAGACATCTACCGACAGGTGGCGTCCCTGCCAGCAAACAACGGCTGCACCAATGAAGGTCATCCAGACGACCAACAAACGGCTGAGTTCCTCGCTCCAGAGAAGCGGACTGTCAAAGAAGTAGCGCAATACGACTTGCGCTAATGTCAGTGCTAAAATAACTGCCAAGGCAAGGCCGACGGCAATTTTAAAAGGCAGCGAAACGTCAAAAGAACGCTTTTCGTGCGCTTTGTTGGTTGGGGGCATTCCCTGTTTCTCCATCCAAAGGAACGGTCGGCGAATTATTTTTGTATTTAATGCTCGCACCGCTGATGACTATAAAATCAGGCGGACATTAATCTTGTCAAATATATAAATTAAACGTATTTATATCTAATGAGTATTAATAATCGTGTCGAATTACGCCATTTGCGCTACTTCATCTGTGTGGCAGATGTGATGCATTTTGGGCGTGCTGCCGAGCGTCTCGGCATCGCGCAAGCCCCGCTTAGTCAGCAAATCAAACAACTTGAAGACCGCGTCGGCGTTCAGCTTTTTGAACGCACTACCCGCTCTGTTCGTCTGACAAAGGCAGGTGAAGTTTTCCGCGAGAAAGCCCTTCTTGCGCTTGAAAATGTTGAAAACGGCATCGAGGCCGCGCGCTTTGTTATGGGGCAGGCAAGCCGTAAATTGACAATTGGCTG
>NZ_DCAO01000084.1:0-3165 GCF_002311515.1 Thalassospira sp. UBA1131
ACGCAACAGGCAACCAGACGATGGTAATTTTGGCAATTAGTCGATGGTTTCGTTTGCCGCAAAGCTGCGACGGTCGATTTTGAATTTCTTGATACGCGAGGCCAGCGTGGTTGGTTTGATATCGAGAAGGGCTGCCGCACCATTTTCCCCAAACACCTTGCCCTTGGTCATGGTGAGCGCATGGATGATGTTGTCATATTCGGTCTGGCGCAGCTCACCCCGGGTCAGTACGGTTTTTTCCGGTTTGCTGTCGGGCTCTGTCGCCGGCGCTGCTAATTTGCGGCTGTCGCGCCCGCCCTGTTCGGGCAAATCAAAATGCAGCTTGCCGTCGTGGGCCAGGATGGCAGCCCGTTCGATGACGTTTTCCAGTTCGCGGGCATTTCCCGGCCAGCCATAGTTTTGCAGGGTGCGGACTTGGCCCTTGGTCAGTGTTGGCTGCGCGATATTGAGGCGCTGACAGATATTGCGCAGGAAGTGCGAGGCCAGCGGCGGGATATCGTCGGGCCGTTCGCGCAAGGGGCGGCATTCAATCGGGAAAACGTTGAGGCGGAAATACAGGTCTTCGCGGAAGCGTCCCTGACGGACTTCTTCCTTAAGATCGCGGTTGGTGGCGGCAATCAGGCGGACATTGACCTCACGCGTGCGTTCTTCGCCGATGCGTTCGAACTTCTGATCCTGCAAAACACGCAGCAACTTGCCCTGAAGCTCCAGCGGGATTTCCCCGACTTCATCCAAAAACAGCGTGCCACCATCGGCCAGTTCAAACCGCCCGACACGATCACGCACAGCACCGGTAAAGGCACCGCGGACATGACCGAAAAACTCGCTTTCAAACAGTTCATGCGGGATCGCGGCACAATTCACACGCACCAGAACGCGATCAGACCGCGCACTGGCCTGATGAATGGCGCGCGCAATCAGTTCCTTGCCCGTGCCAGACTCGCCGGTGATCAGAACGTTGGCATCGGTGGGGGCGACAAGGTCGATCTGTTTGAGTGCACCCTGAATGGCATCGGACTGGCCGATGATTTCATGGTGGTTGTTGGTTGAGAGGATTTCTTCCTGCAGATAGGCGTTTTCAAGCTCAAGCCGTTCACGCAGGCGGTCGACCTCGGCAAGGGCAGCGTGCAGCTTTTCCTCGGCGATTTTACGTTCGGTGATGTCGCGAAAAACAATCACCGCCCCGATCACCAGCCCATGGTCGCGGATCGGGGTGGAGGTATATTCCACCCGGATGGGTTTGCCGTCACTGCGCCAGAAGACCTCGTCATCAACCCGCCTGACGATGCCCTCGCGAAAGGCGTTGTAAATCGGGCATTGTTCGGCGTGATACGGGTCGCCATTGACGTGCGAATGGTGGATGATCGAATGGATTTCGCGGCCAACCAGTTCCTCGGCCGTCCAGCCCAGCATACGTTCGGCCGCCGGATTGACGAATGTCGTGATCCCGTCGCTGTTAACCCCGTAAATGCCTTCGCCAGCAGCACCCAGGATCAGCTGGTTTTCACGTTCGATCTCGCGGAAAAACCGTTCGGCACGGCGCCATTCGGCGATGCCTTCGCGCAAGTAATCATCGGCCTCCGAGTCCACATCGCGGCGATGGCGGGCATCGAGATCGGAAATCGTCACGGTCAGATAGTCTTCACCATCCAGAATCAGTGGACGTGCTTCGTGCTCAAGTTTCAGTTCGGTGCCGTCGGGGCGGGTGAGGTCCAGCCCACGGGTCCAGGCAAATCCGTGATAAAAGGCCGCCTCGCTAAATACCACCAGACTGGGCACCTGACCTTTGTGCAGCGCACTCATCGAGGTCGTCAGAAGCTCTTCGATGCTGCGCCCCAACAGGTTCGCAGCGGCCTGATTGGCAAAGACAATCCGGTCCGTTTTAGGATGAATCAGCAAGGTTGGGTGGGTGTGAGCGAGCAATGCCTGCAAATGCAGGTTTTCAATCATCACCGGTAGGGGATTGATTTCACTGATCCTCATCACACACTCCTACGAAATATCGTAATATTTACTACGATATTTCGTGAATTACGATTTTTCGTATGTGGTTAGCGTCTCACTCAAAGGCGCAAGAGTCCAGCGTTTTCAACGAAAAATGACGCGATGCACAAAATGGCACGCCCGTTGCTGTAGGGACTGTGAACATCTGGTGCTGCCTTTCTGGCGGCGTAACAACACAGGGGGTGATCACATGTCAGTCAAAAGTCTGGGCAATCCATTTAGTGGCGATACCGATCTGCGTCACAGCAAATCATGCGGCTGTGATGTCTGTTCGTCAAAAGATGGGCATACACATGCATCACATAAAGACCATGACCATGGCGTAAAACACGATTTGGCCAGCATGCCGGCCCATAGTGATATGGGCGATATGGATGCCAAAACGCCGGAAAGCAGCGAAGAAATGCTTGATCGTGCCATCGACAGCGCAATTGTGCGTTCGGTGTTTGGTCACAACGACATTTCGCGTCGATCGTTTGCCAAAATGGTCGGTGGCAGCACCATGATGGCAGCCCTTGCCTCGGTCCTGCCAATCGACAAGGTCAAGGCCGCCATCCTTGATGATCTGGGCGCGCCCGAAAAATCCAAGCTGAATATCGGCTTTGTGCCGATCACCTGTGCCACGCCGATCATCATGGCCCAGCCGATGGGCTTTTATGAGAAATACGGCCTTGATGTTGATGTCATCAAGACAGCCGGTTGGGCGGTCGCGCGTGACAAGTCGCTGAACAATGAATATGACGCGTCGCACATGCTGACCCCGATGCCGCTGGCGATTTCGATGGGGGCCGGGTCAACCGCAACGCCGTTCCTGATGCCGGCCGTTGAAAACATCAATGGTCAGGCGATTGTCCTGCATAACGATCACCTTGATAAACGTGATCCCAAGCAATGGAAGGGCTTCAAGTTCGGTGTGCCGTTCGAATATTCGATGCACAACTTCCTGCTGCGCTATTACGTCGCCGAGCATGGCCTGGACCCGGATAAAGACATCCAGATCCGTGTCGTTCCGCCGCCCGAGATGGTCGCAAACCTGCGTGCCGGTAACCTTGATGGTTATCTGTCACCGGATCCGTTTAACCAGCGCGCGGTTTGGGAAAAGATCGGCTTCCTGCACACGCTGACCAAGGATATCTGGGAAGGCCATCCGTGCTGTGCATT
>NZ_DCAO01000084.1:3291-7011 GCF_002311515.1 Thalassospira sp. UBA1131
GTGGATGCGACCCAGTACGCCGCCAAAGCGGAAAACCGCAAGGAAATCTCGGCCGCCATCGCACCGGCCAACTATCTGAACCAGCCGGTTCCGGTGATTGAGCAAGTCCTGACCGGCCGTTACGCCGATGGTCTGGGCGAAGTGAAAAACGTCCCGGATCGCATCGATTTCGATCCGTTCCCGTGGCACTCGATGGGTGTCTGGATCCTGACCCAGATGAAGCGCTGGGGCTATATCGAGGGCGATGTCGATTACAAGAAGATCGCCGAAGAAGTCTATGTCGCGAGCGATTGCGCCAAGATCATGAAAGAGCTTGGCTATGAAGCGCCGACCGAGACTTACAAAAGCTATACCATCATGGGCAAGACGTTCGATCCCGATCAGCCTGAAGCCTATGTCAACAGCTTTGCCATCGGCAAAGGGGTAAGCTGATATGCTGGCATCGCTCAATGCCAGGGCGTTGGTGTTGTCACTTGTACTTCTGGCGGTCTTCCTTGGTCTTTGGGAGGCCGCCAGCCCAAAACAACAACTCGCTGGCGAACTTACGGAATATGAACTTCTGATGGGCGGGGCAGAGCCAAAGGCCGCTGTGCCGCCCCCCTCGGACGTGATCGCCAAGGCATGGGAAGAGCTCAGCAACCCGTTCTATGACGCCGGCCCCAACGATAAGGGCATTGGTATCCAGATCGGTTATTCGCTTTATCGCGTGTTGAGCGGTTATTTCCTTGCGGCGGCAATTGCCATTCCGGTCGGGTTCCTGATCGGGATGTCACCCCTGATGTACAAGGCGCTTGATCCGTTTATTCAGGTCCTTCGTCCGATTTCCCCGCTGGCATGGATGCCACTTGCGCTGTTTGTCATTCAGGACAGTCAGGCATCGGCGATCTTTGTGATCTTTATCTGTTCGATCTGGCCGATGTTGATCAATACCGCCTTTGGTGTGGCCGGGGTTCGCAAGGACTGGGTCAATGTGGCGCGCACCCATGAACTGGGCCCGCTCAAAACCGCCTGGATCGTCATCTTGCCGGCTGCGGCCCCGACCATCCTGACCGGCATGCGGATTTCAATCGGCATTGCATGGCTTGTGATTGTCGCAGCCGAGATGCTCGTGGGCGGGACGGGGATTGGCTACTACGTCTGGAACGAATGGAACAACCTTGATCTGACCAGCGTGGTGTTCTCGATCCTGATGATCGGTGTTGTCGGCATGTTGCTTGATACCGCCTTTGCCTACTGCGCACGTCTTGTGCAGTACCAGGAATAAGGAGACCTGATATGTCGAAACCATTCCTGAGTTTGCAGAACCTGACCAAACGTTTTCAGGCCCCCAAGGGCGGTGAAGCCCTGACGGTGTTTGAAAACGTCAATCTGGGGATCGAGAAGGGGGAGTTTGTTTGCATCATCGGCCATTCCGGCTGTGGCAAATCGACAATCCTGAACATCCTGGCTGGTCTTGACGAACCGACCGAAGGGGCGGTCATCATGAATGGCAAGGAAGTGTCGGGACCCAGCCTTGATCGCGGGATCGTGTTTCAGAACTATTCCCTGCTGCCATGGTTGTCCGCGCTTAAGAACGTCACCTTTGCCGTTCAGGCGCGCTATAAATCCTGGAGCAAGAAACAGGTTCACGACCATTCGATGAAGTATCTGGAAATGGTCGGGCTGGCAGGCGGGGCGGAGCTTCGCAAGCCATCGCAATTGTCGGGCGGCATGCGTCAGCGTGTGTCGATCGCACGTGCCTTTGCGATCCAGCCGGAATTGTTGCTTTTGGATGAGCCGTTCGGGGCCCTTGATGCCCTGACACGCGGCAGCATTCAGGATGAATTGATCCGCATCTGGTCGGGGTCGGACCAGACGGTGTTTATGATCACCCATGATGTGGATGAAGCCATCCTGTTGGCGGATCGCATTTTGCTGATGACCAATGGGCCCTATGCCCGTGTCGCGGAATCGGTTCAGGTCGATATCCCGCGCCCGCGCGAACGCGCCAACATCATTCACCATTCCGACTATTACGACATCCGAAACCACTTGGTCGAATTCCTTGCCACCCGCTCCAGGGCGCTTGCCGGCAAGCAGGAGGAAGGCACGCCAAGCGAGCCATCCATTGTGCGTTTTGGCGCACATGGGGTGGTTTCAGACCCCAAAGACAACCGCAAACCGGCCACCAGCCCGGTGGAATAAATCACCTGCACGCTGATTACTTAGAAGGAGAAAAGCTGTGAAAAAAGCAGATGTCAAAGAAATGATTATCGAAGCCAAAAAGGCCAAAGGCCTTGGCTGGGAAGAAGTTGCCAGCAAGATCGGCATGTCGCCGGTATGGACGACTTCGGTCTGTTTTGGCATGAATTCCGCGCCAAAGGACAAGGCCGACATGCTGGTCGCCCTGTTTGACCTGCCGCCTGAAGCATCGGCTGTCATGCAGGAATGCCCGATGAAAATCTGGGATCAGGCGGTGCCGACCGATCCTGCGATCTATCGCCTGTATGAAATCGTTGGTGTTTACGGCGAGACCATCAAGGAAATCATCCACGAGAAATTCGGCGACGGCATCATGAGCGCGATCGACTACGAAATGTATATCGAACGCAAGGAAGACCCGAAGGGCGACCGCGTTGTCATTACCCTTGATGGTAAATTCCTGAAATACCGCGCCTGGTAATCAAAGCCAATCGGTGGTTCGCAGTCACCTGGTACGAGCAGTCGCAGAAGAAACCGGCCTGTCTTACGCAGGCCGGTTTTGTTTTTCAGGCGCGCGCATTAGCAGGGGATGCTCTTCGGGAAACAATAAGTTGCCAGATTGCCGGTGGCACATTTCGAAGGATCATCTAAATGTTATGGTCAACACTATAACGATTTCAAAAGGGCTTTATCATGGCTGATCTGTCGAGCTTCGAGATTACCAAACGCTGGCCTGCGCAAAATCCGGACGTTATCCAGCTTTATTCCCTGCCGACGCCCAACGGGGTGAAGGTTTCGATCATGCTGGAAGAAACCGGGCTGGACTATGAGCCGCATCTGATCAATATCGGCGAAGATGAAACATGGACGCCGGAATTTCTGTCGCTGAACCCGAATGGCAAAATCCCGGCAATCATTGATCCGCATGGACCGAATGGCAAACCGCTTGGTCTGTTTGAATCGGGTGCGATCATTCAGTATCTGGCGGAAAAGACCGGCAAGTTGTTGCCTGTCGATCCGGCCAAACGGATCGAGGCGATCCAGTGGGTTTATTTCCAGATGGGCGGGCTTGGTCCGATGTTTGGGCAGCTTGGTTTCTTCCACAAGTTTGCCGGCAAGGAGATCGAGGACAAGCGTCCGCTGGATCGGTATCGCAAGGAATCAAAGCGGCTTCTGGGCGTGCTTGAAACCCGTCTTGATGGCCGTGACTGGATCATGGGCGATGAATACAGCATTGCCGACATTGCGTCGCTTGGCTGGGTGCGCAACCTGATCGGTTTCTATGACGCAGCTAGTCTTGTTGATTATCACGAGTTCAAAAACGTTCCGGCGTGGCTGGAGCGTGGCCTTGATCGCCCGGCCGTTCAGCGCGGACTGAACATCCCGGCCCGCGATTAATCGCCGTTGATTTTGACCGGATGGAGACAAATGCTTTTCATCCGGTCAGGCTGGCCTTAATTAGGAGGGCATTCATTGTCCCACGAAGTTAAGAGACCAATTCATGACCAGCCGCATCAAGGACGCCGCCCTTGCCCAACA
>NZ_DCAO01000084.1:7169-9876 GCF_002311515.1 Thalassospira sp. UBA1131
GCCAAGCGCGATCTGCGCGACAAAACCATCGTCAGTTTCCAGCACGTTCTTGAAGACACCATTCCCACCTTGCTGCCGTTTGTGAAGGCAGGCGCCAAGGTCAAGGTTGGCGCATGTAATCCTGATAGTACTGATGATGCGGCCGCGGCCTACCTCGCCGCCCATGGGGTTGAGGTCCATGCCTTTTCCGGCATGACGCCCGATGAATATGCCCAAAGCATCGATATCCTGTCGTCCGAGCCCGCAGACATCATTGCCGATATGGGCGGGGAACTGATCGAGGCGTTTGTCAAAAAAGGCCACAAGGTCGATGGCGCGCTTGAAGCGACCACGACCGGTGTGCACCGGGTTGAGAAGCTTGATTACTCGTTCCCGGTGTTTAACTGGAACGATATCGCGATCAAGGACCGCCTGCATAACCGCCACCACGTGGCACAGGAAATGTGGCCGGTCTTTTCGAATGTGACGGGTCTTGCACTTTATGGGCGCACGGTTCTTGTAATCGGGTTTGGCCCGGTCGGGCGAGGTGTTGCTGAACGGGCGCGCAATCTGGGCGCGGTGGTGTCGGTTGCCGAACGCGATCCGGTCCGCGCGCTTGAGGCGCAGCATCATGGCTGCCGGGTTGTCAGCCTTGAAGACGGCCTGAAAGAAAACGCGATCATTGTGACCGCCACCGGCCTTTCGGGCATTCTGGGTGCTGCACAGATCAAGCAGTGCCGTCGCGGCGCGATCCTGGTCAATGTCGGGCATTCCAATACCGAGATTGATGTCAAATGGCTTGATACCCAGACGCGCACGAAAATGCGCCGCCATATCGAACGGTTCGAGCTGGATAATAGCCGCGAAGTTTATCTGCTTAACCGGGGTAGCTTGCTGAACCTCGCCCCCGGCATGGGGGGATCGGGCAAGGATCTGTTTGATCCGTTCTCGGCCATTCTGATCCGTGGGATCGACTGGCTGGCATCGGGCGGGGCGGCATCATTCAAGCCGGGCTTTTATCCCTATCCGGAAGATGTCGAACGCGAAATTGCCCAAGCGATCCTGCAATCGCACAGCTGATCAATTTCGCTGAACTGACGAATCGCAACGAACCACCCGGTGCGGTCTGGTAACCTTAATGGGTTGATGTCGGGGCGCGCGCAAATATTTGCGCTCAATCGCCCACGGCATCACTCATTAGAGGATGGAGGCCGGTCATGAGAACGATTTCAAAGGTCTTTGTGGGCTTTGTTCTGGTGATGACCGGCATCTGGCTGGTTTCAAACCCCGATCTTTTTGCGGCATCCAGTTTCATCAGCCTTCGCCATTTTATGGTTCAGTATTCGGGCTTCCTTGCGATAAGCATGATGAGCCTGATCTTGTTGCTGTCGGTTCGTCCTGTGTGGCTGACGCGACGGTTGGGCGGGTTGGACAAGGCATATCGCCTGCACAAGTGGCTTGGCATTGCTGTGCTTGTGGTTGCGACCCTGCACTGGGCCTGGCGGATGGCGCCGAAATGGGGTGTTGCGCTTGGCCTTTTGGAACGGGGCCGGCGTGGGCCACGGCCGGATGGGACGGGCCTGCATTGGACGCAATCGCTGTTTAATGAGCAGCGCGGGCTGGCGGAAACAGTTGGGGAGTGGGCGTTTTATATTGCCGTTGCCTTGATCCTGATCGCGTTGATCAAGCGCATCCCGTATCGCTGGTTTGCCAGAACGCATACCGTTCTGGCCGTGATCTATCTTGTGCTGGTTTATCACAGCATCGTTTTGCTTGATTTCGCCAATTGGGCGACGCCGGTCGGCTATGTTTTGGCGGCGATGTTGCTGGTGGGCACGGTGTCATCCATCATTGTTCTGTTTGGCCAAATCGGGGCCGGGCGTCGATCCACCGGCGAGGTGATCGAGGTTGATTATCTTCCGGAAATGAAATCGCTTCAGATCGCGATCAGATCGGATGGCGGGTGGAAAGGTCATCTTGCCGGGCAGTTCGCCTTCGTCCGGTTTGGCAATAGCAATGAAGCGCATCCGTTTACCATTGCATCTGCCTGGCGCGACGGGGTTTCGGGACTGACCATTATCGCCAAGAAACTGGGCGACTATACCAGCACGCTTTACGAAACATTGAAGCCGGGCGACCGGGTGCGGCTTGAGGGGCCTTATGGTACCTTTGTGCTGGATCGGGAAAAACGCCATCAAATCTGGATTTCCGGGGGTATTGGACTGACGCCGTTTGTTGCCTGGCTTGAGGATCTGGTGGCCAATCCGGCAAAGCTTGAGATCGATTTTTATCAGGTGGCCCCGCATTGCGATCCTGAACTGATGGCGCGGATCACCGACCTGGCCGGGCATGCCGGTGTTCGGTTGCGTGAATGGCGCGATGCACGCGACGGCTTCCTGACCGGCGAGAAAATCCGTTCTGATGTGGCCCATTGGCAAGAAGCCCAAGTCTGGTTCTGTGGGCCGCGCCAATTTGGTGAAGATGTCAAAAACGATCTGGTGGCCGCCGGATTGCACAGCGATGCCTTCCATCAGGAGCTGTTTGATTTCAGATAGGAAAACCAGAGTTTGGCGCTGAATAGAGTGCGGGCGGTCCGTTATGGAACCGCCCGCTTTTCGTTTGCTCGTTATCCAGATTGGTTTGGCAATGCCTAGGATTTGTAACCGATCCGAAGGTTGCCCCACTGTTCGCCATTGACCATGATCGGCACGTCGCATTCCTTCATGAA
>NZ_DCAO01000084.1:10118-15074 GCF_002311515.1 Thalassospira sp. UBA1131
TCGGTGCCGTCAATCGGCTCGTAGCGGGTGTTGAACAGATCATCATGGGTGAATTCGTGACTGCGCAAACCGCCTTCAAGAACCTTGCCCAACTCGCCGGCCAATTGCTTGCCGAGATCAGCAATCTTGGCGTCATGTTCGTGGGTTTTCTTAAGCAGTCCCAAAATGACCTTGGTTGCTTCGTCGTCGATTTCGGTGAACTGGATGTGGGTTCCGAGCGTTGAGTACGCTTTGACCGTCCCCTTAAGCCGGGTGCCATCGGTCATCGTGATCGTGATTGCTTTGTTGCGGTCATCTTCGCTGGCATCAATGCGTGCAAGCAGGCCGGCAAGCGACATGTCCGCGGTCACACCTTGGCGTACATCACCTTTGCCAAAGTCGACCTTGATATCAACGGCAATCGGAACCCGTTCTTCGTGACGACGGTTGGTGTTGTCTGCACTGCGCAGAACCATGCGGAAGCGCGTTTCCATCTCGTTGATATCATTGCGGATATTCGAAGACAGAATGCGAAGGTTCTCTGCCGTCTGGCTGGCATTGTGCGATTTGTGGCTGGCCAGTTCGATGTCGCCGGAAATGCCCTGCATGTGGGTGGAGACTTCCTGCGCACTTGTCGAAATTTCGGCAATCGCGGCTGTTTGTTGCTCGACCGATGCCGAGATATCGCTTGAAAGCTGGCTGACTTCGTCAATCGCGCCACCGATGCCCTCAATCGCGGTAACCGCCTCGGACGTGGCGCCCTGAATGGCGGTGATCTGGGCGTTGATATCAAGGATAGCTTTTTCGGTCTGGGTGGCGAGGTTCTTGACCTCGTTGGCGACGACCGCAAAGCCCTTGCCTGCGTCGCCGGCGCGCGCGGCCTCGATCGTGGCGTTGAGTGCCAGCATCTTGGTCTGATCGGAAATGCGTTTGACGATATCAACAACTTTGCCGATCTCGGTCGCGGTTTCCGACAGGCTGCCCATGGTGGTGGATGTTTCCTGGGCGCGGGTGACGGCCTGACTGGCAATGTCATTGGTTTTGTGGATGCGTTCGGCAATTTCGTGGCTGGATGCCTGCAATTCCTCGGTCGCGGATGCCACGGTGGCGACATTGCTGCTGGCGACTTCGGTGGTGGCAGTGATGCGTTCGACCAGTTGGGAAAGCTCGCTGGCATCACTTTCCATGGCCTGCGCCACATCATTGGTGCGCCCGGCCTGGAAGCCGACCTCGGAAATGATGTTGTCGGTTTCACGTTCGATGATTTCCGACATCGACTGAATTTCAGAGGCCGAACGCTGGTTGGCCAAAACGGTCTGGCGCGCCGATATCAGGCTGCCCATATCCGCCATCAGCAGGCATCGCGCCGCATCAGCCGCCGCAGTGCCGCCCTTGGACCGCGCGGCAAGCGTTGCGCAAAGTGCCGAAACCTTGTGGTAGGCCAGTACAATGTGATCGGGTGCCAGTCCGATGACCGCATTGGCCAGAACGTGCTCATTAAAGCATTGGTTGAATGCATCAGGGCTGTTTGCATTGATCAGCGTTGCAAAACGTCGGGACAGTTCGGCAACATGATGTTGCGGATCACTTGGCGCAGCACTGCTTTTCCCGGTCCCCAACAGTTCGGTGACCAGATTTTCTGCAAGCTGTTCTCCATGTTGCGCAAACAATTCCGTGGCGGCATTTATACGCGCATAGATTGTACTTTCTGGCATTGCAGAGCTGTGATTCATTTGCCATTCTCTCCCTTATTCCCGGCGGACTTTTTGCCCGATTTTTTCACAGACTTTCAGTGGTCTGCGTGTGCTTTTGGGGAGTGTATCACTACTGGTAAGTCCAAAATATATCATACTTTAGGTTGATATGGAAAAAGGCCCGCCAGTGTTGGCGGGCCAAGTTTGCCCTCGTTGTTCACAGGGGCCACGGTTCGGATGAGAATTTTATCAGTATTTCAGAATGTTATGTCGTTCAGCGGGTCAGAATGCCGCGCGTGACCACCTGTGCCTGAATTTCGGCAGCCCCTTCGAAAATGTTCAGAATGCGCGCATCACACAGCACACGGCTGATCTGATATTCGAGCGCATAGCCGTTGCCGCCGTGAATCTGAAGGGCGTTGTCGGCATTTGACCAGGCGACGCGCGCGCCCAGAAGCTTGGCCATGCCGGCCTCGATATCGCAGCGGATATCCTGATCCTTTTCAAAGGCCGAGAAATAGGTCAGCTGGCGGGCGATCATGGTTTCAACCACCATCCATGCGACTTTGCCGTACACCCGCGGGAAGGCATAAAGCGGTTTGGAAAACTGGATGCGATCCTTGGCATAGCGCATGCCGATCTCAAGCGCGTTCTGTGCAACCCCGACGGCACGGGCTGCGGTCTGGATACGGGCCGACTCAAAGGTTGCCATCAGTTGTTTGAAGCCCTGGCCTTCTTCGCCACCCAAAAGGTTCTCGGTCGGGACTTCGAACCCGTCAAAGGAAAGCTCATATTCCTTCATGCCGCGATAACCAAGCACCTCAATCTCGCCACCAGACATGCCGTTGGCCGGGAACGGGTTTTCATCGGTGCCGCGTGGCTTTTCGGCCAACAGCATCGACAGGCCGCGATAACCGGATTCGTCGGGGTTGGTGCGGGTCAGAAGGGTCATCAGATCAGACCGCGCGGCATGGGTGATCCATGTCTTGTTGCCAGTGACCTTATAGGTATCGCCATCCTTGACCGCACGGGTGCGAAGGTGTGCGAGATCCGATCCATTATTGGGTTCGGTAAACACGGCGGTCGGCAGGATTTCACCCGATGCCAGTTTGGGCAGGTAATGTTCCTTTTGCGCGTCGGTTCCGCCAAGGCGGATCAGTTCGGCGGCAATTTCAGAACGTGTCCCAAGCGACCCGACACCGATATAGCCACGCGACAGTTCCTCGGTGACAACGCACATCGCGGTTTTGCCCATGCCTAGGCCGCCGAATTCTTCGGGGATGGTCAGGCCGAAAACGCCGAGTTCAGACATTTCATTGACGATTTCAATCGGGATCAGCTCGTCACGTTCGTGCCAGCCATGGGCATGCGGCGATACCTTTTCCTCAACAAAGCGGCGGAATTGATCGCGCACCATATCAAGGGTTTCGTCTTCAAGGCCGGTTTCGCCAAAGCGACCGGTATCAAGGCTGTCTTCGATTTCAGCGGCAATCGCCCGGCGTGCGGCATCGGAATTGCCACCACGTGCAAGGGTCGCGACCGATGGGTTGGCAGCAAGGGATGCAATCAGGTCATCAGAAACGCCAAGGGTCGAAAGACGGATGATCTCGCCCTGTGACATCGGAATGCCACCGATGATCTGGGCCAGATATTCCCCAAACGCCGATTGCAGGATCAGTTGTTCGAGATTGCCGAACTTGCCCTGATCCTTAAGACGATTTGCCCATGCCTTCATCTGGCCAAGGGCGGTGACATAGGTGGTAAACCAGGCAAAGCCGTGTGCGGCAAACTGGTTGTCATCAAAGGCATCGGAATTAACCCGGCCATCGACCGTTACAGCAGTCCGCAGCGCATATTCGGCCGCATCATAAACCGGGCTGAGTGCCGCAAGGGCGTCATCGCACAAACGTTCGAGGTCAGGCAAAAGGGCGTTGTTCGTCATTCTTCGGGTCCTCGGATCAGGTCCTCGTCGTGCAATCTTGTGGGGCGATTGCGCGGATCAGTTGTGAATGCATCAAAGCATAAAGGGTGGTGGCACCCCATGCGCAGATCGGGCGAGAATGCGCGCGGGGTGCCAGCTATCAGTCGAAGATTAATGTGGGACTAGCCTTCGACTGCTTCTTCAAGGGTGCGCATTCCCGGGCGCTTTGCCTGCACCAGAACGGCCATGTTGCCGGGTTTGTGTTCGTTGCGCATCATCTTCATGTGAGCACGCGGAATGTCTTCCCAGCTGAACACTTCAGACATGCTCGGATCCAGACGGCGTTCGATCACGAGCTTGTTGGCCTGTGCTGCCTGTTTCAGGTTGGCGAAGTGGCTGCCTTGAATACGTTTCTGGCGCATCCAGACAAAGCGCGCATCAAATGTCAGGTTAAAGCCGGTGGTGCCTGCACAGAACACAACCATGCCGCCGCGTTTCACAACGTTGCACGATACCGGGAAGGTCTGTTCGCCCGGATGTTCAAAGACGATGTCGACGTCATTGCCCTTGCCGGTGATGTCCCAGATCGCCTTGCCGAATTTGCGGACTTCTTTCATATAGTCGCCAAATTCCGGCCCGTTGACGGTGGGAAGCTGACCCCAGCAATTGAAATCCTTGCGGTTGATCACGGCCTTGGCACCCAGTCCCAGAACAAAGTCGCGCTTTGTTTCATCGGAAATGACGCCAATCGCGTTGGCCCCGGCCGTTGTAATCAGCTGGATCGCCATCGAGCCCAAACCACCCGACGCGCCCCAGACCAGCACATTGTGCCCCGGACGCAGGATATGCGGACGATGGCCAAACAGCATGCGATAAGCGGTGGCAAGGGTCAGCGTGTAGCACGCACTTTCTTCCCAGGTCAGATGTTTGGGGCGCGGCATGAGCTGCTGTGCCTGAACACAGGTGAACTGGGCAAAGGATCCGTCCGGTGTTTCATAGCCCCAAATACGCTGGGTCGGGGACAGCATCGGATCGCCGCCGTTACATTCTTCGTCGTCGCCGTCATCCTGGTTACAGTGAATGACCACTTCGTCGCCGACTTTCCAACGGGTGACTTTCGATCCAACCGCCCAGACGATTCCCGATGCATCCGATCCGGCAATGTGGAACGGGCAATCATGGACGTTGAAGACCGAGATCGGTTTGCCAAGGGATGCCCAGACACCATTATAGTTCACCCCGGCCGCCATCACGAGAACAAGCACTTCATGGCTGTCGGGTTGGGTCACCGGCAGAACTTCGCACTGCATGGCCGTATCGGGTTCGCCATGACGTTCTTCGCGAATCGCCCATGCATACATA
>NZ_DCAO01000135.1:0-2994 GCF_002311515.1 Thalassospira sp. UBA1131
GTGACGCAACCCGGTTTTTCTTTTCCGGTGCTTGACCTTGCGCGCGCAATCCGCAAAGGTGCGTTTCTCAAACACATCGAAACCCGGAAAGTACATGGCTATGTCTGCAGCTACTGACATCCTCGCATCACACTCTTGCCCGCCTCTTCGTGCCGGTGTGATCGCCATGATTATGGGTATTTCCGACCTGCGAATGTGATCCCTGTCATCTGCGGATGACAGGACCGGTTTAATACCGCTATTCACGCCATAAAATATTACTATAGCCATCGCACCAGATTGCGGATGGCCGCAGGAGTACGGAAATCATGACTGTTTCCTATCACGATATTGTTCGCGCCTCGGGCTTGCTCGAAGGCATCGTTGCGAAAACACCACTGGTGAAATCCCTAACACTTTCAAACATTTGCCAGGCGGATGTTTATCTGAAACTTGAAAATCAGCAATATACCGCGTCGTTCAAGGAACGTGGCGCCTATGTCAAACTGGCAAGCCTGACTCCCAAAGAACGCGAAAAAGGTGTTATCGCCGTATCGGCTGGCAACCACGCACAGGGTGTCGCCTATAACGCCAAACGACTTGGCATTCCGGCCACCATCGTGATGCCGAAAAACACCCCCTACACCAAGGTTCATCATACGCGCTCGCACGGCGCCGAAGTCGTTCTGACCGGCAACGTCTTTGCCGAAAGCCTTGAGGCCGCGGGCCGCATCCAGCAAGAACGCGGTCTGACCTTCGTCCATCCGTTTGATGATCCGCATATCATCGCAGGCCAGGGCACTGTCGGACTCGAAATCCTTGATGAAAACAAAGACATCGATACGGTTGTCGTACCGATTGGCGGTGGTGGTCTGGCATCCGGCGTTGTCACTGCGATCAAGTCGCGCCGCCCCGACATCGAAGTGATCGGGGTTGAGACCAAGCTTTACCCGTCCATGTATGAAGGCATACACGGCAAGGAATTCACCGGCGGTGGCGTCACCATTGCCGAAGGCATCGCTGTCAAACAGCCCGGCGGCCTGACGCTTGAAATCTGTAAGGAAAAGCTCGATGACGTTGTTCTGGTCGAAGAAAGCTCGATCGAACGCTCCATCCAGATGATGATCGAGATCGAAAAAAGCGTTGTCGAAGGTGCCGGTGCGGCCCCGCTCGCCGCCCTGCTCGATCACCCGGATCGCTTCAAGGGTAAGAAAGTCTGCCTGATTATCAGTGGTGGCAACATCGACACCCGCCTGCTGGCACAGGTTCTGATGCGCGGCATGGCCCGTGAAGGCCGCCTTGTTCGTGTCCGGATCGAAATTCCGGATGTGCCGGGCGCACTATCCACGATCAGTGCCTTGATCGGCGAAGAAGACGCCAACATCATTGAAGTCTATCACCAGCGGCATTTCTATGACGTCCCGGCAAAACAGACCGATGTCGACATGGTGCTTGAAGTACGCGACACCCAGCACGGGCAACAGGTGATCGACCGCCTGATCAAGGAAGGATTCGGTGGCCGCCTGCTTGGCAACACATCCCTCGACTAGGGCAGCCTTCATCTAAAAACGACAAAGGGCCGTTGGTGTTTCACCACGGCCCTTTTCTTTTGTGAACTATATCACATCGCAAGTCACAAAGTTATTCACCCAGCGTTCGATACCGCCCACCGTAATACAGCAACGGCGCACCGGTTTCGCCCATCACCAGTTCCTGAACATGACCAACGATGATGCTGTGATCACCGCCTTCATGAAGAGCGTGACGTTCGCAGGTAAGGGCTGCAACACTGCCCTTAAGACGCGGCATGCCAAGGCTGTCATTTTCATATGCAACCTTGTCCCAGCCATCCTGCCCGGGGGCTGAAAACAGCTCGGACACCTGCTTTTGGCTCTGGCTCAGGATATTGATGCAAAACCGCTTGGCATCCCCCGTGAACAGCGCGTGAGTCGCCGCACGGTGATCAACCGAAAACAATACCAGCGCTGGATCAAGCGACACCGAGGCAAAGCTGTTGATGGTAATGCCCGCTTTTGCACCATCTTGGGCGCGGGTGGTTACAACGGCAACACCGGTTGTGAATTGACCAAGGCAATCGCGAAAATCGCGCGCAGAGAAAGACATATTGAAGGAAGCTCTCGTATACCAATATGGATGGGTGACGCGTCCCGAATGGAGCTTGGGGAAAATGGCGTCTATTCACCGCGCTGTCAAACCTAACTCGCAGCTAATTTAAACGCGATGTTAATAAGATTAAAACTTAATAAGAGCATATAGATATCAGAAACACGTTCTGCACTGCCGCAGAAGGCAGATGTTTCGATGAACTCGGGGTTGATCGTTCAGGTATCTGGCTTGGGGTAGCGGAGAAGAAAAAAGAATGTTCTTGATCATTGGTTATATCGTCGTAGTCGGCTCTGTCTTGGGTGGCTATCTGCCGCATGGCGACTTTGGCATTCTTGTACAACCGCTTGAAGTTCTGATCATTTTCGGGGCTGCGTTTGGTGCCTATTTGACTGCCAACCCGCTTGGCATCGTGAAGAAATCCTTCACCTACACCATTCGCGCCATGAAAGGCCCAAAGAAAAAGGCCGCCTATCTGGAACTTCTGATCTGCCTTTATGCGATTTTCCGCCTTGCGAAATCCAAAGGCGATCTTGCACTTGAAAGCCACGTTGAAAACCCGGAAAGCTCCAGTCTGTTTTCCAATTTTCCGATGCTGATGAAAGATCATCATGCGATGGAATTCATGTGTGACTATCTGCGCCTGCTTACCCTTGGCACGACCAACGCCTATGAACTTGAAGCGGTGATGGATCAGGAACTTGAAACCCATCACGAAGAGGAACACGCAGTTGCCTCTGCTGTGCAAACGGCTGGTGACGGCCTTCCGGCACTTGGCATTGTTGCGGCTGTTCTTGGCGTTATCGTGACCATGAGCTCGGTGACAGAACCGCCTGAAATTCTTGGTGGCCTGATTGCGGCGGCCCTTGTCGGTACCTTCCTTGGTATTCT
>NZ_DCAO01000135.1:3175-4449 GCF_002311515.1 Thalassospira sp. UBA1131
CGTAAAACCCTCCCGCATAATCTTCGACCCAGCTTCAAAGAGCTTGACGAAGCGCTGCAAGACGCGCCCACGGCTTGATTTTGCGATAAAAGATCTGGTTTAGAGGACAACGCAGCAAATGCCCGATATCGTCATAAAAAAGATCAAAAAAGGTGGGCACGGGCATCATGGTGGTGCCTGGAAAGTTGCCTATGCCGACTTTGTGACGGCGATGATGGCATTCTTCCTGTTGCTGTGGCTGCTTTCCAGCGCGACCGAGGAACAGTTGCAAGGCGTGTCGATGTATTTCACGCCCGAAACCATCTCGCAAAATGAATCGGGTTCAGGCGGTTTGTTGGGTGGCACCAGCCTTGCGGAAGAAGGCGCGCTGCGTTCTGAATTCGGATCACCATCCATCAGCATGGAAATCCCGCCGGTCGAAACACCGGAAGAACGCGAAGCCATCCGTGTTGCCCAGATGGAAGAACAGGAATTCAACGAGGCACAGGAAGAACTCCTTAAGGCAATCGAATCCAACGAGGAACTTCAGGGCCTTGAAAAGAACATCCGCATCGAAAACACCGATGAGGGGCTTCGCATCCAGATCCTTGACGAAGACGGCACCGCCATGTTCCCGAGCGGCAGTGCCGCCATGGCCGATCATACCCGCCTTCTGCTGCAACAGGTCGCAGGCGTGATTGAAAACATGCCACAGGATGTCTCAATCGAAGGCCATACCGATGCCGTGCCGTTCAACCGGACAGACGGATATTCCAACTGGGAGCTTTCAGCCGATCGTGCGCTGGCCACCCGTCGTGCGCTTGAAGACATGGGGCTTGAAACCGGACGCTTTGCCAAGGTTGCCGGTCTGTCGGATACCGACCCGCTCCTGCCCGAGGCACCGGAAAATGAAAGCAACCGCCGCATCAGCATCACCTTGCTGCGTGGCACCGGCGAACGTTCCGCGCTTGAAGGCACCGGCGAAGCTAACCAAAACGGACAAACTGCACCGACAGGTGCAGCACCCGCTGGCCCGGCACCATCGCCTGCCCAACAACCGGCACAGGGTGAAAACCAGCGCCGCCCGACCTTCTCGGTTCCGTCACAACGGTGATTTGAAATCCGGTAACAGAAATCGGTGCCCTTTTGACCGTCAGGCCTTTAAACTGTCATAAACAACACCTAATCTCATAGAATAGTTCTCTTTGATGTGACCGGGACTGATCGGATCAAATGACAGTTAATCAGCGGCGCCTGACCCAGCACTATTTTATGACCGCACCGATGCCGTGCCC
>NZ_DCAO01000135.1:4578-6457 GCF_002311515.1 Thalassospira sp. UBA1131
GTCCGCTGTGACGGGTTCGAACCCAGCCGGTCTTTCCGCCGCATCAGGAACAGAAACAGCGATCTTGTCCGCAAGGTGATGCCACCGTCCGCGACACAGGAACAATATCAGCTGTTTAGCACCTATCAGGATGCCCGGCATGGCAATGGTGACATGGCGCGCATGGATGCCCGTGATTACCGCGCAATGATCGAAGACAGCACTGTGGAAACCTCGATCTTCGAATATCGCCGGGATGATGACAGCCTGATTGCCGTGGCGCTGGTTGATATTCTGGCCGACGGACTGTCTGCTGTTTACAGCTTCTTTGACCCGGAAGAAGACCGCCGCGGACTGGGCACTTACATCGTGCTTGATCTGATCGACGAAGCCAGAATGCTTTCTCTTCCGCATGTCTATCTTGGCTACTGGATCGGCGATTGCCGCAAGATGTCCTATAAGATGCGCTTCCAGCCCCTTGAAGGCTTCCGCGATGGCCAATGGGTCTCGATGGAAGACGCTGATAGCGACGCGGACTAAGCTGTAAAAGTTCGCGTTCCGCACCAATTGCGCGAACCACTTTCCCCAATTAGACTAAAGTACCATACAACAACTCGATCCTCGGTTGCCTGCCCGTAAAGACGCATATAAGCTTCGTCTCAAAGCTGATCATCCAGCTTTTACAGATAAATCATGAGCTTGCATCTTTGGGAGGTTGTAACCAATGAAACGTCGCCAATTTCTTTCCGGCGCTGCCGTAGCAGGTGCGACTGCTGCTGCCGCGTCAACTTTCGCCAAACCGGCAATTGCCCAGGACGTCCGCGAATGGCGGATGGTCACCACCTGGCCGAAAAACTTTCCGGGCCTTGGCACCGGCGCAAACCTTCTTGCTGAATACATCACCAAGGCATCCGAAGGTCGCCTGAAAGTTACCGTTTTTGGCGCAGGTGAAATTGTTCCGGCATTCGAAGCCATCGACGCTGTTGGCAACGGCACCGTCGAAATGGGCCACGGCGCGCCTTACTACTGGAAAGGCAAAGTCGACGCGACCCAGTATATCGCAGCAATGCCGTTCGGTCTGAACGCACAGGAACAGAATGCGTGGTTCCAGTGGGGTGGCGGTCAGGAACTGGCCGATAAGGTCTATGCGGAACTGAACTGTAAGTTCTTCCCGTCGGGCAACACCGGCACCCAGATGGGCGGCTGGTTCAACAAGGAAATGAACACCATTGACGACTATAAAGGTCTGAAAATGCGTATTCCGGGCCTTGGTGGCGAAGTTGTCAAAGCCGCTGGTGCCAACGTTGTGAACCTTCCGGGCGGCGAAATTCCGCCGGCACTGCAGTCGGGCGCGATTGACGCAACCGAATGGGTTGGTCCTTATAACGATCTGGCCTTTGGTCTCTATAAATCGGCTAAATACTACTACTATCCGGGCTGGCACGAGCCGGCGACCGTTCTCGACAACTTCATCAACCTGGATGCATGGAATGCACTCCCGGATGATCTGAAAGCCATTGTCGAGCAGGCAAACCGCGCTGTGAACCAGATGGTTCTGTCCGAATTCACCGCGCGTAACGTTCAGGCACTCGATACCCTGCGTAACAAGCACGGCGTTGATGTTCGTCCGTTCTCTGACGACATTCTGACCGGCCTTGGCAAACTGTCGGGCGAAGTTCTGCGTGATCTGGTTTCGTCGAACCCGCTGTCGCAGGAAGTCTTCGAAAGCCTTATCGCCTTCCGTACCCAGTCGATCGCATGGTCGAAATTCTCGGAAGCGGCATTCGCACAGGCACGTGTCCTGCCGTTCAAATACTAAGTTCTCCGATTTCGGAAAACGACAAAGGGCTGGCATTTGCCAGCCCTTTTATTTGGCCTGCTCCAAACTTATCAGAGCCGG
>NZ_DCAO01000135.1:6706-11632 GCF_002311515.1 Thalassospira sp. UBA1131
ACGATCTCGATGAAGTCGAGGAAGAAGCCCATGACGAACATCAGCAACATCACGACCAGCATCGCACTGAACACACCACCCGGAAGGTTGTGCAGCAATTCTTCGACCAGATGGTCACCACCCAGACCACGGAACACCAGCGAGAACACCGACGCACCCAGCAGGATGACAAACACCATCGCACTAACCTGAACCGTCTGGCGCACCACATGGCGCAGCACAGGCATATCAAGACGGCGATAGAACGCAGCCAGAATGGTCGCACCGACTGAACCGAATGCCGCGGATTCCGTCGGCGTTGCAATCCCGGTCAGGATTGAGCCCAGAACCGCCACAATCAGCAACGCCGGCGGCAGCAATGCGCGCAGTACTTCACCCCAAAGGCCCGCCGGGCGTTTGCCTTCGACCAGTGCGGGTGCTGAGTCCGGATCAATCAGGGATTTGATGATGATCCAGCCGATATAAAGCCCAACCAGCATAATTCCCGGAATGAAGGCACCGGCAAACAGATCCATCACCGAAATCGGTTCCGGTGCCCAGTTGCCCAGCGCGCGCTGCGCTTCGGCATAGGCGCCTTGCAGGATATCACCCAGCAGAACCAGAACGATCGACGGCGGAATGATCTGCCCCAGCGTACCCGATGCACAGATCACACCGGTCGACAATTTCGGATCATAACCGGCTTTTTGCATCGCCGGCAGGCTGAGCAAGCCCATGGTCACAACCGTCGCACCGACAATACCGGTGGATGCTGCAAGCAACATACCGACGATCACGACTGAAATACCAAGGCCACCACGCATGGTGCCAAACAGCATGCCCATGGTGGTCAGAAGCTTCTCGGCGATCCGTGCGCGTTCCAGCATGACACCCATGAACACGAACAACGGGATCGCAACATAAAGCTCGTTGGTCATCACACCAAAATAGCGTGACGGCAAAGAGCCCAGAAGCGGCATATCGAATGTGCCCATGGCGTTGCCAATAAGCGCAAAAGCAAGACCGGTGCCCGCAAGTGAGAAAGCAACCGGAAAACCAAGAAGAAGCACGCCGCAAGCTACGGCGAACATCACCAGGCTAAGAATTTCCCCCGTCATCAGACGCCCTCGTGCTCTTCTTCTTTGATTTCAAACTCTTTGTGACCGGTCAGAACCAGAACACTGCGCGCTGCCAAAGACAGCCCCTGCAGCAGCATCAGGACACCAAAGACCAAAATCACAGACTTATACAGGAACAATCCCGGAAGCCCGCCGGTTTCATGCGATCCTTCCAGACGGTGCCAGCTCGTGACAACGTAAGGATAGCTGTACATCAGGATCATGATAACCACTGGCGCAAGCAGGAACAGGGAACCAAAAAGGTCTACCCATGCCTTGTAGCGCGCAGATGCCGGACGATAGAAAACGTCAACACGCACATGCCCCCCATGCAGCAGCGTGTAACCCGCGCCGACCATAAACATGATACCGTAAAGCCACATATAGCTTTCCTGCATCGACACCCAGCCGACCGCAAAGCCATAACGCAACGTTGCCACCAAAAACGTGATCACCACCATGGGGATCACCAGCCAGGCTACTCCGCGTCCGATCCAGTCATTAAGACTGTCGACGGCGCGGACGAAATTTCCCAGAAATCTCACTTTTCACTCCCAAGCCCTTTTTTGAATCTCACAGGAAAATTGCGGGCTTCCTGTTAAACAGGTTGGGAAGTTACAGATTAACCACCGAAAACGCTATATCTTTTGCACCGAATTTCGGCCATTTCTGCCGGGAAATGCAACAAATCACAGGCAGTGCATCAATTTTCGTCATTCAGGCAAAGAAAAAGCCGGATGGCTTGGCACCACCCGGCTTTTATCAAGGCGTTTTTACACCCGTTATTCAAACTTGTTGGACCGCGGGAAGCCATTTGGCGGCAGGCGCCCTGCCCCGGCCCGTTTGCCAATCCATTCGGCCAGCTCGGTCACAGTCCGGGTACGACCTTCGCTGCCGCCCATAGTCCAGCTGAGACCTTCTTCAAGGTTAAACAGGATAAGGTCCGAAAGACCGCCCTGACGGTATTTCTGCAGGATCACACCGCGACCACGCGTCATTTCCGGAATTTCCGAAACCGGATAAATCAGCAACTTGCGGTTATCGCCCAGAACGGCAACATGATCTTGCTCAACCGGCAGGAAGATCTTGGCAACTTCACCAGTTCCAAGGTTAAGCACCTGTTTGCCGTTTTTGGTCTGCGCAACCACTTCTTTCTCGGCAACCAGGAAGCCGCGTCCACCAGAACTTGCCACCAGAAGGTTACGGCCTTCCTTGTGCACCACCATCGAAACAATGTCATGTTCCTGCGGCAGGTCGATGGAAAGACGGATCGGCTCCCCATGGCCACGCCCGCCCGGCAGTTTGTCACACGACATGGTGTAACAACGCCCGGCCGTCGACAGAATCAGAAGCTTGTCAGTGGTGAATGCCTTCAGCGCAAAGCGATGCTCGTCACCATCCTTGAACTTCAGATCGCTGATATCGGCGACATGGCCCTTCAGCGCACGCACCCAGCCCATTTTCGAACAGATCACCGTAATCGGTTCACGTTCGATCAATGCTTCCAGCGGAACTTCGATTTCTTCCGGTGCATCGCCAATCTCGGTGCGGCGTTTGCCAATGGCAGTCTTCTTGCCAAAGTTTTCACGCATCACCTCGATCTCGTCGCGGATTTTCTCCCAACGCAGGCTCTCGCTCGCAAGAAGCGCTTCAAGGCCCTGCTTTTCTTCGGTCAGTTTGGCATGCTCGTTCTTGATTTCCATCTCTTCGAGCTTGCGCAAAGACCGCAGACGCATGTTAAGGATCGCATCGGCCTGCACTTCGGTCAGGTCAAACGCCTTCATCAACGCGTTTTTCGGCTCATCCTCATAACGAATGATCCGGATCACTTCATCAAGGTTCAGATAGGCAACAAGATAGCCTTCCAACACCTCAAGACGATGATTGATCTTGGCCAACCGATGGTTGGAACGACGGATCAGAACATCCTGACGATGTGCCAGGAATGCGCGCAGAACTTCGCGCAGATTCATCACACGTGGCGTGTTGTCGCCGTCCAGAACGTTCATGTTCAAGCCAAAACGGATTTCCAGTTCGGTATTCTTGAACAGCATTTCCATCAGGTGTTCCGGTTCAACCGCGCGGGTACGCGGTTCCAGAACCAGACGAATGATATCGGTCGACTCATCACGCACATCGTTCAGAAGCGGCAATTTCTTTGCCACCATCAGATCGGCGATACGTTCAACCAGCTTGGCTTTCTGAACCTGATAGGGAATCTCGGTAATCACGACCTGATAAAGACCGTGGCTAAGCTTCTCGACTTCCCATTTCGCACGCAGGCGGAATGATCCACGCCCGGTCGCATAGGCTTCCAGAATGTTTTCACGCGGCTCGACAAGAACACCACCGGTCGGGAAATCCGGCCCCGGCACGCAACGCACAAGCTGCGCAATCGAGGTTTCCGGATCATCAATCAGTTTGATCAGGGCCGTGCAAAGCTCGCCGGCATTATGCGGCGGGATGTTCGTCGCCATACCCACGGCAATACCCGAGGCCCCATTGGCCAAAAGGTTCGGGAAAGCAGCCGGCATCACAACCGGTTCTTTTTCCTCGCCATCATAGGTCGGGCGAAAATCAACGGCATCTTCGTCAAGGCCATCCATCAACGCCGCGGCAACCGCCGTCATGCGGGCCTCGGTGTAACGCATTGCCGCGGCGTTATCGCCGTCAATGTTGCCGAAGTTGCCCTGACCATCAACAAGCGGATAACGAACCGCAAAATCCTGTGCCAGACGTACCAGCGCGTCATAGACCGACTGATCACCATGCGGGTGATATTTACCGATCACGTCACCGACAACACGCGCACATTTCTTGAACCCCTGTTCCGGGTTCAGTTTAAGCTGACGCATGGCGTAAAGAAGACGACGATGCACTGGCTTAAGGCCATCACGCACATCAGGCAGGGAACGCGACATGATTGTCGACATCGCATAGGCGAGATATCGTTCGCTCAGCGCGTCTGCAAGCCGGGTTTCCCGGATTTGTCCGGCACTGGCCGGATCGGAAGTCTTGGTGCTCATGAACGATTTTTCTTGTTGCTTGTCAAAATGGACATGTGCAAGTGCGTTCGGACCCGAACACCTTACGTTATTGGCAACATACTACGCCGGGCATGGTCTTGGTCAACATATGGCGCGCAAATTGACTAATTTATTTTTCTGATCCGATATCCGTGCGCCAGACATGGCTGACAAGACGGTCCCGCGCAGCAACAGGTTTGATACCTTTTGCCTCGAAAATATCGCGGTGAATGAAAAATCCGGTCAGTTTCAGACCATCGCGCAATTGTTCTATTAAAGACATTTCCTTGCGCGATTGAGACGCCCGACCGGCGGCAAGAAAGGCCGGCAACGGCAACATCCGGTCACGATACGCCTGCCCGGATGCCTCGCCAACCGCACGGCCGCTTTTGGGGGATACAAAGGCAAGGTTTTCGGTCTCGTTGGTCGCGGCACATCGATCCAGTGCCAAGCCGTAACCGAGCTCTTCCAGTAACCCGACTTCCCAACGGATATAGGCAGGCAACCATTGCTCGGACTTAAGGGCCGAAATCAACGCGACGGTCCCGCGATACAGATCCGGATGGGCTTCGCGTTCCGGAAGTGTTGCATCAAGCATCGCACAGGCCGAACTCATCGCCATCAAGGGGCCAGCATGCAACAAAAGGTCTGCGGCATGCGCCCCGGTCAGTTCACAGCGAAATTGCCCCAGATGTTCGGCCAGCCGGGCAGACCACCCCACCCGGATTTCATTGCCGGGTTCAAGTGTGCCACGCATGGATTTACTGGTAGCACCCCGCACCAGACCGGCATGGCGGCCATAA
>NZ_DCAO01000135.1:11641-16679 GCF_002311515.1 Thalassospira sp. UBA1131
ATACCGTCATCCCGCCAATCCATCCGCGTACCTTAGAAAAAGCCGCTGGGTACAATGAGGCGGGTCACAAGGAAAAAGAACCCGAGCAGGCAGGACGCAAGACTAAACAACGCCAGACCGAACACAACCTTGCGCAGGATCGGGCGGTTCGG
Organism: Thalassospira sp. UBA1131; assembly: GCF_002311515.1. GTDB lineage: Bacteria > Pseudomonadota > Alphaproteobacteria > Rhodospirillales > Thalassospiraceae > Thalassospira. Next base: position 11,794 of record NZ_DCAO01000135.1, read on the forward strand.
GATTTCTTCGATGGCATCAGACAGCGGATCAGATGAGTCATTACGCATTAGGTCGGGCCTCCACCCGTCATGCGCCAGAAAAGGCCCAGCACAAAGACGGCGATCGCAATCAGAAGTGCAATCAGGTTAAGCGGTTTGTGCAGGAACGATTTTTCACGTTGCACAGACGCACTGGAATTGCGGTTACGGAACGGACGTCTGGCGACGCGCGCAACAATCATTGCGGCAGCAGCGCCAACAATGATCATGACAATTCCCCAGACGGATCCGATTTCCATTACTTACCCGGCAATTTGTGGTCACTCGATACGGGACCAGTCAACGCGATCAGGCGTTGTGATCAAGACCCCACATGGCAAAGCGGTTGGGATCATCGCCCCAGTTTTCACGCACCTTCACAAACAGGAACAAATGTACCCGGCGTTCGAAAATGGCTTCAAGTTCCTTGCGGGCGTCACTGCCAAGCGCCTTGATACGTTTGCCACCCTTGCCAAGGATGATCGCCTTCTGGCCTTCACGCTCAACAAAGATGGTCTGCTCAAGCTTGACCGATCCATCCTTACGCTCTTCCCAAAGCTCGGTCTCGACCGTTGCGGAATAAGGGAGTTCCTGCTGAAGCTGGTAATAAAGCTTTTCACGGGTAATTTCGGCCGCAAGCAGTCGCAGCGGCATATCCGAAACATCGTCTTCCGGGAACATCCACGGGCCATCGGGCATCTTGGCGGCAAGGAAATTCACCAGATCCTGCGTACCCGCACCCTTTTTGGCCGAAATCATAAAGACATCGGTAAAGACTTCGTGGGCAAACAGGTCTTGGGACAGACGCAGAAGCTTTTCCTTGTCGGAAACTTTGTCGACCTTGTTCAACGCCAGGATCGCCTTGCGGTTCTGTTCCTTAAGCGTCTTGATGATGGCCAGATCTTCGTCCGTGATGCCGCTTCCGGCATCAATCACCAGAACAACAAGGTCTGCGTCATCTGCCCCATTCCAGGCGGCCTTGACCATCGCGCGGTCAAGACGGCGTTTGGGTGCAAAGATGCCCGGCGTATCAATGAAAACAATCTGCGCGTCTTCGGTCATGACGATACCGCGCACGCGCGTTCGTGTCGTCTGGACCTTCGGCGAGACGATGGACACTTTCGTACCAACCAACTGGTTCAAAAGCGTCGATTTGCCGGCATTCGGCGCACCAACGAGGGCCACAAAGCCACAACGTTGCTGATAAGGTAATCTGTCTTCGGCCACCGGTGTGGGAACCTCATTCATCACTAAGTTTATCCAACATCAATTTTGCGGCGAGTTGTTCCGCTTCGCGTTTCGATTTGCCTTCGGCACTGACACTGTCACCGTCGCCGGTCGTCAGTTCGATGGTAAATAACGGCGCGTGGGCCGGGCCTTCACGGCCGACCATCTCGTATTTCGGTAACGGCTTGCCCCGCCCTTGCAGCCATTCCTGCAATTGCGTTTTGGCATCCTGCGGCGGCTTGTTGGCTTCATCCAAAAGCGGCGTCCAAAGCTTTTCAATAAAACGCCGCGCCGGTTCAAGACCACCGTCAAGATAGAGTGCGGCAATCACCGCCTCCATGCAATCAGATAAAATCGCCGGATTGGTATCAGCCCCTGCTGCGCGTTCACCCTTTGCCATCTGGATGTGTTCACCCAGTTTGATCTGTTCTGCCACGCGCGCCAAAGTCTCACGACGCACCAGTGCGACAAACCGTTTGGCCATGGCCCCTTCGCGCTCACGCCCGAACCGGGTATAAAGCATCTCGGCCACGACAAGACCCAGCACACGGTCGCCAAGAAACTCAAGGCGCTCGTTACCGCCGCTTAGCATATCCTTGCCCTTGGCGGCACTACGATGGGTCAGTGCCACACGTAAAAGATCGGGATCGGAAAAACCGTGATCAATCTCGGCGATCACCGGCAAGCCGTCGCTCATCAGTTAACCCCCTGGAACAGGCGATCAAAGCGGATGCTGCCAAGGTCATAAACCGGCTGGGAGCTGTCCTTGGAATAGAACAGGAATTCTGCACGACCGACCAGGTTTTCAATCGGAACAAACCGGAAGCGCGACGGGAAGGCACGGCTGTCTGCCGAATTGTCGCGGTTATCACCCATCATGAAGAAATGACCTTCCGGTACGGTGAAAGCTTCGGTGTTGTCGCTCGGTCCCTGATCGCCAAACATCTCAAGAATGCGATGCACACGGCCATTGGGCAGGGTTTCGATATATTGCGGTACTGCGGCTGATCGCCCGCCACCATCGGTCAGGATGTAATCCTCGATGCGCTCGCGCTCGATCATCTTGTTATTGATGTAAAGGCGGCCTTCCTTGACCTGAACCGTATCGCCCGGCAGACCAATCACACGCTTGATGTAATCCTGCGAGGTATCAGACGGCAGCTTAAAGACAACCACATCGCCACGTTCCGGTTCGCTTTCAAATACACGGCCCGGAATGATCGGCAGGCTGAACGGCATGCTGTGCTTCGAATACCCATAAGAGAATTTCGACACAAACAGGTAATCCCCTACCAGCAAGGTCGGGATCATCGAGCCAGACGGAATATTAAACGGTTCGAAAGCAAAGGTCCGAACCATAAGTGCAATGACAATGGCCCAGAAAACGGTCTTCAAGGTGTCGAGCAAACCACCCGTTTTCTTCTTATGCACAAGCTTTTCCATTCCGTGTTCAACCAATCAATTTTTGTCAATCTGCCGAAATCACAACGACCGCATTGGCCATCGGATATTCGTCCGTCAGGGTCACATACACAGAGGCAGTTTTCCCATCCGGGGTCAATTCTTCAAGTCGTGCTTGCGCACCTTCAATCAAAACCATATCGGGCTTGCCGCTGGGCTGATGTACCACACCCATGGTGTTATGATAAACACCGCGGCGAAAACCTGTCCCAAGCGCCTTTGAACAGGCTTCCTTGGCGGCAAACGCCATGGCAAGCGACGAGGCAGTCCGGTGCGGCTTGCGTTTGGCACGCGCAATCTCGATATCGGTAAAGACACGCTTCATGAAACGCTCACCATGGCGTTCAAGAGTAGCCTCTATCCGACGGATATCGCATAAATCTGTGCCAATCCCAATGATCATTTACGCATAACCTGCCTGCGTGCGAGCTTCATCCATCAAACGGCGCATTTCGGCAATCGCCGCTTCAAGCCCGACAAACACCGCCTCACCAATCAGGAAATGCCCGATATTAAGCTCGGCAATTTCCGGCATGGCGGCAATCGGCTTGACGGTTTCGAAATTCAAACCGTGACCGGCGTGAATTTCAAGTCCGATCCCTGCCCCATATTGCACAGCATGGCGGATACGGTCCAGTTCGCGGGCGCGTTCTTCGTCGGTCTTCGCATCGCAATAGGCCCCGGTATGGATTTCCACCACCGGCGCACCGAGGCTTTTGGCCGCATCAAGCTGTGCTTCGGATGCCTCGATAAACAGTGAAACGCGAATGCCGGCATCACCAAGGTCCGAGACAAAACGTTTCAGATGGTTATGCCCACCGGCAACATCCAGCCCGCCTTCGGTCGTGCGTTCTTCGCGTTTTTCCGGCACCAGGCAAACCGCGTGCGGCTTGGTCTGAATTGCGATGGCCAGCATTTCATCGGTTGCCGCCATCTCGAAATTAAGCGGCAAATCAACTTCTTCGCGCAGGCGCTGCATATCCGCATCACGGATATGGCGACGGTCTTCGCGCAAGTGTGCCGTAATCCCATCCACACCAGCCGCCTTTGCAAGCTCTGCTGCCCGCACCGGGTCGGGCAGATCGCCGCCGCGGGCGTTTCGAATGGTCGCAACATGGTCAATATTGACCCCGAGGCGCAGCTTCGCATTCATGATGTTTCATCCTGCTTTTTGGTGGCGTGCTTTGCGGCGGTTCCGATCTTTTCCTTGGCACTTTCAAGCATCGGGCCAAGGCCATGACGCTCGGTCTTTTTCATCCGGCGCAAGATGCGGTTATGGCGATAGATCACAACCGCACGGCGGATCGGGAAGTAAAACAGTATCCAGATAACAATCGTTGTCGGAATACAGCCAACCACCATCGGCCAGATGATATCAACAATGCTGGCCCAGAGTTGCCCCAGTGCCTGCTGATCACTGACATCCCAGTTACCGAAAATAAGCCCGCCGCCGACATAATTCAGACCCAGGACAACAAATTCCCACAGCACCGCCATATCGAAATGCACTGTCGAACTTGCCGAATGCGCGCCAAGGATCCAGTTGCCGCAGGTATAAAGCCACAACCAGATAAACGGAAACGTCCAGGGATTGCCAACCACTGTCCCCAACAGGGATGCCACCACGTTACTGCGCGTCAAAAGGCTCAGCAGTGTCGATATAACAAAGTGGAACCCGATAAACGGCGTGAAAGACACCGCCGCCCCGATCGCAAAACCCGATGCGATGCTATAGGGCGATCCGGGCAAACGGGCGACCCGATGGGCAAAATACTGTGACGAACGACGCCATCCGCCGCGCGGCCATACCACGTTGCGTACACGCTGAAAGGATGAAGGTTTGCTGCGGCGCCGAAACATGCGGGGTCAGTTCTGGATCTAATCACGTAATGCTGTAAAATCTTGAAGCATATGCGTAAGTGCTGACTGCGCGATTGGCAAGGCTTTTGCGCCAAATTCGCCTAAAAGGTGAAGGCGTTTACAGTTCGCCGTCACCCGCGCGCGCGTTCAACGGCATTGACCACCGGTGTGGCACGCAATGCGGCAATGATATTGGTCAGGTGTTTGACATCGACCACATCGATATCAATCAGCATTTCAAAGAAGTCTGTCGTGCGATTGGTAAAGCGCAGATTGGTGATGTTGCCATGGTTCTTGGCAATCACGCTGGTGATTGAACT
>NZ_DCAO01000057.1:0-6620 GCF_002311515.1 Thalassospira sp. UBA1131
ACCGCAAGGGTCTTTTGCGATTCAAGCGTAAAGGAAACACCATCAAGCGCCTTGACCATGGCACTGGGTTTGCCAAAGCCACGATTGACCTCGTAGTGACGGACAAGATCATCGGATTCCAGAAGCGGAACACCGGGTTTGGTATCCAGAAAACTCATTACACAGTCTCCCCGGTGGTCGTATCAGCGGTCAGGCCGGTCGGCTGGCCCTGATCATTTAGCGGATAGAAGCAACGCACATCGCGGCCATTGAAGTCGGTGACCTCCGGGCGCGATTTCACGCAGTGGTCATTGGCATAACGGCAACGCGGTGCCAGTAGGCATCCCTGCGGGCGGTCATACTGACCGGGAACTACGCCGGGAATGGTGCGAAGACGGTCATGGCCTTCGGAACGTTCCGGCAGCGCTTCGAGCAGTGCCTGCGTATAGGGATGGCGGGGGGCTGCAAAAATGCTGTCAGCCGGGCCACTTTCAAACAGCTGACCGGCATACATCACCTGAATGCGGTTGGCTGCCTCCGACACCAGTGCCAGATCATGGGTGATCAGGATCAGGCCCATGTCGCTGTCTTCTTGCAGTTTCAGCAACAGGTCGATGATCTGGGCCTGAATGGTCACATCAAGGGCCGTGGTCGGCTCGTCGGCAATCAGAAGGCGCGGGTTACACGCAATTGCCATGGCAATGACGATACGCTGGCTCATGCCGCCCGACAGTTGATGCGGGTAGGCGGTCATGCGCGACTTCGGATCGGGAATGCCGACCTGGTTTAAAAGATCAAGCGTGCGTTCACGACGTTGCTTCTTGTTGCCGCCTTCATGGACCTTAAGGGCCTCCATGATCTGGGCTTCGACCGTGAAGCACGGATTAAGGGCCGACATCGGATCCTGAAAGATCATGGCGATGTCTTTGCCGGTGATTTCGCGGCGGCGTTTTGCCGGCATGGTGATCAGGTCCTGACCATCAAAGGTCAGGGCATCCGCGGTCACACGACCGGGAAAATCAATCAGACCCATTACGGCAAGCGATGAAACCGATTTACCCGAACCGGATTCCCCGACGATGCCAAGGACTTCGCCGCGATCAACAGAGTAGCTTACGGAATCAACAGCACGAAACGGCTTGTCTTCGGAGCCGAACTCGACTGTCAGGTTTTTTACTTCGAGAAGAGCCATGACTTACCGTTTCATCTTGGGATCAAGGGCATCGCGCAGGCCATCACCCATCAGGTTGAAGGCAAGCACGGTGACAAGGATGCAAAGGCCGGGGAAGGTGATCACCCACCAAGCGGAGCCCACAAATTCACGGGCCTCAGAGAGCATGGTGCCCCATTCCGGCAGCGGCGGCTGCGCGCCAAGGCCAAGGAAGCCAAGGGCCGCAGCGTCAAGGATCGCACTTGAAATACCAAGCGTGCCCTGCACGATCAGCGGTGCCATGCAGTTCGGCAGAATATTGACGAACATCTGGCGGACATGACCGGCACCGGCAATCTGCGATGCAATGACATATTCCTTGTTGAGTTCCGATACGACCGAGGCGCGCGTCAGACGCACATAGTGCGGCAACTGGACGATGGCGATGGCCAGCATCGCGTTTTCAAGCCCCGGGCCGAGGATGGCGACAATTGCAAGCGCCATCACCAGGCTGGGCAGGGCCAGCATGATGTCCATCAGACGCATGACAGCGACTTCAACCCAGCCACGGAAGTAACCGGCCACCATGCCAAGCACGATGCCTGAAACCATTGACAGGATGACAACAAACACGCCGATTGAAACCGACAATTGCGCGCCGTGGATAAGGCGAGACAGGATGTCACGGCCAACCGCATCGGTGCCAAGGATATAGCGCGGGTCCGAACCCTCCATCCAGATTGGCGGTTTCAGAAACGCAGCACGGTCCTGTGCAATCGGATCATAGGGCGCAACCCATTGCGCGGTCAGGGCCAGAAACAGAATGATCGCAATCACGATCAAACCGACATAGGCACCACGGTTCTTTCTGAAATAGTCCCAAGTTTCGCGCAGCGGGCTCGGCGGAGCTCCGACGGGCTCAACGGCTGCTGCGGACGGGGTGGTGTTCTCGCTCATCTCACAGCTCTCCCTAGCGCTTGTAACGGATACGGGGGTTAATAATCCCGTACAGCAGGTCGACGATCAGGTTCACGGCCATCACGAGGAAGGCAATCATCAGAATGCCGCCCTGAATGGTCGGATAGTCGCGACGGTTCATAGCTTCGATGATCCATTTGCCGATACCGGGCCAAGAGAAAATCGTCTCGGTCAGGATTGCACCGGCCAGTAGCACGCCGACCTGAAGGCCGATCACCGTGATCACCGGGATCAGGGCATTGCGCAGCGCATGCACCATGATTACCCGCATCGGTGCCAGACCTTTGGCGCGTGCAACGCGGATATATTCTTCGCCCAGAACTTCCAGCATCGAGGAGCGCGTCATACGCGCAATCACCGCCATCGGGATCGTCCCCAAGGCCACGGTTGGTAGGATCAGGTGACTGAATGCGCTGGCAAAAGCGCCTTTCTCACCACTCAGAAGGCTATCGATCAACATGAAACCGGTGACCGGTTCAAAGAAGTACATGACCGAGATACGCCCCGAAATCGGTGTCCAGCCCAAGGTGGTCGAGAAGAACATGATCAGAAGTAGAGCCCACCAGAAAATCGGCATCGAATAGCCAGTTAGGGACAACGACATCGTCAGGTGGTCGATCCACTTGCCGCGATGGATCGCGGCCAAAACCCCGAATGGAATCCCGAATATCACCGCGAACAGAATGCCCATGGTGGCAAGTTCGACTGTTGCCGGGAACAGAGTCAGGAATTCGTCAATGACAGGTTTTTTGGTGACGAAGGATTTGCCCAGATCGCCTTGGAATACGCCTATCAAATAATCGAAATACTGGACAATAACCGGCTGATCAAAACCGTATTGTGCCTTTAGTTCTGCGTATCTGACTGCATCTACGCCACGTTCGCCGGCCATCATCAGAATGGGATCACCGGGAATAAGACGGATCAGGAAAAATACCAGAAGGGTGACACCGAAGAAGGTCGGGATGATGTCCCCCAAGCGGCGAAACAGGAATCCTAGCATGCCATCGGGCCTTTTTATCTCCGGACGGTTTGTCCGTCCGGACGTCTCTCTCATTTACGAAATTGCAAAGAGGCCCGGAAAACCGGGCCTCTCTGATTAGGCTTTGATACGCTTATTCAGCGAGGTCTACACCGTAGAAGATGTGGCCACCGAACGGATCGATTTTGTAGTCAACAACTTCGTTACGGATCGGCTCAAACACGATGGAGTGTGCAATGGTTGCCCACGGTGCTTCGCGTTTGAAGACAACCTGTGCTTCTTCATACAGACGGGTACGCTCGAGAACGTCCGAGGTGGTTTTCGCCTGTTGAATCAGGTTGTCGAACTCTTCGTTGCACCACTGTGCACGGTTCGAACCGCCAACAGCGTCACAACCCAGAAGGACTGCGAGGAAGTTGTCGGGGTCGCCGTTATCACCGGTCCAACCGAGCATGAAGGTACCCTGTTCACCTTTTTTGGTGCGCTCAAGGTATTCACCCCACTCGTAGGATACGATCTCGGCGTTCACACCAATTGCAGCCCAGTCAGCCTGAACGAGTTCTGCCATACGGCGTGCGTTCGGGTTGTAAGGACGCTGAACCGGCATTGCCCAGATGTCAGTGGTGAAGCCGTCCGGATAACCAGCTTCCGCCAGCATGGCTTTTGCTGCTTCCGGATCATACGGGTCATCAACGGTGTCGTTGTTGTAAGACCAGATGGTCGGCGGGATCGGGTTTTTCGCAGCCGAACCAGCACCCTGATAAACACCTTCGATGATGGCATCTTTGTTGATTGCCATGTTCAGTGCTTTACGGACTTTCGGGTCGGTGAACGGCTCTTTCGCGGTGTTGTAACCGAGATAACCGACGTTCAGACCTTCCTGGCTCATCAGGTTGATGTCTGCATCTGCTTCCATCGCTTCCAGATCAGCCGGGTTCGGGTACGGCATGACATGGCATTCGCCAGCTTTCAGCTTCTGATAGCGAACGGTGCTGTCCGGGGTAATGGCGAAGATCAGGTTATCGATGGCCGCTTTGCCTTCCCAGTATTCCGGGAATGCTTTGTAACGGATAACCGCATCTTTCTGATAGGCAACGAGCTGGAACGGACCAGTGCCGACCGGGTTCAGGTCAACAGCTTCCGGGGTACCAGCTTCCATCATCTTGTCAGCATATTCAGCCGACAGAACAGAAGCAAAATCCATGGCCATGTTGGCAATGAACGGAGCTTCCGGACGGTTCAGAACGAACTTGACGGTGTAATCGTCAACTTTGACGATGTCCTTGACCAGGTCCGGCATGGACATGGCGTTGAAGTACTCATAAGAGCCACCGGAAACGCCATGATACGGATGATCTTTGTCAAACTGACGCATGAAGGTGAAGACCACGTCATCAGCATTGAAATCACGGGTCGGGGTGAAGTCTTCGGTGGTGTGGAATTTTACGCCTTCACGCAGGTTGAAGGTATATTCCAGACCATCAGCCGAAACGTCCCAGCTGGTCGCAAGACCCGGAACGATGGTGGTGGTACCGCGCTTGAACTGTACGAGGCGGTTGAAGACCTGACGCGAAGACGCATCGAAGGTCGTGCCTGCGGTGTAAAGCGACGGGTTGAAGCCTTCCGGGCTACCTTCCGAGCAATATACCAGGGTTTTTGCCGAAGCGGCGGTCGGAGCAGCAAGTGCGGTGGCTGCAAGCAGGCCTGCACCAAGTGCCACTTTGACGAAATTCGCTTTCATTAAATGCCTCCCTCAAGGCTGGTCCGAGCAAATCAATGCTGTCCGCGTGACATTTGATCCGGTCACGTTTGACAGCATATTTTGCAACGGACGAGGTTTACCCGATCCAACAGGTATGAATGTTGGCAATCGACGAGGGAAAGTAATCAGGGTTTCTGCGTATCGTCAACGGTTCCTGCGGGATTTTACGTAGTGCGACCGCAGGTTCGAATGATGAATTTAAGTCAAGTATTTGTTATTTTTATGAAATTCACTGTCCGGTTTCATCATTGCAGCAGTGCATTTTTTTCAAGGCTCAGCCGGTGAAATCGCTAAATCACGTGTTTAAAATGTGCTTTTAAACGATTCATATCTTATTGAATCATAATGATTCGTTTGATTTCACCCGGCCTTTTAGCCTCAATTTCTACCCTAGAGTGGTACTGAGTTCGGTGATTTGCACGATATCCGCGTTCCACGCCGCAACAAATCGATAAACATCCGCACCAAGCGACGGCCAGCCGTGGAACATCAGGCCGGCATCACGCAATTTTCCGGCAAGCTCCGTGGACATTTTGACAAACAGCTCGTTGCCCTCTGCCGCATGTGTAAGTGACGCGCCCTGTTTGATCAGGACGTCGGCAAGGGCCTGCGCTGCTGCGTTGGCATGGGCGGCATTTTTCAGCCAGACATCATCCTTGATATAGGCCAGAAGCTGGGTCGCCAGGTAGCGGTGCTTGGAATGCAGGTGGCCACTGCGTTTGCGCGCCTGCTCAATCCGGGATTTCAAGCTGGTGTCAAAAAGAACAATGGCATCAACCGCCATGGCACCATTTTTGGTAGCGCCAAAGCTGATGGCATCGACGCCGGCCTTCCAGGTGACATCGGCCGGATGGCATTTGAGATGTGCCATCGCGTTGGCAAACCGCGCCCCGTCCATAAACAGGCGCAGATCATGCTTGCGGCAGACCTCGCCAATCGCCTTGACGTCATCAACCGTGTAAACAGCACCAAGTTCGGTCGCCTGTGTGATCGCCACACATTCAGGCGACACCGAATGCACACCGCGATCAACAAGACCGCTGACAAAGCCATCAAGGCAATCTGCTTCAAGCTTTGCCGCCGGGCCATCCATCGGCAAAAGCTTCGCGCCGCCCGTGAAGAAGGCAACGCCGGTGCTTTCATCCTCGTTGATGTGGGCTTCATGGTGGCAAACCACCCCGCCATAAGGCGAAACAAGCGCAGACAGGCTTATACAGTTTGCCGCAGTACCGGTTGCTACCGGAATGACGGAAACTTCCTTGTCAAACAGCTCGGAAAAGGCAGCATCGAGTTGCTGGCTAAGATCGTCACCGCCATAGGCCGGCGCATTGACAGAGGTGTCCTTTGTCAGGGCTTCCAGAATTTCCGGGCAAAAGGGCGATACATTGTCCGAGGCAAAATTCATCTTAAATCTCGTCGTTTTTTGGTGGCATTCGGGCGGTGATATCACATGCAACTGGGCAGCATGGCAAGGTTGCGCTATTGACCAACGGTTTCCGGCAAAGCCTCGATCAACTCAATCGGACTGTTCCAGGCACAGACAAACCGATAGGCATCCGGACCAAGTGACGGCCAGGGGCGGAATATAATACCTGCATCGCGGAGCTTCTCGGCCAAGGCGTTGGTCATGTGAATAAACAACTCGTTGCCTTGGGGGGCAAAGGCGGGCTTTGCGCCCATGCTTGAAAGCGATTTGGCGAGTGCCTGTTGCGGCCGCGTTGGCGTGACGGGCATTGCGCAGCCAAAGATCATCTTCAAGATAGGCCAGA
>NZ_DCAO01000057.1:6960-7446 GCF_002311515.1 Thalassospira sp. UBA1131
TTGCGTGATCGCAACACATTCCGGATCAACTGAATGCATGCCGTTTGAAACATGGTTGGTCAAATAGGCATCCAGTGTGTCGGCTTCGATCTTTGCCGACGGCCCGTCAATCCCCAGCAACTTTGCCCCGCCGCCGTAAAAGGCAACACCGGTGGATTCCGTGACATTGATATGGGCGTGGTGATGACAGACCACGCCGCCAAACGGCGACACCAGCCCCGAAAGCCCAATGACGTTGGCCGCCGTTCCGGTTGCAACCGGCACTACGGATACATCACGCCCGAACAATTCTGAAAAAGCTGCATCAAGCTTTTGGCTTTTATCATCCGCGCCATAGGGCAGGGTACTGGCATCACTTTCGGCGGCGATGGCCGCAAGTATTTCCGGACAGATCGGGGTGACATTGTCTGATGAAAAGTTCATTGGGGCCTCAAAGGGATGACGTAAAAAGGCGCGCAGTTTGGCAAGGCAATGCTGTTTGGTGGT
>NZ_DCAO01000021.1:0-2207 GCF_002311515.1 Thalassospira sp. UBA1131
TGGTTTCGGTCATGCTGGCCAATAACGAAACCGGCGTCATTCAGCCGGTTGCCAAGGTTGGTCTGCTGGCGCGTGAATATGGTGCCAAGGTCCATTGCGACGCTGTTCAGGCGCTGGGCCGGTTGCCGGTCGATATGGGGCGCTTGCTGGTCGATATGGTGTCGATCTCGGCCCACAAGATCGGCGGTCCAAAAGGAATTGGTGCGCTGGCGATTGCGCCGGGCGTGATGCTGGTCCCCCAGATCCGGGGCGGCGGGCAGGAAAAATACCGCCGTGGTGGCACGGAAAACGTTGTCGGGATTGCAGGCTTTGATGCCGCAGCCAAGCGTGCAGAGGCCAATATGGCAAGGATGGCGGATATCGCGCAGATGCGTGATCGCCTGGAAACAGAATTGGCATCAGAGGCGCCTGAGCTTCTGATCGCTGGCAAGGGAACGGAGCGACTGAGCAATACAAGTTGCCTGATCCTGCCAGGAATGCCCGGGGAAACCCAGGTCATGGCAATGGATCTGGCAGGAGTTGCCATCAGTTCGGGATCTGCCTGTTCATCAGGCAAGGTACGTGAAAGCCACGTGCTTAGGGAAATGGGTGTTACCGAGCCCGGATCGGCCATTCGGGTCAGTCTGGGACTGGATAGCACCAACGAAGACATTGATACATTTATCCGCGTTTGGAGCCGGATGAGGGGTAATGCAGCGCGCAAGAAAGCGCGTCACGCTGCCTGAGAAAGAGTGAGTGAGGAAGCCTTTAAAATGAACGAGCTTAAAGCAAAGCCGATCTATCTGGACTATCAGGCGACGACGCCGACCGACCCGCGGGTTGTCGAGGCAATGCTGCCATACTTCACCGAGAAATTCGGTAACCCGCATTCGCGCAACCACAGCTTTGGCTGGGAAGCCGAGGACGCGGTTGAAGTTGCACGCGGTCAGGTTGCCAAGATCATTGGTGCGTCGGCCAAGGAAATCATCTTTACCTCGGGTGCGACTGAGTCAAACAACCTCGCCCTCAAAGGCGTGATGAAGTTCTATGGCAAGAAAAAGCCGCACCTGATCACGGTTGTCACCGAGCATAAATGCGTGCTCGACAGTGCCCGCCACCTTGAGCAGGAAGGTTACAAAGTGACCTATCTTGGCGTTAAGGAAAACGGCCTGATCGACCTTGAAGAACTCAAGGCTGCCATCACCGATGAAACCGCACTCGTGTCCGTCATGGGTGTGAACAACGAAATCGGTGTCATTCAGCCGCTCAAGGAAATCGGTGAAATCTGCCGCGAACGCAAAGTCTTCTTCCATACTGACTGTGCGCAGGCGGTTGGCAAGATCGACCTTGATGTTGATGACATGAAGATCGACCTGATGTCGATTTCCGGTCACAAGATCTATGGCCCGAAAGGCATTGGCGCGCTGTATGTTCGCCGTCGTCCACGTGTTCGTGTAATCGCACAGATCACCGGTGGTGGTCAGGAACGCGGCATGCGTTCCGGTACGCTTCCGACCCCGCTGATCGTTGGTCTTGGCAAGGCGTGTGACATTCTTTCGAATGAAATGGCCGAAGAAAACGCACGTATCGAAAAACTGCGTGACTACACGCTTCAGCGTTTCCGTGACCGTCTCGAAGACATCTATGTCAATGGTGACGAACATGTCCGTGTCAGCGGTAACCTGAACATTTCGTTTGCCTATGTCGAAGGTGAAAGCCTTCTGATGGACATCAAGAACATTGCCGTGTCGTCGGGCTCTGCCTGCACCTCGGCGTCGCTGGAACCGTCTTACGTTCTGCGTGCTCTTGGTGTTGACGAAGAATTGGCCCATACATCCCTTCGTATTGGCATTGGTCGCTACACCACCAAGGAAGAGCTTGATGAAGCCGTTGATGCCATCTGCACCGCAGTTGAGCGTCTGCGCGAAATGAGCCCGCTTTGGGAAATGGCGCAGGAAGGCATCGACATCAAGTCGATCGAATGGGCTGAACACTAAGAACGACAACGACCGAAAACGTACTATCGACACATTCGATATGTATTCTGTCTCGTGAGAGAGACTCAGGATTTTTAGGAGGATTCCTATCATGGCTTATAGTGAAAAGCTGATCGACCATTACGAAAACCCGCGCAATGTCGGCTCCATGGACAAAAACGAAACCTCTGTCGGGACCGGCCTTGTCGGCGCACCGGCATGTGGTGACGTCATGAAGCTGCAGATCAAGGT
>NZ_DCAO01000021.1:2291-7593 GCF_002311515.1 Thalassospira sp. UBA1131
TCAAGCTCGCTGATCACCGAATGGGTCAAGGGCAAGTCGCTTGACGAAGCGGGTTCGATCAAAAACTCGCAGATTGCCGAGGAACTTGCACTTCCGCCGGTCAAGATCCACTGCTCGATCCTGGCTGAAGACGCGATCAAAGCCGCAATCAGCGACTACAAAACCAAAAACGGCGCAGCGGAAGTGGACGCTGCTGAATAAGCAGCGCCCACTCCCCATCGTTTTCGGAATCTTGGGAGAATAAAATGGCTCTACCGTCACCAATTTCTGTCACACCGGTCGCTCTTGATCACATCAAGGCGCTGCTTGATAGCCGCGGGAAACCTTCGCACGGCATTCGGCTTGGTGTGCGCAGCAAAGGGTGCTCGGGCCTGTCCTACACGCTGGAATATGCCGATGGTGCCGATGGCTTCGAAGAAGTCGTCGAACTTGACGACGGCGTGAGAATCCTGATCGACCCCAAAGCCATCATGTTCGTGCTTGGCACAGAGATGGATTACGAGGTCAACACGATGGAGGAAGGCTTTGTTTTCCGGAACCCCAACGAAAAAGGTCGTTGTGGTTGCGGGGAATCCTTCCACGTTTGATCAGGCCGGGCTTTCCCTGCTTTCTGAATGGTTATGGCCCTGGCGAGATCGCCGGGGCCATCGCCTGAAAAGGGTGACGTGACCAAGCTATGGTCACGTATCGCCTTTTGAACTGATTTGTTTTTGTCTTTTAATCCTCGGAAGTGCATCGCGTGAGCAACACCGAACAACCTGCGCACAAGGTTTGCTGGTCCTGTAAGGGGCCGGTCGCCGCAAGCGCACTGTTTTGCGAAACCTGCAACGCCATTCAGGCCCCCGGCCAGCTGGATCATTTTACCCGCTTTGGTCTGGAGCGTTCCTTTGACGTTGATGTCGATGCGATGGAAGCGACCTACCTCAAGCAGCAACAAAAGCTCCATCCTGACCGGTTCGCGTCCAAATCCGGCCGCGAACAGGCCCTGTCATCGCAACAGGCCGCAAGCCTGAACGAAGCGTTCGAGACGCTGAAAAATCCGGTGGCGCGTGCGCATTATATGCTGCGTCAGGCCGGGCACGAGCCCGAAGGCGGCGAAGGCCATACTGTCAATGATCCGGAACTTCTGATGGAAGCGATGGAAATGCGCGAGGCGCTTGACGATGCGACCGATAAAATCACCATTGATGCGATGATCAAGGATACCCGCAAACAGGCGCGTGCCTGTGAAAAGGATCTTGGTGCCGCCTTTGACAACAAATCCTATGACGCGGCCAAAAAACTGGCCACCCGCCTGAGGTATCTCGTGAAAATGACCGAGGAAGCGCGCGCGAAGAAATCGCGCCTTGCCGCTGCCTGATCATAGAAAAAGACTGGACGTAAAGATGGCCCTGCTAAAAATCCACGAACCCGGCGAAACACCCCTCCCGCACGAGGAAGAACGCCAGATCGCTGTCGGGATCGATCTTGGAACCACCAACTCGGTGGTTGCAATCTCGAACTCGGAAAAGCCTGAAGTTCTGCGCGATAAATCCGGTGGCAATGCGATTGTGCCCTCTGTCGTCTATTACGGCGATGACATGCCGGTTGTCGGCGAAGCCGCCCGTGATCAGATCAATACCGATGCCAGCCGTGTGGTATCCTCGGTCAAGCGCCTGATGGGCCGCGGGATCGAGGATGTCAAAACAATCGCCGGTACGCTGCCTTATCACGTCGAAGTGCCGGAAAAATCCGAAACCGAAAACGGCGAGCCGATGATGGTGCGCCTCAATGTCGGTAATCGGGTCCTGACCCCGGTGGAGGTATCGGCCGACATTTTGCGTGCCCTGCGTGCCCGTGCCGAAGAAAGCCTTGATAAACCGGTCGAAAAGGCCGTGATCACGGTCCCGGCCTATTTTGACGATGGGGCCCGCACCGCGACCAAGGATGCCGCCAAGCTGGCCGGGATCGAAGTGCTTCGTCTGGTCAATGAACCGACGGCGGCTGCCCTTGCCTATGGCCTCGATAACGGGGCAGAGGGGCTTTATGCCGTCTACGACCTTGGCGGTGGCACCTTTGATATCTCGCTTCTGAAAATGCAAAAGGGCGTCTTCCAGGTGAAGGCGACCGGCGGCGATGCCGCCCTTGGTGGTGATGATTTCGATCACGCCATTGCCGAACATCTTCTGGCCGCGCGCAAGGATGGCGGTGCCACCGATGATCTTGACGCATCGGACGCCAAACGCCTTCTGAAGGCCGCCCGGACGGTCAAGGAAAGCCTGACCGATCAGGACAGTGTCGAAGTCACAGTGGCACTCAATGGCACGGACACCAAACACACTGTAACGCGCGAACAGTTTGATGCGATGATCGCCAAGCTGGTTGCCCGCACGGCCGCCATCACCGAACAGGTGCTTGATGACGCCGATGTCCTGCCCGAAGACGTCAAGGGTGTGGTGCTGGTTGGCGGCTCCACCCGCGTGCCAGCTGTCCGCAAGGCGGTGGCCGATCTGTTTGAACAGGAACCGCTGTCTGATATCGACCCGGACGAGGTTGTTGCTCTTGGTGCTGCCCTTCAGGCAGAGGCTTTGACGGGCGGCTCGGATAACCTTCTTCTCGATGTGACGCCGCTGTCGCTGGGGCTTGAAACCATGGGCGGGATTGTTGAAAAGGTCATTGACCGTAACACGCCGATCCCGGTCACCAAGGCACAGGAATTCACCACCTATCAGGATGGTCAGTCGGCCATGATGATCCATGTGGTGCAGGGCGAACGTGAAATGGTTGATCAGTGCCGCTCGCTTGCGCGCTTTGCCCTGACCGGTATTCCGTCGATGGCAGCTGGCGCTGCACGTATTCGCGTTCAGTTCAATGTCGATGCCGATGGCCTTCTGACCGTCTCGGCCCGCGAAGAAACCACCGGCACTGAACAGGAAGTCGCGGTCAAACCGACCTATGGCATCAATGAGTCTGATATGGCGACCATGTTGCGCGATAGCATGGTCCATGCCCGCGAAGACATGGAAATGCGTGTCCTGACCGAGGCCCGCGTCGAAGCACGTCGCAACATCCTGGCGGTCAATGCCGCGATGAATGCCGACCGTGCCCTTCTGACCAAGGAAGACGAAGCCAATATCAAACAGGCGATTGCCAATCTTGAAACGGCCGCCGCAGGCGATAACCGCGATGCGATCAATGACGCCGCCGAGGCGCTTGAAAATGCATCGCGTCCGTTTGCCGAGGCCCGTATGGATAGCCGGATCCGCCAGGCACTTGCCGGGCAAAATGTCGATGAAGTTCACTAGGAAGTGAATTAATCGACACCGGTGGAATTGACAAACCGGCGAACTGCGGCGATTGTCCCCGACAACCGCCAAGGTCAGGCCGGATAAGCGACCCGTATCGCGGGGCGCATAAACAGAGATCGAACGAAAAGTATTACCGAGGAGAAAGGCACAAATGCCTAAGATCGTTTTTGTCGAGCCGGATGGCACCGAAAAGGAATTCGAAGTCGCCGACGGCCTGTCTGTTCTGGAAGCTGCCCACAAGAACGGCATTGACCTTGAAGGTGCTTGCGAAGGTTCGCTGGCATGTTCGACCTGCCACGTCATTCTTGAAGATGACTGGTTTGACAAGCTTGATGAACCGTCCGAAGACGAAGAAGACATGCTTGACCTTGCCTTTGGCCTGACCGAGACCTCGCGTCTTGGCTGCCAGATCATCATGAGCGACGAGCTCGACGGTCTGCGTGTCAAACTTCCGTCCGCGACCCGCAACATGATGGTCGACAAGTAAGTTTCACCTTCTGCTGACCGGGCGCATTGCCGCCCGGTGTCAAAGGAGACGGATATGCGTTGGACAGACATTCAGGACATCGCGATCGAGCTTGAGGAAGCCCATCCGGACAAGGATAACCTCAACCTTCGCTTTACCGACCTGCATAAATGGGTCACCGAGCTTGAAGGTTTTGAAGACGATCCTTCGAAGTCGAACGAGAAGATTCTTGAAGCCATCCAGATGGCCTGGATCGACGAGCGCGACGACTGATTTCGATGAGTGTGATGTGCGCCAAACGGCCTGCACCCTGATCACAAAAATGCGGACCGGCCTGCAACATGCGGGCTGGTCCGTTTTTGTTTGAGCCACCATGAATAAACAGGGAAGGGACCAGCATGAGTAAACCCGCCACCTTCACCGACATCATCCCCGTCGACAGTCTGTTTGGCAAATTGCGCACCTGCGCACCCGAAGCCTGGCAAAGCTATGTCTGCCATGACTTCGTCAAGCAGCTTGGCAATGGCACATTGCCCGAAGCCGCGTTCAAGCATTACCTTATTCAGGATTATCTGTTCCTGATCCAGTTTGCGCGCGCCTATGCGCTGGCGGCCTATAAGGCCGAAGACATGCATGCCATGCGCCAGTTTTCCGGCACCGTGCATGCCATCCTTGATATGGAAATGAGCCTGCATTTGGACTTCTGCAAAGGCTGGGGCCTGTCAGAGGCCGATATCGTCGCAGAGGCCGAGGCACGAGCGTGCATCACCTATACCCGCTATGTGCTTGATCGGGGTCATCAGGGGGACGTGGTGGACCTGCAGGTGGCCCTGATGCCCTGTATGGTGGGCTATGCCGAAATCGCAAACCGCCTGATGGCAAGTTCTGATACTGTGCTTGACGGCAATCCGTACCGGGCATGGATTGAAATGTATGCGTCCGACGAATTTCAGGACGTGGCAAAGGCCGAGATCGAGTTGCTTGAACACACAGTTGCCACGCGTGGCGGGCATCGCCGCCTCGAAGGGCTGGTGGAAACCTTTACCATGGCAAGCCGCCTTGAAGCCGATTTTTGGCAGATGGGACTTGATCTGGCAAAATAGGCCAAGATCGCCTATATAAGCCCGAACGATATTTTGCGGGTGGCGTGTGCGCCGCCCGTTGCCTTTTTGGATTAACCTCTTGTCGCCGTGGCCTTGACCCACGGATGGGTGAGAAACATGAACTCTCTTGGCTTTGATAAAGCCCCGGAAGATACCCGCGTGGTTGTGGCCATGTCGGGTGGGGTTGATAGCTCTGCCGTTGCAGCCCTTCTGAAATCAGAAGGCTATGACGTGGTGGGCATCACGCTTCAGCTTTATGATATGGGGGCCAATGCCCCGACCCGTGCGAAATCCTGCTGTGCCGGGCGCGATATTTATGATGCGCGCAAAGTGGCCGAGGATATCGACATTCCCTATTACGTGCTCGATTACGAATCACGCTTCCGCGAAGAAGTGATCGATGATTTTGCCGACAGCTACATGCGCGGCGAAACCCCGATCCCGTG
>NZ_DCAO01000021.1:7763-61007 GCF_002311515.1 Thalassospira sp. UBA1131
GAAACCCGTGCGCTTGCCGCCAAGTTCGGCCTTGAAGTGGCTGACAAGCCCGATAGTCAGGACATATGCTTTGTCCCGGATGGCAAATATGCCCGTCTGGTCGAAAAGCTGCGTCCCGAGGCAGGCGAGCCGGGCGAGATCGTTGATCTTGATGGCAATGTGCTCGGCGATCATCGCGGCCTGATCCATTACACGGTCGGGCAGCGGCGTGGCCTTAATATCGGCGGCACGGCAGAGCCGCTTTATGTCGTCAAACTCTCGCCCGAAAAGCGTCAGGTCATTGTCGGGCCGAAGGCGGCCCTAGCCAAGAAACTGGTCTATGTCCGCGAACTTAACTGGCTTGACGGCGATCAGATTGATGAAAACGGGGTCGAGGTCGAAGTCAAACTGCGCTCGGCCATGCAGCCGACCACGGCAACCGTGTACCCCGAGGCATCCGGCGAGGCCCGCATTGAACTGCACGATGCCCAGTTCGGTATTGCACCGGGGCAGGCCGGTGTGTTCTATCAGGGCGAACGCGTGCTTGGCGGTGGCTGGATCACGCGTGAAGAGCTGATTGGCAACACCGCAAGTGCCGCCTGATCGGGATTGCCCGATTATCGAACAGGACGGGCGAGGGCGCATGTTCCTCGCCCGTTGGTTTTGCCAGAAGTTTTGCCAGAAGTTTTGCGGGAAGGTTTTTTGACAAAATCGTCAAAAAGGCGCTTGACGGGGACGGCTCCCTGACTTAAAAACCGCCTCGTTCCAAGCGCACCGGAACACCACAAAATTCCTTGTGGCCGAGTAGCTCAGCTGGTTAGAGCAGCGGAATCATAATCCGCGTGTCGGGGGTTCAAGTCCCTCCTCGGCTACCACCCTTCTTATAATAAGCTGTTAAATCAATGGCTTATGATAAAAGTGCCCCACGTCTGAAACCGGCGTGGGGCACTTTTACCATTCCATGGCCGCAAGGCGGGCAGTTGCTGTCTGGGCGAGTTTCCAGCGTTCTGCGCCGCGTGTATAGATTTCGCTGGTCTTCGGGCTGGCGTGGCCGTGGATGCTCATGACCTCGTATACCGTACATCCTTCCTCTGCCAGCAATGAGCCGGCGGCCTTCCTGATGCCGTGGCTTGAACGGTTTTCAAGTCCGGCAGATTCGCACCATTTGCGCAGGCGGTTGCGCAATCCTTCCGGCGATCGATACGGTTTGCCATGTTCGGTCAGAAGATAGGTCGCGCCCTGTACCGTGCTTGCGCGGGTGGCCTTAAGCAACGGCGGCAGCATCGGTATTTCGACATATCGCGCGTTTTTCTTTTGTGGTTGCCAGCCGATGCCGGTAATCCCGCCGCGTTCAAATTCATTGCCACGGCCAAGGCGCACGGCATCACTGATGCGGCACGCGGTAAACATAAACAGGGTCAGGCATAGATGCGCCTCGGTGCCTGGCGGGTGGGCCGCGCGGTATTTGCGCAGGTCTTCCACTGTCCAGGGCACAGCGCCAATCGCCTTTTCGCGCAATGGGGCAAGCCCGGTGCCGGGGTTGATCGACAAAATGCCGCGATCTGCGGCCCATTTGTACATCACCCGCACGGCTTTCATCATGTTGTTGGCCTTGGCCGGGGTGGTGCGCATCTGATCGCGGATCAGGATCAGGCGGCCTTGCGGGATTGCCATGTCATACTGGCCGTACCGGTCGCCATCATCATCGCGCAAGTCACACAGTTGCATCAAAAGCCCGCGCTTTTGTTTCAGTGTCAGGATCGATGCCTGACCGCTGGCAACATCCTGTTCAAGCGCATTCAGAAAACTGATCACCAGCCAATCGAGTGACCCGCGCACGGTGGCGTCAATCGGATCTGATTCCGGTTCAAGCTGAATGCCGGCGCGGGCCGCGCGGTAATGTTCGTCAAAGCGGGGATTGTCCGGGGTGACATGCAGGCGGATCTTGCGCGACTTGTTGCCTTGCACGCGCACGCGATAGCGCACCTGACCGCTGGGCAGGGTTTCCTTCCAGAGCCCCGGATAATTGATCTTCATGCTGTCGCCTGTCAGTCCCATTGTTTCGGGCCGACAATGTTATCGTTGACCACAGGCCGGTCAACTTTGTTGTAAATCAGGCGCACACCATCAGCAGTCACAACGATTTCGCAGACATCAAGGCCGCACGCATTGGCGGCCTTGATGATGCGGGTGACCTCTGCCTGGGTGACAGTGGCCTTTTTCGGCATTCTATCCCTCCGTTAAACATCGGCCTCGGGTGACCTCGCGTTTGCTGGCGTCCAGAAATCCGGATACCTTGACTTCGCGTTTGTCGATCACTTCAAAGCCGTTCGGGCACATCCCGTATTTTGCGACTTCTTCATTCAGCCACCGTTCCCGGTCGGCATCGGAATACCCCGCGATCACAAGCGCGTCATAGACGAATTCTGTGTCGCTGATCGGGGTGAAGCGCGTGTGCGCATAGCGGTCCTGGCTTTCACATCCCGTCATGGTCAAACCCCCGATGATCAACGCCATCCCCGTCATCCATCTGCGTTTTTTCATCGCAACCTTCCTTGACAATAGTGCCGATCACAACAACGACCGGTCGTATAAGGTCGCGTGAATTGCGCGGCTTTGCAAGGTGGCAGCGATCAAACCAGCTTGGGGCGGGCACGTCGCCTTCGATGGTGAAGCGTTCCGGGCCGGTGCCATCGGCCACCGGGATCGCGATGACATCGGCATTTGGCACGGCATAGGGCGCGGTGAAATCAACCCGCACGGGCCTGCCATCAATCATGAAAAGCGCCTGACCATCGTCAAGGTCGGGCATCCCCGGATCATTGGCGGCGATCAGTGCGGTTGGTTCGACGCTGTAATCCGACAGCGGGCGCACATGCCCGGCGGCGCGGTCCTGCTTGATCTGGGCCAGCAGCGCATCGCGCACCGCAGAAAACCGGGTTTGCAAGATTTGACTGGCGCGCGAATTGATGTCGCGCATGTCCGCCCGGCTGGGGTGCCAGCGTGGCAGGCGGGTTGGCAAGCTGCCGCGCCGCCATGCCAGAAACACCATGATCAATTCGCGCCGGACCTCTGCCGCCCGATCGGTGCGGGCAAAGGTGCAGATCAATAATGCCTGTGCTTCATTCAGCCAATATTCGTCGGCAGGCCGACCGCCACCCCTTGCATTCTGCGGTTTGCGGTGCCGCACCGCGAGTGATCCATAGCTTTCCAGTTCGGCCCGATTGCGATCAATCAGTTGTCTGATATCACGCGGTCGGCGCATGCCAAGCCGTTCGCCAATGCGAATGTCCTGAATGCGGGGGTCTTTGGTATCGGTGGAATCAAGGTCGGCTGCGGACAGAGTCCGGCTGTTGGTTGGTACGCTCATTGCGGTCCCCTTCGTGTATCGGTTAACCCGATCACTGAGAGGCCAATCTCTGGTGATCGGACGTACAGGGTTGGCCTTACCGCCACGAAGGTAACGGCGCACCCGAAGGTGCCCCCATACGCCCGACCATAAGAAAACCGCGCAGCAACAGGTTGGGCGCGGTTCGAGCGCCTTCGTGTAGGACGGGAGGCCAATCCCGGTCATGGATGCGTCCATGACAGCCGGGATTCTACGCCCATCTTTCTGCGCGGTCAAGTGTGTCATGCCGCCGTGTCCTTTCGGTTGGCGGTCTTGGCTGCAATCAGGGCAGCGGCGGTGACGGTGGTCCGGTATTTGCCGGGATTCCATGCCAAGACGGGCTTGGTTTGTTGGATGATATCATTCACCTTTGCGACGGCTTCTGCCAGTTCTGGGGCTATGTCGCTCAGATATAGATCCTCGGGCAGTCGATCGACCAAGATATCGTCAAAGTCAACCATCTTCAGGATGTCGGGTTCGCAGATCGCCAGACGCATTTCACCGGGCAACACATTATGCTCAAGCGCGAAATCGATAAGTTCCTGTTCATCGAAGAAATACCGTTCGTGGCTGTAGCTAAAGAGCCGTTCGCCATCCCATGCCTTAAAAGGCTTGGCGTTGTATCGCTCTATCACGTGTTTGTCGCGGCATGTTTCGCAGCACGTCCAGCTTTTTTCGTGTTCGTGTTTGCCGCATTCCCGGCAAAGAATGTGCGTGCATCCAGCCCAGCGGGCCAAATGCTCGTTATCGCCATAGAAACGGCCATCAGCACTAACCCAGCCGGTGACCTCTTTGCGTTCGGCAGCTTCGGGGCTGCTGTAAAGAATTTTCTCGTTCATGCCGCTGATCCTTCCTGTTTGCTTTCGTCGCCTTCGGTGTCGTTGGCGGCGGTGACGTGGGGCGGGTATCCGGCGCTGGTCAGGGCGGCGTTGGCCTGATCAATCAGGTGACGAAACCAGTTCGGATCGGCGCATTGGTAAACTGCCCCGCCAATCTCAATCGTTATGGACGTGCGGCCCGCCATCTTTGAGTCTTCGCTGTGGCAATAGCTGCCGCCCTTGATCCATTCCGGCGGTTTCGCGTAGGCACCGACGTCGAGGTTTGCGGCAACCGGGCTGTCAAAGGTTGGCTGGGTCATGCTGCTTCCTTCCGCGCTTTCAAAAGGGAACGATTAAAGACCGGCGTAAAGAAGCCGAGTGCGCCCTTGCAGGGGATGAAATCAAGCGGGACGGGGTTGCGCAGCACGAACCCGAACCGGCCATAGAACCATTCGCTGTCGCTGCTGCTGACACAGTCGGTGATTTCGACCATCCCGACGATGCCGCCGAGATGGCTTTCCGGATGCTTGGCGGTAAATGCCCGGCGTTCATCTGCATAACCGTCGAAGGATGCTGATGCATGGATCAGGACCGGGCCGCGATAGGTTGTTTGCCAGTCGCGGTTTTCGATATCCTTGCCATCAAAAAGGATGTGATGGCACCACGGCTGGCGGATGCTGATTGCTTTGGTTGGGAAGTCCATCACATCACCTCGCAATCGGCGTTGCGGTTGGGGAAGGTGAGTTGGGAGAGGGTGACCCATGCGGCGCTGGTGCCTGGCTCACCCTCGCCATAGGCGAACTTGACCAGGATGCGCTTGGCATCAAGGGCCAAGGTGCAGCGGGCCGGTTTGATGGTGCCCAGAAGGTCTTCGCGCTGCCCGCAATTGGGGCCGATCAAGACATTGATGGCCTCATTGGCGGCGGGCAGGGCAATGCATTCGGTGGCTAGTCCTGCGGCGTGGCGCTTGGCGTGATCATCCAGTACATCCTTGGGGATGTGGAGTTTGATCGGGCCGCCGTGGATATCGTTGGCGGGGCGGGTTGCCTTGATCTCGATGACAGGACGACTGCCGATCCGGATATGCTTGATGTTGGTCGGTTCCATGGGTCTTTTCCTTGCAGGCTGATGGCGGCCTGCTGCCCGAGCACAAGGGCCATCAGGGCAGCGCAGCCAAACAGTAAAATGGATGACGGGCGCGGCATCAGGCGGCGTCCGGTTTCTCGACGGGCTTTGTTTTCAGCCCGAGTGCCGGGCGGTTCTTCCCTGCCTTGGCGGGTTTGGCATCGTTGGCCGGTGCCGGTTTGCGTTCCTGCTTGGCGGGCAGTTTGAGCCATGCCGGATCTGCCTCCGCTTTGGTATGTTCCCGCATTGGCATCACAAGGCCAAAAAAGTCCTTGGCGCGACCTGACTGAATTACGATGGGTGATAGCATGTCGCGGGGCATTGCGATGCTGAGTTCTGGCGTTCCGTCATCCGCCAAGGCAGAGATTGCTTTATTGAACTTGTTGAAGTGTTTGCCATCCAACACAATCCGGGTGCTGGCCTCGGCTTGCGGGCTGGGAATAAGCCGCCGCCAATCAGGGAACGTGCCATCAACCGGTTTTGCGTAAGCGATGGCGTTGTGTTGCGCGGTAATTAGTGTCGGATCGAATGCCGGATCGGTTGCATCCTGCCCAAGAACGGCGTCGGTCAGATAGACGCTGTTGCCGACGAAATGCAAAGTTCCTGCAGATTTGCGCTTTAATGCAGCGATGAACGGGCCTTTCGGCACGGAACATATCCAACCGCTTTCGCCTGCGATGTGTGCAGAGTTGTCGCGTACTGCGGCGAGCGTGTGCCCGTCGCTCGCGGCCATGATAACCCCGCCATCCTTGTGCGGTTCGATGAATACACCATTGAGGTAATAGCGGGTTTCCTCGTGGCTGATGAATTGCAGTGCAGCATAGAACCGCTTTGCGCATACGCTGATGCGGCGGTTGGCCGGAATGAAGTCGGCTTGTTTCTGTGGAGTGGTCATCGTTTCGTTCCATCTTCCTTGGGGTGTGGAAACTCAATCAGGTTGCTGGCGACCCGTCGTTCCATTTTCTGCCACCAGCGTTCCGTCTTGTTGTCCTCGATCTCTATCCAGACCTCTGTCAGGACTTCGTCCGGAACGTCAGGGAAGTGTTCGCGAATGGCGGTTTCGTAACTGCCACCGGCTTCTATGGCCTTCTCGGCAATGTCGAGCATTCGGGCCATGATTTCCTTGCGGGTGTCCGTGGTCATGACACTGCTTTCAATGCGGGTTTGATCAGGGTGGCAAGGCGGGTCAGGCCCTTGGCGGTAACGCGCACCTGCTCTGTAACCTTTTCGGAGCCATCGGCGCGCCAGACGGTGGTTGTCTTGTGTTCAAGCAGCCCCTGCGCGGTTTTCGACTGATAGCCGAGCCACGTGGCGGAGCCGGTGCGCTTGTATGTCCAGCCGTTCTGCGCCAGCCATGCAAACAAATCCTTGGGCCGCATCTGCAAGACCTTGGCTGCATTGGTGATGCACATGGTGCCATCGGCCTGTGCGATGCGGTCAAAGCCATCAAGCTTGGGCTGTGCTTCCTCAAGCTGGCTTTCGAGTGCCAGCACCTTTTCGGTATAGGTCAGAAGCAATCCGCGCAGCGCACCCGGATCATTCAGGTGACGGTGCATGTCGGTCGGCACGGGTCCGCCTTCCATGCGTTCACGGACAACCGTGTTGCACCAGATATGAAATTCAGGCGACAGGTACTTGGCATAGGCCAAGCCGATCTGCCAGTGGGCGGTCGTGCCGCCATTCTTGCCACGTGTTGAAGTTAAAACCTGACTGTCAGGCAGGTTTAGATTCATGGCGAATGCGTCAATAAAGGCGGTGCCTTCCTTGCGTGCCCAATTGTAAGGCTCCCGGTTCTCTGGGCTGCCAGCCGCCCGCCACATATCGGTCAGGTTCAGCTTGTCATCATCAATACGGATGACCGCGCCGTTATAATCAAGCGTGGTCACAGCATTGTCGTTCACGGAATTCAGATGTGCATTCATCGCAAAACACCCTTTTGCGGTTGAGGATGCCGCAAGGGTGTCGTTAATGTTCGTACTTGTCAACGATTAATTCGGATCAAATGCCGAACCGGTGACGTTGCAATCGTAGTTTATTGCGTCTTCCTATCCTTCAGTGGGGGAATGCTCTTTGAGACTCGGTGCTGTAAATAGTGGGTGTTTCCCACCTTTTACGCCGGATAGATCGCGACGATGCGGGCGACATTGACGATCCGGTCGGGCTGGATGGTGATTTTTTTGGACTCGTCACCATACATCGTGCCGGTGAACCCGTGGTTCTGATCGTTCTCAAGGCATCGCATCAGATGGATCTCGCCTTCTATGTCGTGAATGGCGGCGTCTTCGCCCGGTGCCACGGGGTCATCAGGCGAACAGATCACAGTTTCGCGCATCCGAAGCCGGGGCATGTTCAGGGTGTTGGCGACCCGGACGGCATAAACGTTCCCTGAAAGCGTAAGGTTCTGCGGGGCCTCGACATGGGCAATCGGGTACATGGTCGCAATGATGCGCCCATTCTGGGCTCGTCCCACGACCGGGACCGTGTCCCGAAACAAGGGTGGTTCAGCCGATGGTACGCCTGTTGATGCCGCAAGGCTTGCCGGGGGCGGGCTTGTAAACTGCTTTGCTGATTCGCCAAAGATTTCGGTCAGGCGGACGCGTTGCGTTTCCGCAATCTTGAGTTTGTTCTCCATCCGCAGATCACGGGTCTTGCCGTTTTTGTAATGTCGCAGGGCAGATTCATTGATGCCGGCCTTTTTGGCAACGGCAAGAACGCTTTGCCCTGTCTGATCAAGCCACTGGTTAAAGCTCTGGCGTTGGTCCTCTATCGGGTCTGTCATTTCATCCTGCTCCAATGTCCTGTTGTTGTTTTTCGGCATTGTGCTCTTTGGTTGTTCAGAAGTTTATCGGCAAATAGTACGAATTATCGTTGACAGTAGTAATAAATGCCGAATATGCTTCGAGCATCATCAGAGAAAAAGGCACTTACAAATGTCCATTGATGCAAATCTGAACCGCATTCGGGCTTATCGCCGCCAGTACAATCTGGCGCGTTACCGGTTCGCCTGTCTGGCCGGGGTCAATGAAGCAGCAATCCGCAATATTGACACGACCGACTGGAACCCGACCGCGAATACCATCCGCAAGTTCGAGCAGGTCATCCCCCCGGAATTCATGGCCAACGCCAATGATGACACTGAAACGTCATCGGAACCGCAGGCCACCCCGGTTGATCGGGGTGAAGACCAGACCGAGGCGGCCTGACAGGTTCGGGCTTTGACCAAATGCCGGGTGCGGCGGGTGTTTCCGCATCCCTGACTTTCACACCATCTCATGGATCGAGGTAAAAGTTTATGTCGAATGCGACCAGAAATGCCCATCGTTTTGATGCGCCGGGTGCCGAGTTGTTTCAGGCGGTGTTTACATCGGCCTTTCACGACCATGTCGGCACCTATCAAAGCGAAGGCAAGGCAATGACCTTGGCCGAGGTGGCACGCGCCATCGGCAAGGAAAACAAAGTTCGCACGGTCGAAGCCTGGCGCGATGGAGAAACGGTTCCGCGCGGTGCTGATTTGTTTGCGGTCATGGCGGTCCTGCCGGTCAGCTTTTCCAACCGGTTGCTTTCGCTGATCGGGATCGGCGGTGCCAAGGAAATGTCGCCAGAGGAAATCAGTTTTCAGGAAGTCGCCCACGCGGCGGCAAGCTGTACCGAGATGTTCATCCGCCACATGGAAGATGGCCGGGTCGACCATATGGAAAAGGCAGAGCAGATGCGCTGGGCCCGCCAGATGCGCGACCGCCTCGACAAGGTTCTGCATGGCCATGATGCGCCCGGCAAATCGGGCAGCACCGGCAAGGGCAATGTGGCCGCACTTCCCAAACGGGCAGGTGCGCAATGAGCAACCCGGCGCTTAAAGACCTGATCAAGGCAGGCAATGATTTCCTGCGCAAGTCGCTGATCGAGGCGGCAAGGTTTGATCCGAACGTCAATGTCAGTGGCGAGGAAATCTATCAATCGATCATGGTGATGGATGACCAGGCGATGGACGACGTTGTGAAGATCAATCCGGCTGCCAAGGAAACCATGGATTTTGCCAAGGCCCTGCGGGCGGCGGGGGAATCGCTATGAGCACCGCCAAGCACTTCATCCCCTTGGCTGATCCGGCCCCGCGCGAAGTTCCGACCCCGGCCAATGATTTCCTGCCGCGTGGCACGCTGACCATGGCTGATGTGCGCCAGCGTTTATCGCATGGCCGGTCGCGGCCTGTCGCGGTCGAGGTCATCCGCCCGCGCAAGGTCCATGAAATCGATGTGGCCGAGGCCGCGATTTTCCCGCGCCTGTTCTGGGCGGTTTATGTCTCGCCCGATTTTGCCGGGGATGGCGATAACGATCGGCTGGCGCGCGCCTTTCGCGCCGATATGGATTGTTATGCCGGGTTGATGACCCCGTCGCAGTTCCATGATTTCCGCCGCGAGATGGACCACGGGGCCGATAGCGTTCTGGCCGTGCTGCTTGACCGGCAGGTTGGCGATGATGGCGGCTGGCACAGCCTCAAGGTGTTTGCCGTGATCTTCCTTTTGATGCTCTGGGTGGATCGATATGCCGCCCAGGCGATGTTCACCACCGATTTCGAACGCGCGGCGGCAGAGGTCTTTGACCATATCCGCGCCCTGCATGGCGATCAGTTCGCCGCCATCGAACCCTCGGCGCACAAGATGCTGCCCAAGGTCATCGCGCGGCTCAAGGCCTGCGGCCTGTTTCTGTGGCTGCCGGATTATCGGGGGGTAGAGGAATGACCGCCCTTGCCAAAGTCCAGACCGGTCTTGGGGCCATGATGTCGGGCGGTCGGCGCGAGGTTGCCGAGGGCGACCGCACCCGACAGGCCGATGATTTCTACCCGACCCCGCCCGAAGTGTTCGAAGCCCTGTTCCGTCGCTTTCCGCATCTGGCAGGCAAGCGCATCTGGGATATGTCGTGTGGTGATGGCGTTCCGGCCCGTGTGATGGAGGCCCATGGCTGCAAGGTGATCGGTACTGATCTGATCGATCGCGGCTATGGCGCTGGCGGGGTGGATTTCCTGTCGGTGATGCGGCCCAAGGCATCGGTCCTGATCACCAACCCGCCCTATGACAAAGACCTGCCTGCCTGCTTTATCGAACATGCGATGCGGATGCAGGTCGAGGAGCTTTGGCTGTTGCTGAAATCGACCTATTGGCATGCGGCATCGCGCCAAGGGCTGTATCGCCGCCATCGTCCGAAATGGAAGTGCGAGCTGCTTTGGCGGCCTGATTTCCTTGGCCTTGATCGCCCGACAATGGAATGCGCCTGGTTTGGCTGGCATCGCGACTGGTCGCGGGATGAAACCCTGCACGACCTGCTGCCCAAACCGCAGATGGACAACCTTGATTTGTTTCAACCGGCCCCCGGTGCGCGGGTCATCAATTACCAGAACGACAACCCGATTGATGCGGATTTGTTCGATACCCCGGCTGCCGGGGCGGTGTGAACCGATAGGGCAGACAGGGATCAGACGGCGAGTGCCCTGAGTTTCGCAAAACCCCGTCATCCGGTGGGCCTCTCCTCCCTAAGCCTTCGGGGGCCGCGACCAGACCTTTAAACCCCGTTACCCCGCTTGAAGGCAGGGTCGGGGTTTTCGGGTGAAAAAGCCGCACTGGGCGGCACCGGCTGAGTTTGAAGCCGATACGAGCAAACGAAAGGGCGGAACGATGTGATTGTAATTGCCCTGATTCTGATGGTGATCGCCCGCCTGATGCAACGGTCGGTGATCGCCTTCGCCCCGGACGGTGAACAAGCCGCCGGATCTGACCCGCCAGCGGGTTCCTCAAGCCTTCACCGCAGACCTAAGGGGCCTGTTTGGTGGCACGGCAAAACGCCTTGATATGCCAGAGAAGCCCGACCCCGGTTTGAAGACCGGGGCGGGCTTAAGGCAACAGGAAGGCCGGGCGGTTTGCTCCTTTAACCGTGTTGTCCGCACTCTGCAGCGCCCGGTTCTTCCGCCTTATGGCAAATTGCAAAATCTGCAAATTGCTTGATCCGATTCCATCATGCCATGAAGGGTGAGTGACATGACCAAGCCTGAAATCTCTGCAGAACTGCGTGATGCGCTGATTGCGGCAGCCAATACCAACACCATTGATGGTCCGCGCGGGCGGGCGATTGCGGTGATCCGGGTGGCGATCGACCGGCGTGTCCATTATGTCGGCAATGGCCGCCACGTCATCGTGATCAATGACCGCCCGGTGATGGTCTGTCAGGCCGTCGATATCGCCAATGCGGTGCTTGAACGCGCCGGGCTGCTTGATCATCGCATCGATTACCCGGGTGCCAAGTTCCAGTCGGCCTATATCACCGGTGCCAACGACAACGCCAGCCGCAGCAGCATGCAAGGCGGTGTGGCATGAGCGAGGCATCCTTCAAAACCATCCTGACCACGCTGCGCGATGCGGCAAATGACAATCTCGGCTGCGACGATACCGCGCGCCAGATCATCAATGATCTTGATCTTGGCGGCTTTGCCATTCGCCGCAGTTACGAGGTCGTCAATTATGATTTGCCGGTGCTGGTGCTCCATCAGCCGGTGCGCGGATCGGGCGAAAGCTTTGGCGGCAACCCGGTGATGAAATCGCCGAGTGCGGCGGACCTCAATGGTGAAACCGGCTGGCTGGTGTCCTGGGTCGAACATGGCCGCACCAAATGCGCCTGGTTCGACGGCGAAGGCACCGCGCGCAAGCTGCCCGACTACCGCGTGATCAACCCCAAAACCCCGTGCGCCGGTGCCAAAGCCGCGCGTGCTGCAATCGGAAAGGCTGCGTGATGACCAAATCAACCCCGCTTTGCCCAAATCAGGCCCTGCTTGATATCGAACTCGAACGCGCCCGCCAGCAATTGGTGGAGGGCTGGACGCCAGAGCATGATGACACGCATGACGATGGTGAGATGGCTCGTGCTGCCAGTGTTTATGCGTTGCTTGGTGGTTGGCCTGATGGGCCGGAAAGGTCGGTAATGGACTCGTTTGGGTCCAGCGGTGTCCCTTACACGGACCGTGCAAATTGGCCGTGGCACGTCGATTGGCTAAAGCCCACCGACCGCCGCCGTGATCTGGTCAAGGCCGGTGCCCTGATCGTTGCCGAGATCGAACGCCTTGACCGTAAGGCTGCCAAGGCCAAAGAGGCGGAGGAAGCCCAATGACCATCATCTATATCGCAGGTCCGATCACCGGCATGCCGGCGGGCAACAAACCGGCCTTTGATGCCATGGCGAAATACCTGACCGCCAAGGGCTACATCGTGCTCAATCCGCATGCCGTGCCAGCGGGCATGAATGAGGAAGCCTATATGGATATCTGCCTTGCCATGGTCCGCCATGCCAATGCGCTGTGCCTGCTCAAGGGCTGGCAGCAATCAGACGGCGCGCAGGCCGAACTGGCCTATGCCCGCAAGCGCGGTATTACGGTCATGGATATGTCAGACGATACCGACCACGTCACCCGCCTGGCCGCCAACGATACCGAACCACAGCGGGGTGCGGCATGAATTGGGATGTTTTCGAACAGGTATCTGATGACGATAAGGCCGACATGGAAAACTTCTGGAAGGCCGTCGATCATCTTGTTGTTACGGGCGGTGTGCGGCATGTCGCCACCATTCGGTGCAAGAAAACCGGCGGCTCACGCCAGTTGTTTGCCCCGGTCGATGATGTGCGGGTCAAGGCTGCCGACTTCGGGATTCTCAATTTGACGGTGTCGGTCGATATCCCTGGCGACGATGACAACATCATCGACCCCTATGGCTCCGGCCCGGTGCCGATCGAGCCGATCCGCATCAAAACCACGTCGCACACCATTGATGGTGTCAAAACCGGTCTTGTGGTGGGGCGGTGATGCCAGTTCCGATGGCGCTTTTTATCTTCTGGATGATGATTTGGCGGCGATAACGCTGCCTTGAAAAGGAATGCCCCGGCTATGCGGGCCGGGGCGGTATTGCAACAGATGAAAGGACGTTTGCAATGAGTGCTCAGAATACCGCAATGAACGACAATCTGTCCAGCAACGAAGTGATTTCGCTGGACTTCCATGGTTCTCAGATCGCGACTTTTGAGGTCGATGGTACGCCTTATGTCGCCCTGCGCAGTGTGTGCGAAGCGATCGGGATTGCCTGGAATGGTCAGTTCGAAAAGGTCAAGCGTGATCCCGTTCTGTCATCAACCGTTCGTGTGACACGAACGGTTGCCGAGGATGGCCGGTTGCGTGAAATGTCCGCTCTGCCGCTTGATATGCTGCAAGGCTGGCTGTTCAAGATCGATGCGTCACGGGTCCGGTCGAGCTTGCGCACACGCGTCATCATGTTCCAGCGCGAATGCTACCGAGCCTTGTCGGCCTATTGGTCGCATGGTGTCGCAGCACAACCAGCCATCCTGCGGGATGATCTTGACGGGCTGGTCACCGGCCTTTCGCCGGATGTCGAACGGGTGATTGGCGGCATCTTTAAGAAAGTCATCATCAAGGCGCTTGACGACCGGCTTGACGGCATGATCGAGGATCGCCTTGCGCGTGATCCCCGCATGGGGGCTGTCACCGCCATTCCGGCCTTGCAGGTCGCCGTCGAGCGCGGGGTTGCCAAACGTCCGCGCGGCTTTGTGCAGGCTGTCAGCAATGCCCTGACCCGTTATTGCGAGTGCAGCACGCGCTTTACCGTCCATCGTGATGTCTATGGCCGCAAGCTGTTCCCGCGAGAGGCGATCAACGAATGGCTGGCCAAGGGCGGCTGGGGGCCGCTCAAGGACCGCCTTGACCGACAGACCGGTGGTCAGAACGTGCTACGCCTTGTCGACAAGGGTGCGAAATGATGGCCTTTGCGTCCTCCAATATCGGCCAGCACCCCCATTTTGAGGGTGCTGGCGCGGCCTGCGTAGTTGCCCGTACGCCCAAAATTGGGGTGTGGGCGGCGGGTGCGGTTTTCTGCGGGTTTCGAGACGGTCAAATTGACCGTCCGGGTGTGGAGCGCAGCACGTATAACTGCGTTCGTAGTTGCCCGGATCGTCAATCTGATGTGGTGGCGACCCTGTACGCTCAATCCGGGCGTCCAGTATCTGCAATATTGACGCGAACGACAGGCGGGCGTATAGTCCCTTCATCCGCGCCACAGGTGCGGGCAGTCACGGCAAAATCCGTGGCCGGGATTGGCGTCCTGTCTGTCAAACGGCGTCCGAACCGCGCCAAAAGTCCTTTTGCGCGGTTTTCCTATGGTCGGGCGCGTGGGAGGGCCTTGCGGCCCGCCACTCCGTTTGGTGGTAACGCCAATCCTGCGCGTCCGGCCACCAGGGATTGGCGTCTCCGGTGGTTGGTTAACCCAGTTCAAACGGAGGCTGTCATGCCTAATCATGACCATGGGCGGAATCTGCCCGAAAAGCTCACTTTCCAAGATACCGAACTATCGATCATCGACCGCGACGGGGTGCCGTGGCTGACCGGGCCGGACATTGCGCGGGCTTTGGGGTATTCCGATGCCAGCAAGATTTCCAAGCTGTTCAACCGGTATAAAGACGAATTCACCGATGGAATGGCCCTTAAGACCAAATTGGGCTTGAGGGGTCAAATCCAACCAGCCGCGGTTCGCGTCTTTAGCCCACGCGGGGCGCAGTTGATCGCCATGCTGGCGAAGACGGACCGGGCCAAGGCGTTCCGGCGCTGGGTGCTTGATGTGCTTGAGGCACAAGCGGCCCCGGCGGCCCAGTCTTCCCCGGATGGTGAGGCGCTGCCGGATCTGACCGCCTTGCGCCAGCAGGTGGTGGGCGATGTGGTCACGCTGATCATGGACAAGATCGGCCCGATGATCGCGGCGCAAAGCCCGCGCAGGATGCCGCCATTGACCAAGCCCGACGATCCGATGCCGCGCCTGATGGACGGGCATGCGGTGTTTCGCATCGGCAACCGGATGGTGATTGTCGATACGTGCGATTATCGCCTGAGCCGTGGCGACCGGGCCGTGGTGCTGCAGGTCGAAGATGGTGAATTTCCGAAAGTTGTCACCGTGCTGGATGAACCGCCGCTCAAATCGTGGTTCGACCGGTGCATGATTTTTGACTCGGGGGTGCATTGGCACATCCCCGTCGGGGCCGTGCTTGGCCGTGTTGTTTGGGAGGGTGATGTACGATGAAAGCTTTCGAGAAAATAGCCCAGTTCCGTGATCTGGATGGCTTGCTCAACAACGTCTGGCTTGGGTCGACTGGCGAAGTAGATGGTGTTACGCGCGTTGATCTTTACTGGCGGGATGTTCTGGCCCTTGTCGCAGAGCTTGAGGCGATGCAGGAGGCGCTACATCAGTCGGACCAGCGGGTCAGATCGATTCATCACGAGAACGAAGAACTGATCGAAATGTGCGTCAAAGCAAGGGCGGAAACCGACAGCCTGCGCGCCGTTCTCGAAGCCGTCCACAAGGATCTGCGCGACCGCGCGGATCCGGATGGCACCGTTGCCGTCGGCGCAAGCGTCTGGATCGATCTTGATAATGCTGTGAAAGGCGGTGCGTGATGTCGAGACGGCCCGTGGCAAGACGCCAAACCAAAGCCATTCAGGACACGCCGCCGTTGCACCGCCAGATTGCGGATCTGATGGTCGATGCCTCCGACCCGGATGTCAGCGACGCGTGCTGCGTAATCCTCAAGCACCTGGCGATGCGCAACAGTCCAGCGCCCGACCCATTCTGTGACTTCAATATCGAGCTGTCCGGCTTTCTAAAGGACGGGCCGGGAACGGATAGCGGAGGGTCGGAGTGATGCAAAGCAACGACGCGCTTGCGGCCTATATCGCCGATCAGACCGGCTATCTCAAAGGCTCTGTGCGCTACACAAAGGTCTTTTTGCGGGCATGTTCGGTGATCGATGGCCTGACGGTTGGCCGATCGATGAAAGATGCACCCCGTGATGGCAGCCGGATCCTGATAGAAACATCCGATTTCGGGTGGGTCGAGGGATACTGGAATGCAGATGTCGCCAATTTCTACAAGTCGCAGGAAGGCTGGTCGAGTTACGACCCGGAAAACGCGCAAGGCGACTGGTGTTCTGTCGTGCCGTTTGCGGGGCAGAACCCTGATCATCAGGCTGTCATCTGGCAATGAATACAGTTGGTTAGATGCGGAAAGCTGCAAGGGCCATGATGGGCCCGTCTGCCCGCCCGCTGTCGATGCTGCGGCGATCAAGGCTGCGATCCTTGGTGATGGTTCACAATCCAGCTAAGCGGGTGGCATCATGTCGAGCTTTGATCTGTTTTCTGAGGCTGTCGCCCGGACGACGGCAGCGCAGGATGGCTGGCTGATCGGTCAGGGTGTGGACCCTGAATGGCTCTATGGCGGTGCTTCGCGCTATGGGGCTTTGCGGGTGGCCGCTAATGACAATGATGGCTGGGATGCTGCTGAAACTGGTGGGCAAGCCATGATCGTTCTGCCAGAGCTGCCGTTGCCGGATCCGTGGGATGTTCAGGTGTTTGATATCGGCGATTTGATTGCATGCAACCCACGCAATCCGTCGGAGATGTGGGCCCGAAACGGGTGCCGAATGATCAACCCGGAGGCCCCGGAATATGCCCGGCATTTTGAGGTTGATCTGCGCATCTATGCCGATCCGATTGCCTATCTTGTTGGCAAGCAGGTTGGGTGTGTGATCGTCGATTGGTCGGAAATGACATCGTTTCCGTTGATCGGCCCGCGCAAAATCATCTGCGATACGCTTGAAATCGGGGAACGTGTTGACCGCCTTTTTCGGTCTTCTCGCGTTCCTGAAATTCACATAACACAAGAAAAACTGGGGGCAGCGTGAGCAACAATAGTGTTCCGCTTAATCAGGTGCGAAAGATGCGTGCGGCCAACGATGAAGCTGGCCGAACGCCTGCGATCCCCAAGGGGCGCGTTGCTCAGGACGTGGAAACTCGTGCCCGGCAAGACGGCATGTTCTATGCCAGTTCGTTGCAGGGGAAGACGCCAAAACCGCGTAAATGGATTGTCCCCGATCTTATCCCTGATAGTGCTGTGACGCTGTTTTCGGGCAATGGTGCGATCGGCAAATCGATCCTGTCAATGCAGCTTGTCACCGCTGCGGCTGCTGGGCAAAAGTGGCTTGATGCGGATGTTGAGCGGTGTCGTGCGCTTTATCTGAGTGCTGAGGATGATCGGGATGAAATGCATCGCCGATTGGAACGGGTGAACACACATTACGGCCTTGAGCCGGCGGATTATGAATCTGAATTGATCCTGTGGGACAAGACCATGAACGCGCAGCCGTTTCTGTTTCGGGATCAGGAAGGTTGGCAGGAAAGTCCGTTTTACTGTCTTTTAAATCAGGCGGTCATCGATCTTGGCGTGCGGTTGGTTGTGATCGACAGCATGTATAACTTCTTTGGTGGTAACGAGCTTAGCCGTACAGATTCAACGGCGTTTATGGACTGTTTGCAGAGGTTGGCGCTTGAGGCGGAATGCGCGATCGTTGTGCTGTGGCACCCGTCGGCGTCTGGACTTGATAGCGGCACCGGAACATCTGGTTCGACCGCGTTTCGCAACCGTGCGCGTCAGATGCTTTATATGCAGATGCCCAAGGAAACCGAGGGCGAAGTTGACCCTGATGTCAGGTTGCTCAAAATTGTTAAGTCCAACTATGGGCCCAACAATGTCGAATACCGTCTGCGGTTTGGCAATGGTGTTTTGCTGCCCGATGGCGAGCATGGTGGCGGCTTCCTTGATGAAGCGGGCAAGGCGCGCCAGCGCCAGGTGGTCAAGGATATCTTTATGGTCTGTCTTGATGCGGCAAATGAACAAGGCCGGTACCCGACAGACGGGAAAAACAGCCCCAGATATGCCCCGAAAATGTTCAAGGCAATGCCAGCGGGTGAGGGCATATCGTTCCAGAAATTGGCCCGCGCCATGGAGGATCTTTTTGCCGAAGGCACCATCGTTGTGCGCACGGTAAAGGGCGAGGACAGGCACGCGCAGAAGGCGATTGTGCGGTCTGAAAATGCCCTGATACCCGGCGATTAAGGTTGCGGGAAGTGCTATCGTAAGTCATTGATATTAAACGATAGTGCATTCTGGGCGATTTGGTGAAAAGTGCGGGAAGTGCGGGAAGTGCTATCGTAACATATTGAAAGTAAACGATTGTCACCCGTGTTTTCAGGGAAAAGTGGGGTTTGATTGTGCGGGAAGTGTTGTCGCAACATGTTGAAATCATTCAATAATTGCATTTTGTCAAAGTGCGGTTGCAAAAATAACACATCCCGCACTTAACGCACTGATAATAAAGGAGGAATTGGAGCTTTCGGCGTGTTTATTTTCAGTGGCCCCAAAAGTGCGGTAAGTACCTTGCTAAGTCATTGATTTTATTGCGGGCAGTCTGCGGGCGGGAAGTCCCTATAGATATTCTATCTATACAAGGGGCTCTATTGAGAGCCGCCCCCTGTGATCAAAAGAGGGCATTCGGGGTGAGAGGTTTGGTTGTCTGATGGTTGATCGATTTTCATTGGTTCCGTGTGTTCACAAGTCAGCGAAAGGAAGTGCGTGATGTACCTTGATGTTTCTGGAATGAGTACGGCAGAGATCGCCAAAGACGTTGCGCGGCTATTTGATCTGGTTGCTGAGGAACGTGCCAAGCTGCGCTCTGGTGATGCTGCCTCGCTTTCTGACGGTTTGACGTTGTCGGGCCGTCACGCTGGGGCTGCGGACCGGCTTGCTGAGGACGCGGGAAGGGCACCGGTTGAGACGGCGGCGAAGGTTTCGGTGATCGCCATCGCTTACCAGATGAAAGCGGTTGGCAGTTTCAACCGAATGCAGGTGCTTTGCGATGCGGTTGGTGAGTTGTCTCCGAATGCCGAGGCATGGCTGGATAACTGCTGGAACGGCGTGGCGGGCTGGTGGTCCTGATCAGGAAAGGGTGAGGCGATGGTTAAGCAGGATGTGATGGATATCTGGTCCGCGTTGCAATGGGCTGTGCGTGACCAGAAGGCGGATCAAGTTTTTAACGCCAGCCATTTTTGCAAGGCTGGTGCATTCAAGGGCAGCATTACGGGCAAAGGCATCGAGATGGCCCAGCTTGGTGTCACGGTGGATGTATCGCGCGGTTCTGGTGCAGACCTTGACCCGGATGCTGAACTGATCTGGCAAGGGGTCGAGCTGTTGTTTGCCCAGTGGCGCAAGGGTGAGCTGGCCGCAGAGGTCGGCGCCAATGTGCCGGTGCAAATGCAGCGCTGCCTTGCCAGATTGCCTGGTCATCCCGTTGTCGAGATGATCATGGCGGCACGGTCAGGTGACATGCCAGACTGGATGCCCGGTGGCTGGACCAATGACGCATCGCTTACCCGTCGTCAGGTGGAAGAGTCGAGGCTGGTTTATCTGCTGGTCTGGGATCTTCTGGCTGCTTTGTGCAAGAGGTTGCAGGCATCCGACAGCATGGGCATTACCATCGAAATGCCCAGAATTCCGCGCTCTCCATGGAATGCGCGCAAAAAAGTTCAAAAAGCTTGTTGACTTGTTTTGCGGTTTCTGGATACCTAAACAGGCTCATAAACAGAACTGCGCCTGCCGCTCACCAGCGGCGGGCGTTTTTCGTTTCATGGTTGTTCTTGTCTCCCAGCGGTTGATGATGCTTGCTGAGTTTCTTGGACGTTTCCTCCCTCAGCTTTCGAGCTGCACTCGCGGCGGTTACCCTCACGGGTGCCGCCGCAGTCTTTTGGTGGTGATGTGATGCCGAACCTGCCGACAAAGCCATGCGCTGTCGCCCGGTGCGGCACGCTGACCAGGGAGCGATACTGCGAGAAGCATCAGGCCGAACACCGCAAGCGACAGGACGAACGGCGCGGAACCGCGGCCAAGCGTGGCTATGGTTCCAAGTGGCAGAAGGCCCGCGCCGTGTTCCTTCGGGAACATCCGTTATGTTGCCAATGCCAGGCGCAAGGCTATGTGGTTGCCGCCACGGTGGTTGACCACATCACGCCGCACAAGGGCGATCAGAAGTTGTTCTGGTCCCGCTCGAACTGGCAGCCGCTATGCAAAACGCATCACGACCAGAAGACAGCCAAAGAAGACGGAGGCTTTGGTCATCGCTGATGCATGGGTGGGGGAGGGTCAAATCCCTGCACCCCAACCGCCCAAGACCGCTTGGGTGGTCACGTTTTTACGCACGGGAAATTGAAAAGGAAAAACCCATCTGGGGAAACCCTTGGTCCAGAAGGACAAGGGCAGAAGGCGTTTCCCGAATTGATGGAGTGAAGCCATGGCACGGGGACGTAAACCTGATCTGCCAAGCAATGTCGTTCGGCTGACGCAGGACGGGAAGCAACCCGGAACGCAGACGCAGGACGCAAAGGAAATGGCGCGCGATCTTAAGCCGCGCGGCCTGCCAAAAGATGTCGCAGCGGTGTGGGATGCGGTCGCGCCGGTACTGGCTGAAAAGCATCGGCTTGATCCGTTGTTTGTTCTGCCGGTGGTGGAGCTTTGCCACTGTGTCGCGAAGATGAATGAATACCGTGCGCTGTTTCGCAGCAAGGTGAAAATCACCGATGCCAACGGACGGCAGCGCACAGAGGTTTACGGCGAAACCTATGAGGTTGAAGGCCGTAACGGTAATCAGATGAAGACCCGCCCGGAGGTTGCACAGTTCAATGAAACCCGCCGGACCTTTCTGCGCCTGACTGCTGAATTTGGCATGACGCCATCTGCTTCGCGGTCCCTGGCGTCGGCGGCAGGTCAGGGTGATTTGTTCGATGACTTCGACGACTTCGCACAAGGCAGGGGCACCTAAGAAGCATCGCCCGGTCACCCGAAAGGATCTGGCAAAGAAAGTGCCCGAGGCGATCCTTGGGCATGTCAGCACGATCTATGCGCTGGACATTGTCGAAGGCAAAAAGCCAGCCTGCAAGAAACGCATCGCCGCATGCCAGCGCCAGCTTGATGATCTGGTGCATGGCGCGGAACGCGGCTTGGTGTTTTCGATCCCGCGTGCGGATCACGCGATGCAGTTCTTTGGCTACCTGCGCCATTCAAAGGGGCAGTGGGGCGGCCAACCTTTTGTGCTTGCCGATTGGCAGGCGTTTTGCACATCGGTCATCTTTGGCTGGCTGACAGCAGAAACGCTGACCCGCCGGTTTACATACGTCTATGTCGAGGTGCCGCGCAAGAACGGCAAGTCAACATGGCTGGCCCCGATCGGGCTTTACATGCTGATGGCCGATGATGAACCGGGTGCGGAGGTTTACACCGCTGCGACCAAGGCCGATCAGGCCAAGATCATCTTTCAGGAAGCTGATCGCATGGTCGCGACCAGCCCGGCGCTGCGCCGCCGCGTCAAGCGGATGGCGCGGCACATGGAACATCCGAAAAGCTTTTCGGAACTGAAATACATTTCGGCGGATGCCAAGAAACTTGATGGCCTGAACAGCCATTGCAATCTGGTTGATGAAGTTCACGCCCACCCGGACGGGCAGTTGATCGAGGTGCTTAAAACCGGCATGGGCGCACGTCGCCAGCCGTTGCATGTGGAAATCACGACGGCAGGGACCAACCCTTATTCGATCTGCCGGCAGCATCATGATTACACCGTCAACGTGCTTAATGGCGTGTTTGAAGATGATACCTGGTTCGGTTTCATCTGTTCGATCGATGATGGTGATGATCCGTTTTCCGAGGTGTCCTGGGAAAAGGCCAACCCGAACTATGGGGTTTCGGTCCTGCCCGAGGCGATGCGCAAGGTATCGATCGAGGCCAAGAACAACCCGTCATCTCTTTCGGGGTTCAAGCGCCTTCGCCTGAATGTGTGGAGCCAGACGGCGGAAATCTGGCTTGATATCGAGAAATGGCGCGGCTGCGAGGTTGTGATCGATCGCGAAAGCATGCGCGCTCGCAAGTGCTATGTCGGGCTTGACCTTTCATCGGTTAGCGACATCACCGCCGCCGTGCTGGTCTTCCCACCGGTTGAGGTCGGGGAGCCGGTCAAGATTTTGCCGTTCTTCTGGGTGCCAAAGGGCACGATTGAAAAGCGGGCCGATGACAAGGCTGTGCCATACGATGTGTGGCTTGCCCAAGGCCTTATTCGTGAAACGGATGGTTCGGCAACGGACTATGACGCGATTGAGGCTTTCCTGATCGGCAAAGAGGAACTTGGTCTTTCGGGGCTCAGTGACGAATTCGAGATTGCCGAGGTCTGCTATGACCGCATGTTCGCGGGCCAGATCATCCAGCATCTTGAGGATGCCGGGTTGACCTGCGTTTCCTGCGGTCAGGGGTTCTATGGCATGGCGGCCCCGTGCCGCGAGCTTGAGCGCCTGGTGCTTGATCAGGGCATCGCCCATGACGGCAATTCTGTCATGGACTGGATGATCAGCAACACGTCGGTCAAACAGGATGACGCCGAAAACAAAAAGCCGATCAAACCCGACACGCGCAAGGATATGCGCAAGATCGATGGTGTGGTCGCAATGTTGATGGCGATTGGCCGGATGATTTTGGCTGAGGAAGACGGGCCGAGCGTCTACGAAGAGCGCGGTGTGCGAACACTTTGAGGGTGGCAGGCATGGGGTTGATGAAATTTGTGCGCGGTCTGGGGCGTGGTGGTGCGTCCGGGGCGCGATCACAGACCTTTGACCTGTCAAATATGTCTGGTGAAGACCTTAAGGAGTTCATCCGCATTGGTGGCGGGATGGATACCGCGTCGGGTGTTGCTATCACCGATGCGCGTGCCATGCGTGTTGCTGCGGCGTGGCGGTGTGTCAACATCATCGCGGGCACGATTGCCAGCATGCCAACCGACATCATCAGACGCGAAAGCGAAACGGTGCGCCGACCGGCGGTTGGTCATCCGTTGCGCCGTGTGCTGACAGTCAAGCCGAACCAATGGCAGACCCCGGCAGAATACAAGCGTTTGATGCAAGGGCATGTCCTGATGCGCGGCAATGCCTATTCGCGCATTGTCCGATCAGGCAAGGATGTCATCGCGCTTCTGCCGATGCATCCTGACCGCACGCGGGCAGAGCAAAACGACGATATGACGATGCGCTATCGGTACACGCGACCGGATGGCTCATTCATCACGTTGCAACAGAAGGACGTGTTTCATCTGCGCGGAATGTC
This sequence comes from Thalassospira sp. UBA1131, assembly GCF_002311515.1. Lineage (GTDB taxonomy): Bacteria > Pseudomonadota > Alphaproteobacteria > Rhodospirillales > Thalassospiraceae > Thalassospira. The sequence goes on from NZ_DCAO01000021.1 coordinate 31,136, forward strand.
ACTTGATGGCGTTCACGGCATGTCTGTCCTGTCCAACATGCGCGAGGCATTGGGGCTGTCTATCCAGACAGAAACCGCCGGGGCTTCGATGTTCAAGAACGGTGTTCTGGCAGGTGGCGCTTACAAGCACCCTGGCCAGCTCAGTGACAAGGCGTATGACCGTCTGAAATCAAGCCTTGATGAAAAGTCAGGCGCAAAGAAAACAGGCGAATGGCTGATCCTTGAGGAAGGAATGGACATCGCGTCGGTGGTTCTGTCTGCACAAGATGCACAGTTCCTCGAAACACGGGACTTTCAGCGATACGACATCGCGATGTTCTTTGGTGTTCCGCCTCACATGATCGGGGCAACGGACAAGCAGACATCTTGGGGATCCGGGATCGAGGCACAAGGCATTGGCTTTGTGACTTATACCCTGTCGGACTGGTTCTCAATCTGGGAGCAAGCGATCAAGCGCGATCTGTTGCCGCCCGAAGAATGGGAAACGGTTGATTTCAAGTTCTTCCCGCAAGGTCTTCTGCGCGGCGATACCAAGGCGCGCAAGGAATTCTACCAGTCCGCCTTGCAGTGGGGCTGGATGAGCCCGAACGAGGTTCGCGAGAAAGAGGACATGAACCCGCGTGATGGCGGTGACATCTACTACGACCCGCCGAACACAGCCGGAAATCAGAACGAGGACACAGGCGATGACAATTCGCAAGCTTCCGAAGATCAACGCATTCAAGATTGACGGCGTCGAGTTTGACGCGCCGTCCGATGCTCTGGAGCGTTGGAACGCTGCGGTTCGTTCCGTCTCTGCCGCTGCTGGTGATGGTCAGATCGAAATGTATGACATCATCGGCGAAGATATCTGGTCGGGTGGTGGCATCACGGCGGCCTCTGTCGCCGAGGCTTTGCGGTCTGCTGGTGATGTGACGGTATCGATCAACTCGCCTGGCGGTGATTTCTTCGAAGGGATCGCGATCTATAACCTGCTGCGCGCGCATCCGCACAAGGTCACAGTCAATGTTGTCGGTCTTGCTGCATCCGCCGCTTCGGTGATTGCGATGGCCGGTGACGAGGTCAATATCGCCCGCGCCGGGTTCATGATGATCCACAATGCGTGGTCGATCGCCGTTGGCAACCGGCATGACTTTTTGTCGGTGTCAGAGACGCTTGAAAAATTCGATGCGCAAATGGCAGAGCTTTACGCCGCCCGCGCTGAAATCGATCCGGCAGAGGCCGCAAAGTTCATGGACGATGAAACATGGCTTTCCGGCGAAAACGCGATTGAGCATGGATTTGCCGACGGTTTCATTGCAGCAGATGACGTGACCAACGATCCGGATGCTGATGAAGGCAACGCGCGCGCAGCCATTCGCAGTGCCGACATTGCCTTGGCAAAACAGGGCATGCCGCGCTCCAAGCGCCGTTCTGTTCTTAGCAAAATTCGGGGTACGCAGGACGCTGCCCCACCCGCCACGCCGCGCGCTGGCGATCTGGCCGCCGCATTGGCGGATCTCAAAAATACCATTTCACCACGCTGAAAAAGGATCACAGCGATGAATCGTATGATTGCCCAGCCGTCGCGCGGGATTGTAGCCGTGCGCGCAGATGCAACCGACCCGTCCAAACTGGTCGGCGAAATCAAAGCGGCGTTCGAAGACTTCAAAAAGGCCAACGATGATCGCCTTGCGCAGATCGAGGCCAAAGGGTCTGCCGATGTCGTGACCAATGAAAAGGTCGACAAAATCAACGCATCGATCACCGACCTGCAGGCGAAGCTCAATGAAATCGCAACGTCGCAGGCGGCAATGCAGATGTCTGGTTCTGCTGCAGCCGATGAAGAGGCCGCCGCGGTCAAGGCGTTCTCGCGCGAACGTGGGCAGGATATCCCGGTTGAGGATTATCGCGCCTACAAGGACGGCTTGAACACCTATATGCGCCGTGGTTCGAGCACGCCGAATGATGTCAAGGCGGCACTGTCTGTCGGGTCTGATCCGGATGGCGGTTACACCGTGACGCCTGATATGTCTGGACGCATCATCAAGAAGGTCTATGAAACGACCCCGATGCGCCAGCTTGCCAATGTCGTGACGATCGGCACCGATAGCCTTGAAGGCTTCACCGACCGCGACGAAGCAAGCGCGGGCTGGGTGTCTGAAAAGGGCGCTCGTACCGAAACTGATACGCCGGGCTTTGGCAAGTGGTCGATCCCGACCAACGAAATGTATGCCGAGCCGAAGGCAACTCAGAAAATCCTTGATGACAGTATGTTCGACATCGAGGCTTGGCTTGCCGAGAAGGTTGCTGACAAGTTCGCACGCGTCGAAAACGCGGCCTTCATCACCGGTGATGGTGCGGAAAAGCCGCGCGGCATTCTTGACTACGATACCGTTGCCACGGCAGACGCTACCCGCGCATGGGAAAAGTTCGAGCATATCAATACCGGTCAGTCCGGTGCGTTCGCGGCGTCTGATCCAGGCGACAAGCTTGTCGAACTGGTGTTTGCGCTCAAGGCATCCTACCGGAACAACGCGAACTGGCTGATGTGCCGCAAAACTGTCGCCGACGTTCGCAAGCTCAAGGATGGCGACGGCAATTACCTTTGGCAGCCTGATTTTACCCTGCGCCAGGGTGGTCTTCTGCTGGGCTACCCGGTTGTTGAAGGCGAAGACATGCCGGTGCTTGCGGCGAATTCGCTGTCGATGGCCTTTGGTGATTTCCGCGAGGCCTACACGATCGTTGATCGCAAAGGCATCACCGTACTGCGCGATCCGTTCACGCAGAAAGGTTTTGTGAAGTTCTACTCGACCCGTCGTGTCGGTGGTGGGGCTTCTGATTTCGAGGCGCTCAAGTTCCTTCGCTTCGGTTCCTGATCCAGTTGACGGGCTGGTGCGCCAGCCCGTTTTCCCATCCGCATAAGCAAAAGGATTCTATGCGATGAAACGCGACGATATCAGCAACATGGGCGTCGACTTTGCCATTGCGCCTGCTGCACTTGATGCCGACCCGACCCCGCCTGCGGTTGATCTGATCGGTTTTGATTCTGCTTCCTTCCTGATCAATGTTGGCGTCGGTGGCATCACCTTCTCTGGCACCAACAAGATCGAATTCGTCATGACCCATTCGGACGATGACGCAACTTATACCGCGGTAACCGATGACGATGTTGTCGGTGTCACGGTTGCCAGTGGCGGTATTGTCCACTCGCTGACCGCTGCCCATGCGGCGGCAACTTCCACAAAGGTCGGTTACATCGGCGGCAAGCGCTATGTCAAAGTGCTTCCGGACTTTAGCGGCACCCACGGTACTGCGACCCCGATGTCAATTCCGGTGGTCAAGACCCGCGCGCATCAGCGCCCGGTCGCCTGATAAAACTGGATTGATCTGATTAATAGGCCAGGGTGCTTAGCGCCCTGGCTTCTTTGTCTGGAGAGACCGATGAAAACCATCGTCATGCTGAAAGATGCGACGGGTGCAGATCGCGGACATACGGTACGCGATTACGAAAAAGGCAAGGAATACACCGTAAGCGATGACCTTGCGAAAGAGTTCATCCGTTCCAAGGCGGCCAAGGCAAAGCCTGTGAAAGCCGCCACCAACAAATAATCGGGTGTCATGATGGATGTCGTTCTAACGACCGCACCGGAATCGCCGGTGGTAACGCTGGGCGAAGCCAAGAAACAGTTGCGGGTTGTCGACGGCTTCACCGATGACGACGATTATATCGAAGGGCTGGTTTCCGCTGCGACCAGCTACCTGGACGGGCGCGAGGGCATCCTTGGGCGCGCAGTTGTGACGCAGACATGGACAGGAACGATTGATTGGCGGTTTCCAGATCAGATTGAAATCCCATTGCCGCCTTTGCAGTCTGTCAGTTCGGTTAAATACATTGATACCGCTGGCGATCAGCAGACGCTTGCCAGCAGTGAATATCAGGTGATTTCGAACAAGGAACCCGGCCTTATTGTCCCGGCGTTCGGCAAATGCTGGCCGTCGGTGCGTAATCAACGCCAAGCTGTCGAGGTCGTCTTTGTCGCAGGCTATGGCGCGCCAGAGGCAGTGCCAGAACGGATCAAGCAGGCGGTATTGTTCCTTGTGTCACATTGGTATATCTCGCGCACGCCGGTTAATGTCGGCAACATCGTCAATGATATCCCAAAGACATTTGACGCCTTGGTCGGGTCTTCGAGGGTGTGGAGGTTTTGATGGCTACGATTTCAGATATCAATGTCTGCAAGGTCGCACGCGAAAACATTACGCTTGAGATTCGCGTTACCGGTCTTTGGCGGTTCAAGGTCGGTCTGGTTATCCTTCGCCTTGGTGCGTGGGTGTCCGGTGCGAATATCGAGTTGAAATCTGGCGGTTCTGATGCAGCCCGGTGAAATGAATGAGCTGATCACGTTTGAGCGGGGCAGTTATACCCAGAATGCCGGGGGCGGGTCGGTGGAGGCTTGGGCGCAGCTTGGTGCGAAAAGCTGGGCCAAGGTCAAGCCGATGTCGGGCAATGAACAGGTGCGCGCCGCACAGGTTGGCAGCAGCACCATGTATGAAATCGGGCTGTATCGCCGGACCGATGTCAATGAAGCCGATCGGATCGTGCGCAGCAACGGGGATGTGTTGCGGATCCGATCCGCACCGAGTGAAACAAACGCCGCCTTCATGACCATCATGGCCGAGAAGGTGACGCCTTAACCGAATTCGTCTTCGAAGCTTTGGAACAGTTCGAGTTCTTCGGGTTTCAGGACGCCATCAGCTTTGATCAGTTCGTGGCAGGCATCAAGGAATTGCCGCCGCTGTTGCAGGTCAAGGTCCCAAATGGCGTCAAAGGCGTCGTTGATCTGGCTTTCAGTAGGGTGGAGGCGTTTCAGGTAGGCGGTAATCGCTGCGGTGTCCGCGTCCATCATCGGGCGTCCAAGGTCAATACAGCCTTTGGCGACGTGATCGAGCATGAAATCAAGTTCGGCTGGATGCATGAATCCGTCGCTGCGCGATAGCGTTGAAAGCAGCCGCATTTGATGGCGGAATTTCTGCTTGGCGAACTGGCCAGCCGGGGCGCGTTTTTCAGCGCCCGGTGTGAAGTCGCTGGGCGGAAAGCGGTTCGGGTCTACATCGGTCGAGAGTTCGTTGCGAAAGAACGCGACCGGGTGATAGGTCACGCCGTCAACATCAATGACCGACAGAATGCCGGTGCTAAGGAATGATCGGTACTTCTTGCGCTCGTGACAATGAGCATGAATGCGATAGGCCGTTGGCTCTGTATCGCATCGGTGAACCGTAATACGGCGCATGGTGATGCGGTTTCGGCTGTCGCAATATTCGATGGCAAAGGAGATGTCGCCGATATCAAGTTCGGCATCCGGGTTGCTGGCGGGCGCGAAGGTAATGGCTTCTTCCGGTTCATCATGAATTGGCGGCCATGTGCCCGGAATGGGCGGCGCGTTCTTGGCGTGGAAGATTTTGTTTACTGGCATTTCTCACCCCGTTGCAATCAGGGGTGGAATGCTACGTCTGTCATATGATGGGAGTCAAATATTTCAGGATTTTCGCAGACGGACGCCAGCGCCTTCGCCGTTCTCGGAAATGAATATTACGCCTTTGCTTTCCAGCGCTGTTTGGATGGCAGAGAGATTGGGTTTGTTGATGTTAGGCACGGTGTCGTCAAAGGATTCTGCCCGTCGAACAGTCATAAGTCCTACTTCTGCGAGTTCGGCAAGTTGTTGTGCGGTGATTTTGATGATGGCGCGGGCTGCTCGTATCTGCGATCCAGTGATCATTTTTGTACCATATGATTTTTAATTGACCATTTACGTATCAAGTGATACTTAAAATACCACCTGATGCGTAGTGAGGCAATTTAATCATGTCGGACAGCACGATTTCAGTACCGGTGACGGTCACGGACTATATCGGGACTTACCAAAAATTAAGTCAGGCGGGTGACGCCGACCACAACAGTCATTTGATCGAATGGCTGGAGGATCAGCTTTTGACCGTGCGTCCGCGTGATGTGGGCGAGTTCAAGGCGAAAATGGATGTGCTGCTGGATTGGGTTAACCCCGGTATCAGCGGCATGAGCGAGAAGGGGACTGACCTGCTTGTCACGCAGGTCAACAGCCTGAGGGCCGATCTGCTGGCGCTTCGGGATTTGGGGATGTGACACAACGGGGGTTGTTTCAACATCAATGGAGTGTTTGCTATGTCAGCAGCACGTAAGTTCAATCCGATCAATGACAATCCGGGCGGCAATGATCTTGTCGTTCTGGATTTTCATGGAAGTCGTCTTGTTACCTTCGAACACAATGGCCAGCCGTATGTTGCTATGCGGTCGGTTGTTGAGGGAATGGGCCTTGATTGGTCGAGCCAGCGTAAGAAGCTGGCGGATCAGTCCGCGAAATTCAGTTGTGGTCATATCGCCACAACTGGTCGAGATGGTAAGTGTTATCAAATGCTTGCCATGCCGGTTCGAAAGTTGCCCTTGTGGTTGGCGTCTATCAATCCGAACAAGATCAATGATTCGGAAAAGCGCCAGCGCATTGTTCTGTATCAGGAAGAATCAGCGATTGCGCTGCATGATTACTGGACGCACGGGGCGGCGGTTCGCAAGGATGGCGTTCAGATGGATGCCATCCGCGATATGGTGAAAGAAATGGTCGTAGAAGCCATGACGGAATTCACCAAGCAGATGATGCCGCAGATGATCGAACATCATCTGTCGCGCAATCCACAGGTCGGGGCGGTTACTTCTGTTCCGGCTTTGCAAGTCGCGATCGAGAATGGTGTGAAAAAACGTCCGCGCGGCTTCATTCAGGCGGTCAGCAACGCGTTGACGCGGTTCTGTGAAAGCAGCCCGCATTTCACCATCCATCGCGATGTCTATGGACGCAAACTGTTCCCGCGCGAAGCCATCAACGCATGGCTGGCCAAGGGCGGGTGGGGCCCGCTAAAAGACCGTCTTGACCGGCAGGTAGAGGGACAGTCGGTTTTTGATCTGGTCCAAGGTGGCAAGCAAAAATAAATAGGCCACACAGGCATATTTAAATGGATTAAAGGGCTGCCTTCTGGCGGCCCTTTTGTTTTGGGGGTTGGGTATGAGCCGTCGGGGATCTGGGCTGCGCGGGGTGAACAATTTCCGCCGGCTGTTGCGGCGGTTGCCCGATGAAGTTTCGCAAGAGGTTCGCGACGAAGTGCGCGAAGCTGCCGAGTTGATCGAATATGACGCCAAGCGGTTGGTGCATAAGGATAGCGGCGATTTGGCGGCATCGATCAGTCACAAGTTGGGACGTGACAAGATGTCAGCCCAGATCGGTTTCAGTTCAAAATGGAAGCGGCTTTGGCGGCAAGCTGGTTGGCGTGCGGCGTTCGAAGAACTTGGCACGTCGCGGCAACGCGCCCATCCGTTCCTGTTCCCGGCATGGGAAATGAACCGGGCGGATATCACCAAGCGGATCGCCAAGGCGATCAACAACACGCTGGATCGGTTGGCATTTTATAAAAGCAGGTAGGCGTTATGGATGCTTCGTGGCCGGTGCAAAAGGCGCTGTTTTCTGTGCTGGATGCGGCATTGGAATGCGAGGTGCATGACAATGTGCCCAGCAAAGCACAGATGCCCTATGTGGTGATCGGCGATGATACGCAGGTGCCAGAAGATACCAAGACCAGTCTTGGCTTTGGTGTGACGGTTAACTTGCATGTCTGGTCGGATGCATCGGACGGGCGGCGCGAGGCCAAGCAACTGCTTGGCGAGATTTATGGCGTTTTGCATGACGCCGATCTGACCATTGATGGCATGGATGCGATTTCATGCCGGTTTGAATTTTCGGAAACATTACCGGATGTCGATGACCGCCTGACCCATGGGGTTGCGCGGTATCGGATAGGCGCAGACAAGGCCGCATAAGCGGCCTTTTTTGGTGGCGGCATTAACAAGGAACCAAGTGATGACGAAAGAAACAGCAAAGCATTGTTTGCTTTATGTTGGTGGCGGCGGTGCGGCCCTGTCGGCGGCGATCACCTATGGCCTGTCGGTTTCCGGCAGCACGATTACCATGTCGGATTCCGGTGACGGTTTCATTGATGGCGGCATCAAGCAGGGGTCGCAGATCACCGTGACCGGCTTTGCCGACAACCCGGATTTCACCGCAATCGTCACCACGGCGGCGGCGGGTTCGCTTACGCTTAAGGCCCCGGTTGATCCCGATACCCGCCAGGACGTGACCCTTGTCACCGAGGCAGCGGGCGAAAGTGTCACCATCACGGTCGAGAATTACTCCCTGCTGCTTGGGCAGGACAACACGACCTATGAGAAGTCCGCCAGTCAGATTGACTTTGGAGACAAGAACAGTGGCAACTGGTCGCCGCAGGGTGCCGGTACGGTCACCATGTCGGTCACGGCAGGTGGCAAGATCGAATTCACCACCGATGGTGAGCATGGCAACTGGAAAAAGCTTTCGGATGCCATCGACAACGGCACGGATGTCAATTGCCGCCTGGTGATCAACTCGTACCTTGACAGCTACTACGCGCCGTTCTCGATTTCCGGTCAGTCCGGTGGTGGCGGCAAGGACGATCCGAACCCGTATGACTTCACCCTGTCGCCGTCTGCCCGCCCGGTATATGTCACCGGGTATGCATGATGACGGCCAACGAATATCGCGGCGAAATCGCGATTGATATTGGTGGGGCGCAGCGTGTGTTGCGCCCCAGCTTTACCGCGCTTTCGGAAATCGAAACCGAAACCGGCAAGGCGTTGCAGCAGCTTACGGCCAATGCGGTGTCGCTGACTGTCAGCCTGACCGATATGGCGATCATTCTGACCTGCGGCCTTCGGGCGGCGGGTGAGGATGTTGACCGTGATCAGGTCGGGCAGTGGATCCTCGATGCTGGCGGGGCGGTTGAATATTATCAAGCGGTTGGCAAGTTCGTTGTCTTTGGCCTTACCGGGGGGCGGGATTCCGACGAGGAAGACCGGGCCAAGGATGATGACGCGGGGGAGCCGATGCCGGAACGGGCTACCCGTTCCGGCGGATGGCGGCGTTGGCTTGCGGGCGCATGGGGTGGTCAGAAGACCGGTTCTGGCGATCAACCCCGCATGAAATGATGATTGCCTTTGATGGCTGGTTTGAGTCCGCCCATCCAGAGGCCGCAGCAGCCAAACGCCAGCGCAACGGGTTCAAGGCGTTTCAGGATGCCGTGGTCAGAAAAATGGGTAAATAGGGTGTCGGTTCGGGCACCCTTTTTTGTTGGGGTGCTTCGATGGCGACTGTTGCGGATCTTCTGGTACGGATCGAAGCCAACACCCAGCAAATGCGCAATGAGCTGCGCAAGGGCGAAGGGATCGTTAACAACTTTGACAAACGGGTAAACCGTGCGGCGCTGTCGTCCTCCAGTGCGCTTTCGCGCATCGGGCGCAGTGCACAGGCAACCATCGGCATTCTGGCGGGGCTTGGTGTCAGCCTTGGTGTGGCGGAAATCGCCACCGGGATTGCCCAGGTCAATGCGCAGTTTCAGGACTTGCAGACATCGCTCAAGGTGGCGACGGGGTCTGCTACGGCAGCCGATCAGGCTTTTGCCGGGTTGCGTGTGTTTGCCAAGGAAACGCCGTTTCAGCTATCCGAGGTCACGCAGGCATTCATCAGCCTGAAAAACCTTGGCCTTGACCCGTCGATGGAGGCGCTTCGGGCCTATGGCGATATCGCCAGTTCGTTCAATGGCAAGTCGCTAGATGACTTTATCCAGGCGGTTGCCGATGCGACCACGGGCGAGTTTGAACGCCTTAAGGAATTTGGCATCAAGGCCAGCTCCGAAGGTGAAAACGTTGCGTTCACGTTCCGTGGCCTGACCACGACCATCGGCAAGAATGCCGCAGAGATCGAACGCTATCTGCAAGACCTTGCCCGCAATAACTTTGGCGGGGCGATGTCCGAAAAGATGGACAACCTGTCTGGCCGGTTCTCGAACCTCAAGGATGCGGTTGATGATCTGTATGTGACCATCGGCGAAAGCGGCGGCATTGATGTGATGGCAGGCGCGCTTGAGATTGCAAGTGGCGCTGTTGTTGGTTTGACGGATAACCTTGAGGGCGTGGCGGATGTGCTGGCTTTGGTCGGTGCCGCTGCTGCTGGCCGTTTCTTGGCGCCGCTTGTAACCAGCATGGGTGCTGCCGGTGCATCTGCTGCGATGGCGACAATATCGTTCCTGCGAATGCAGGCGGCTTTGCCGCAAGTGGCAAACGCGTCACGCGTAGCGGCTGCGGGTATGCTTTCACTTGGTGTTGCAGCCCGCGGGGCTGGTGTCGCCATGGCGTTCCTTGGCGGCCCGGTAGGTGCTGCGATCACTGTTCTGTCGGGTGCGGTTTACCTTCTTTCGACACGCCAGAGTCAGGCAGAGCAAGCCGCCGAAGATCACAAACTTGCTATGGAGCGTCTTAACGTCGCGCTTGGTGATGGGACAAAGCTGTCATCAGAGGCGGCAGGTGCTGCAAGGCAGGAAGCGCAGGCGCGTATTTCGGCGGCACAGGCAACACTTGAGCAACTGGAGGCCCAGCGCAAGGTTAATGAAGTTGCTGAGCAGATGGCGGCAGAAGCGCCGATCCAGTCGCCATTCGACCCGAAACTTGATCTGACCAGTGACCTTGACAGGAAAATCGAAGCGCAGAAAAAGCGCCTTGAAGAGCTGCGAGATGTGCTTGCCCAGCTTAACGGTGATGTTCCGGTTTCCGGTGGTTCCGGTTCTGGCGGGACTGGTGGCGGCGGTGGTTCCGACAAGGCTGCGGACCAGATCAAACGAGTCATCGAAAATCTGAAGTTCCAAGAAGATCAGCTTGGCAGAACTGCCCGCGAACAAGCAATCTACAACGCATTGCAGCAAGCGGGCATTGACGGCAATCACAGTCAGGCTGCGGTTATCCGTGAGTTGGCCGGATCGTACTACGATACGAAAAAAGCGATCAAGGATATGACTTCGGCGGCTGACGCGCAGATAGAGGCGCGTGCCGATATTGATCAGAGTATCGAGGCACTTAAGCTTGAAAACCGGTTGCTGCAGGTTCAAGGGGTAGAGCGTGAAAAACTGCGGGCGATCCTGGAGGCCGAGGCAACCGCCCGCGAAGGCGGGATCGAGCTTTCAGAGCAGCAGCGCCAGCAGATCGAAGACCTGATCGACGCCAACGAACGGCTGAAAACGGCAGAGGATCAAGCAGCAGAGGCCGCGCGCGATGCCCGTCAGTTTGCACGGGACTTTGGCAATGTGATTTCGACCGGGTTTGAGGATGCGATCCTTTCGGGTGAAAAGCTGGGCGATGTCCTGAAATCACTCGAAAAGGATATCGCGCGGATCATCATGCGCATGGCTGTGACCAAGCCGCTTGAGAATGCGGTTGGTGGTCTTTTCGGTGGTATCGACTTCGGCGGTATTTTCGGTTCGCTGTTCGGTGGCGGTGTTTCTGCCAGTGCCGGATATGGGCAATATGCGAGCAGCGCGTCGGGGGCCGGTATTCTGAACCTTTCGGGTGCGCGTGCAAATGGCGGGCCGGTTACGGCGGGCAAAGCATACCTCGTCGGGGAAAAGGGCCCAGAGCCATTCATCCCGTCGGTGTCGGGAACGATCCTGCCGAATTCAAGCCTTTCGGCTGGCGGCGGGGAATCGTTCACCTATGCGCCGAATATCACCATTGATGCGCGCAATTCGACAATGTCGCCTGCGGAGTTCCGGGCAATCGTCAAGACGGCGGTTGATGGGTCGGTTGCCGAGGTGCGCAGCCTGCAACGTCGCAAGGGGAATGCACGGATATGACGATTACTTATCCGCTGACATTGCCTGCCAGTCCGGGCGTGCAGGCGATCCGGTGGCGTCCGATGTCGAGTGTTGCGGTCGCTGTCTCGCCGTTCACGCAGCAACGGCAAACGCAACGCAACCAGGGTCAGGTATGGCAGGCTGATATCACCCTGCCGCCGATCCGGTCGCGTGCAGTTGTCGGGGAGTGGATAGCGTTCCTTCTGTCGCTTAACGGTGCGGAGGGGTTTTTCAAGATGGGCGATCCGGACAATTTCGGGCCGCAGGGTGTGGCGACCGGTTCTCCGGTTGTTTCCGGTGCCAGTCAGATCGGCGGGGTGCTGGTGACAAGCGGTTGGACGGCATCAACGACCGGCATCCTCAAGGCGGGGGATCGCATCGGCCTGACCAGTGGTTCGGTGATGCGGTTGCACAAGGTTCTGAAAGATGTCGATAGCGACGGTTCTGGCAATGCCACGCTGGACATCTGGCCGCGTGTGGTCAGTTCGCCCGCAAACGGATCGCCGGTCGAGCTTGCCAATCCGACATCGCTTTTCTGGCTGCCCGATGGCATTCCGCAGCATGACATTGATCGTCTTGGTCATATGACAGTCACGCTTAATTGCATGGAACACCTGACATGAGCCGCCCAATTGATCCTGATTTGCTTAATCACATGATGGGGAGCCAGATCAGCCCGGTTTTGTTCGGGCGGATCGGCACTGCGGCGGGCGATGTCCGAATGTGGACGGGCTATGGTCAGATCACATGGGGCGGGTTCGAATGGCTGGGCGGCGGAGAATTTATCGGCATTTCCGAGGTTGAAGAAACCGAGGATGTGCAGGCAAACGGCCTTGTCTTCACCATGTCGGGCATCCCGACCGAATTGTTGGCGACCAGCATTTCACAGATGCGCCAAGGTTTGCCGGGTGAATTGTTTCTTGGCGCGCTTGCCGATAACGGTGTGCTGATCGGGGATCCGTACCCGGTTTTCACCGGGAGAACAGACGTTCCAACGGTGGATGATAGCGGTGAAACTGTTACGATATCGGTCACGGTTGAAAGTGACATGGTCGATCTGGAACGCGCCAAGGTGCGGCGCATGACCGACGAAGATCAAAAGTCGGTCTACCCTGATGATAAGGGGTTCGAGTTTGTGAACGGATTGCAGGAAGCCGAAATCACCTGGGGTCAGATCGGTTGATGGTGATGTCATGACGCGATTGCCGAAGTGGGAGAGCAGATTTGCAGACTGGCAAAAGGCCGCCTTCGGGCGGCCTTTTTCGTGGGGTGAATCTGACTGTTGCCTGACCGTATGTGATGGGCTTTTGGCGATTACCGGCATCGATCCGGCAGCATCGTTTCGCGGCAACTACAAAGCCAAACGCGGTGCCTATGCCGCGCTTAAGCGGTTTGCCGGTGGTGGCCTTGTCGAGACGGTTGAAAAGATCACGGGTGATCTTGGGTGGCTGGAAGTGCCGCGCCTGACAGCGCGGCGCGGTGATGTTGGTCTGGTGGATACAGAACTTGGCGAGGCGCTTGCCATCTGCACCGGCCCGAAATGGGCGGTGCAGGGCGAGCATGGTCTTGTCTTCCTGTCGATAAAATCGGGCCTGCGTGCCTGGAGGGTCTAAGTATGCCACAGGCTGCTGTTGCGATTGTTGCGGCTGTGGCCAGCAGCGCGACAAGTTCGGTTTTGGGCGGAATTCTTGGGTCCATTGCCGGGGCTGTCGTTGGAGGCGCTATCAGCTTTGCCGGTGCTTCGTTTTTCAGCACCAAACCCAAGACACCTGATCTCAGTATCGGATCGCGGCTTTCTGATCGCACGCAGATGGTGCGCCAGTCGATCGCAACGCGCCCGATTATCTATGGTCAAACGGCGGCATCCGGCCCGGTGACGTTTATGAATGTCACCGATGGCAAGAAAAAGCTGCAATGGTTGATCACCATCACCGGGCACCCGGTCGAGGAAATCGGTGATATCTGGTTTGGCGATACCAAGGTGTTCGAAGGACCGGGAACAGGCGATGCCATCGGCAAATATGCCGGTTATGCGCGTTTTTGGAAAGGCGATGGTACCGATGATGGGGACGCCGATCTTTTGGCGGCCATGCGGGCACGTAACAGCCAGTGGACGGTTGATCACAAACAGAAAGGCTGTGCCAAGCTTTATTGCGAATTGACATGGGATCAGGATATTTACCCGTCCGGCATTCCGCAGATCAAGGCGCTGGTCAAGGGCAAGAAAGATATCTATGACCCGCGCACCGAAACAACGGGCTACACCGACAACTGGGCGCTGGTGGTTGCCGATTATGTCGCGATGGAAGACGGCATCGGAGCGAGTTTTGCCGCGATCAATGAGGATGATCTGATTGCCTCGGCCAATGTCTGTGACGAGGATGTCGACCTTGCCGCCGGCGGAACTGAAAAACGCTATGTCGTGGCGGGTGTGGTCGATACCGGCAATCCTGTTGGTGACAACCTGCGAGAGTTGCTTAATCCCGGCGCAGGCATTGCCACGCGCACGGGCGGGGAATGGGCTGTCCATGCCGGATATTATCGCACGCCGGAATATACGGTTGATGAAAGCTGGCTTGATGGGCCGATCCGCATGCGCACGCGCCAGTCAAAGCGTGATCTGTTCAACACCTTGCGCGGTGTTTACGCGGCGGAAAGCAGTCTGTTTCAGCCGACTGATCTGCCGGTCCTGAAATCCGAGGTCTTTATTGCCGAGGATCAGGGCAAGGAAATCGTTGATGATCGGGAATACCTGTTCACGCCAACGGCGTCCTGCGGGCAGCGGTTGCAAAAGCAGGCCTTGTTCCGAAATCGTCAGCAGATTGAACTTGATCTGCAATGCAACCTCAAGGCCATGGCGGTGCGGGTTGGTGACGTTGTCGGCTTCACCCGTGCGGCTTATGGCTTTGATGACAAGCCGTTTGAAATTGTCGCCTGGCGTTTCGCGCCGCGTGATGATGGCGATGTGATCCGGCTTGGCATCGACATGACCCTGCGCGAAACCAGCGCAGAGGGTTATGACTGGACCACGGCGGATGAAAAGATTGTCGCGGTATCCGCGGCAAGCACGCTGCCATCGCCGAGTGATGTCGAGCCGCCAGACGGCCTTGATGTTACCGAAACCAAATATTCGACCCGCGATGGTGGCGGGATCAAGGTCAAGGTGGTTTTGCAATCGGGCGAGGCCGATGACGGCTTTGTCACCGATTACCAGTTCGAAAGCCGTTTGCTCGGTGAACTCGAATGGACGGTCTATCCGCGTGTGAAGGGTCGCCCGTTCCTTGAACTGTTTGATGTGGCCACAGGTATTTATGACTGGCGCGTCAAGGCGGTCAGCGTGGTTGGTCCTGGGTCCGATTACGTCACCGTGCGTAAGGAAATTCAGGGCCTTGGCGATAAACCTGCCACGCCAACCGGCGTGACGATTTCGGTATCGGGTGGATTTGTGTTCCTTCGCTGGAACCGGTCTCCTGATCTGGATGTTACGCAGGGTGGGGTTGTCCGGTTCCGCCATTGCCAGGCGCTTTCGGGTGCGACACTGGCAACGTCAACATCGATCGGGGATGATGTTCCTGGCGGCGATACCATGGCTGTGTTGCCGCTCAAGGCTGGTTCGTATCTGGTGCAATTCGTGGATGCGGTCAACACCGTGTCCGATCCTGCGGTTGTTACCACCGATGGTGCGACGGTTCTTGAATATTCGACCTATGACACGGTTGTTGAAAGTGCGGCCTATGACGGCACCCATGATGGCACGATTGTCAATGATGACGGTCACCTGACCCTGCAAGGGGCCGGGCTGGTCGATGACATCATTGATTTTGATGCGGTGTCATCGATCGATGCCTATGGCGGCGTTCTGACCAGTGGTGAATATGACTGGGGATCGGGGCTTGATTTCGGCACCAAGCGCCGCATGCGCCTAACTGCGTCTGTCACGGTCGAGGTCGTCAATGTTGTCGATCTGATCGACGACTGGCCGGGGTTGATCGATGATAGGCCGGATTTCGATGGAGAAGCGTCCGGCGAAGGTGATTGCACCATCTGGGTGCGGACCACCGATGATGACCCGAATGTGTCGCCGACCTGGTCGGAGTGGCAGCGTCTTGACAGTGCCGAGGTGTTTTGTCGCGGCGCTGATTTGAAGGCGGTTTTGACGGTGTCAAACCAATCCTACAACATCCGGGTCAGTGACATGCGGGTGACCGCAGAACAACTGGCTTAAACAGGATTTCCAACATGGCAAAGAAAACCAAAGGTGCGGCGCAGGCCGCATCAACCATCCGTGTTGCGCGGCTGGATCGATCCGGTGTGCTTATGGGCTACGAAGACATTGCCGATGGCAGCGTTGCGACCGTCACTGATGGCATTCCGGAATGGGTCGATGGCGGTGATTGCGACCTTAAACCGGGTCGTTACCGCTGGAACCCGCAGGCTGGCCGGTTTGAGCCGGTCAAGTCCGAAAAGGTGGAAGCCGAAACAGCGATCATCGAAGGGTTCCGCCATCTGCGTGATGTTGAGGGCATGACGTTGCCAGCAGCGACGGAAAGCTGGATCGCGGAATATGACAAGCGCAAAGCGCGGGTGGGGGCATAAATGGCACAGCATGATTATGTCGTGGGCAATGGATCAGGCGCGGTTGTCCGGGGTGATTTCAATGACGCGCTGCTTGCCGTTGCAACGATGAATTCTGGCGCAACTGCCCCATCAACCACCTATGCGTATATGGCCTATGTCAATACCAGTGACGGCCGCCTTTATCAGCGCAATGCGGCGAATACCGGGTGGGTCGATCATGGTTCGGTGGCAAGCCGCCTTTTGCGACTTGAGGATGTGGCCGCAGGTGGTTCGGCTGGATTGCTTCGGGCTGATGGTGATGGTTCCGGTTTGACTGGTATTGGCGGGTTGGCCCGTTACAGCATTTTCCAGAAAGCGGACATTACCACCCCCGCTTTCACAAAGACTGCTGCGCAAACGATTTCGATCAAGGCAGGGACGCGCATCGCGGCGGGCGGAACGGTTCATGAATGGTCGACTGATACTGCCGTTACAATGCCGACGCATTCTTCTGGCGCCGACTATTCTATTTGGCTGAAAACTGACGGATCGCTCGAAGCTGTTGCCGATTCCTTCGCAAGTCCTGCGGCGACGGGGGATCTTGCTGCGCCGCAGGCTGGTGCGGTGAAGGTCGGTGGGTATCATTATGGTCTTGTCGGGCCAACAGAAACCGTTGCGGGTGGTGGGTTTAACACATCTGCTGTGACATCAGCGGGCGGGTCGTTCGGGTGGACACAGGCAGATGTCGATAAAGTCAAGGGAATCAACGCATTTTCGATCTGGGATGCCACATTCAAGTGCGCAGGTGAACAGCGTGGCATGGTCTTCGACCCGACCATGAAGATGTGGGTGGCGATCTATTTTATGTCAGACGATCCTGATGCCAACGGACCGTCTGGGTACAACACCAATGTCGCCAGCGGCACTGTTCTGCCATATATCCCGTCTGCGTGGGGCGGTAACGGATCAACAAAATATTCGCGGCTTGCAACATTTGAGGCAAACGAGCTTGTGTCGTCCTTCGGACTGCGTTTGCCGAGATATGAGGAATTCATGTCGTTCGCTTTTGGTGTGACAGAAGGCCAAAGCCTTGGAGGCGCATCATCTACAATCACCGCGACAGCGCGGCAAGCGGGATATACAAGTCGGATCGGGCTTGAGCAGGCAACCGGGCATCAATACGTCATTGGCGGGCCGATCGACAGCGTCGGAGGTTCAGCTTGGTCCGGCGTCGGGCGTGGTAGTATCTTCGCAGGTTCTGGTGAAATCCTTCTCGGCGGAAACCGTGGCAGTGGCTCGTTTTCCGGGTCCCGCTGTGTGGACTTTAGCAATGCGTTGTCTCTCTCGATCTGGTCTATTTCGGTTCGGGCCGCGGGTGACCACGTGAACCTTGGGCAAGAGGCGCGCTAAAATGAATGATCTTTATAGTCCGCATACGGGAGAGCACATTATCTCTGACGATCCTGCGCCTTGGATGTTGAGCGCGGGCGTTGCTGCGCCGGGATATAACCGCGATACACAAGGTTGCTTCTGGCGCGGTGAAGGTTGGGAGGTTGTTGCGGGCGGTGCGACGGTCACTGTTTCGGAAGTCGAAACCGAGCGCGACCGCCGTCTTGCCGCCGCATCATTCGATTATGATTTCGGGGATGGTCGCGGTGTCCATACCATCGGCACCGATGAAAAGGACATGGCGGCCTGGATGATGGAAGTGATGCCGATCGCGCAGGCGCGGCTTGCGCTTTCCGATGCCACGGCGATCAACATCGTCACCAACACCGGGCCGGTGTCGGTGTCGCCCACTGAATGGATGGACATCTTCAACACGGGTGCCGCCAGTCGTCAGGCGATCTGGCAATATTACTTTGCCCTGATCGCGATGGACCCGATTCCGGCGGATTATCAGGACGATCAATACTGGTCACCGCCACCGGAACCGGAGGGGGAATAGGGTCATGCGCAAAATCAAGCTTTGTTACGGGATCGCACTGGCAGCGGTCCTTTTTTTTATCGCTGTCGCCCCTCATCTCCGCGCGCGCAAGCCCGGTGTGCGGCGACCGGTCCAAGGTGATCGATAGCCTGTCGGCCAAATATGCCGAGGAACCGGTTGCGGTCGGGGTGACCCGCAATGGCGGCGTGATCGAGGTGCTTAAAGCGCCCGACGGGCAAACATGGACCATCCTGTTTACCTATCCGGGCGGGCCAAGTTGCCTTGTTGCCTCTGGCGAGGCTTGGGAAGACCTTGAAGATAAACTCAAGGGGCCGGCGGCCTGACCATAAATTTCCGAAATGTCCAGCCGATAGGGGTGATCAGATGGACGCAGCGACGTTTTACTGGGTGATCGGCGGAATGGGCGGAACCTTTCTTTTGATTGTCGGTTGGGTGCTTAAGCGACAGGCGGATGATCGGGCCGATTCAACGCAAAGCCGGGCCAAGCAGTGGGATGCGCATAACGAATTGCGCCGGGACCACCATGGGCTTGAGCGCCGGATGCTTGAGAAAATGTTCACCAAAGATGACGCGACGCAAATGGAAAAGCGCATCACAGATGTGGTGAGGGAGACGGTGAAATGATGATCATCCTTCACATCATCGCCATGGCGATCGGCGGGGCGCTGTTTGGCGGCATCGCCATGCTGGCCGGTCCGGCCATGTGGCTTGTCATCGCGCTGACCATCATCGGGGCCATCGTTGGCTATGTCATGGTTTGGGTGGCGCTGGTTATGGGGTGGATCCGATGATTGATGCATCACAGTTGCGCCTTGATGTCATACGGCCCGTGCTGACCGCCACCGGCCTCTGGTCGCAGGCGGCGGAAAACCTTGTGCTTGGTACTGCCGCGCAGGAAAGTGCCTGCGGCAAGTTTGTTGTCCAGCTCAAGGGCGGCCCGGCGCGCGGCATCTTTCAGATGGAGCCGGACACGCTTGACGATATCTATGACAATTACCTGTCATATCGTGATGACCTGCGCGGCTCGATTGATGCCTGGTTGATCGGGGCAATCGACAAGGCCGAAAACCTGACCGTCAATCTCGCCTATGCGGCGCTGATGTGCCGGGTGCATTACCTGCGCCGCGCCGAACCACTGCCCAAGGCCGATGACGTGCATGGCATGGCGGCCTATTGGAAGCGGTACTACAACACCGTTCATGGCAAAGGCACGCGGCAGGAATTTGTCGAGAACTATGAACGCTATATCGGGGGTGCGTGATGGACTTCGATTGGAAATCGATCGTCAAGACGGTTGCGCCGGTGCTGGGCACCGCCATCGGTGGGCCGCTTGGCGGTCTTGCCACCCGCACGATTGCCGGTGCCCTGCTGGGTGATGAAGACGCCACCGAAGATCAGATCGCCGCTGCTGTGCAGTCGGCATCGCCTGATCAGTTGCTTGCCCTGAAAAAGGCGGAACAGGACTTCAAGGTCCAGATGAGAAAGCTTGATATCGATATCGAGCGCATTCACCAACAGGACCGTGACAGCGCGCGAAACCGTGAAGTCAAAACCGGTGATACCTGGACGCCGCGGCTGCTTGCCATCGCCATCACTGTCGGGTTCTTTGGTATCCTGTCTTTCATGGTGACCCATGCTTTGCCGGAAACCGGGCGTGATGCATTGCTGGTGATGCTTGGGTCACTCGGCACTGCCTTTGCCGGGGTGATTGCATACTATTTCGGTTCAAGCTCCGGCAGTAAAAGCAAAGACGCTGCGATGCACGCCGCTATATCGCGGCCTCGTTCCTAGCCCATCAACCGGCACCCATCCTTGCAGGCCCCTTCGCGGTCGCAAGGGTGGGGCTGGTCGGTGTGGATGGCACAATAGATCGGATTGGCCGGCGTGACTTTGGTGCCCGGTTCCATGATCGGGAACGCGCCCAGCGACCCGCACCTGGCGCAGCGCAGCTTGCGCAGGATCGTGCCCAGCCCGATATGCGGTCCATGCCGATCGATCAGCGGAGCAAATTCAAGCCGCCCGTCATGGTCGCAACGATGGTTCGCGCAATAGATCCGGCAATGATCATTCATCCGTGCGGCCTCAAGGATGCTGATGTAGCCATCCCAATCATGACCCATATATTTTTTGCCTGAATTGTTCCCGGTATGTTCTTTTATCATCGGGCCAGAATTCAATCAATATGCACTGCAATTCGTGGGGCACCCTGTTTGTAACCCATTGATATATAATGGGCGCATTATGGTGTTTCGTGGGGCACCTGTGCATTGAAAACAAAGGGTTTTTCGGAACTCTGCTAGTCCCTCCTCGGCTACCAATTAAATAAGCCCTGCATCCCTGATGCAGGGCTTATTTCATTTTTACGCGGCAGGAGAGGGCTTGAGCCCCCTGGTTCGCGAGAAATTGGAACGTTGGCTACTAGCTAGCGCGTGGTTTTAACGGATACGATTTCTCCTTCCTGATCTACAGGCAAGAAACTTAACCGTGGCTTTGCCTCTGGAAGTAATGCGCATTTCTTACCGAGCCAAGATTGGTTTGATGATGCATAAACTTGCTTTAAGCAACCAACCAACTGGAGTTGATTCAAGAAACGTACTTCGCAACCCTTCGCATCTCTAGACGTAAGTTTAGGTGGCCAACCAATTCCAGATGTTTCTTTTGGGTGATAAGCCAAGAAACAGGCGTTCGGACTTAGAGGAAATGAAATACAGCTTTCTGGTCGCCAATATCCGGGGCCTGTGAACTCTCCCAATGTACCTCGGTCTTCAAAAAGTTGTACTGGCGAATCTGAAATTACGTACTGCAACTCTGCTGGTGCAAAGATTATTTCCCAGTTCATCTTAGAAACTATTGGAGCGAAATGTTGCGCCGCCGACAACGTGCTAACGGTCTCTTTAAAATCGACAAGTATGGCTCCGTCGTCGTCTATTTCTAGCTTGCTCTCAGCTATATTTTTTAGGTCGAGCTGACCTCTTTCTGAAGAAGCCTTTTTTACTTCTTCGATATAATTTTCCACCGAACTAATGGTATGTTTTGGAAATTTCTTGTGCGCTATTGCTAGTAATAGATCAGCATAATCTTGCCTCTTCCTTGGAGATCGGAAGTCCTGAGAGGTTAAGAAAATTGCGAAATCCTCACGTTGCTCAGATGTTAGGGGGGAGCCAGATAGAAGCAGTTCCATGACGACGGAGCCTGCACCTTCAATCTCACTTAGTCTTTTTTCAATGCTCTGTGTGTCTATATCGCCAGATTCTAATGTTTCTGCGTTGTAATAACGTTGACACGCAACATTTTGGGAAGAAGCAATATGAGAAAAACCTTTGTTTCGCTCAAAAACATGAATTTTCTCATCTTGATTTGAGAACTTCTTGAGTAGAAATTGAGGGACGTAGTGTTGCCGTTTCACTTTGCTCAACGGTAAGCTCCAAGTCGCTATTTAGTTTGCGGGAAAAAGGGGACAGTCCCCTTTTTAAGCGTGAACCTGGATCAGCGACAACCGAAATGGGTTACTTGGTTACACTGGCTCGGCCGAGAACTTCATTGTTGATGCAAGAGGCATAGATCCAATCAGAGTCCGTTACGCCCAGCTTGGTGCACAGCGCCTGCGAGGACGGGTTATCAAGGCGAACGCCGGTCATGAAACCTCGTGCAGCCTCTTTTTCCCACATATGAATGATTGCCTTGGCACCAAGAATCAAGCCGATCTTCTCGCCGCGTCTGTCCTCACGCGTGGCAAGCATGCCCCAAAAGACATCGTTTGGTCGCGCTCCGGACGCATGATGCATCACGAATGAAGATGCACTCGCAACCGGTGCGCCAGAAGCGTCAATGGCAACCAAGTTTATGCCGCGCCTGCCTTGACCCCGCATGATGGCGCCCGGCACAGGCATGACGTCACAGGATTGGCAAAGTGCAGCAACATCAGCGACCAGTTCATTCGGCGACATTTTGTCGAGTGCTATAATCGACAGGTCGCTTGGCAGGTCATACTTATCAAGGGCTTGACGGCTGGCCTCGTAGGCGGCTTCACCACCCCAATAATGTTCATGGCGGTCGCACGAAAATCCGCGAGCCTTCAGTTCTGCGAACAGTTTATCTGCCTTGAATTTGGGGAAATAATAGGCAACCGATGCGCCAAGCAAAGAGGTGACAGATGCAAGTATGTCGGCGGTGTCGGTCTGTATATCGGACAGGGCGACCGTCCGGCCGTAATAGGCAAATCTCGGATTGTCATTTATCAGTGACCAAAGAGCCGCACTCCTCTTCATCAGAGCAATGCTGCTTTCTGTTCCGAAAAACTCTTGATGAATATCCAACTTTGCCCCTTTTCTTATTAAATGATCTCAATAACTTACCTGAAATCGTGCAGTCGGCTAAAGGTTGCTCGGAATATTACGGCATTTGTTTAGATGGTGTTTTTTGCGCTCAGGTGAAGTGTATTTTATCATTCAACTGCCAGAAAATAGCGACTGCCAGTGATGTTGAACGCTGTACGATCCGTGCTGCTCCTGTCATTAGGGCGTGACGCATATTTCTCCCACTAACAAAATTCTGCGATGCGGGGCTCGTTTGGTCTCAGTGCTTTGTGCTTGGGGTGTTCAAGTCATTTTGACGTCTGGCCGGGGCAAGCCTTGCTTGCAATAGCTTCTTGGTGGGCAGCCCATCACGCGCTTAAACGCTGTGCTAAAGGCACTCTCGGACTCATATCCCAGACTGAGCGAGATTTGGGATATCGGTTCGCGCGATGAGGTCAGTCTTTCGCCGGCCAGCATCATCCGCCAACGGGTCAAATAGCCCATCGGGCTTTCGCCAACGCGTTCCTTGAACTTGGCGGCGAAGGCGGACCGGGACATGCCGGAGCATTTTGCAAGGCTTTCCACAGTCCAGTTCTGCGCCGGATCGGCATGGATGGCCGATATGGCCTTGCTGACTTGCGGGTCGGCAAGGGCAAAGAACCAGCCAACCCCCTTGGCGTCGTCATTCATGTACATGCGCAACACCTGGATCAGCATCATGTGGGCCAGATGTTGCAATACCAGTTTGCTGCCCGGATCGTTTTTGCGCATCTCCGTCATGGTGCGTTCAATGCAATGGCGAAGTGCTTCGCTTTCATCGCGATTACGAATGACCACAAGCGGCGGCAACATCGCCAGCAGCAAGTCGGCCTGCGGTCCTTGCAGACCAAACCGGCTGCTCGCCACAACGCAATCCCCGCCGCCATTCAGTGTTTTGATGGTGCCAAATCCGGAAGGTTTAAAGGTTGTGCCAGCTTGCATTGGCGCGACATCAAGGTCGCTTGCCATCAAGAAAGCCTTGCCATGTGGCAGCAGGACGCAATCCCCGGGTTGCAGGTGCACCGGGTCGGCCACCCCCTCAACCGAAATCCAACAGTCCCCTTTTACCACTGCGGCGGTTTTGATGTTTTGCCCCTGATCGGGAAACTGGATCGCCCAGGGCGCGCCGATATCGAACCCGGCCGAAAGGTAGTTTTCCGGGCGGAGCAGGGCGAGGATATCGGAAAGCGGATCCATGGTTGGCCTGTTTGTGGACGAATGAGAATATATATTGGACTCATACGCATAGATCGTCCAGATCGCAAGCGATATCGTGCTTGGGACCGGAGCATGATGTGTTCCAGTTTTTCCAGATGTGATGTAAGGACGGAGTGACGATGCGTGTGTTTGTAACAGGTGCGACGGGATTTGTCGGATCAGCTGTGGTGCAGGAACTTATTGATCACGGGCATTCGGTCTTAGGCCTGACGCGTTCTGAAGCGGGGGCCGAAAAGCTTGCCGCACTCGGGGCGAACGCCTTTCACGGTGATCTTGAGGACGTGGGCAAACTTCAAAGCGGGGCGGCCTCCTGTGATGCCGTGATCCATACTGCCTTTGATCATGATTTTTCCCGCTATGTCGAAAATTGCGAAAAGGACCGCCGCGTGATCAAGGCAATGGGATCGGTTCTGGCCGGATCGGATCGTCCGATGATTGTGACATCGGGTATCGCGCTTCTGCGTGCTGATCGGCCTTTGGTTGAAAGCGATACGGTCAGCGGAGATATCCCGCGTAAGGCCTCAGAAGAGGCAGCAGCCGAAATAGCAGCAGATGGCGTGAATGTCTCGGTTATGCGGTTGCCGCCGTCAGTGCACGGGGCGGGCGATCATGGCTTTGTACCGCTTCTGATCAATCTGGCGCGCGAAAAGGGATTTGCCGCCTGTATCGAGGATGGCGAGAACCTGTGGCCTGCGGTGCATCGCTTTGATGCTGCACGTGCCTATCGCCTTGCCATCGAAGACCACGCCAACCAACCAGCCTATCATGCTGTGGCCGAGGAAGGCGTTGCCTTTGCCGATATTGCCCATAACATCAGTGTCGGGCTTGGTGTTCCGTTCAAGTCGCTGACGACTGATCAGGCCAAGGACTATTTCGGCTGGTTCAGCCATTTTGCAGCCATTGATTGCTGCGCCTCAAGTGGGCGGACCCAGCAAACGCTCGGTTGGGTGCCGCGTGAAATCGGCTTGATCGAGGATATGCAGACTGCCGAATATTTTAGCGGTTGATTTTAAAAGGAAAGGCCGGAAAATTCCCGCGTTTCCTTTGATCGCGGACGTAGTCTGAATGGAGTTAAATCGGCACAAAATCCACTCGTCGATGGCAAGCAAGCCAACTCCGGTAACAATCATCTTGATCGGATGCCGGCCCAAAGGCGCCTCTAATGTTTCGCTGGGCGGAGCCGATTTGTGAGCGCTCCGCCCAGTAACAGAAAAAGCAGGACGCGTAGAAAGGTTGCGCTCTCCCGAAGGTAGAAAACGTTTTTACGCGTTTACGTGGTCAGCTTCAAAAGCAACTCATCCAGTCGCTCTAGTGTCGAGGTCAAGCCTTCCTCCATACCCATATCAATCACGGTTTGCAGGTCTTTGGGCGAGTTATAGGTAACCACTGTCTCAGTGAGTGTATGCGCCCCCTGCTCGGTAAAGGTCATTTCGATGTGAGAGCGCGGCAGGTCGGGATTCACAACACCTGTCTCGTCGGTAAAGCTGTCGTAGCCGGTATAACCGTCAATCGGGGTGATGGTTTCGTAATCTGTGCGGCTCCAATAATGGGTGCCATTCGGATCGATCATGGCAAAATGCCAATGCCCGCCTTCGCGGAAGTCAAAAGACTTGGTTTTAGTGGTCAGTGGTTTGGGCGCGTACCACTGATCAAGAAGTTCGCTCTTGGTGTAGCAATCCCACACCAGTTGCCGGTTGGCGGCAAACTCGCGCCGGACGGTCAGAATGCTTTTTTGCATGTCGGCGATAAAGTTAAAACGCAGATCAGGTTTCATCAGTTTCTCCCTGCAAAGATGTGAGCAGATTGTCGAGATTGTCAAAGCGGCTTGCCCAGCTGGCACGCTGTTCTTCGAACCATTTTTCCGCCGCTGCCAATTTACCGGGATTGAGCGTACAGGTGCGCACGCGGCCCTGCTTTTGAGAAGCAATCAACCCGGCACTTTCCAAAACGCCGATATGTTTCATGAAAGAAGGCAACGCCATGTCATATGGCGCGGCCAGCTCCTTAACCGGTGCCGGGCCCTCTACCAAACGCTGAACGACGGCTCTGCGGGTCGGATCGGCGAGCGCATGGAAGATGGTGTCGAGTGGTTCTTGATACTTATCCATGCGGCTAACTATAGTTTCGTTGAAAAGTTAGGTCAATGGCTAAGTATTGGTCGTGCTGATATTTAGTGTTTCCGGGTAAGTCGCCCGTCAATGACTGCCAACCCAATGCCAATCACGCCCATGCCAATGATGTGCTGGATCATCAACGTTTCCCCGAGGAACCCGACCCCCAGCAAAATCGCACTGACCGGAATCAGGAAGGTGACAAGCAGAAGGTTACTTGCGCCGGCGCGTTTGAGGATGGCGAAGTAAAGGATATAAGCCAGCGCCGTGCTGAGTGTGGCAAAGCCCAGCACGGCAAGGATGGTGCTGGTGGTGGGAACGGGCAGGTGCCAGGGCTGATCAATCAGGATCGAAAGGGGCAGGAGCAT
This sequence comes from Thalassospira sp. UBA1131, assembly GCF_002311515.1. Lineage (GTDB taxonomy): Bacteria > Pseudomonadota > Alphaproteobacteria > Rhodospirillales > Thalassospiraceae > Thalassospira. The sequence continues at coordinate 57,447 of NZ_DCAO01000021.1, forward strand.
CAGGCTCGACGCGCTGGTCATGCCGGCTGCGGTCAGGATCGGCGGGGTGGTGGCAAAACGTCTGCCAAATACGCCGGCGCAGCCATAACTGAAGGCGGCAAGCAAAACGGCACCCGGCGCAAGCAGGCCCATCGTGTTGGCAGATGTCGGAAGGCCGAAAATCACGATCACGCCGCCAAACCCGATCAGGACACCGATGGTTTTGCGCAAGGTGAGCTTTTCGCTGTCTGTTGCGATATGGGCAATCAGCAGGGTGAAAAGCGGGGTGGTGGCATTCAGGATCGCGGCAAGACTGCTGGTGATTTGTGTCTGGCTCCAGACAATCAGGCAAAAGGGTATCAGATTGTTAAGCCCGCCCATCACGGCAACGCCCGCCCAGAATTTCGGATCACACGGGATGGCGATATCGCGCAACAATACCACCCACCACAGAACCATGGTCGCAATCGACACCCGGCATAGCACAAGCGTCAGGGGCGGCAGATCGACAAGCGCGATCTCGGTAAAGAAAAACGATCCACCCCACAGGACTGATAGCGAGATCAGCATCATCCAGCTGATGCGGTCCATTGGTTGGGTGGGCGGTTGTTTGGGCTGTAAGCCACCTGCGGTAGAGAGGTTTCTTGGGCCATCAATGCCGCGATGTTTCGGGCGGGAAGACAGTTCCATATCAAGCGATATCAAACGTGTGGTGTTTTCATGGGGCAGCATCGCGGGCTCCGTCGATCTGTTGGTGACCAACGAAGACTAGGCGGATTGGTTTTTTGCTGCTCGCCACTTTCGGACTTCAATGCAAGATTGGGTCTAACAGGCGATTTTTCGAAATTTCGATCAACTGGACCGGTGTTTGGATAATAAGGTAGGGTGGTTTTGGTTCGGGGTCGGTAAACACGGGATGGAAAATGACAGTTCACAGTGACAACCCGCGTCGTCGATCATTATTACCTTTCGCCTATTCGTTACAGTCACTGGTACGCGGTCGCTTGTGGTTACAGGTGCTGGTTGGCATGGTAATCGGCGTATGTACCGGGCTGATCATGGGGCCGACCACCGGGTTACTATCAAGGGAAACGGCGTCGGTTGTCGGGAACTGGCTTGCGTTTCCCGGGCATCTGTTCCTTGCCCTAATTCAAATGATCGTCATTCCGCTTGTTTTCTCATCTATCATTCGCGGCTTGTGTTCGTCAGATGATATCGACCAGTTGCGCCGGTTGGGCGGACGGGCAATCCTGTTCTTCGTAGCGACAACGGCTGTGGCTGTGACCATCGGTATTGCGTTGGCGCTGCTTATTCGTCCCGGTGATTATGTCGATGCGACCAATCTTGGCCTTGCCAGTGTTGTTGACGCGTCAACTGGGGCACCGGAAGCGGGCGGTGTGCGCATTCTGGATTTACCTGATCGTGTCCTAACCCTCCTGCCGTCCAACCCCTTGTCGTCAATGGTCGAGAGCAACATGCTACAGGTGGTGATCTTTGCCAGCATTTTCGGCGTTGCCCTTGTGGTTATGCAACGTGACAAGGCGCGGCCGGTGCTTGATTTGCTGGCAAGCTTGCAAGAAGTCTGTCTGACGATCGTGAAGTGGGCCATGTGGCTTGCGCCGCTTGCCGTGTTCGGCCTGATGGCGCGATTAACCGCGGAAACGGGGCCGCAAGCATTGTTGGGCGTGCTTGTTTATGTCGGCACTGTGCTTCTCGGTCTTTTGTTGATGCTCGGTGTGTTGCTTGTTGTCGGTCGGGTTTACGCGGGCGTGTCGCCCAAGGTGTTCTTTGGCGCAGCAAAGGATGTCATGTTGCTTGCCTTCTCGACATCAAGTTCTGCTGCCGTGATGCCGTTGTCGATCAAGACGGCAGAAGGCCCCTTGGGGGTGCGAAAACACATCAGTCAGTTTGTCATTCCGCTTGGCGCAACCATCAACATGAACGGCACAGCGCTTTATCAAGGGGTTGCGGCGATCTTCATCGCTCAGGTTTTCGGTGTTGAGATCGGCGCAGCCGGTCTGATCCTTATTGTCCTGACGTCGGTTGGTGCATCGATTGGGTCCCCGGCAACGCCGGGTGTTGGTATCGTGATCCTGTCGACCATTCTCGTGTCCGTTGGTGTTCCGGCATCAGGTATCGCGCTGATCATGGGCGTTGATCGCCTTTTGGATATGAGCCGGACGGTCGTCAATGTTTGCGGAGATTTGGTCGCGTGCATCGTGCTCGACAAGCTTGATCATGCAGAAAATGAGGAGCCGGAGACTACTGAACGAGTGAATGGCACCTGACGTCATTTGATGGTCAAGGGTTTGAAAACACTCGATAGAAAGAAAAACAGAGTGCGCATGGCACTCCGTTTTGTTGGTTTCCAAAAATGTCGCCACGTTATATGAATTTCGGAAGCCGCGCAAAGATCGTGATGTTGCCAAGCAACACCATCGCAAGGCCGGTCGCGCCAATCGGGGTCCAGACATAGCCTTCAAGGAAGGTCGAGACCGTCAGCGCCACGACCGGGAACAGCACGGTGACATAGGCTGCACGTCCGGCACCGACACGGTTAACCAGTGCGAGATAGGCGATAAACGCCACGACCGAGCCCGGAATGGCGAGATACAGCAAGCCACCGATATAGATCGGGTCGGTCGGCATGACCGGCGTCTGGCCGCGGAACATGGCAAAGATGAACAGCAACACCGTGCCATAGATCATGCCACGCGCGACCGCATCGCGGTTGGGTATGCCCATACGATTGAGTTTGACCGACACCATGTTGCCACAGCTAAACACCGCCGTACCGCCAAGCGCAAGCAGCATGCCGGTGATGGCATTGGCGTTGTGCGACAGGGCATAGATCTGATTGGCAAACAGACAGGCGATGCCAGCAAGCCCGAATGCTGCGCCAAACACAAAGCGCAAACCCGGACGGTTGCCGTAAAAGGCCCAGTTGCCCAGCGCGTTGAAAATGGTCGAGGTGGTGAAGATCACCGCGACAATGCCGCTGGCGATATATCCGGTTGCCGAATACATCAGGATAAAGTTGATGCCAAACAGCCCGCAGCCCAAAAGCACGATCCACGGATGTGCTTGCCATGGCACAGGGCGCCATTTGCGCGATAGGAACAGGAAGCCGCACAAAACGACCGCGGCCAGCGCAAAGCGATAAAAGATTGAAATTTCGACCGGGATCGGTCCGATCTGAAGTTTGATCGCATACCAGGTAAATCCCCAGCAGGCGGTGACGATCACGAATAAAAGGGCTGTCATCATCGGGGCTTTCAAAACAGCACGTGCGCGAGGGGCGGTGGCACGAAGGGGAACGGGTGACGCAGAACTGGTAACGCAGGTTGGCAGCGCGCGGGGACCAATCAGGGAATTTGCGGATATATGGGGCATATCCGATAGCCGCCAATAGGCCACAGTCAGCGTCACTTGGCTTTCACGTTCTTGCGGTGTTTTCGGATTTTGTCGAGGGTTCGACGCAAAAAAAAAACGGGGCGGATACTGTGTTGTATCCGCCCCGTTTTTGAATGATTGGTCAGGAAGACCGCGTCATTGCCGTTGATCGGTTGGTGGCCTCGGGGG
>NZ_DCAO01000051.1 GCF_002311515.1 Thalassospira sp. UBA1131
CGTGTTCCACCTCAAACCCGGTGATGAGAACCTTAATTCGCTTTTGGAACTGTTTGCCGCGCAGTCGCGCGAACCGTTGATGGTGCAGGCTTATTTGCCGGATGTGCGCAAGGGCGACAAACGCATCATTCTGGTCGATGGCGAACCGGTGGGGGCGATCAACCGCGTTCCGGCCGAGGGTGAGGCACGTTCGAACATGCATGTCGGCGGTATGGCCGAGAAATCGATGCTGACACCGCGCGAACGCGAGATTTGCGATCGCATCGGGCCGGAGCTTAAGAAGCGTGATCTGATCTTTGTAGGGATTGACGTGATCGGCGATTACATGACGGAAATCAACGTCACCTCGCCGACCGGTCTTCAAGAGATCAACCGGTTTGACGGCTCCAAACTGGAAAGCCTGATCTGGGATGCGATTGAAACGCGGCTTGGCTAGGCCATCCTCATATCGCTAAAACGAAATAGGGCAGGTTATGATCACCTGCCCTTTTTGTTGGGTGATTTTGTGGGGCTTTTGAGGCGGGCTTTGATCAGCGCGCCTTGACCTCGACCTCGACAAAGGTGATGGCAAAGTCATTGTTGTTAATGACGTTATGGGACACGCCGGTCTTGCGGGCATAGGATTTCCCGGCGGTCATGTCGGACGGAAACGTTGTGCCGTCATCGTTAACAATGGTCAGGGTGCCGGTTGTCATCGGCACGACGACATAATCCATGCCGTGAACATGATCACCGGTTTCGGAGCCGGGCGGGAAGTGCCATTCGGTCACCTTGACGGCATCGTCATCAACCTGAACGGTGGGAGTGGCTTTGGGGCGCTGTGCAGTCACTGGGTTTCTCCAATTTTTGCGGTTAACCCGGTGATGATAGCGACAAGTCCCTCATGCTGCTTGCCTTTTTTATGTCGGCCTGTTGTGTGACTTTGACGATGCCGTCACCGTCCGGTTCCGCTAAGCTGGAACTAACGCGGCGATCAAACGTATGTTTCAAGGGTCAAGTTCACATCATTTTGGCAGGTAGTAACAGCGCATGACCAGCTCCGAGGCGACAAAAATCACCGATCAGGATCTTTTCGGGCCGTTCCTGTTTGCCCGGGGTGCTGATGCCAAGGCGGCAAAAATCGCCGCCCTTGTGGTTGCCGATGATGGTGCAGAAATCCCGGAATTTCGGGCTAATGGCCGTGATGTCATTGCGCCGTCAAAGCTTGCAACGCTGTTTGGGCGAAGCTATTGGCGGTTTGATTTTGAGCTGCCGTCAAACCGGGCCGCATCATATAGTTTCGGAAACGAAACATATGAGGTTTGCACCGATCTTGGGGATGATCTTCGCATCGGGTTTGTATCGTGCAATGGTCAGGAAGACGGTGATCTGGACCGGCCGCTTGAAGACCGCAATGCGCTCTGGACGGATTTGGGCAAAGAGCACGCAAAGCAGCCCTTCTCGCTTTTGCTGCATGGTGGCGATCAGATTTACGCCGACGGGGTCTGGGAATGTCACGAGGATATCATTGCCTGGGACAAGGCCGGACGCAGTGAACGGTTGGCAACCGCCTTTTCCGATGTCATGCGCGACGCCGTTTTGAAATTCTATCTTGATCATTATCTGGCGATTTATGGCCAACCGCAGATCCAATACATGCTCGCACGCGTGCCGTCGCTGATGATGTGGGATGACCATGACATTTTTGATGGCTGGGGCAGTCACAAGAAGTGGTTTCAGGGCAGTGCCGTTGCCAAGGGCATGTTTGACTGCGCACGACAGGCCTTTTGCCTGATGCAGCTTGGCTGCACACCCGATGATTTGCCCGATATGGTCAAGGATCGCGATGGCATCAGCCTTGGCTGGCGCACCGATTTTCCGGGGGTCAGTATTGTTGCGCCCGATTTGCGATCCGAACGGACACCAAATGACGTGATGGGTGCGCATGGCTGGCGCGATTTGCCCGAGATGCTCAAAACCGTGCCGGATGGCAATCGTATTCTTCTGATGTCGAGCGTGCCGGTGATCGGGCCGCGACTATCGTTGATCGAGATGGTGTTGCATCTTTCCCCCCGTGCCCAGAAATACGAGGATGACCTGCGCGATCAGTGGCAAAGTCGCTGGCACCGGCGCGAATGGTGCCGTTTCCTTGAGCTGATCGAAGAAATCGCCAACGAGCATGACCATGAGATCACCCTGTTATCGGGGGAAATCCATGTCGCAACCCGGGGCACCTTCGAAACCAAGGGTAAAACCATCCATCAACTGGTGGCATCGGGTATCTCGCACACCGCACCACCCCCGACCTTTGCCAGGGTTTTGGGCCTTCTGGCATGGATCGGGGAGAACCCGCTTCCGGGTCGGCCGACAGAGTTAAAACCGCTGCCGGAACGCAAAGGTACCTATTGTGCGGCGCGAAATTACCTTACACTGTCACGCAACGACACCAACTGGCATGCCAACTGGCATCTCGAAGGAATTGGCTGGACGCCGGATTTGCGCGTTTGACCGCGAAGCGTAGCCGACGGAAATGTGCCAATGGCAAGGGGCTTTGGATCATGATGCAGCTTTATTACGCGCCAACTTCACCCTTTTCGCGCAAGGTGCGCGTTGTCTTGCGTGAGTTGGGTCTGGAAAAACAGATCAGCGAGATCCTGATTGATCCGTGGACGGATGAGGCGCTGCGTGCCCATAATCCGCTTGCCAAAGTGCCGACCCTGATCCTTGAAGACGGCATGGCGGTTTTTGAATCGGCCGTGATCTGTGATTATCTTGATCAGCTTGCCAAATCCCAGGGCATTTCACAGGGTGTGATCCCTGAAAGCGGCCCGGCACGCCTTAGTGCATTGAAATGGCAGGGTTTGGCAGATGGCATGATGGCGGCAACCGCCCGGCTTTATGCCGACTCCCAACGCGAAGACGGTGATCGTTCCGAAGACGTAATGGAAAGACAGGCGCAGGCGATTACATCCGGTATTGAGGCGATCCTTGATGGCCTGCCGGCGCTTCGCACCGAGGAGCCACATCTTGGTACCTGGTCTGTGCTGATTGCGCTTTATTACATTGATTTCCGCTGGCCGGACCGGCGGTTTGATATCCCGGTGCGGGTGCGCGACTGGATGGCGATTATGTCGGAACGTGAATCCTTTACCGAGACCACCTTCCACCTGCCCCATGACGGTGATTGATCAGCAAATCCAACGATTACCTGCGACAAACGCCGCCAGACATGCTATCGCCGCCTTTTGAAGATTGAATTGCGAAAAGCCGATGACCGAACCGACCATTACCAAAGCCATGCGTGAACGCGCCTGGGTCCGTGCTGAACGGATTGAGGGCGAAGACCCCAAGGAAGTGCGCAAGCACAAGGAAAGCGGCATCACCATGAAAAAGGCCAGTTTCGGCAAGTTCCGTAATTTTGGCTGGACCGTGGTTGATGAGGTTGCCGTGCCGTGCCGCAAGGAATTCCTTCCGCCGCGCGAAACGGATGACGAAACCTCGGACTAGGCCGCTATCGCAAATGTGATGGCCGATGCCGGTGGGCTTGATTGACAAAGTGGCCGATGAAGGGCGCTATAAACCGATGGTTCTTGCGCCTTTTTCTTTGCCTGAGTTTGGTCTTGCCCGATGACAACCCGATCCGATGCGATTTCGTTTGGTTCGCTTGACGATATCGCGCCCGAAACCCTGATTGCCCATATGTCCGACCCGCGAATGGCGGAGCATATGCCATTGCTAAACGGTCCGTGGGATCAGGATGACGTCGCCCGGTTCATGGCGGCCAAGAAAGCCTATTGGCAGCGCGATGGCCTGGGGCATTGGGCGATCTTTTTTGATGGCACCTATGTCGGCTGGGGCGGGTTTCAGAAAGAAGGCGATGACTGGGATTATGGGCTGGTGCTGCGGCCTGAATGTTTCGGGCTTGGCATGGCGATCACGCACAAGGCGCTTGAATTTGCCCGATCCGATCCGCGTATTTCGTCGGTGACCTTCCTGTTACCGCCGACCCGTACCAAGCTCGCCGCGTTAAGACGACTTGGTGCTGTGTTCGAAGGAGCGGTTTCCCATGACGGGGCCTGCTTTCAAAAATTCCGGCTTGAGATCGGCTAAATCCATTTGTCTTGGTAGACTGTTTTTGCATTGGCGACCAAATCTGGAATGGACGCCGGATCGGATGTCACGGCAACCATTTGCCGGTGCACAGGTTTTAGAAATTTTTCCGCCGTCATGTCGTCGAGGAAGCTCAACAGCCCATCGAAAAAGCCATCGACATTAAGCAAAATCAACGGTTTTGCGTGAAAACCGAGTTGCATCCAGGTCCAGATCTCAAACGTTTCCTCCAGGGTGCCGATACCGCCGGGCATGGCGACAAATCCATCAGAGAGGTTCGCCATCAAGGCTTTGCGTTCATGCATGGTGTCGACCACATGAAGCTCACTTAAGTATTTGTGGGCGACCTCCTTATCGACCAGCTTTTTCGGGATAACCCCGATTGCCTTGCCGCCCGCATTCAATACGGCATCCGCAACGCCCCCCATAAGCCCGACGCTGGCACCGCCATAGACAAGGCCGCATTCTTTCTTGGCAAGCGCAAGGCCAAGGTCATGTGCAGCCTGCCTATAGACCGGTCGCAAACCGTCGCTTGATCCGCAAAAAACACAAATATTCAAATCAAACTCCTCGGTTTCTTTCCGCAATCTCCAACGCATTGAGAATGGCTTCGGGTGTTGCCGGCACGCTCAGCTGCGGCGGCAGGTTGCGTCCGGTTGAGGAAGCCACGGCATCCCAAATTGCGAGAAAGACAGACAATGACAGTTTTAGTGGTGGTTCGCCGACTGCCTTGGACTTGTAGATCGTCTCTTCACGATTCTCGTTGTCGAAGAATGCAAATCTGAAGTCTTCGGGTACATCGCCGCCGGTGGGAATTTTGTAGGTTTGTGGTGCGTGGGTCGCGAGGAACCCGTCATCACGCCACACCAGTTCCTCGGTCGTCATCCATCCCATGCCCTGAACGAAGGCACCGATGGCCTGCCCGCGGTCGAGGGCAGGGTTAATGGATTTGCCGACATCCTGAAGCATGTCGACCCTTAACACGCGTGTTTCGCCCGTCAGCGTGTCCAGGGCGACTTCGGAGCAGGCAGCGCCATATACATAGTAGTGAAACGGGCGACCCTTGAATGTTTCGAAATCGTATCCAACCTTGGGCACCCGATAATACCCCGTCGCGGAAAGCGAAATCTGATGAAAGAAGGCCGCTTCGCAGAGAGCCGGAAAGTCGATGCTCTCGCTGCCGGAATGGACTTTGTCATCGGCGAAAATTACATCTTCCGGCTTGCCACCGAATAGTTGGGTTGCCAGTGTCGCCAACCGTTCGCGGAGACAGACGGCAGCATTGTAAACAGCCATGCCATTCAGGTCCGTCCCGCTACTGGCAGCCGTTGAAACCGTATTGGGCACCTTGCTGGTGTCGGTGGTGCTTGCAATGACCTTTTCGGGCGACACGCCCAAGACATTGGATGCGATCTGCAACATCTTGGTATTGAGACCCTGACCCATTTCTGTGCCGCCATGATTCACCAGAATGGACCCGTCGGCGTAGATGTTTACCAATGCTCCTGCCTGATTGAGAAATGTTGCCCCGAACCCCACCCCGAAAACGGCGGGCAAAAGGCAAATTCCCTTTTTTATGATGGAATTGGTCGCGTTGTGGGCATTGATCTCGGTGCGGCGACGGCGGTAGTCGCTTGTGGACTCCAGCGTCTCGATCAGGTCTGGCAACACGTTGTCTTCGATCACATGGTCATAGTGTAGCCGGGCATTGGTGCCGTGCGTCAGAAGGTTGCGCTTGCGCAAATCGAGGGAATCTTCACCACGCCTCAGGGCGAGTGTTTCCATGGCGACCTCCATCCCCAGCATGCCCTGAGGGCCGCCAAAGCCCCGAAAGGCGGTCGCTGACTGGATATTGGTGCGCGCCCGATGGGATGTGCAGGTAAAATTGGGCACGAAATACGCATTTGTGGCATCAAACATGGCCCGGTCGGACACGGCACCGGAATAGTCAGCCGAGTGCCCTGCGGATACGCGGTGCTCGAACACGGCGGCTGTTAATTGGCCAGCCTTGTTTGCGGCGAGCATATAGTCGATATCGAACGCATGCCTTTTACCGGTAATCATGAAATCGTCGTCTCTGTCGAGCCGCAGTTTCACCGGCCGATTGAGCTTGAAGGCGCCAAGGGCGGCCAAGCAGGCAAAATAATAGGATTGCGATTCCTTGCCACCAAAGGCGCCGCCCATGCGTCGGCAAAGCGCTGTGACTCGTCCGGATGGCCATCCGAGAATCCGGGCAACAAAGGCCTGCATTTCGCTTGGATGTTGTGATGAGGTGAAAATGGTCATCCGCCTGTCTTCGCCCGGAATGGCGTAGGCGGCCTGTCCCTCAAGATAGAAATGTTCCTGTCCGCCGATCTTCAAGTGACCGGAAATGACGTGGTGAGATGCCCGGATGGCGGGCTCCGGCTCCCCATCCCTTGCTGTGCGGGCTGGAACAACTGTTTCCGATCGGCTTATGGCTTCTTCGGCGGCAAGTAATGGCGTTTCGGCCTCGTATTCGATGCGCGCCAGCCGGGCCGCGCGTCGCGCGATGTCGTAAGTTTGCGCGACAACCACAAAAAGCGGCTGCCCCCAATAGGCAACCCGGCTGTCCGGCAGAAGACGCTCATCGTCGATAATAATGCCAAAACGGTTTTCACCCGGGATGTCCTTGGCGGTCAGGACCGCCTCGACCCCGTCCAATGCAAGAACATCGGTGAAATCCGTTGATTTGATGTGTCCGCGCGCAACGGTCGAAAGTCCAAGGGCCGCATGCAGTGAGCCTTCGAGTTCGGGGATGTCATCGACATATTCCGCATGCCCGGTGACATGGAGATGCGCGCTTTCATGGGCCCATTCCTTGCCAATCTCGGAGTGTCGTGTGGTTTTGATCTCTTGGGTCAAAGCGCCACCTCGCAGTTCAGCTGAGTTGTCTGGGTGATTGGATTGCCTTCAAACTCGGCCAATGCGCGTCTGAGAAGATTACCCGCGACGCGCAACCGATAGGAGGCGCTGGCCCGGTGATCGGAAATCGGGCTGAATTCACGTTCAATCGAGGCGACCGCTTCATTGACCGTTTCGCGACCAAAGGCGTGCCCTTCTAATATCGTCTCGGCACCTTTGGCCCGACGCGGCATTTCAGCCAGACCGCCAAAGGCAACCCGTGCGCTTTCGACGATGCCATCTTTCAGCGTCAGCGCGATCACCATCGCGACAGCCGATATGTCATCCTCGCGCCGCTTGGAGATCTTGTAGGCCCTTAAGAAAAGATCTTCCGGTCTTGGCGGCACCAAGATGCGGGTCAACAGTTCTGCAGGCTTCAGCGCAAGCTTGCGATAGCCAAGATAGAAGTCACTTAGTGCCATAACACGGCGTCCTGCGGTGCGGGCTATTTCGAGGTCTGCATCAAGGGCAAGCAGAACCGGCATACTGTCCCCGATGGGGGAACCGTTTGCGATATTGCCTCCCAGGGTCGCGCGGTTGCGAATAGACAAGGAGGCAAAGCGATAAAAGTAGTCACTCAGCTCAGGATAAGTCTTTGCCATCAGGGGAAAGACTTCCGAGAGGACACAAGACGCGCCGATGCTTAACCCCTGCGCGGTTTGCGTTATCTGTTGCAATTCGCGTACGTCATCAAGGTGAATGGTGCGGGACCATGATTTCAGGTCCTTGGTTGCCTCAAGCCCCAAATCAGTGGCACCGGCAACAATGCGCGCATCATTGTCTTTGGAGAGAATCTTACAAACCTCGGCGATGGTTTTGGGTTGGGCGGCGGCATCGTATGCCGCCTGCGGCTTTTGCACCGCGGTTTTTTGCTGCATGTCTCTTAATCTTGCAGCATCAACTTCCGGATCGCGTGCGCAGCGCGGGTAGGCATACATGCGTTCTGCAGCCTCAAAGATGGGCAGATAGCCGGTGCATCGGCACAGATTGCCAGACAGCGCTTCATTGACACTTGGCCGTCCGGGATAGACATCATGATTGAGGTACAGCGCATAGAGGCTCATCACAAAGCCCGGCGTGCAGAAGCCGCATTGCGAACCATGGCATTCGACAAGGGCCTTTTGAACCGGATGGAGGCCGTTTTCGCCATCGTCGAGATCTTCAACTGTCAATACGAGACGGTTGGTGATTGCGGGCAGCGGGAGAATGCAGGAGTTGACGGCTCTGTAGACAACACTGGTCTCATCACTTGTAAGTTCTGCAATTACCACCATGCATGCGCCGCAATCGCCTTCTGCGCATCCTTCCTTGGTGCCGCGAAGACGGCGTTCGTCACGCAGATGGCCAAGCAGCATGTCCGAGCTCAACAACCTTGTCGATCCGGCTACCTTTCCTGTGGCGCAAAGGTAAGAAACAGATTGGGTGTTCTTTTCAGGCATGTGATCGACCTTTCCTTGCGTGACCGATATCGGGTATGTTTCGATACGCTACGTATCTAATCTTAATTACGATACGATGCGTAGTCAATCCTCTCGATGTGGTTCACGGTTGGCCTGTGCGGGGGAAAGAGCTAATTTGAGGGCCATCACATGCAAGCCAGCAACGAACAAAGTCCAATGACACTTGATACTTCTGACCACCAAAAAGCTTCGGACACGACATCAGGTGTGGGGCGTCCCCGGGACACAAGAGCCTCTAAGGCTGCGTTGAAAGCCGCACTGGAACTGGCACAGGAAGGTGGCGTCAGCTTTGCAACGATTGAACGTATTGCCGGGCGCTCGGGCGTGGCCAAAACCACGATCTATCGTCGGTGGCCTAATGCAGCCGGGGTCGTGATGGCTGCATTTCTGCAAGAACTGGGACCATTGATCGAGTACCCCGATCAGGGCGAGGTCAAAGAAGTTTTGACAGGATCGATCGGTCATCTTGTCGACGCGTTGAACGGACCGCGCGGGATTTTGTTGCGCCATCTATTGGGCGAAGCGCAAAAGGACGAAGCATTGGCCAGTGCGTTCTGGAAAGAATGGATTCTGCCACGCCGAAATATGGGCAAGGCGGTGCTGGAACGCGCAGTTCGCCTTGGTGAAATCAGGCCTGGCACCAATCTGGACATCGCGCTGGACGCCTTGTATGGCGCGGTCTACTACCGGCTGATGATTCCGTACGCGCCGCTTACACAGGATTATGTTGACGCGTTGGTAGACCAGGCACTTGCGGGCATTGCACCACAACCGACCAAGAGCGAATGATCCAAAGAAGATAGGGCAAGGCCAAGCCCCGCTCCCAGCCATTGGCCGGCAAGGCTTAGTGATCCTGATCGTGAGACAGATTGATTAACGCTGCCAAAAGCTGCTTTGGGTCCGTGTCGGCGACCTGATTTTCCAGCTGTTGTTGGGTTTCCTGCCAGATCGGGAAGGCGCGCGCCAAAAGCGCCATGCCATCCTTGGTCAGGGTCAGAAGACGCCCGCGCTTGTCCTTGGGATCGGGGGCGATTTCAACCAAGCCCCGGCGTTCAAGCGGTTTGAGATTGGCCGTCAGGGTGGTGCGATCCATCGCCAGAAGGTCGGAGACATCTTTCATGTGCGGCGGATATGGCCGGTTTAACGACATCAAAAGTGAATATTGCCCGCTGGTCAGATCAAGGGGGCGAAAGGCGTCATCAAACCGCCTTGCAACAGTGCGTGCCGCACGCCGGACATGCAGGCAAAGGCACGAGTCCCTTACCATTATGGTATCGGCATAGGGGACGATCTGATCGCTATGGTTGAAATCTTTTTTTGACATGAATAAATTATGTTGATATCAACGTAATTGTCAAATGGGAAAACAAGAAAATGCTGATAAATCGCCCTTTTTTGACCGTCACCGCGTTAAATCCGTTCTGCCTGGCAAGGAGAATGCCCCATGCAGAAGATCAGTCCTTTTTTATGGTTTGATCAGACCGCTGAAGAAGCCGTCAATTTTTATGTTTCGGTATTTGCCGATGCCAAAATCGGCAACATCATGCGTGCAAGTGCGGCCGGTCCCGGCCCGGAGGGACGTGTTCTGACCATTGGCTTTGAACTGTTCGGGCAAAGCTTTACCGCGTTCAACTTCCCCACAGATTTCAAGTTTACCGAAGCCGTTTCCTTCGTCGTCGATTGCAAGGATCAGGCAGAGGTCGATTATTACTGGGATTGCCTGTCGGACGGCGGGCAGCCACGCGATTGCGGCTGGGTTAAAGACCGGTTTGGGGTGTTTTGGCAAATCACCCCGACCCGCCTGATTGAATTGATGAGCGACCCGAACCCGGCGATCGCCGCACGCGCAGCAAGCGCAATGATGACCATGCAAAAGATCGACATCGCGGCACTTGAACGCGCGGTCGCCGACGGCTGATCAGGCCTGAGCACTCATGAAGCCAAACCCCTCGCACCACCAACGCAAGGATATGTCTGATGTCAGAAAAACAAGCCAAGGATCGCCAGGCGATTGCCGATCTGTTTGATCGCTGGACTAACGCCAATCGCAGCAAGGATATCGATGCGATCATGGCGCTTTATCACCCCGATATCTGTTCCTATGACGCGGTTGGACCGCTGCAATTCAACGGTGCCGCTGACTACCGCGCCCATTGGGAAAAATGCCTGCCCAAGGACGCCGAAATGATTGTCGAGATGCAGACACCAACCATTCGCGTCTCAGGCCATCTTGGTGTTGCGCATTTCCTGATCCGCTGTGGCATGCGCGATCCGGATGGTACCGAACATTCAAGCTGGATGCGCTCAAGCACTCAGCTTGAAAAGCGCGACGGCCAATGGCGCATCGCGCACGAACATTTTTCCGTGCCGTTTGATTTCGAAAATGGCCAAGCCCAGTTCGGGCTTGAGCCATAAGCCGTGCCCATCAACGCAATCATACAAAGGAAGCCCCGATGAAAGTGATCAGCTATTTGAATTTTGATGGTAATTGCCGCCCGGCAATGGAGTTTTATCAATCTGTTCTGGGGGGTGAGCTTATCACCATGTCCTATGGCGAAACCCCGATGGCCGAAGAAATGCCCGCCATGGCCGACAAAATGGCCCATGCCTGCCTTGTCGGTGATGGCTGGAACATCATGGCGTCTGACAGCCCATCCGAACATTTCGAGGCGATGAAAGGCATGAACATTTCCATCCATGCCCCGACTGCCGAAAAGGCGCGTGCGTATTTCGACGGGCTTGCGGTGGGTGGCACAGTGATCATGCCGTTCGAAGAAACGTTTTGGTCAAAGGGCTTTGGTCTGGTGACTGACAAGTTCGGCACGCCCTGGATGGTCAATACCGACATGGAACCGGCATAGGTGCCCACCCGCACCAAACTTGGCGGTCTGGTGGATCGGGAAGATCTCTGAGAAATCAGTTAGTTGTTAAAGCGAAATGTTTTTATGCTTGCGCTTATCAGATCAGGTAAACAACCCGGCACGCAGACTGATGTGCCGGGTTGTTTGTTTTAATCGCCCCGGTTCAGGGGAATTAAGAGCTGGATACGTGAGTGGGATCAGATCGTTTGACCGCCTGAAACCTCGATCCGCTGGGCTGTGACCCAGCGATTGTCATCGCGCAGCAGGCTTGCAACCATCGGACCGATATCATCGGGCAAACCGACCCGGCCAAGGGCGGTCATGCTGGCAAAGGCCTCGTTATAGGCGGGGGTATCGCGGACTGCACCGCCAAGGAAGTCGGTCTCGATCGCGCCCGGGGCAACGCAATTGGCCGTGATGCCACGTTCGCCGAGTTCCTTGGCCAGATAGACCGTCAGAATTTCAATCGCACCCTTTGCCGCGGAATAGGCGGAAAAGCCTGGGAAGGACACGCGTGTCAGCCCCGATGAATAGGTAATGATGCGTCCGTTATCGGCAAGTATCGGCAAAACCGCCTGGACCAGAAAGAACACGCCTTTGACATGGACGTCAAACAGGGAGTCGAACTGTTGTTCGGTGGTTTCGGCGAACGGGGTCATTTCGCCGTGGCCGGCATTGTTGATCAGATGATCAAAACTGTCGCGTCCGAAGGTTTCGGACAGTGCCTTTTTCAGGGCGGAAACAAAGGCCGGAAAGGTCGAGATTTTGGTGACATCAAGTTGCAGGGCAACGGCCTTTTGGCCAAGGGCACGGATTTCTTCGACGACTTCCTGGGCCTGCGCTTCGTTGCCGCGATAGGTGACGATGACATCATTACCCGCCTTGGCAATGCTGATGGCGGCGTTGCGGCCAAGTCCGCGGTTGGCACCGGTGATCATGGAAATTTTCGACATGATGTTTCCTTTCAGGTTTATCGATGCCGGAAACCTACCCCTGTCTTGACGGTAGTTGTTGCCTGTCTGTCTATGAATTTTGCCTGTTTGCCCAAATGATGGAAAACGAATTGCAATATTGGGTCATATGCTTACCTATTAATCCAATCGACATGTCCAAAAGACCCGTGTGAGCAGTGAAAGGCTGATAGTGCAAACCCTGTTTGATCTTGTTCGGCGCTATGCCGATGCGCATGCAGACCAGTCCGGTGTGGCCCAAACACCGGTGCCCGGCCTTTCGATGGTGCGGGTTCTCTATCCCGGTGCGCTTCAGGTGGCGATCAACCGGCCACTTGTCGCGACGGTGCTTCAGGGGCGCAAATTGGTGACAATGGGGGCGGAGACATTTGATCTTGGTCCGGGCGATGCGCTTTTGATTTCTGCAGACGTGCCGACCGTCAGCCAGATTTCCAAGGCAAGCGTTGTGGCGCCCTATTACGCGCTGATTCTTGAACTTGATCTGGCGATGATTGCCGATATTGCGGCGGCAATCGGCCTTCCGCACGGGCAAGGCGGGCCGATCTCTGTCGAGCGGTTTGATCCCCATGTCGAAGATGTGGCAACCCGATTGATGCAGTTTCTGAACCGGTCTGGGGCGATTTCGGTCCTTGGCGACGGCCTGCTTCGTGAAATGCATTACTGGATGCTGTCAGGGTCACATGGCACTGCGATCCGCAGGCTGGGAACCGCAGACAGCCATGCCCAGCGTATCAGTCGCGCGGTGGCGCTGATTCGTACGCAATTTGCCGAGACCCTTCGGGTGAATGAACTTGCCGAGGCCGCAGGCATGAGCATTTCGTCATTTCACCAGCATTTCCGTGCGGCAACGACGCTTTCGCCCCTGCAATTCCAAAAGCAGCTTCGCCTGATCGAGGCACGGCGAAGAATGATGGCCGAAGGCGCGGCAATCGCTGATGCCGCTTATGCAGTCGGTTATGAAAGCGTGCCGCAGTTTACCCGTGAATATAGCCGCCTTTTCAATGTGTCACCGGGGCGCGACCTGCGCCAGACCCGGGTGGGAACAACCGGCCTACAACCGGCATAAGCCAATTTGAGCCATGCGACCAATCTGCCGACCTGACAGGGGTTGGCGTTGCCAGCGTTTGATATCATTGTGTTCTCTTAATGAACGGACCCTGACATAGCAGCATGGTATTTACGGGCTTAAACGGAACGCCAAGTGATTGCCCGTAAACGATATGTTGCCTTGATCCCCGTTTACCGTCAAAGTAATACAACTTGGGGTTATGGGGGTCAGGCAAATTGACAGCGCGGGTTACCACAGTTGCCTTTGCCGGGATTGAAACGATCCCTGTTGACGTGCAGGTGCAAATGGCGAGTGGCCTTCCGGCCTTTACTGTCGTTGGCCTGCCCGATAAGGCGGTGTCCGAGGCCCGTGAACGGGTGCGATCCGCGCTTTCGGCCATGGGATTGGCCCTGCCGCCCAAACGTATCACCATCAATCTCGCCCCGGCCGATTTACTTAAGGAAGGGTCGCATTTCGATCTGCCGATTGCGCTGGGTATTCTGGCCGAGATGGATGTCATCGGCCATGACGATATCGAGCGGTTCTTGGTGCTGGGTGAATTGGGGCTGGATGGCAGCATCACCAAGGTTGGCGGGGTGTTGCCCGCCGCCATGGAAGCCGGGATGCAGGAATGCGGCATCATTTGTCCGAACGCCAACGGGGCGGAGGCCCTTTGGGCCGGTGATCTTGAGATTCTGGCACCGGTAAGCCTTGTGGCCCTGATCAATCATTTCAAAGGCACGCAAATTCTGCCCCGCCCGATCCGGCGCGACACCGACGAGATAAATGATTTCCATGGCGACCTGCGCGATATCAAGGGACAGGAAAGTGCCAAACGTGCTCTTGAGATCGCAGCGGCAGGCGGCCATAACCTTTTGATGTCGGGACCGCCGGGATCGGGGAAATCCATGCTGGCCGCGCGTTTGCCGGGCATTTTGCCCGATCTTGATGCCAGACAGGCACTGGAAACCACCGTTATCCATTCCGTATCCGGAATGTTGCCCGAAGGTGGGCTGATCCGCACCCGACCGTTCCGCCAGCCCCATCACTCTGCCTCGATGCCAGCCCTTGTCGGTGGGGGGTGTCATTTTCAACAATTGTTGCGACTAAACAATAATTGCTGCGACAATCTCTATGTTGAGTTTACATAGAGCACGCCCTTGTGACCGTTTCTCTCAAACAATCCAGAACCTTTAGCTTTCAAGATGGCACCCTTAAAGACGAAACTGAGCGCTTGGTCGTTTGGTGGTACGGGCCTATCTTCAAAAATATCCGCTCACAAAGCGTCCCTAAAATTTATGTATTTTTAAGACCTATTGATCAGGAGAACAAATTAGGAGACGTGATTAAGCGAACGACGGTCTTAACGCATGTCGGACTATTGAGAATCGGCTCCGTCTGGGAAAAGGGCGTGAGCAACTCCCGCATCGCATTTGAGGAGAAAACATTCCCTGTTTCGTTCTCTCCGGGCGGCTGGCGGATTGTCTCCTTAGACGACTTGCACAAAGCAGGGCGCAGCCTCTATACCTCCTTTCATGAGGCAAGCTATTTACCGCTGGACAGAAAACACAAATCGTACCTGATTGAATTTGACCTCCCAGATGGCAAACATCTGCTCATCCCTTGCACCGAATTTTTTGCACGCGTTTACGGTCGATCATCTGAAATCAAGCGTGTGCTCGCCACTTACTGTTGGGAGGAGGTCAAAGAACGGCTTTATCGACCGCTTAATGCGCCCCCATCGCCAGGTACCTGGCCTGTCAGATTTACATATCGTGTTCATAGGCACGATGCGATTTTGCTCGCGCACATGCTGTACGACCCCTATGCCGAACAAGCTGCCAGAGATATTTATGCGCAGACTGAAGCCAGCTTCCCCCAAGATAAGATGCTTTTAAAAGTCACTCCATGGTTTCAAGGCAGCGGGGAA
>NZ_DCAO01000030.1:0-12561 GCF_002311515.1 Thalassospira sp. UBA1131
ATGTCCTCGGATTTTGACAATCCAGACCTGTAAAGCAGCACGTCGCATGTGTATTGTTGGGATGTATTTATTAGTCCTTAATTGCCTGCTCCCTAGACTTTCCGGGCAAAGTTCAAATTCGGAGATCCAGTCAAAGTGTCCTCATTCGATCAACTGTCCAAACGCGCAAAAAAGCTCGAAAATCAGGGCCAGATTGACGAAGCGATCAAGCTGTACGAACAGTTTCTTCAGGATTTCCCGAAAAACACACGTGCAAAGGCAGCTCTTGAGAAGTTGCGCAAAGGTGTTCCTGTAAGCGTAAAGACACCTCAAGACTTATACACTGTTGCTAAAAAACAGATTGATCAAGGAGATGTAAAACGCGGCATAGCTATCCTTGAACAACTGGTCAAAGACGTACCGGGCTATGTATCTGCATGGAATATGCTGGGAATGGCATATTTTCAGATAAAAAACACGATTGATGCCGAGAGATGTCTGCGTAAAGCACTGGAGATTGATCGAAATTACGTTCTGGCATGGGGCAATATTGCTGTTTTGTTCCATAGTCAGGGAAAGTTGGATAATGCTATTACAGCATTTCAGAACGCGATTATTCTTGAGCCGGATAATGTTGGATTCCACAGTAGTATAAGCGGTATTTTATCGTCGCTTGGCCGGTATGATGAAGCGGAAAAGGCCTGTATCAGAGCCATAAAGCTTAATCCAAGCTTCTTCGGTTCCTACATTAACTTCGCCAACGTGTTGTATGCTCAACAGAAGTTTTTGGCTGCAAAGCAGGCTGTTGAACAAGCTCTGCAGCTAAACTCTGCGTATAGTTCTGGCGTTACGCAATATCTCTATTTACGTGCCAAGTTATGTGATTGGTCTGAACTACCCTTAGGTTTTGAGACATTTGATACGATCGGTACGCCCGGCAATTCGGTTTCCCCGTTTTCCACTTTAACTCACGAAGATGACCCGCTTAGGCAGCTTAGACGTTCTGAAGTCAGGGCTTTGGACTACGATATATTTAAAACCTATCCGTCCTTCTCACACCCTGAAAAACGTCCTGAGAAGTTGAAGATTGGCTATTTCTCGGCAGACTTTCACAACCATGCGACGTTGTCTTTGATGATGGGGTTGTTTGCTGCCCACGATGCAGAAAAGTTTGAAATTCAGGCTTATAGTTATGGCAAAGTCACCGAGGGGGAGCGACGCAATCAACTTCATCAAATGGTTGATAAATTCTGGGAAGTACAAGATAGGTCGGACGAAGAAATCGTCAAACATGCGCGCGAGCAGGGCATTGATATCGCTATTGATCTTAAAGGTTACACACAGGAAGCGCGCACGTTTCTGTTTGCCCATCGACTTGCGCCGATCCAGATCAACTATGTCGGCTATCCCGGAACTATGGGCAGCAACTTTATTGATTATCTGATCGCGGATCACACGATCATTCCAGAACAGTTCAGGAATTGTTACTCCGAGAACATCATCTATATGCCACATAGCTACCAGCCCAATGATAGTGACCGAAAGTTCGAGGAAAATACACAGTCGCGTCACGACCTAGGCTTGCCAGAAACAGGCTTCGTATTCTGTTGCTTTAATGCAAACTACAAGATTTCCCCACGTGAATTCGATATTTGGATGCGATTACTTGATAAGGTCGAAGGAAGTGTTCTTTGGCTGTTACGTCCAAACACGTGGGCCGAGGAAAATCTGCGCAACGAAGCATCTGCACACGGGATTAATCCTGATCGGCTGATATTTGCCGACCGCGTAAGCGAGAAAAAACATCTCGGTCGTCAGAAGCACGGTGACCTGTTCCTTGATTGTTTTAATGTGAATGCGCACACCACGGCAAGTGATGCATTGTGGGCGGGGCTGCCACTTGTAACCAAGGTTGGTAAGCAGTTTGCAGCTCGTGTTGCGGCAAGTGTTCTAAATGCCGCAAATTTGCCGGAACTGATTGCAGAAACAGAGGAAGAGTACGAGGCCATTGCCCTTGATCTGGCGCTTCACCCGCAAAAGGCTGCGGCCTTGAAGGCCAAGGTGGCAGAAAACGTTAAAACCTGCCCGCTCTTTGATAGCAAGTCATATACCCTTGATCTGGAGCGGGGCTATGAAGCGGCCTATGAACGTTATCTCAGGAACCAGTCACCTGCGGACATTGATCTTGCAAGTTCTTAACCTGCGGGCGAATGTTGTATTAGGAATGAGGAAAAATTTTTGAGCACGGCGTTGGAAAAATTGGTGTCGCGCGCAAAAAAGGCGATCGCGAATAATCAGCCGGATCTGGCCATTTCCATGTGCGAAGAATATCTGAAAACCGAACCCAAGGCGGTTGTGCTTTGGGATGTTTTGGCAAATGCCCACTTCCTTATAAAGGATAATGGGCAGGCAGCGATATGCTTCGAGAAGGTTGTCGAACTTGCGCCGCAAAACCCCAAATCGCATCAAAATCTTGGTGTGTTTTATCAAAGCATCGGCAAGTTCAACGAAGCACTTCAATGCTATCAGCGCGCGGCAAGTTGCGACGCCAACTATGCCCCAGCCTATAACGGAGCCGGCATTGTCCTGATGACAGTTGGGCAGCTTGATACTGCCCAGCAGTATTTTGCCAAGGCGCTTCAGCTCGACCCGCAATTCGCCGACGCCTATGCCAACTTGGCCCATGTGTTTTTTAGCAAGGGGCAATTACCCGCAGCAGCCCAAAGCTACGCCAAGGCCAACGCTCTGAACCCGGATTTGAAAAGTGCCGTGGCAAACCGGTTCTATAGTTTGGCGATGATGTGCGATTGGTCCTGGCTTAATGCCTTTTCGCGTGTCGCCAAGACACTGGGAATAGAGGGCGAAGAAGTAACACCATTTTCGCTGCTAACACTTGAAGACGCGCCGAAAAGGCAATTGGCCCGATGTCGGAAATTCGTCTCGGCCAAATTCGGACAAGGGGCGACCTGGCAAGAGGGGGGGGCATCAACGCGCCCGGCCAAATTGCGTATCGGCTATTTTTCAGCCGACTTCCATGACCATGCGACACTATCGCTGATGATGGGGCTTCTCCGAAATCATGATCACGACAAATTCGAAATTCACGGCTTCTCATATGGGGTGGTCAAGGAAAGCCGGAGCCTTGATCAGGCGATGAACTATTTTGATAGTTTCTCTGATGTCTCGGGTTCTTCGGACGAGGCGATTGTGCAGCTCGCGCGTGAAAAGAACATCGATATCGCCATCGATCTTAAGGGCCACACGCGGATGGGGCGGATTGGTATCTTTGCCCGGCGCATCGCCCCGGTTCAGATCAATTATCTTGGCAATCCGGGCTCCATCGGGGCTGACTTCATCGAATATATGATTGTTGATAAGGTCACGGTGCCTGAAACGCACAAACAGTATTTTTCTGAAAAGCTGATCTATCTGCCAAATTGCTATCAGCCCAACGATGATCAGCGCCGAATTCCGGCGACGAACACAACGCGCGCTGATTTCGGTCTTCCGGAAACCGGCTTTGTATTCTGTAGTTTCAACAACACCTACAAGATAACCCCGCGGGAATTTGATATCTGGATGCGGCTTCTGAGTAAGGTTGAGGGCTCGGTTCTTTGGTTGTTCAAGGGCAACGATTACGCCGCCGAAAACCTGCGCAAGGAAGCGCAAAAGCGCGGTATTGATCCCGACCGTTTGGTCTTTGCCGACAAGATGCCGGAACCGGAACATCTCGCGCGGCACAAACATGGCGACCTATTACTCGATACCTTTAATGTCAACGCGCACACGACGGCGAGTGATGCGCTTTGGGCCGGCTTGCCACTCGTGACCTTGCCCGGAGAGCAATTTGCCGCTCGTGTGGCGGCCAGCATTTTGACGGCAGCCAATATGTCTGAGCTGATTGCCAAGGATGAAGCGGACTATGAAGCCATTGCACTGGATCTGGCGCTTCATCCCGAAAAGACCGCGGCCTTGAAGCAGAAATTACAGGAACAGATCAAGACCTGTCCGCTGTTTGACACGGTTACCTACACACGAGACATCGAAGCTGCATTCGAAGCCGCATATGACCGATACCTGCAGGGCCTTGCACCGGATGACATTGATCTGACCAGCGCAAAGTGACCGTCGATGCTTTCTGCACTTGGCGAAGGTTTGATGGCGCGATAAAACAGTGCCATGACAATACAACAACCAGATAAAGGCTGCATGTCGGTTGACCTGCGCCAAGGCAAAATCCCGGAAAAAACCGTGTTCGTCAGTGCGGTCGCACTGGTCGATATCGATCATCGTGTACTGATCGCCCAGCGCCCGGAAGGCAAATCCATGGCTGGCCTGTGGGAATTCCCGGGCGGCAAGGTCGAGGCGGGTGAAACACCAGAAATGGCGCTGGTGCGGGAGCTCAAGGAAGAGCTTGGTATTGATATTACCGAAAGCTGCCTTGCACCCTTTACCTTTGCATCTTTCACCTATGATGATTTCCATCTGATGATGCCGCTTTATCTCTGCCGCGTCTGGAAGGGTGAAATCACCCCGATGGAAGGCCAGCAGGTGAAATGGGTGCGCCCGGTTCGTCTGGGCGATTATCCGATGCCGCCGGCTGATGTGCCGCTTGTGGCGATGCTGCGCGATTTTCTGTGAGCCATCCGCCCGTTTGTGGCGTATGAGATCGCGCATTGAAGTTTGAATGATGTTGTGGGGATATGATGTCTGATCCGGTCCGTGCCTGTCTGATTATTATCGGCAATGAAATCCTGTCTGGCCGCACCCATGACAAGAACCTGCCCTATCTGGCAGAGGAACTGAACGCGCTTGGTGTCCGCCTTGCCGAGACCCGTGTCATTCCCGATATCGAAGCCACCATCATTGATACGGTCAATGAATGCCGGGCAAAATTCGATTACGTCTTTACCACCGGCGGCATTGGCCCGACCCACGATGACATCACATCGGAATGTGTCGCCAAGGCCTTCGGGGTGGCGATTGAACTCAATGCAGACGCCCATGACTTGCTTAAAAGTCATTATGAAAACCCCGAAGACCTCAATGAAGCGCGCCTGCGCATGGCACGCATTCCGGTCGGGGCGGAGCTGATCCAGAACCCGATTTCCAAGGCACCAGGCTTCCGCGTGGAAAACGTCTATGTCATGGCCGGTGTGCCGATGATCATGCAGGCCATGTTCCAGGGCATCAAACATCAGCTGATCGGCGGCAAGCCGATGGTATCGCGTTCCGTTGGCGGCTATATCCCCGAAGGCACGATCGCCAAGGTGCTTGGCGAAATTCAGGCTGATTTCCCCGAAACCGATATCGGTTCCTACCCCTTCCTGCGTGAAGGAAAGCTAGGTACCACATTGGTGGTGCGTGGCGAGAGTGCCGATGACGTCAATCAGGCATCTGATCGCATTCGCCTTGCCATCATCGAAGGCGGCAAGGATGTGATCGAGGATACCGGTGCTGTCTGATCGCCTTGGCCAGTGGTCCTGAATTGCGTTTGATCAAGGTAATGTCTTGGGGCTGTGTCTAGAATTGTTCTGACCTTTTATGGGAAGACAACATGACCGATCAGAACCATGATCCGCATCATGACGCGCGCAACAGTCAGGCCGCCCGCGAAGCCCGGTCGATTGTGAAATTCATGATCGAACATACAGCTTACGGCGGGTTTGGCGCGCTGGTGTTCGGGGCGTTGGTTCTGTATTTCGATATTGGCGGGATTTACAGCCTTGCGACGTCATCGCGCGATGCGCCGATCTTTATCTTCCTGCTGTTTTTCGGCCTGTTTGTGACGTTTGGCAGCATCAGTCTGGGCATCGGGATCATGACGCTTGGCGGCTTTTCCGATGATGACCGCTATCGCGATGAACGGACGCGCAATCGCAATTCAGATGACAGAAAATAAAAAGGCGCCGTTTGGTGGCGCCTTTCTGGAACGATGAACACCTGCCTTATGGCCGGTCCGCACCGGATTTCTTGGCGATCACGCGCGCAACCAGCATCCCGATGATCCAGCCGGCCAACGGCACGATGAAAATGTAATCAAACAACGGGTGGCTCGAATCCCCGCCGGATGCGGCCAGAATGATCCCGACCCAACCCGCGGTCAGAAGATAGCCCATGATCTTGAAATAGACCCCGTTCGACAGTCCCTTTTTTTGCGGCGGCTGTTCGGGATTGTTTGGTTGGCTTGGTTCGCCAGACATTCGGTATTCCTTGCGTTCTGAAATATGGTTTGGCAATCAGCGTTCAAGTGTCAGCGCATCGGGATCAATGCGATCCTGCCAGCCTTCGCGCACCAGTTCGGGCACGACGTGATCTTCTTCCGGGTATCCGATGCACAGATAGGCAATGAGGCGCCAATGGTCTGGCACATCAAGTGTCTTGCCAACCACATCCGGCTCAAGGATCGAAACCCAGCCAACCCCGATGCCCTTCACACGTGCGGCCAGCCAAAGCAACTGCACGGCGGCGACTGCAGAATAATCAAGCATTTCAGGCATGGTCTTGCGCCCAAGGCCCATGCCGGCTTCGGTTTCTTCATCGGCAAACACGGCCAACTGTACCGGGGCCTGATCCATACCCTGAAGCTTCAGCGACGCATAAAGCTTGGCGCGTTCACCGTGATAGTCATTAAGTGCTTCGTTATTGGCGCGCTCGAAACTGTCGCGGATTGACTTGCGGCGTTTCGGGTCATTGACCTTCACAAAGCGCCATGGCTGGCAATTGCCGACCGACGGCGCCAAGCAGGCTTCCTTGATCAGATCGTCGATATCGCGCTTGGGGATCGGGTCGGTGCGAAAACGCCGGACATCGCGCCGCCACAGCAAAAGATTGATGAACTGCTTTTGAAAGGCCTGGTCAAAAACCGGCGGCGTCAGGTCCGTTTCCGGGGCGCTGTTTGTGGCAATCTGATCTGGTTTGGTCATGGCGCGGGCCTGATGAAATGCGAGGTAAATCTCAATTGTTTTGCACCCTACCTGTCAGCGCTGCTATCGCCAATAGCAAGATGATCTCATCGATCCATCACAGCCGATTTTTGCGCACTATGCGCTTGCGTAAGCCTAGAACGGCACATCTATGGTCAGAAAACCGGTATAGTTGCCGTGCGACACTTCATAGCTCAGTTTTCGCCGCAACTCGAAACTGACACTGGCGGGGAAACTGCCCCATTGCTGGGTAATGCCGCCCCCGGTATCAAGATAAAGATTGGTGCTTTCAATGCTGACAAACGGCTCAAGCGTCATCGATGACTGTGCGACATCATGGATCAGGGAAAACTCCGATCGAATGCCGGTAATGTCCTCAGTTCCGGTGGCGATATCGCGAAACCCCTGAATGCTGAGATCAAAACTCAGCGGATCATAGGCATAGTCGGCCCCGGCATAATATCGCGTCGATCCGCTGCGCCCGTAATTCTGGTTCAGAAGCGATATGGTTTCGTCCTGTCCGGCAAACGGAATGATTTCATGATTGCCAAAGCCAAGGCGATAGCGCGCCTCGACCGAGGCATCAAAAAGCTGCGTGGTTGCGATGCTTCCGGGCACAAGTCCACCACTGGTGGCGCGCGCCGCATCAACATATTCGCGCGCAGTCGTGATATCGCCATCAAGCTGGATACGCAGCGGCACCGCGCCAAACTCATAGTCGGTTCCAAAACCGATGCTGTTTGAAATGCTGGTACTATCAAGCCGTTCGGCATAGCGCAGATTATCTGGCACCGGTCCAATCGGGGATTGGCGGATTGTGCTTTGACCAAGGCTGATGCTGCCGCGCAGGTTAAACCAGTCTGTCACCCGCGAGACGAAATAGGGCGACAGGGCAAGATTGTTCTCGCGATAGCCCAATTGCCGGGTGCCGGATTCGCCAACCGTGCTGCCCCAGCCAACCCCGATGCCAAGCACAAGCCCGTCATCAATCAGATAATCCACTCCGCTATCAATCGAGATGGTGTCGCCACTGAGGCCCGGATCATAGCCCGACCCGGTGATACGGTTTTCAAGTTCGGAATGGTTGCCCGCAAGCCAGATACTGATCGGTGCATGCACGCTGCGCGATTGGGTCGGGAACGTCCCCGCCGCACTATCAAGGTCAAGCTTGCGCGCAAGCGATGAAAGCGCACTCCGACCGGCCAGAATTTCGCTGGGCGTTGGGGTGCCCATGCCAAATTGCAGATGTTCGGTGGCCTGTTGCGGCGGAGAAAGGAAGCCATCAAACAACAAGGGCGCCACCCGACTATCATAAAGGTCTTCGTCCATCTTGTCATACAGGCGGTTCATGTGACGCTGCTGATTTGCGGTACGGGTGGTTGTCTTGTTGCGCAATACCGGTGCATCAGGCCGTGCGGCATCATCGCGGGCAAAGGCCTGCGGTATTATGGGCGGCTGGCTTATCTCCCGTCGAAGGATATAGGTAACGGCCGCCAGACAGACCGTGGCAATCACGGCAGCTTGAAAACGCCTGTGCATCTGACTTTAAACGTGACTGTTTGGGTCAGTGGTCCAGCATGACAGACGAAAATGCACGGAATATGGAGAAACACGGGCAGTTCTGCCCCATTGCTGTTTAACCGCGCAAAGGTGCCGATTAGCGCCAATAGAATGTTGCGTCAAAAACCAAGCCGCGCTAGAACGCTTTGCACCGGCTTTGGCCGGTCCCAACGCGCGTCGCGGGCGTGGCGAAATTGGTAAACGCAGCGGACTTAAAATCCGTCAGCCCTAAGGCTTTGCCGGTTCAAGTCCGGCCGCCCGCACCAGCGCATCGGCAAACGGACCCTGTTTACGGT
Source organism: Thalassospira sp. UBA1131 (assembly GCF_002311515.1). GTDB lineage: Bacteria > Pseudomonadota > Alphaproteobacteria > Rhodospirillales > Thalassospiraceae > Thalassospira. Next base: position 8,762 of record NZ_DCAO01000030.1, read on the forward strand.
CCCGGCACCAAATTGCCGAATTCCTGTCATCAAATCCTCTGCTTCGTATTTCATCCTGCGAACATCCCGTCACAGGTTTGCTGTGGATATTGTTTTATCCCCAATGCAGGAGAATGAAGATGGTTCACTTGATCGCCATTGGTGTCATTGCCGCCGCTGCACTGTTTGTAACCTGATGATCAATCGGTGACTTCTTGTATGAGATGCTGCAGTGCGATAGGATCTGTGATGTGCGTATTCACGCCATCAACAGGCCAGCATTGCCATGAACAAAGTCGCTGCCAAATCCACAGAACTTTCGGGTGTCCCGATCCAGCAGGACGGCGCATGGCACGCACTACCCGCCGATCAGGCCCTTGAAGATTTCCAAACAAACCCGCAAGGCCTTGATGCAGACCAAGCATCCGAACGTCTGGCGCAATATGGTCCCAACCGGCTTGATCCGCCGCGTCGGCGTGGGCCGCTGATCCGGTTTCTGGCCCAATTCAACAATGTGCTGATTTATGTCCTGCTGCTGGCGGCCCTCGTCACGGCGGCCTTGGCGCACTGGGTCGACACGTCGGTCATTCTGGCGGTGGTGGTGATCAACGCCATCATCGGTTTTGTGCAGGAAGGCCGGGCCGAAAGCGCGCTTGAAGCAATCCGAAATATGCTTTCGCTTGCCGCCATCGTCGAGCGGGCCGGGCGTAAAATCGAAATCCCCGCCGAAGACGTCGTGCCCGGCGATATCATCCATTTGCAATCGGGTGACAAGGTCCCGGCTGATGTGCGTCTGATCCGGGTCAAGGGCCTGCAAATTCAGGAAGCCATCCTGACGGGCGAATCTGTCCCCGTCGATAAGGCCGTCTCCCCCGTGGACGAAGACGCGGCGCTTGGTGATCGTTTTTCCATGGCCTATTCGGGCACCATGGTTACCCATGGGCAGGGCTGCGGCGTGGTTGTGGCCACCGGTGCCAAAACCGAAATCGGCCGCATCAGCGCGCTTTTGTCCGAAGTCACCACCCTTACAACGCCGCTTCTGCGGCAAATGTCGACCTTCGGGCGTAAACTCAGTGCCGCCATCATGGCGGTCGCCTTCGTGACCTTTGCCATTGGTGTCTGGGTGCATGGGCGCGGGGCGGCTGACATGTTTGTCGGTGCGGTCGCGCTCGCCGTCGCCGCCATCCCCGAAGGCCTTCCGGCAATCATGACCATCGCCCTTGCCACCGGCGTGCAACGCATGGCCGCACGCCGCGCCATCATTCGCCGTCTGCCGGTGGTAGAGGCATTGGGATCGGTCAGCGTCATCTGCTCGGACAAGACCGGCACGCTGACGCGCAACGAAATGACGGTGCAGTCGCTCGCCACCGGCAAGCATCTTTATGCCGTCACCGGCACAGGATACCGCCCCGAAGGTGGTTTTGAACTTGATGGCAAGCCGGTCACGCTTGATGACCATCCCGGCCTGACCGAAATGGCGCGCGGGGCACTTTTGTGTAGTGACGCCGGTCTGCATGAAAGTGATGGTCAATGGTCGGTCGATGGCGACCCGACCGAAGGCGCACTGGTGGCCCTTGCCATGAAGGCAGAACTGGAACCCGGCACTGAAAACCGTCAATTGCCGCGCCACGACGTTATCCCGTTTGAATCCGAACATCGTTTCATGGCGACCCTGCATCACCATGCAAAGGGGCATGGCTTCATCTATGTCAAAGGCGCGCCCGAACGTATCCTTGCCATGTGCAACTCTCAGGGCGGACCGGATTATCAGGAAGTCCTGGATCGTCCCTATTGGGAAGCCCGCATGCAGGAAATGGCCGAAAATGGCCAGCGGGTGCTGGCACTTGCCTTCCGCCCGACCCATAACGGCCATCACCAGCTGGTGTTTGATGACGTCAAACAGGACCTTGTGTTGATCGGCCTTTATGGCCTGGTCGACCCGCCGCGCGACGAAGCCATCGCCGCCGTTGCCAAATGTCGTGCTGCCGGGATCGCGGTTAAAATGATCACGGGCGACCATGCGGTGACAGCCGGTGCCATTGCCCGCCAACTCGGCCTTGGTGATGGCGAACCTGTGGTCAGCGGCCATGAGCTGGACGGGCTTGATGACGACGCATTGCGCGCCGTCGCCCGGAAATCCCACGTTTTTGCCCGCACCAGTCCCGAACACAAGCTGCGTCTGGTCAAGGCGCTGCAGGCAGAGGGTCATGTCGTTGCCATGACCGGCGATGGCGTTAATGACGCCCCGGCGCTTAAGCGCGCCGATGTCGGCGTTGCCATGGGCCAAAAGGGCAATGAGGCCGCCAAGGAAGCCGCCGAAATGGTGCTGGTCGATGACAATTTTGCATCGATCGCCGCCGCGGTCGAAGAAGGCCGAACGGTCTACGACAATCTGGTCAAATCGATCCTGTTCATCCTGCCCAGCAGCGGTGGGGAGGCCCTGACCATCGTCATGGCGCTGGCCCTAGGCCAATTGTTGCCGATCACCGCGCCACAAATCCTGTGGGTTAATATGATCACCGCGGTGACGCTCGCCCTCGCCCTTGCGTTTGAACCGGCCGAAGACAACGTCATGAAACGTCAACCGCGCCGGCGCGATGCACCGTTGCTTTCCGGCTTCCTGATCTGGCGGACGATTTTTGTCTCGCTCATTCTTGTGGCCGGTGTGTACGGCGTGTTTGTCTGGTCCCAGAACCGCGGGGCGGACCTTGAAGTGTCGCGCACGGTCGCGGTCAACACGCTTGTGATGTTTGAACTGTTCTATCTGTTCAACGCGCGTTTCCTGACCGCATCGGCATTCACGAGACAAGGGCTTTTGGGCAGTCGACCGGTATTGATTGCGGTCGTACTGGTCGTGCTTTTCCAGCTGATCTACACCTATGCCCCGCCGATGCAGTATCTGTTTGAAAGCGTCGCCATCCCGCCGCTTGGCTGGGCGATGGCCGTCGGGGTCGGGTTCAGCGTCTTTGTCCTGGTCGAAATTGAAAAGGCTTTCCTGCGACACTGGCAGAAACGCAAGACAGGGTAATGTTTACCGGATGTAAAGCAGATGTCGCCTATCCATGACACATCTGCCGCAACCAAAATGCCGGAGCCCCATGACCCTACCTGATGAAGACGAAGGCCCGCGCAAGAAAGAACGGATTGGCAAATATGTTGCCCCCGAAGAGCGCGCAGCCAATATCGTCAAACAGCTTGATGAATTCCTCCGCAAGGGGCCGCGCAAGGGGCTGAAATATTCCCGTTGGCAGCAACTGGCCTGGTATGAGATCGTCGATGAAATCAAGCGCGCCGAAATGGCCCAGAAAAATCAGGACACCCTGACCAAGTCCGCCTTCCTCAGTCTGGCAATTGGCTTTGGGACGGTCGGCTTCTGGGGGCTGGTGCTGGTGGCGGGCAATGGCTTGGGCGCAATTGCCGCTGGCGTCATTGTGATTGCCGGTCTTGTTGTCTGGCGCGCCTTGTCCAAGGCAAAATGGTTTAAATAACAGTTCTATCAAGCAGGCATTCGCACATATGAACAAGGAAGCTGCCGAAACTCTCGCCATTCGCGCCATCGCCCATATCGCGGGCGACGACGAATTGCTTCAGGGCTTGATCGCGCAAACCGGCATGGGGCTTGATGATCTCAAAGCCGGGATCGCCTCGAACGAGGTGCAGTGTGGTGCGCTTGAATTCCTGCTGTCGCACGAACCGTTTCTGATGCGCTTTGTCGAGGAGTCGGGTTATGCCCCGGAAGATCCGGCGCGCGCCCAGATTGTATTGTCCGGCGGTCCGATCTGGCAGGACTGACCCCGGCCCGGCAAAACACCAGCCTAGGC
>NZ_DCAO01000030.1:12689-13233 GCF_002311515.1 Thalassospira sp. UBA1131
CCCTCGCGGGTGAAGCCCAGCTTTTCAAATGTTCTGATCGAAGCATAGTTGTCCGGGTCGATATCGGCAAACACCCGGCGCGCGGTGGTATTTTCAAACAGATACCGGATCGCGGCATAAAGACCACGTGCGGCGTAATTCCGACCGCGCGCGGCCGGGGTCACCATGCAGGCGGCTTCCCAGACATCCTCGTCGCGTCCGACATTATAAAGCGCAATACGCCCAAGGGCCGGTCCATCCGGTGTCTCGCAGATCACCCATGATGTTGCTTCAAACCCGGTTGTCCATTCGCGCAATTTGGCAATCGTCGCATCAAGATCGGCAAAGGCCGGGTCCGGAAGCCAAGTACAGCAATCCGGATCACCAAAAATGCGGTGCAATGCGGCGCCATCTGCCGCCGGGTCAAGGGGACGTAAAAACATGTGGGGCTCTTTGGTAGGCGTTGGACGGTGGTGGTGATTGATCAGCTCAGGAACGGAAGGGGCGCACCGCCATAGACGTAAATCCACACCAGAAGGCCGCCGCCCAGCAAAATGCGATAGAT
>NZ_DCAO01000030.1:13428-15061 GCF_002311515.1 Thalassospira sp. UBA1131
CTGATGCAAATCGATCCCTGCCAGCAACCCGGCACCGAGAATGACCGGGATCGACATCAGCATTGAAAACTGTGCTGCGTCCGATCGCTCATACCCCATGAAGCGCGCAGCCGTCATGGTGATGCCCGATCGGCTGGTACCCGGGACAAGGGCCAGAACCTGTGCAAGCCCGATAAACAAAGCACCGCCCCAGCGCATGTGTTCAAGACGGTTGATCGTCATGCCGACCTTGTCGGCAAGCCACAGCAAGATGCCAAAGCCAAGTGTGGTCCAGGCAATGATTTCAACGGAGCGCAGCTGTTCCTCGATCCCGGAAACCTTGAAATAGAATCCGACGGCAATCACCGGGATGGTGGCAAGCACGATATGAAGGGCAAGGCGGGCACCGGGGTTGATTCGCCCGGTAAACAGCCGGACGAATCCGCCAAGCATGGCAAACACATCCCGCCAGAAATAGATCAAAACAGCAGCCAAAGTACCGACATGCACCGCAACATCTACCAACAAACCCTGATCCGCGCTGCCGGTGAGGGCAGGGGCCAGGACAAGGTGGCCAGATGAACTGATCGGGAGAAATTCGGTGATCCCTTGAACGATCGCCAGAAGAATAATGTGCTGTAGGGTCACGCCCGCCTCTGTGGCTGTTCGCTGCAAAAACTGATCGCTTATAGCAGTTTAGCCCATTTTGGCGAAACGCATAAATAGTACCATTATGGTACTATTGAAACAATGTTGCGGTCATTTTCCGAGGCTCTCTTTGAAAAACCGGAAAATTTGTCCGGATATTTAAGTCAGCAATATTGACCTAAATGATATTTTGTGCTGGATTCTTGCGTGTTCGACACGTATACAGAGCAAAACCCGCAACATAAAACCCTTCCAGAGGGCCGTCATGACAGAAAAGATGCTGACATTTGTTCATCTTGAACAAAAATATCCGCACAAAAGAGAAGCGTCCGAGCGCCGCACGGATTTCAACGAAATTTATGCACCGTTTGATGACAATAGTGCTGCCGATCAGTCATCGCGCTGCTCGCAGTGTGGTGTGCCGTTCTGCCAGGCGCATTGCCCGCTTTATAATAACATCCCCGATTGGCTGCGCCTGACCACCGAAGGTCGCCTTGAAGAGGCTTATGCCATCTCGGCTGCAACCAACAACATGCCGGAAGTCACCGGTCGCATCTGCCCGCAGGATCGCCTCTGTGAAGGCAATTGTGTGATCGAACAGTCGACCCACGGTGCTGTTACCATCGGTTCTGTTGAAAAATACATCACCGACACCGCCTTTGCGAATGGCTGGGTGAAGCCGCCGAAACCGGCCAAGGAAAATGGCATGTCGGTTGGCATCATCGGCGGTGGTCCGGGTGGTATGGCCGCGGCCGAACAGCTGCGTCTCAAAGGATATGAAGTCCATATCTATGATCGTTATGACCGCATGGGCGGGCTGCTGGTTTATGGTATTCCGGGCTTCAAACTTGAAAAGGATGTCGTCGAACGCCGTGTGAAGCTTCTCGAAGAAGGTGGTGTTGTCATGCACACCGAATTCGAAGTGGGGCGTGATGCGACCCTTGATGACCTGCGCAAAAAACATGACAGCGTTCTGATCGCGACCGGCGTTTACAAGGCCCGCGAA
>NZ_DCAO01000110.1:0-9274 GCF_002311515.1 Thalassospira sp. UBA1131
ACAGGGTTCGTCAGCAGTCTGAGACCGCCATTTGGCGGTCTTTTTTATCTCAGAGATCCTTGGCGATACGATCCAGCGTTTTGGAAAAATCGACCATTTCCGTTGCCAGCCCGTCGAGGGCCCTTGAGACCTCAGTCGGTTGGTTGTCCAACGTGATGGCGTGTATCTCTGTTGTCAGGGTGTCCGCACGTGCTTTCAGGCCATTGACAAGGCGGGTATCGGCATTGCCCAGCAACCAGCCCATGACCTTGTCGCGGAGTTCTTCAAGGTTCTGAAGATCCGGGTCGGGGGAGGCGGCATTGATCCCGAAGGGACGTACGCCCAGTTCAAGCTGGCGGGCATGGCTGCGCAAATGGCCCGCCGCGTCATGGCAAAGCGATTTGAGCGCGCTGTTCTGTGCGACAGGGTAGATCGCCTCAAGACGTACGGCGAAATCAATGGTGTCGCGCATGACGTCATTAATCTCGTTCTGCTGGGGCAAGGTTTTGGTCTTTGCCTCGCCGTCATTGATGACCTCGTCGACGAAACTGTTGGGGGCAAAGACCGGCAGAACACCCGCACGGATGGCAAATTTGGCCGGAAGTTTGCCGATGATTTCGCCGTCGGCCAGAATGGGCGCACCGTCCTCGCCGTCGACCTTGATTGTGTCGCACTGAATTGACGTCGCATAGCTGCTGTCATCGACAGAGCCAAACAACAGCTCGGCTGCGATATCAAGGCCGCTGAGCGTATCGACACTGTCGCGAATGGCAAACATGTGCAAAAGACCGTCTTCCGGGCTTTTGGTTTCGCTCGGTCGCAATCCACCGCCAAAATATCGGCCATTGGTGATGGTAACCTGGCGCAGCTTCATGGCTTGTGGTTCGTCTTCGCCGCACGTGATGGTCAGATCAAGCGGATCCATTTCATGCCAGCTTTGCCAGTTGGCAACCGCATAGCTGATGGCCCCCAAGGTACGTTTAAGGTCGGGATTGATGCGTTTGCGCGCATCTGCCGGCACGCCAATGCTGGCCGCATTGACAAAGCTTTTGTCATTCACGCTGCCGATATCAAGCATTCTGATCTGGCCGTGGATGGACGCGCGTGCCGCATCAATCAGATCGTCCGGCAATGTCAGGGTGCGGGCAAAATCATTTGCCGTGCCAAGCGGTACCGGGATGAGAACGACCTTTTGCGAAATCACGGTATCAAGGACCGCATTAATGGTGCCATCACCACCGCCGACCGCGACGATATCGCCCGGTGCACAGCTGGTGCTGATCTGTTCCTTGATGACGTCGGGGTTATCGCACAGCGTCAGCTCGGTCTTGTAACCGGCATCTTCGAACACATTGCGCAGCGGCTGTGCGCCGTTATCGCGCCACTCGTCGGGGAGTTTCGACTTCGTCAGCAGCAAGTGGACCTTGCCAGTCAGATCAGAGCTTTTCATCATGCTGTACCGTTGGTTTGGGGGCACAAAAAAGAACCGGCACCCGAAGGCGCCGGTTCATCATATCATATTGGCATGATTACGAGATCGTTGCACGCAGCATCCATGCTGCTTCTTCGTGAACACCGATCCGCTCGGTCAGCATGTCGGCGGTTTTCACATCATCAACTTCCTCGGCGGCAGCCACCCCGTCCCGGAGCAGGCGGGCCATTTTTTCGTGATCCTCGACCAGTTCCTTGACCATGTCTTCGGTCGAAAGAAGTTTGGTCTGATCCTTGATGGACGAGTTTTCCATCATCTCGCTGAGTCCCGTTGGCGCCGTAAAGCCGATGGCGCGGATGCGTTCCGCCATGTCGTCAATGGCGGTGTTGAGGTCCTCGTAATGCTCCTCGGTCATGTTGTGGAGCGAATAGAACGCCGGACCCACCACATTCCAGTGAACACCACGAACTTTGGCATACAGTACATGCGACGAGCCAACGATCTTGGTCAGCATTTTCGCCAGTTCGCGACGATCCTTGCGGTCCACGCCGGTCTCGACGGGAACTTCCTTCGCAACGGTCTGCATACTGCTATGTGCCATAACTAAAACTCCTTTTGTTTACAGCGTGCCCGTGAAATCGGATTGCGCATTGTTTATTGCGCTGTACCCCGTTTCGTATTGTGGGCGCTTGCAGATGAAACGTGCATTCCGCCAGAAGGTTCCAGAAAATAAAATCAACACAATTGGAACATTCTTTCGCACCATCCGTTGTGAATGGTAAGCAGCGTGCAAGTAATTGTGCTGTGTTTGTTTAATAAGGAGGTTGTGATGTTGAACAAGAATATGCTGATGATCGGTACTGTACTTATGTCTGTTTCTGTAATGGCGCCGGCTTATGCCGGGTCTGACAGCTCGGACACCATGGCGACCGACGATGCAGTGAAGTCCGACGTCAATGAGCTGGGCAACGAAATTGCAGCCCAGTATGAAGAAGCCAAAGACTTTACGTTCGAGCAGAAAGAAGACTTCCTTGCCTGGGTTGACGCCAAATCCAAACAGCTTGGCGAACAGTACGACGAGGTTTCTGCCGAAGTTAAGGATGACAGCGAAGATGCTGTCGAAGAAATGGCTGAGGCCTGGGACAGCGCAAGCGATGAGCTGAGCGATGCCCTGGAAAATGCCAAGGATGCATCTGCGGATACTTGGGAAGATGTAAAGGCCAACACTGTAAATGCGCTTGAAGATGCGCAGAAGGCCATCTCGGATACTCAGACCGCCGAATAAGACGTCACAACCTGAACTCGGCGGATGACGTCCGAGGTTAGCAGCCCGCCCGGCTTCGGGCGGGCTGCTTTTATTTTGGGGCAGGACCGCCAACAAGGAACAGAATATGTCGGGCGATAATCAAAAAACAGGAATGCGCATAAAAAACGGGTTGGCATATGCCAAGTCCCGCCTCGCCAAACTTGCAGAGGGACGCAAGGGACTTGGGGGGATATCGGTCGCGTCGTTTCTTGAAACCACGATCATCCCGGTTCCGATCGAAGTCATCGTTGCCCCGATCATGGCAGCTTCGCGGACGCGCGGGTTTATTGTGGCATCCGTAACACTGGCGGGCAGTGTGCTGGGTGCCGTGGCCTTGTATCTTTTGGCGTGGGTTTTGTTTGATGACCTTGCCCAGCCGCTTATTGATCTGGTCGGTGGGCAGCAGGAATTTGAAGATCTGGAAGGCCGATTTGCCGAAGGCGGATTCTGGGTGGTCTTTGCAATCAGTATTACACCGGTCCCGATGCAGCTTGCAGCCCTGGCCGCAGGGGCAACATCCTATCCGATCTGGTTGTTTCTGATTGCGATCACGGCATCGCGTGCGATCAGATATTACGGATTGTGGTTGCTGGTTCTGGGATTTGGCGCAGGAATCGCCCGCATTTTTGAAGGACGCAAACCCGATTTACGGCAAGATGCGACCTGAAATTGGTTGGAAAACACGCCCAAATGAAAAAGGCCCGGCAGTTCGCCGGGTCTTTTTTTGGGAAAATCGAATTTTTTATTCCGTCTCAATACGGAAATCGGTGGTGCTTTTGCCCTCGGTTTCGGGGTCATCGATGTCTTCTGCAACGAGGCCACGACGAATGAGCTCGCGGATTGCGGCAGCTCGGGTCGGCATCCGATGGTCAAAACGCCAGTCATCGATGAATTTCAACTCATCATCATCAAGCATGATCTGGAGCTTTTCTGTTCTCTTCGACGTAGGCACGTGGGGTTTCCTGTAAATTTCAGAGGTTCTTAAAACCGTCCGAAGCCGTTGAAAATCAAAGCGTTCCAAAATTTTGGAGTAACTTACGTTACCGCTGTTTTCTCCGTAACACAACCATCTTGCTGAATTGGCGTAAGTGAGAACACGGACGTAAATGACGTAAAGTAATTATGATGCGTTATTTGCGTACATTGAATAGGTGGAATAATAAGAGTAAAATAAGCTTGTTAATGTTGCGATGTATATTATGTGAAGTACTTGTGTTGAATAAGTAGAGCATACGATTTTACTATCAATTATATTTAGCCCTGTTATGGTCAGTGCATCCGAACAAGGAGGTTGTGATGTCTGAACAAGTGATGAACGAAATCGAAAACCATGTGCCTGCACTGCGCCGTCATGCATATCGTCTGACCGGCAGCAACGACATGGCTCAGGATCTGGTCCAGGACACGCTGTTGAAAGCCATCAGCAAAAAGGACCAGTTCGAAGAAGGCACCAGCCTTAAGGCTTGGTTGCACCGTATTCTGTTCAACACGTTCATTTCCGGAAAACGTCGTGAAAAAACGCGTGGTCCGCAGGTCGACTGGGATGATCTTGGCGACGTCTATGGCCATGGCAGCAATCAGATGGCGCGTTTGCAGCTTCGTGATGCTGACCGTGTGCTTGAAGGCCTACCGGCCCAGGAACGCGAAGCGATCATGCTGACCGCTGTTGATGATGTGTCCTATCAGGACGCTGCCGATCAGATGTGTGTCGAGATCGGCACGGTCAAATCCCGTGTTGGTCGTGCACGCCGCAAGCTGCGCGCATCGGTTGGTCGAATCGAAGCCCGTGAACACGCATCACGTTATGTCTCGGAGGCCGCATGATATGAGCCTGGTTCTTGCGATATATGGCAAAGATCACATTCTTGGCTATGTACGCGGGACGCTTGAAGACGACGAAGAAAAACAGGACATCGAAAGTCTGGTCGAGAGTGACCCGCGCGCTGCCAAGATTGTTAACAAGCTTGAAGTCACCGAAGTTGGTGACCGATGGGCAACCGACAATTCTGCGCGAAGACGACTCGAAAAGTTACAGCGCATCGCCGAGGAGGCAGATGTCCTGGCATAGCGCGAAACCGCAAAATGCCACTTGTGAACAAATAGAATTGACATAAATGACCGCTGGTCATATAAATACAGTACATCAGGGTTGATCGTCTTTTCCCTCAACGTCTAAGGCCCTTCCCTGAAATTCCCGAAACCGTCCCCCGGTTTCGGCATTTTTTTTGCCCTGTTTTCAAAATACCGGTCGTTTCACGCCGCCCGCTTTGCGTGCAGACCTTGCGGGTTATGACGGTCTCCTCAAAACTGTCATTTGGAATTTTTGAAAATAGACCCGACATATATTTCATAAGTTTCTGAAAATGCCGGGAAAGGTCCGAATTATAAACTTTCCGATATCCACAAATCAGCGGTTTTGACGTCTGGATTGAAAGTGATGGCAAAGTTTTCGGTTGTCAGAAGCCGGGCGAGCGGTGATAAATCTCTCGCTCCAAGGGGTTTTGTCATTGATCCGTCGCTGTTTTATGCTTCGTGATCTGGCAAAAGACCCAAACAACAATAACAAAAAGGAGCAACCAATATGGTTTCAGAAGTCCATGGATCGGTACGCGATCTGTTTGAATTCACGGACGCAGACCGGGCACTTGCGCGCATCAAGGATATTTATGCGACCGGTGCCAACGCCGTCCAAGAGGCCTTTAACCGTTTCGGTCAAGGCCAACAATCTTCCCCGATACGTGCTTACTATCCGTATCTCGGCATCGAAGTGCCGCCGGAAAAGCTGCATGTCGAAAGCACCCTGTCATTTGGCGCACCGCGCGATCCGGGTGTTTATGGAACGACCCTGACCCGGCCCGACCTGTTTGAAGAATATTACCGCGAGCAGATCGAACTTCTGCTCAAAAACCATGACGTTCCGGTCGTGGTGGGGGTTTCGGACCGTCCGATCCCCGTGCCGTTTCTGGTTGAAACGGCGACTGATAGTATCGGTCCGAACGATATCCGCCCGATGCAGCTGATTTTTGATATGCCCGATCTGGCGCGTACCGATGATGATATCGCCAATGGCGTTCATTACGGTGCGAACGCGACCCCGGGGCCAAAGCCATTGTCGCTGTTTTCCGGTGAACGTGTGGATTATTCGCTGGCACGCCTGCGTCACTACACGGCAACAGCCCCCGAACATTTCCAGAAGTTCGTTCTGTTCACCAACTATCAGCGCTATGTCGATGAATTCATCGAATTCGCCAAGGCACAGCTTGATGACCCGAAAAGCCCCTATGTCGCGTTTGTCGAGCCGGGGCCGAAAGTCAGCGTGCGCAAAAACGCGCCCAAGGGCTGGGTTGAAAGCGGTGAAGCGGTCAAGCAACTGCCGCAGATGCCATCCTATCACCTGATCCGCGAAGATGGTCTTGGGGTTACGCTGGTCAATATCGGTGTGGGGCCGTCGAACGCCAAAACGGCAACCGACCATATTGCCGTTCTGCGACCGCATTGCTGGTTGATGCTGGGGCACTGTGCCGGATTGCGGCGTAGCCAGCTGCTTGGTGATTATGTTCTGGCACATGGCTATGTCCGTGACGATCACGTGCTTGATTCGGACCTGCCGCTGTGGATTCCGGTGCCGCCAATTGCCGAGGTGCAAGTCGCCCTGGCAGATTCGGTCACCAAAATCACCGGTCTTAAGGGCCGTGAAATGAAGGCGCGCATGCGCACCGGGACGGTGGCAACCACCGATAACCGGAACTGGGAACTGCGTTATAGCGAACTGTTTGTTCGCCTCAACCAGTCACGCGCGATCGCAGTCGATATGGAAAGTGCCACCATTGCCGCCAACGGTTTCCGGTTCCGGGTACCGTATGGCACGCTTTTGTGTGTGTCGGACAAACCGGTTCATGGCGAATTGAAGCTGCCTGGCATGGCGAACAATTTCTATCGCCAGCGTATCGGTCAGCATTTGCAGGTGGGCCTTGATACGATTGATACGCTTCGTCAGGACGTCAATCAGCTCCATTCGCGTAAATTGCGGTCCCTGGACGAACCAGCCTTCCGCTAAGGCGTGAATGATCAAACCAAAACCCCGCCTGTGGCGAACTGCCGCAGGCGGGGTTTTGTTATGGAATTGTGACGAATGGCTGTGGTCCCGATTTTGGCTTTGCCGCCTTTCGATGATTGCGTATGGTCAGGCAAAATCAGGGGTAGGGCAGGACAATCACATGCCAAATGCAACGCCACACAACAAAACCACAAAAAGTTCCACGGATAACCCGGTGCCTTCATTGCCGATTGGCGGTGTTGGTCTTTGGCAAATCTTCCTGATCTTTCTGCGTCTTGGCTTGACCAGTTTTGGTGGTCCTGTTGCGCATATCGGCTATTTCCGTGAAGAGTTCGTTGCGCGCCGCAAATGGCTGAGTGATGCGCGCTATGCCGATCTGGTGGCACTTTGCCAGTTCGTGCCGGGGCCTGCCAGTTCGCAGGTCGGCATGGGTATTGGCATGGCGCTTGGTGGTTTGCGCGGATCGTTGGTCGCCTGGCTTGGATTTACCATGCCATCCGCGATTGTATTGGCTGCCCTTGGCATGGCGTTTGTCGGATTTGATCTTGGCACGGTCGAGGGGATCATTCGCGGCCTTAAACTGGTTGCGGTCGGGGTTGTGCTTCATGCGCTGCTTGGCATGGCACGCAGCCTATGTCCGGATGTCCCGCGTGCCATTCTTGCCGTGTTGGCTGCGGGTATCATGATTGCCAGTGAAACGGTGATGGCGCAGTTTGGCGTCATCCTTGGCGGGATGCTCGCGGGCTTTTTGATGCTTCGGGGCAAGGTCGGCGTGAATGCCGATCCCGGACATGTGCTACGCTCGGCCAAGGGGGCTGTTGCGGCCCTTTGCGCATTCTTTGTTTTGCTTGTGTTGTTACCCATTTTGGCAAAGCTTGATCCCACCGGACTTTTTGCCGTGATTGACGGCTTTTATCGCAGTGGTGCGCTTGTGTTTGGCGGCGGGCATGTGGTTTTGCCCCTGTTGCAAAATGCCGTGGTCACACCGGGTTGGGTCGATGCCGAGACTTTCCTTGCGGGATATGGCGCCACCCAGGCCGTGCCCGGTCCGATCTTTACCTTTGCCGCCTATTTGGGGGCGGCCCTTCATACCGGGTCCGGTGGTACGGGGCTTTGGGTCAGTGCCACCACATCCCTTGTGACATTGATCGCGATTTTCCTGCCGGCATGGTTATTGGTGGTCGGCCTTTTGCCGTTCTGGGATCGTGTGCGGCATATCCCGTCAATGCGGGCCGGACTGATGGGGGTGAATGCCGCCGTGGTCGGCCTTTTGGCGGCGGTTTTGTATGACCCGATCTGGACAGGGGCCAATCTTGATATCTTTGATATCGGATGCGTGATTTTGGTTTTCGCAATCCTGCAATGGCGGATTGCCCCGGTCTGGGCCGTGGTCGGTGCTGGTGCTGTGGTTGGGTATCTGACGGGTCTTTTGTGATTGCACCAACTGGCGCAATCAGCCGTCATTTGCCCCGGTCGTTGTGGCGCCCGATCCGATCGGCGTATCCGCCGGGGTATCTGAAGTCGCCGGGAAAATGGCACTTAGATCGGCAATGAACTGACGCAGCTTGAAAGCGCCGGAATTGCGGGTGACGCCGAAACGCGCCACCACGAGGTTTCTGGATGGAATGACGGTAAGCGACTGGCCATCATGACCAAGCGCGAAATAGGCGTCTTCGGGGATCTGCGGCACGTCATTAAGGGGTGTGCCATCCTCGTTTCGGCTGCCGGGCAGATCAATCCACCAATGCGCGCCATAAAGACCATACGGGTCTTCTGCGGCGGGGCTGGTGGAATATCCGACCCATCCCTCGGGCAGCAGGCGCTCCCCCTCCCACACGCCGTCTTGCAGGAACAACTGGCCGATCTTGGCCCAGTCGCGTGCGGATGCATGCATGAAGCTTGAGGCGATAAAATAGCCTTCAGGGTCGGTTTCGATCACCGCACTGCTCATGCCAAGCGGACGGAACAGAAGTTCTGTCGGTCGGCTGAGATAGGTCGAACGTGACCCGCTCAGATTACGAATGGCTGCTGACAGGATGTTGCTTGCCCCGGAATTATAGGCGAAATCACTGCCCGGTGTGTTTTCCAGCGGCATGGATACCGCATAACCTGCCGCCGCAGGTTCGATAAACAGCATCTGCACCACATCCGATAGCGGATTGGCATAGCTTTCATCGAACTCAAGGCCGCTTCGCATGCGAAGCAGATCATCGTAATTGATGGTTGCGCGCGGGTCGTTTGGCTCTGCCTGCCATTCGTTGATCAGAACCGGGTCCTGGATGTCGGGCATCATGCCTTCGAACTGCATGCGACCGAGGATGACGTTGAAAACGCTTTTGGTCATCGACCAGCCGGGCAGTGGCGTGTCGGCTGTAATGCCCGCGGCATAGCGTTCCGCGACCACCTTGCCATCATGCAGGATCACAACCGCACGTGTCCGCCGTTCCGGATGCAGGCCCGGCTCATCCATGACGTCAAACAGGATGTTGTTAAGCGCCCG
>NZ_DCAO01000110.1:9582-12943 GCF_002311515.1 Thalassospira sp. UBA1131
ATGGCGGAGCACATGATCTTGGCGCTATAGGCAGCCCCCACCGGGGCCAGCCAGATGAAGAAGACAGCAAGAACGGAAATGCCGATCAATACCAGTCCGATAAAGATGGCTTTGATCAAATGCATTCCACTTCCCTGAATCTTTTTGATTTGTGTGGGAGGGAAGGGTCGCCTGCTTCGCCGGATAGGTCAAGCCATCGTATCGTATAGTTCTAAGATGAATTTTGTCTAATGGCGGCTGCTATGCCCGGTTTTTTCAGGGTAATCAGGAAGCCTGCAAAGTAAAAACCACCCAGAACCACAGCCGCCCCGGCCCAGCCATTTTGATCGATCATCGCCCCGGCAAACGGGGGAACAATCACGACAAAAATCTCGGCGAACTGGGCCAGCATGCCCTGCAGGGCGGGCATGGAAAGGCCGTCCTTTGCGATCCTTGGCAAAAGTGCAAAGCACGTTCCGGCGACCATGCCCTGACAGACGTTAAATATAATCAGCGCGGTGACGCTAAGCGGTAGAGAGGTACTGACATAGAGGGTCGAAATGGCAGTCGCCATCATCGGCAAAAATATAATCAGAATGGTCCGGCCAGCAACATCACGGCCCAGAACAGTCCCGGCGGCGACACTGCCGACAATATTTCCGGCAATTGCGGTTGTGCCGATGATCCCGGCCGAAAGCGTAATGCCAATATCAAGGTTGTCTGCCAGCATGGCCGGCATGAACGCCAACGCGGCCGACGTTGCACCCGCAAACGCACCAAAGGTCAGCGCCACCTGAAGGGCGGAACGGGATTTCAAAACACCAACCACCCCGACAATAAGCGATCGCCGCGCGGTTCCGATTTCGGGTTTTCCCATCAGGGCAAGAAGCGGCAGCAAAACCAGAACCGGCAGGGTGCAAACCCCAACAGCGATCCGCCAATCCATCCATGTCACCACAGCCGCACTGACCCAGTTGCCAAGGGCAATGCCAACCGGGATGAAGGTGCCCCAGATGCTCATGGCCATGGCAACAAGCTTGGGGTTTGTGAAGGCCGCCATCCAGCTTGGCGCGCCGACAACAATCAGAAGATAGCCAACACTGGTGACAATTCGCCCGACATATAGAAGGCTGCTCACGCTTGCGGTCGCGAAGATCAGCGCGCCCGCAACCATCATCATGCAGCCAAGGACGAGTGACCTCCGCAGCCCGGCCCGTGCCGCCCATACCCCGGCGGGTATGGCACAAAGTGCGCCTGCTGCGGTGATCAGGGACGCCACCAGTCCGAACTCCGCCTGACTAAGCCCGAAGCTTGCGCGCAAGTCAGGTGCAATCGGGCCAATCAGACCGACCTGCATCGAGGCGGTCAATCCAAGTCCATACAGAATGATAACGGCGGTGATGGGGGGCATGGATCAGTTCCGTGGGGCAGGATCGGTGCACTTGAAGGGACTGATTACCGATATTCTGAGAAGAATGCCACGTATGAAATATGCGCCGGTAAAATATGCGCAGATGATCCGTATCAGATGTGAACCGGCTTCTGATCAAACCCGGTGGTCAGGCGCACTGCCGTGCCATCAGACAGGAAAAACCGTTCCCAAAGGATATAGGTATCGACAATCCGCAGCGGTGCGCCCTCCCGGCGGGAGTTTTCAAAGGTCAGGTGATCGGTCTGATCCTCGTGCCAGCCAAGGTCATGCAGGCTTTTTTCTGCTGATGCGATTTCCGGGGTAGCAAAGCACCACAGCGAGGTGCCAAGCAGCGGCGTGCTGTCACGTTGCCATTCGTTTTCACGCGGGCGCGACAAACAAAGAAGACGGTGCGATCTGTCTTCGATCAGGTGGACACGCTGTGATGAATGCAAAACCAGCCGTTTGATCGCCTGATCAAGGCGGAAATTGCGTTTGCGCGTCATCATTTGATGGATAAGGCCATATTGCAGCGGGGCCGGGCTTTGCGCGCCGCTTTCCCAGCGTGAAACGGTTGCCTGGGTTACGCCCAGAATATCGGCCAGACGCGATTGTTTGATATCGCTTGTGCGCCGCCACTGGCGCAAAAGGCGACCAAAATCCTTGTCTGGTGAACTATTGGACAGGCGTTTCATGACGATCAACCGATAGTACTGGTAGCCAAATCTATCACAGAATTCGGTGACGGGCAGCTTTGCTGTAATCAGGCGATAAAACGCCCGATATCAATCTGGCAGCGGCCATATTTGCGACTGTCGCACAGATAAAAATCGTCAAGTGCGATTTCCGGATCGCGCGGATCGCGTTCAGCAACAATCAGGGTGTTATCATCAATCCACCCGGCCTGGGCCAGGGCCGTGATGCTGGGATCGATCAGGTCTTTGCCATAGGGCGGATCGAGAAACACCATGCTGGCAGGCGTGCTTGCGCGCGGTGGCTTGGTGGCATCCGCACGCCGTGCGCTTGCCTGATCGGCAATGCGAAGGGTGTCGATGTTTTGTTCGATGATCGCAATCGCCTTGCGGTCATTGTCAAAGAACACTGCGCGTTCCGCCCCGCGTGAAATGGCTTCAAGTCCAAGCGCACCGGATCCGGCAAAGGCATCAAGGATCACGCCGTCAAACAGCGGATTAAAGTCATCCTCATACCAGCGCGATGCGTGTGACAGGATGCTAAACAGGGCTTCGCGCACCCGATCAAGGGTCGGGCGCGTATCGCGTCCTTCCGGTGCGTTCAAAAGCCTGCCACGATGGGTGCCACCGACAATCCGCATTCAGCTTAGTCCTTCTTGCCGCGCGGACGGTTACCGGACGGCTTGCGGCCGGGCGCACTATGTGTGGCATCGCCGGAACGACCAGCAGGTTTTCCCGATGGTTTGCCATTTGGCTTTCCACGACCGCGCCCTTCGATGAAGCCCGGCTTACCTTCGCGGCCACCAGTACCCCGTCCGCCATCACGACCGCCATCACGACCGCCGTCGCGACCGCCATCACGTCCACCGGCAGCTTTGCCTTCGGCGCTGTAACGGCCACGGCCCTTGTTGGTCGGGCGCGATGATCCGCGTTCTTCGCGCATATCACGTTCCTGGCGATCCCCGCCAGAAGCCGGTTTGCCACGGCCACCGGCACGCGGGGCTGCACCGATGCGCGGGCCTTTCCGTGCAGCACCACCAGACGGACGTTCGCGGGTTTCACGCTGTTCGTCGGCCTCGGCATTCTGGGCGGCGGCGTTCGGACCACCTTGCGGGCGTTTGCGCTGGGCCGGTTGACCAAAGACGGTGCGCGGGGCCTTCGGGCGCGATGTGCCACCACGGGCAACCGATTTCTTTTCGGAAACCTTGGAATAGTCGCCCTTAAAGAACGCAGCCAGCTGTTCTTTCATCACCTTGCCGGTGATTTCCTCGCACTCGCC
>NZ_DCAO01000110.1:13288-14818 GCF_002311515.1 Thalassospira sp. UBA1131
AGATGTTCAAACACCGTGTCGCGGCCCTGTTCATCGCGGTGGCTGGTGACCAGACCGCGCTTTTTAAACAGACGCCAAAGACGCGGCTTTTCCTTTTCCGGAAGCGGCTTGCCATCGACGATGATTTCATCTTCGTCGGTCACGGTGACCGCCGGGGTATCAAGCTTCTTGCCATTGAGGCGCACAAGCCCCTCGGCAATCATGCGTTCGGCATCACGTCGGGAGCAAACACCAGATCGCGCAATGCGCTTGGCAATGCGTTCGGGCTTGTTGTCATCCGGGGTGGTGTTCTTGTCGCTCATTTGCGGGCCTCGGAAATCAGGGCGTCGAAAATCTTCGCATCGCCCGAACTGATATGGAATTCGGGATGCCACTGGACCCCGAGACAATAACGATATTTCGGATGCTCAATCCCCTCGATCACGCCATCTGGCGCGTAGGAATTGATGATCACATCCGGGCCAACCCCCGCCACCGCCTGATGGTGGGCGGAATTGACCGAAAGACTTTTCACGTCACCAACGATCTTTGCCAAAAGCGTATCGGGCTCGACCGTGACATCATGGCCGGGCTCGTTGCGCGGGTTCGGCTGTTCGTGCGGCAGGCAGTTTTCAACCGTATCCGGGATATGCTGGATCAACGACCCGCCCAGAATAACGTTCAAAAGCTGCTGACCACCGCAAATGCCCAGAACCGGCATGTCGCGCTTAAGCGCGCCTTCGGCCATCGCCCATTCAAATTTGGTGCGCCGATCCTTGGTGACAACCGTGTCGTGTTTTTCCGTTGCGCCAAACAGGCTCGGATCCACGTCAAACGCGCCACCGGTCACGACCAGCCCGTCAATCAGATCAAGCAGATCGGGGACCAGTTCAACCTCGTGGGGTAAAGGCATCGGAATGCCGCCTGCTTCGGTCACCGCACCGGCATAGTTTTCACGCAGCGCATACCACGGGAATTTGGAATAGCCCCCCGGTTCTTCGGAATCGAGTGTGATACCAATGATCGGCTTGCGCGTGGTCATGATCGAAATAGCCTTGATGCTGGTGACAGGTTCGCGAATAAAGTCACGCGGAAACTACCTGTGTAACCCTTTAAGGGCAACGGCAATTCACGCGGATGGTCCATGCGTTTCTGCGGGCCGTCGCCAGTGATGCTTAACCGGCAACCTGCCAGATGATCGCTTGACCCATAATCTGCTTGGTAGCACTGTGAGCATACACGCCCTAAAATGAAGTAAAAACAAGATCAGCCCTGATAAATGACCGTATTTGTCAGATGGCCCAAGCGGGATGGAAAGATCATGAGTGCAGACAGCTACATGGATATGGCACTTGAAGAAGCCCGTGCTGCCGCGCGTCGGGGCGAAGTGCCTGTCGGTGCCGTTCTGGTCGATGCAGATAGCGGCGAGGTTTTGGCACGCGCCGGAAACCTGACCGAGGAAATGAACGACCCAACGGCACACGCCGAAATCCTCGTGATCCGGGCCGCTGCCGGGGCCAAGGGCGAACCAAGACTTCCCAATTGCGATCT
>NZ_DCAO01000110.1:15060-33441 GCF_002311515.1 Thalassospira sp. UBA1131
TTCTTTGGCAGCTTGCGCTAGGGATTTGATTGTTCGGTTGGGTGGCGTCGGAACTTAGTTTTCCGGCACTTCACGGAACATCACCATGCCACCGTGATACAGGACATCATTTTCAAAATAGCCATCGGCGGTAAAGCCGGTGTCATCCTGATAGGTGATGTAGTTCCCTGAAACCTGATAGTCGCCCTGATAGGCCGACTGACGTGTACCTCGGGCCTCGTCATAGCGGCCATCGGCACGCAGTTCCTGGCGGATATGACCATCCTTGGTCACCCACATGCCGACATACGGGTGCGGGGCGATTTCAGCGCTTTTGTTCATACCGGCCTCCTGTTGGGGCCATGCTGGTGATGCGAACACCACCAGCATGGAAAGAAAGTACAAGGATTGCAGAATGATCTTCATCAGAATGCCGATGCCGTCGGACGGACAATGACTTCGTTGATGTCGACATCTGCTGGCTGATCAAGGGCATAAAGAACCGCCCGCGCAATGGCATCGGGGCTGAGGGCGATCTGGCGGAACTGGGTCAGAAGCTCCTTGCTGTTCGGGTCGGAAATATCGTGGCCAAGTTCGGTCTCGACCACGCCCGGCGAGATGGTGGTGACACGGACATTGGTGCTTTCCTGACGCAGGCCTTCGGAAATCGCCCAGACGGCATATTTGGTTGCGCAGTATACCGCGCCACTTGGCACAACCACATGTGCACCGATTGATGCGGTGTTGATGACATGGCCGCCACCTTGTTCCTGAAACAGGGGCAGGACAGCCGCAATGCCGTTCAGAACACCACGAATATTGACGTTGATCATGTTGTCCCATTCGTCGGTTTTCAGTGCCGACATCGGGGCAAGCGGCATCACGCCGGCATTGTTGAAAATCGCATCCACACGGCCATAAAGGTTCTTTGCGTTGTAAACCAGTGCCTCGACGCTATCGGCATTGGTGACATCCACCGAACGGGCCATGGCACGGCCGCCGGCAGCTTCGATTTCGGTGGCAATCTCATCAAGGCGTTCTGTGCGGCGTGCGCCAAGAACCACATTCGCCCCCCGGGATGCAAGAAGGCGGGCGGTGGCTTCGCCAATGCCGCTGCTGGCCCCGGTGATGATAACGGTCTTGTTTTCGACATGGTTGATCGGGTTCGACATGACATGCTCCTTGGGTTGGTGTGTCTGTGTTTGTGTCGTGGCGCTTACTCTGTCGATAAATCCCCGATTGATGAATACACAGAACTCGAATTGGATTGCCTAATCCTCCAAATCCGAGATTGAGTGCTTTGTCCGCGTGAAGGCGCGTGTATAGTGGGCCTATGGAAAACAAAGGGTTTTGTGATGGATAGCTATCAGAAGCTGTGTAGCCTGATTGACAAATACTGCGAGGCGGATGGTGCGGTACGCACGGCTGTTGAGCCGGTCTGGATGTTCCGATCAACCGGTCCGACCCTTAAGGTGCCGACGATCTACAAGCCTTGCCTGTGTCTGATTATCTCGGGTGCGAAGGAAGTCACGCTGGGGGATGAGCTTTATCGCTATGAGCCTGGCCAACTTCTGGCGGCATCGGTCGATTTGCCAATTGTTGGTCATGTGACCCTGGCGGCCAAGGATGCGCCGTATCGCAGCCTGTCACTTGATCTGGATGCGAAGATCCTTGGCGAACTTGTTGCCAACATGGATATCAAGATGGGCGCAGACGGCGAAAGCACACGCGGGCTTTTCGTCGAAAAGACAACCGAAAGCCTGACCGATGCTGTCTTGCGGGTGGTTGAGCTGCTTGATCGTCCTGATGATGTGCCGGTGATGTTGCCGCTTTTGATGCGCGAAGTGCATTACCGCTTGTTATGTACCGCCAAGGGGGCGGCGATTGCGGGTCTTGTCATCGGCGGCAGCAACATGCAGCGCATCTCGGCCGCCCTTCAACTGATCAAGGATAATTTCGACAAGCCGCTTAAGGTGGAAGAACTGGCAAATCGCGCCAATATGAGCCCGTCTTCCTTCCATCACCACTTCAAGCAGGTGACAGCCATGAGCCCGCTTCAGTACCAAAAGCGGCTCCGCCTGACGACAGCGCGTCAGATCATGCTGGCCGAAATGAAGGACGCGGCATCGGCGGCCTACGCGGTCGGGTATGAAAGCGCGTCACAGTTCAGTCGCGAATATGCCCGCATGTTTGGCGCACCGCCAATCCGCGATGTCATGTCGATCCTTGGGCAGGGCGGGGCCAGCCAGTCTGCCGACATGGCCCCACATTAACATTAACCCTGTTGCTGGTTGCCAACAGCCGGCAGGTACTGGAACATCCAGGTTTCACTGAGCGGTTCATCACCGCGTTTCAGATACATCCGCAGGTCAACCGGATCATTGCCCGCGGCCTTAAGGTCAAAGGCCGCCCGCCAGATGCGGGTATCCATGATCGGTTCGATCTTGGTGCGCACAATCTCCCCGCGCGAGGATGTCACAACCACTTCGGGGAATTCGCCATACGCAAGCGTTCCCAGAACCTCACCCTCGAACTCGACCGAAAACTTGATTTCGTCCTTGGGCCGGTTGGTGCCGGGCTCCCCGCCGCGGCCCATGCGGGTTGCGGTTGCGCGTGCCAGTTCCTTGACCGGGAACGGGTTATGGGCCTGCCAATACAGGCGGTATTTGAACTGATAAGAATTACCCGCCTTGGCCGGGCCATTCGGGACCCAGAAGGCGGCAATGTTATCGTGGATTTCATCGTCGGTCGGGATTTCGATCAACTGAACCGCACCGTCATTCCAGTCGCCTTGCGGTTCGACCCACAGGCTGGGGCGGCGGTGATAACGCACGCCATCCAGATAGTTCTTCACATCGCGATCGCGCTGCATCAGACCAAAACCACGCGGGTTATTGTCGCCAAACGCTGATGCGCGGATGGTTTCCGGGTTGTTCAGCTGTCGCCAGATGCGTTCGCCGCCGCCGGTCCAAAGCTCCAGCCCATCGCTGTCATGCACTTCCGGGCGCCAGTCAAAGCGGAACGACTTGTTCTGTTCGGAATACCAGAACATGCTGGTCAGCGGTGCGATGCCAAGCCGTTCGATATCCTTGCGCAAGAACAGATGTTTTTCGACATCCATCGTGACCCCTTCGCCGCGATAAAGCAGGAATTTATAAGCCCCCGTGATGCTGGGCCCATCCAGCAGGGCATAGACCGTGACCGGATCTTCGGGGTTTTTGGCCGGTTCGATAAAGAATTGACGGAAATCGGGGAATTCTTCGGGAACTGAGGTCGCCGTATTGACCGCAATCCCGCGCGCCGACAGGCCATATTGGCCTTCATCCCCAATGGCGCGGAAGTACGATGCGCCAAGAAACGCTGCCCAGTCTTGCGTTTTCCAGTCATCACGCGCCTGATTTTCATGCAGGCGGAAACCGGCAAAGCCGCTATTGGCGGGCAACTGGCGGGCAATGCTGTCTTCGGGCATGTCAAAGTAATCGGGCTTGTAGATCACTTCGCGCGCCTGCCCGTTTTCCAGAAGATACATATGCACCGGTTTGGCGAAATACATACCCAGATGGAAGAAGGTCAGCGGATAGGTGCCCGATCCATCGGAAAACGGCGAATGGTCGCGTTTGTAATGCAGCTTGCCATGGGTGTCGTAATCGATCTTGCCGACAATTTCCGGGTTTGGCGCAACGGGTGCTTCATAGGTCGATGCGGCCATGGATTTGGCGCGTGCAATCAGATCGGCAAAATCAAACGGTTGTGCCGAACCCAGATCAAGGCCGTCAACATCTGCCAAAGCATGCTGATAGATCGACATTCCCGGCAGGATAAGACCGGCTGCCGCGATGGATTTCAAAAAGCGTCTGCGTTCAACAGAAGTCGTCATGTTCATCACATTCCTGTGGTTTGAGGTGTCGGGAAAGCATACCCGGCAGTGTGGAGGTAATCGGGATGAAACATGGCAAATTCAAGGTCGTATCAATTGCTTTTTATGCATGGAGCCTTGGCGTTAATGCCGCTGGTGGTCTGCCAATTTCCTTGACCGTGTTTTTGGTTTAATCTAACCGTGACGTGTCGGTATCCGAATATCGGATAAAGGGAATTCGAGATGGGCCGAATATTGGCTCATTAACCGAAGCTGCCCCCGCAACTGTAGGCGGCGAGCATTTTTCTGACCAATGCCACTGGGATCAACCCGGGAAGGCCAGGGAAAATGCGTTGACCCGTAAGCCAGGAGACCTGCCGACACGAAGACGACGGACCGGGCGGGGTGCCCCGGAGAATGTCGGTACGTGTCTTGGCCCAACAGTTTAGCCCAGGTTTTCTAAGCTTTAAGGCCGGCATCTTCCGCCATCTCCTGACACTTTTGCCAGTCCATTGACAGCAGCAAAAGTGATGTTATGTTATAACATAACATTTGGCGATGTGTTGAAACTGGATCATCCAAAGCGGTCCCGGATCAGCGCATCAGCAAGAGGGAACTAAAAGTGATCAATCACGATAAACGTGTACTGGCGGTCGGGGTGTTTGCCGCTGGTCTTATTTCATCTGTTTCATTTGCGTCCGCAACCGAATATCCGCTCAGTATCGAGAATTGCGGCACTGTGTTGCAATTTGACGCGGCTCCGGATCGCGTGGTGTCGCTGGGCCAAAGCACGACCGAAATTCTCTATTCGCTGGGCCTGGCCGACAAGGTCAAGGGTACGGGTGTCTGGTTTGGCCCGGTGATGGAAGAATTCAAGGACGTCAACGCATCTGTGCCACGTCTGGCCGACAATGACCCGGGGTTTGAAACCGTTGTCGCGCAAAAGCCACAACTGGTTGCCACCCAGTATCAGTGGCATGTCGGGCCTAAGGGCACTGTCGGCACCACCGAACAGTTCAACGAATTGTCCATTCCGGTCTACACAGCACCTGCTGATTGTGTGGGCAAGGACAATGCCGGTGGCGGTGACGGGGTGCGTCACGAAGGCTTCACCATGGATCTGATTTATCGCGAGATTTCCGATCTTGCGCAAATCTTTGATGTCGAAGATCGCGGCGATGCGCTGATTGCCAGCCTGAAGGAACGTCAGGAAAGCTCATTGGCACGTGTGACGGCAAGCGGCCATGACAACGTATCCGCTGTCTTCTGGTTCTCCAGCCCGGAAATCAACAGTGATCCCTATGTGGCGGGCAAAAACGGCGCGGCGGGCTTTATCGCCGGTAAACTTGGTGTTCGCAACATCATCGACAGCAATGAAGAATGGCCGACCGTTGGCTGGGAAACCATTGCGCGTGCCAATCCGGATATCATCGTGATTGGTAAAATGGGTCGTCGGCGTTTTCCGGCCGATGACTGGCAGGTCAAGATGGATTTCCTTAAAACCGATCCGGTCGCAAGTCAGATGAAGGCGGTGCGCAATGGCAATATCGTGGTGATGGACGCCCAGTCGATGGATCCGACCATCCGCCTGATCAAAGGTATTGAAACACTTGCCGAAGCCGTCGAAAGACTGAGTGCTTCGAACTGACCTGCACTGCCAAAGGCGCCTGATATGCCCGGAGAATTCAATGTTTGAAACAACGCCAGTGCAGCAGCCGGTTCAGCCACCTCGGCAATCGCTGGCGGGGCGGGCATATCTTGTGCGGGCCGGTGTCAGTCTTGGCGCCCTGGTTTTGCTAGTTGGCGTCATCGCGATGGCCGCGGCCAAGGGGGAAACACACATTCCCCTTGGTACCGTGCTTCAGACCATTGCCAATCATCTTTGGCAGGCGGGCTATGACGTTGATCCGATTGATGCCGGGATCATCTGGAATTACCGGATATCGCGCGCAATGGTGGCGGCGGCCTGCGGGGCGTCCCTTGCGCTATCGGGGGCGGTTTTGCAGGCGCTTTTGCGCAATAGTCTGGCGGATCCCTATTTACTGGGCATTTCGGCCGGGGCATCGACCGGTGCGGTCAGTGTCGCCATTCTGGGGTTCGGGGCAGGCATGGTTTCCCTGTCACTTGGCGCCTTTGTCGGCGCGCTGGTGGCGTTCGGGTTTGTGGCGCTTTTGGCCATTCCGGCCGGGCGCGGGGCTGGTGCCATCATTCTGGCCGGGGTTGCCGGATCGCAACTGTTTAACGCATTGACGTCATTTATCGTGACCAAGGCCGCCACGGCGGACGAGGCACGCGGGGTGATGTTCTGGTTGCTTGGTAATTTAAGTGGCGTGCGCTGGCCTGATGTCTATCTTGCGCTTCCGGTCGCCGTCATCGGCTTGCTGGTCTGCCTTTGGTATTCCCGTGCGCTTGATGCCTTTACCTTTGGCGTGGAATCGGCAGCGTCCCTTGGTGTGCCGGTGCGCCGGGTTTATGTGGTGTTGATTGCCATTGCCGCATCGATGACCGCGGTGATGGTCAGTATTGTCGGGGCCATCGGCTTTGTCGGACTGGTTATTCCCCATGCCGCGCGGTTCTTTGTCGGGACACGGCACGGATTTCTGTTGCCAGCATCGGCCCTGATCGGGGCGGTGTTTCTTGTGGCGGCCGATATTGTATCGCGCATCATTCTTGATGGTCAGGTCCTGCCCATCGGGGTGATCACAGCCCTGATCGGTGCACCGGCCTTTGCGATCATCCTGTGTCATGGGCGGGTATTGCGATGAGCCTTGAATTACGCAATGTCGGTTGGAATGCCGGATTTAAAAAGATCATCAGCGGCGTGTCGCTTCGGGTCACGCGTGGCGAGTTCCTAGGTGTGATCGGGCCAAACGGGTCGGGCAAAACCAGCATGATGTCGGTTCTGGGCGGCATTCGTGCGCCGTCGACCGGGCAGGCATTGCTGGGCGATCAGCCGATGAAGAAAATCGGCCGACGCAACCTTGCCCGTCATATCGGCTTTGTCGAACAACAGGCCGACACCATCGACCGTATTACCGTGCGCGATGCCGTCGCCCTTGGTCGAACGCCATATCTCAGTTTGCTAACACCATGGTCAGGGCACGACGACGCCATCGTGTGCGAAGCCCTTGCCAGTGTTGAAATGGGGCCGTTTGCGGACCGGATGTGGCATACGCTTTCGGGCGGTGAAAAGCAGCGCGTTCACATCGCCCGTGCCTTGGCCCAGCAGCCCGATTTCCTGTTGCTTGATGAGCCGACCAACCATCTTGATATCCATCATCAGCTGGGCCTGCTGGAACTGGTGCGCGCACTGCCGGTCACAGTGGTGGCAGCACTCCATGATCTAAACCATGCGGCGATGTTTTGTGACCGGATTGCGATGATGGATGGCGGCAAGCTGATTGCGCTTGGTACACCCGAACAGATTTTGACATCGCAAAACCTTCGCGATGTTTTCGGGGTTGCCGCCGAAATCGAAATTGATGATCAGGGCCGCTGCCATATCCGCTATCACGCCGGAAACCAGAAAACTGGGCCCATAAAAAAAGACCGGGTTGCGTAACCCGGCCTTCGATTTTGGTAGCTTGGTTTGCTTGTAGCTTAGCCCTGTTCGCGGGCAACCGCGCGCCAGCCGATATCGCGGCGGCAGAAACCACCATCCCAATCAATCGCATCAACCGCCTCATAGGCGCGTTTCTGGGTTTCAGTCACCGTCGCACCGCGCGCGGTTACACCAAGAACGCGGCCACCGGTCGCAACCAGTTTGTCGCCATCCATCTTGGTACCGGCATGCAGGACTTTGACCTTGTCCATGGCGTCCGCCGCTGGAACGTTTTTGATCTCGGTGCCTTTTTCGTAGGATCCTGGATACCCCTTGGCGGCCATGACAACGACCATCGCGGTCTCATCGTGCCATTCGGGTTTGACTTTATCGAGCGTGCCGGTGGCCGCCCCGTCCAGGATATCAAGCACGTCTGATTTCAAACGGGTCATCAGAACCTGACATTCCGGATCGCCAAAACGAATGTTGTATTCGATCAGTTTCGGGTTGCCCGCATCGTCAATCATCAGACCGGCAAACAGCACCCCCTTGAACGGGTGGCCTTCGTTGGCCATGCCTTTCACGGTCGGGATAATGATCTGATCCATGACCTTGGCTTCGACCGCATCGGTAAAGACCGGGGCCGGGGAATAAGCCCCCATGCCGCCCGTATTGGGGCCGGTGTCGCCTTCGCCAACGGCCTTGTGATCTTGGGCTGCGACCAGCGGAATGACGTTTTCGCCATCACAAACAGCAAAAAATGAGGCTTCCTCACCTTTGAGGAATTCCTCAATCACGATTTCCGCGCCGGCATCGCCAAACTTGCCGCCCACCATGCATTCTTCAATCGCGGCAAAGGCTTCGTCATTTGTCATACAAATGGTCACACCCTTGCCCGCCGCCAGACCATCGGTCTTGACCACAATCGGTGCGCCCTGTTTTTCGACAAACGCCTTGGCGTCCTTGGGATCGGTAAAGCGGCCATAGGCGGCGGTCGGTACCCCGAACTTCGCCACCATGTCCTTCATGAAACCCTTGGAGCCTTCCAACTGGGCGGCTGCCTTGGAGCAGCCGAATGATTTAATGCCCTCGGCATCCAGTGCATCGACAAGGCCTGCCACCAGCGGGGCTTCGGGGCCGACAACGACCAGATCAACCGCGTTGTCCTTGGCAAATTTTACCAGACCATCAATGTCGCTATCGGAAATCGCAACGCACTCGGCCGAATCCGCAATCCCGGCATTGCCCGGTGCACACCACAGTTTGGAAATGCGCGGGCTGCGCGCAATTGCCCAGCACAATGCGTGTTCACGTCCGCCGCCGCCAACGACCAGAACCTTCATGACTTTATCCTTCGACTTGTCCGATTGCTTGATGGTCCATGCGAGATGAACTAGGCTAGACCCAATTGCCACCCCGCAAAATTATTAGGCGGGCTTTTAGCATAAAGTACCCTTGATGACGCAAGATTTGTTCGACCCTTATGCCCCGGTTCCCGAAACGCCTGCAAAATCGGGAAATGCGCCCGAATTTTCGGTTTCCGACCTCTCGAACGCGCTAAAGCGGACTGTGGAGGATGCGTTTTCGTTCGTGCGGGTGCGCGGCGAAATTTCCGGGTTCAAACGCGCCAGCAGCGGGCATATGTACCTTGCGCTGAAAGACGACAAGGCGGTGATTGATGGTGTGTGCTGGCGCGGGCAGGCGGCCAAACTTGGCCTTGTGCCCGAAGACGGCATGGAAGTCATCGTTACCGGGCGCCTGACGACATTTCCGGGCCGATCAAAATACCAGATCGTGATTGAGACGATGGAAGTCGCGGGCGAAGGCGCGCTTTTAAAGCTTCTGGAAGAACGTAAAAAGAAACTCGCGGCCGAGGGGCTTTTTGATCCCGAACGCAAAAAGCCGATCCCGTTCCTGCCAGATGTCATTGGCATTGTCACATCACCCACGGGTGCCGTGATCCGCGATATCATGCATCGCCTGCGTGATCGTTTCCCGCGCCGGGTTTTGTTGTGGCCGGTCCTTGTGCAGGGGCAGGGGGCGGCTGATCAGGTGGCCGAGGCCGTGCGGGGCTTTAATGATCTTCTGCCCTATGGTCAGATCCCGCGCCCGGATGTGTTGATCGTTGCGCGCGGTGGCGGGTCGCTTGAAGATCTTTGGTCGTTTAACGAGGAAGTCGTTGCCCGCGCGGTGGCCGAGTCTGACATTCCGGTGATTTCGGCCGTTGGCCATGAAACCGACACCACCCTGATTGATTTTGTTTCGGACCTGCGTGCACCGACGCCCACCGGGGCGGCGGAAAAGGCCGTGCCGGTCCGCGTCGAACTGATTGGTCAGGTCGAGGAAGATGGTCTTCGTCTGGCGCAGGCCGTGCGGCGTTTGGGCGTGGAGAAGAAAACGGCGCTTGAAAGTCTGGCGCGTGGTTTGGGCGATCCCAAACGCATGCTTGAGGAACGCAGCCAGACCCTCGATAACTGGGCAGACCGTTTGCCGCGCGCCGCCGTCAATGTCACGCAACAAGCCCGCGCACGATTGAACGAGGCCAGTGCCCGACTGGTCAGCCCGCGTGAACAGCTTTCAGAAAAACGCGGGCGTCTGGAAAATGCGGCATTGCGTTTGGATGGTGCGATGAAATCCGCGCTTCAGATGCAGCAATCGCGCCTTGATCGTGCCGCGGCGGGCCTTCGGCCCAGTGACGCCAAACGCGACATTGCCCGTGCCGACAAACAGATCATTGATCTTGGCACGCGTTTGCAGGGGGCGGTTCGTAATACGCTGACCCGCGAGGCCGAGGGACTTGCCCGCTATGACAGGCTTTTGGAAAGCTATTCTTATCGCAATGTCCTGAAACGCGGGTTTGCCGTTGTGCGTGACGGGGACGGCAACCTAATTGGTAAATCGTCCGATCTTGTCACAGGTCAGACCTATGATCTTGAGATGGGCGATGGCATTACCCCGGTGACGGCGGGTGAAGGTGTTGCGACCTCAAAGCCAGTGCCGGGCAGGGATGATAGCGCTACCATCGCAGATCAAAACGCCGCCGTATCTGCGCCCGAAAAAACCGCCAAACCCAAACCGGCGAAGAAGAAAAATCCAAGCCCCAAAGACGACGACAGACAAGGGAGCCTTCTGTAATGCGTATGACCATTTCCGGCATGCTGGCCGCAGCGGGCCTTTTGGCGGTTAGTCTTTCCGCACAGGCGGCCGAGCCGACCTATCAGGGGCAGTTCGTTCAGGGCGGGATTGTTTTCGGGCAGACAGATGCCGGTTCCCAGGTGCTGCTGGATGATGAGGCGATTGATACCATCGCACCCGATGGCCGGTTTGTTTTGGGGTTCCCGCGCGATTACGAAGGCCCGGCGCGGGTCAGCATCCGGCATGCCGATGGCAGTGTCGAGGCGTTCAGTTATGAGATCGGTGATCGCGAATTCAATGTTCAGCGCATTGACGGGCTGGCACCCAAAATGGTGACGCCTGACCCGGAAGTTATCAGTCGCATTCAGGATGATTCACGTCAGGCTCGCGAAGCGCGCACCGAACGGTTTACCGAGAATTTCCTGGAAAACGGCTTTATCTGGCCCGCCGTTGGTCCGATCAGCGGGGTTTATGGATCGCAGCGTATCTTGAATGGGGAGCCGCGTGCACCGCATTGGGGCGTTGATATTGCCCTTCCGACCGGAAGCCCGGTTGTGGCCCCGGCGGATGGCATTGTGACGCTGGCCCATCCCGATATGTATTTTTCCGGTGCGACATTGTTTATCGATCATGGGCTTGGCGTGGTGTCGGCATTTTTGCATCTGTCAGAAATTGATGTGCAGGTCGGCGACGTCGTTAAACAGGGCGATTTGATCGGCAAAATCGGTGAATCAGGTCGTGCGACCGGGCCGCATCTGGATTGGCGGGTCAATGTCGGGGCGGCAAGGGTTGATGCACAGTTGCTGGTGCCACCGATGGAAGAAGCACAAAAGACCGCAAACGCCAGTCAGTAACGGGAAACATAAGCCATGAAAACCCACGGGGCCGTTGCCGCAGGACATGCCGTTACCGCAGATGCGGCGGCCCGTGTGCTTGACGAAGGTGGCAATGCCTTTGACGCGGTGATTGCCGCGATGTGGGCGGCCTGTGTGGCGGAGCCGGTTCTGGCATCCTTGGGGGGCGGTGGTTTTGTGATGGCGCGGCCTTCCAGGCAGACGCCACGGCTTTATGATTTCTTTGTTGAAACCCCGCTTGAAAAACGATCGCGTGAAAATCTTGAGTTTGAAAGCCGCCTTGCGACCTTTGCCGGTGGCGTAACCCAGGAATTCCATGGTGGCTATGGTTCGGTGGCAACACCGGGCGTGGTGGCGGGGCTTTTTGCCGTCCATGACGATCTTGCCAAACTCCCGATGGCGAAACTGGCGGAGCCAGCAATCCGTGCCGCGCGCGATGGCGTGGAACTTGATGCCTTTCAACGCTATGTAATGGGGATTGTCGAGCCGCTTTTGGGCTTCTGCGCCGAAAGCCGCAAGGTGTTTGGCAAGGCTGGCAAAACCGGAGCCGATGAGTTCGAGCTGCTTGATGCCGGTGTGCTTCATCGGCAACCCGATCTGGCATGCAGCATCAACTATCTGGTCGAGAACGGGGCAGAGGGTTTTTACCAAGGTGACCTTGGTGCCGCCCTTGTGCGCGGATGTACCGAGCATGGTGGATATCTCACAGCACAGGATCTGGCAGGCTATCGAGTTTTGGTGCGTGATCCGTTGCTGGTGTCCGGACGCAAGGGGCGGTTTGTCCTGAACCCGCCACCGGCATCGGGCGGGGTTCTGGTTGGTTTTGGCCTTAAGCTTGCGCGGGAAATGGCATTGGGGGCGTTTGGCTCTGAACGTCATCTTGAAGCGGTGTCGCGGATCATTCATGCCACGGGTTTGGCGCGTGGGGAATATGGTGCGCGCCCGGCGATCCTGGCGGACGAGCTGTGCGAACGTTATCGTCTGATGATTGGCGAACGCCCGCTTAGTCAGAATGGCACCACCCATATTTCGGTGGTTGATCAACATGGCAATCTTGCCGCGGCGACGATTTCAAACGGCTCCACATCGGGGCGGGTCGTGCCGGGCACCGGGATCATGATGAACAACATGCTGGGGGAGGCCGATCTGTCACCGGATGGTTTCCATAACTGGCCGTGTGGTGTTCGCATGACATCGATGATGACCCCGTCGCTTTATCTCGGGCAGGACGGGGCGTCAGTTGCGCTGGGTTCTGGCGGGTCAAACCGGATCCGGTCAACCATGCTGCAGGTGTTGCTTAATATCGATGCGTTTGACATGACCCTGCACGGGGCGATCTCGGCCCCGCGCATGCATGTCGAAGATGAATTGTTATCGGTCGAGCCGGGATTTGATGATGCTTTGCTTGATGGGCTCAGCCTTGGCAATCAACAGCGCTGGGATTGCGAGGATATGTTCTTTGGCGGGGTGCATGCGGCCAAGGTAAATCAGTCGGGCGACATGCTTTCGGCGACCGGGGATGGGCGACGCAGTGGTCATCAGATCATTGTTTGATCGGCCGATAGTTCTGAGGGGCTTATCTGAACCGCTGAATAACGGCGAAAATCAGTGAAAAGATCGCAATCAGAATGATGGCAACCGTTGCGATCAGAAGCGCCTGTTTGGTGCGCAGTTCATAGGCCTGCTTGCGTTCGACAAAGACAATCACATCACGGCGCAACTGGTCCATTTCCGGTGCAACATCAAGACTGTTGAGGTAAAGCCTTGCACCTGCGCGAGCCAGAAGATCATTGGTTTTGTTCATCTCGCGGGTGAACAGGGCAAACCGTTCTTCGGTGTCGGCCAGATCATCAAGAAGGTTTTTATCATCCTTCCCGGCAGAGGCGATTGTGATGGTTGTTCGCGTCAGATCGCGCGCATCTTCTTCGATACATTGCGACAATGATTTTCGGGGTTGATCAGAGGTGCATTCAACTTGCCGATTGCCGAATTCTTCAAGGGCACGCTTCAGATGTTCCTTGAGCTGCTGATCAAGCTCGGAAATCCGCAACCGGATATCGCGTGCTGTTTCACGAATGGTCGTGTCGTCCTGATCAAGCGCCATTGTCGGCCAGACGACAAAGATCGAGCCGGCCAGAATAAGACAGAAAATGATCAGCAAGCGGCGCAAAAAGGCGGGCTCCGAAGACGCGTTCGACAGCGGACGAAATGCCAGTCTGCGCCAACAGGGTTCCTATTCGGTTAATGCCCGATCGAAACGCCAGTCGGATTTACTTCGGCCAACGGCGATGCAGCCAAAGCCATTGTTCGGGGCGTTCGCGGATCCACTTTTCCATGACAGCGTTGACCTCGGTCATGGTAGCCAGAATATCGGCGTGCCGGTCGCCTGTTTTGGGAACTTCCAGTGGTGGATAGAACGTCACACGGAAATGCGCACCATTCAGGCGTTCTGAACGAATGGGAATGATTGGCGCATCGTATTTAAGGGCAAACTGTGCCAGTGCCGGGGCTGTCATCGCATCCCGGCCAAAAAACGGCACGGCGATACCATCTGTCATCTTTTGATCGACCAGCATACAGGCGTGGCCACCATTCTTCAGATAGCGGGTTAGTTTTCGCGCACCATCCGGGCCTTTCTTAACCAGTTGGCCTTTAAACATCTTGCGGGCCCGCATGAAGAGGCCTTCTACCCACGGATTATCCGGCGCCCGATAGACACTCATCATCTCCATATCAAGCGCCTCGGCGATGCACATCGCAACTTCCCAGTTGCCGATGTGACCGGAAAAGAACAGGCCGGGTTTGTCATCGGTCTTGGTGGCAAGGCCATTTTCAATGCCAACGATCTCGATGCGCGGTCCACCCGGGCGCATTTTATGCAGATGGGGAATTTCGGCAGCCGAACGGCCAAGATTGTCCCACATGCCAACAATGATCTGCTCAATCTCTTCGCGCGACTTTTCCGGGAACGCCACTACCAGATTGTTGCGTGCCTTTTTCGTCTGACCGACTTTGGGGCCCAGGGTACGCAGAAGCCAACCGCCAACCGCCGATGCCATATCAACGGGCATCAACGCAAACATCCAGTAGATCAGATACGCCCCGAAACCCTGAAGCGGGTGGGAGATGTATTTCTGGCGCATTTTGTAAAGTTGGCTGTTCTTATCCATCGGCAAGTACTGAAGTCACAATCTTTGCGAGCTGATCTGGTGCCTCGAACACCAGACGAATGTCGAGACTGCTTATGCCGTCCCGGTCCTGAAATGGCAAGCGCATCAGATCTTTTTGGGTGGTGACAAGTGTGGCATCAAGCCTTGCAGCCTCGGTACGCAGATCGCCAAGCTCTTGCGCTGTGAAGGGGTGGTGATCTGAA
Source organism: Thalassospira sp. UBA1131 (assembly GCF_002311515.1). Classification (GTDB taxonomy): domain Bacteria; phylum Pseudomonadota; class Alphaproteobacteria; order Rhodospirillales; family Thalassospiraceae; genus Thalassospira. Next base: position 29,799 of record NZ_DCAO01000110.1, read on the forward strand.
AAATCACGTGTCTGGATGATTTGCGCGCCAGCCTTTTGCAGGCTGTCATAGAATTTGGACGGTTGGCCAATGCCGGCAAAGGCCAGAACGCGGGATTGATTGAAATCGTCCGCGTTGATCGCCTCGATCGATGCGCGCAACACCGGAACGGAAGCCGGAAGGCGCGTGATGAAGTCCGGTGTCTTGTCGCCGATCAGAATGATGGCACGCACCTTTTCAAGACCGCTGATCAGCGGTTCGCGCATGGGACCGGCGGGCATGACGCGGCCATTGCCAATGCCATAGTTGCTGTCGATCACAGCGAAACTGCAATCCTTGATCAGGGTTGGATTTTGCAATCCGTCATCAAGAATGATCGCATTTGCACCGGCATCAACCGCCATTTCGGCGCCAAGGGCACGGTTGCGTGAAATCCATGCCGGGCCATACTGGGCGAGCAAAAGCGGTTCATCGCCGACTTTGTCGGCGCTATCAACGCCCGGATTGACCCGGTGCGGGCCTTCAAGCGATCCGCCATAGCCGCGGCTGACGAAATGCGGCGTGCGGCCAAGGCTTGTCAGAAGATTGTACAGTGTGACAGCCGTTGGGGTTTTGCCCGCACCACCGACGGTGAAGTTGCCGACGCAGAAAACCGGGCAACCGGGATGGCGCGGCGTTGTTGTCAGTTTGCGAAAGTAGGTGCCCGCCCGCCATGCAGCAGAGAGCGGGCTTAGAAGTTTGGGAATGACCCCGTCATGCTGCCAGAATTCCGGATCACGCATCACTGCCCTCCTTGATGCCCTTTTGCGCCAACAAGGGGCGCAGGGCATCAAGCGTTCGATCCAGCACTTCGGCCTTGGAGTTTGCGTAATCAAGTGCGGCTTTGGCGATTTTCCCTGCGGAGTCAGGATCGCGAAGCAGGGCTGCGACCTGTCTTGCAAGATCATCCGCATCGGTTACCGGGCGGCAGGCGCCGTTTGCCAGCATTTCGGTGCTGATGGCGGCAAAGTTGCTCATATCCGGGCCGTGCAAAATGGCGCAGTTCAATCGTGCCGGTTCCAGCGGGTTCTGACCGCCCCCCGCAGACAGGGTCTTGCCCATAAAGACGATTGGCGCAATGCGATAAAACAGGCCAAGTTCACCCATTGTATCGGCAAGGTAAACATCAGTACCCGGTGTGATGTCGTGGCCAAGGCTTCGGCGTGATACCTGCAGGCCCTGTGCGACCAGATCGGCTTCAATATCGTCGGCCCGATCCGGGTGGCGCGGCACGATGATGGTCAGCACACCACTATGGTCGCCGGCGAGTTTTTTGTGAACGTCACCGGCAGTATGTTCTTCGCCCTTAAAGGTGCTTGAGGCGAGCCAGACCGGACGTTGACCAATCTGTTCCTGAAGCTTTGCCAGATCAGCCTCATTGGCAGGTAGCGGCGGGGCAGCAAATTTAAGATTGCCAACAGCCCGGACGGATGTCGCGCCGAGGCTTTCAAATCGCGTGGTTTCGTCGCGGCTTTGGGTCAGGATCAGGTCAAACGCAGAAATAACCGGCCGGATAAAGGACGGATAGCGTGAGTATCCCTTAAAGCTTTTTTCCGAAATGCGCCCATTGAGCAATGCAAGGCTGACACCGGCTTTCTTTGCCTTGGTCAGAAGGTTTGGCCAGAAGTCACTTTCAAGCCAAAGGGCGACATCAGGTTTCCAGTGATGCAGGAAACGCGCGACACAAACCTGACGGTCAATCGGGACGAACTGGTGAATGACGCCCTTGGGCAGGCGAGCATGCATCATGGTCGCCGATGTGACCGTGCCGGTCGTCACCAGAATGGATGCCGACGGATAGAGACGGCGGATTTCATCAATCACCGGCAATGCCGACAGGGATTCCCCCACGCTGGCCCCGTGGATCCACACCAGATGTCCTTTGGGGCGGGCCGCACCCGGATGGCCAAAGCGTTCCCCAATGCGCCCTGCGTCTTCCTTGCCGCGGTTTTTACGACGGTTGAGATACAGGTTTAGCGCCGGCCCAAGCAGGCGGGTTGCCGCGCGATAGGCGTAAAACAGGCTCATGACCCGGTTTCCCCCGCCGCGATGGCAGATCGCTTTTGTTTGGGCAGTTCATCGGGGGCAGCAGGCGGGATCACAGCAAGACCAAGTTCACGATCGGTTTCCTGCGTGAGCCTGGTCAGGGCGTTTTCAAGCTCGATCCGTTTGGCTTCCATGCCTTCGTCATCAAGCTTGCGGTCAACAAAGATCGGATCGCCCCAGTGAAAAACACCGCGTGAAAAGGGCAGGGGTAAAATGAAACGATCCCAACTTTGAATGACCTTGCGGTTGGAGGCCGAATAGGTCAGCGGGAAAATCGGCACACCGGCCATACGGGCAGCCTGAATGATCCCGTCGGATGCCCGCATGCGGGGGCCGCGCGGCCCATCCGGCGTCATGCCGACAACTTCACCGGCTTTCAGTGCCTTGAGAATCTGACGCAGGGCCGCAGCACCGCCTTTGCCCTTGCCGGTCGATCCGGCGATGGTCTTGATATCAAAGCGTGCAATCGTCCGAGAAATGATTTCTCCGTCACGATGCGATGAGATCAGCATGTTGAACGGGCGGTCACCACCAACAGATCGCCAGGTATAGGGCATCATCAAAAGACGTTGATGCCAGAAGGCAACGATAAACGGTTTGCCTTCCGTCAGGTAGTGTGCCGGATGGTCACCACCTTTGGTGCGCCAGCGTCCTGTGGCGCGCATCAGGCGCACATAAAACGCCGCCAGCCAGCACAGTGTGCTGCGCATTGTATCGCTTTTTATGATCCGTTTATGCCACTGCACGCCCGATATTCCCGAAGTTGTCCGGATCAGTTTCCGTTTTCTTCCGAGAATTGCAAGTTATAGAGGTGCGCATAAGCCCCTCCCAGTGCTAGCAATTCTTCGTGTTTGCCCTGTTCGGTCACGCGCCCATTGCTGACAACGCAAATCTTGTCGGCATCAATGATGGTCGACAGACGGTGCGCAATCACAAGGGTCGTCCGGCCTTTCATCAGTTCGGCCAAAGCCCCCTGAATATGGCGTTCGGATTCCGTATCAAGCGCAGAGGTCGCTTCGTCCAGCAACAGGATCGGCGCGTTTTTCAGCATGGCGCGCGCAATCGCGATGCGCTGACGTTGCCCACCCGACAGCTTCACACCATGCTCGCCGACAATCGTGTCATAGCCATGTTGAAGCTGTCCGATAAAGTCGTGGGCGGCGGCCTGACGTGCGGCTTGTTCGATCTCGGCATCCGATGCCCCGGCGCGGCCATAGGCGATATTGGCACGCACCGTATCGTCAAACAGGGTGATTTCCTGACTGACGAGGGCTGTTGCCTTGCGCAGGCTTTCAAGCGTCACATTGCGGATATCCTGACCATCAATGGTGATCGCACCCTGATCAATGTCATAGAAACGCGGGATCAGGTTGAGGATGGTCGATTTACCCGCACCCGACGGGCCGACAAGAGCCACGGTTTCGCCCGCCTTGATATCAAGATCAATCTCGCGGAGTGCCGTGATTTCAGGGGTATAGGCAAAGGCAACGTTTTTGAAGTTGATGTTGCCACCCGAAACCGCGAGCTCCTTGGCATCCGGTGCGTCCTTGATTTCAGGTTCGATATCAAGAACCGTGAA
>NZ_DCAO01000110.1:33625-35609 GCF_002311515.1 Thalassospira sp. UBA1131
GCGCTAACCGTCGATGCCTTGAAGCTCAGTTTGAAGACGGTTTCAACCAGCTTGCCCATGCGGGAACATTCATAGGGCTCCATGCCATATGCCTTCACGTGGCGAATGCCCTGGAAGGTTTGTTCAAGCAAGGTGGCGAATTCGCCAATCTGTTGCTGGGTGTTGGCAGACACCTTGCGCATGCGTTTACCCAGTCGCGCAATCGGATAGATCGCCGCAGGAAATACGGTAAAGGCGATGATCGCAAGCAACCAGTCCTTATAGAACATCACGCCGACAAGGACGACCGCAGTCAGAAGGTCTTTGCCAAAACCGGTCAGCGAGTTTGAAACTGCTGCGCGCATCGCGGTGATGTCGTTGGTAAAGCGCGTGATCAGCTTGCCGGTATTCGTGCTGTGGAAAAAGCCGATATCAAGGCGAATGACGTGCTCATACAGGCTGTTTTGCAGATCGGCCAGAATACGCCCGCCGACATAGCTCATCAAAACCGTCTGCCCATAGTTGGCAAAGCCTTTGAGGGCAAAGGATCCAAGAACTGCCGCCCCGACGGGCACCAGCATGTTTTCCTTCTTGTTGATGAACACATCATTGATGATCGGATCCATCAAAAGCGCATAAAGGCCGGTCGCCCCGGCCATCAGCGCCATGCACAGAAGCGCAAGCAGTATTTTGCCAAGATAGGGGGCAACCGCATCTCGCACGATACGCTTGACCAGCGGCCAGGTACCCCAGTGTTCTGCAGTATGATCCAACGAATTCTTTGGCAATGATTTGATCCCGGCCTTCTTCGCCATTTCCAGATTGTATCGAATTGATACTATCGTTATGGATACGGCATCATAAAAGTAAAATACTCGCGCTGTTGCTAGCACGCTCGGACAAGGGCGGCAAGCTGCTGAGACGCTTTAACGGACACAAAAATGGTCTGCATAACAGCAGATTGCCAACTGCGACATATAAGACAAATAAATGAACGAGCAACTCCACGCACTTGTCGAACGCACCGTGGCCCAGGGTGTCGGTGCACGGGTTTTCCCGCTGCGTTGGGATAACCGGCGCATTTGGGTCAAACAGGCAGTGCCGGCCAAACATAAAGTCTGGCACAGCGTTCAGCGCTTTGCGGCCAACATTACCGGTATTCCATTGTTGCGCCCGACCGTATCGCCCGGCGGGCAAAAGGGCCTTGAAAGCGAGGCTGCGACGTTGCGCAAGCTTGCCGCCCTTGGGGTGTTGGTGCCCGATCTGATTGACGTCGGTGAAAACTGGATTGCCATTGGCGATAATGGCCGCATCCTTAAAACCTGCATCGAAGATGATGTCGACAAGGGCAATGATGATGCCATCCGTCGTCATGTTGTCGACGCCGGTGCGGCCTTGGCAAGGTTGCATGGCGAAGGGGTTGCGCATGGTGCGCCTTTGCTTCGCAACATGACACTGCGCGACGATCATCAGATCGGCTTTATTGATTTTGAAGAAGACCCGAACGCCCGCATGCCGGTGATTGATGCCCAGGCACGCGACATCTTGCTGTTTGTTTTTTCCATCCAGCGTGAATTTAAAAAACGTCCGGAATTGCTGCGTGCCGGATGGCAGGCCTATGTCGAGGCCGCTGGCGAAACCGCAGCGCAAATGGTGCCGCTGCGCAAGGTGATCAGGCTGTTGCGCCCGGTCTATCTGGCGCTCCGCCCGTTCCGTCGCTGGCTGGGTACGGATGCGCTCAACGGTCTTTGGGCATATCGCACCTTGCGCAAAAGCCTTTATCGCTGATCAGGCGTGCGGCCTATTGGGCAGGTTGCCCAACAGGTGCCTTGCCTGCCGTGGTTTCAGGCGCGTGATCCGGTTTTGCGACCTTTGACTTTGCCGTGCTGGTATTTGCCGCGTCATCCAGCGAAATGCGGGTTGCCTCAACACCATCAAACCCACCGGAAAACGGTGCCAGATTGTGCAGGAACTGGGTGGCCGAGTTGCGCCAGCTATATTGTTC
>NZ_DCAO01000110.1:35748-37907 GCF_002311515.1 Thalassospira sp. UBA1131
CCCTGAACCGGGAAAACCGCAACCGGGGTGCCCGATGCCAGGGCTTCAAGGATCACAAGGCCAAAAGTATCGGTCTTGCTGGGGAAGACGAAGACGTCGGCGGCGGCAAAGGCCGTTGCCAGTTCTTCACCGATTTTTTTGCCGAGAAACTGCGCGTTGGGATATTTGCCCTTGAGCTCATTTAGCTGCGGGCCATCGCCGACAACGAATTTCGTGCCCGGCAGATCAAGATCCAGGAAATGGCCGATATTCTTTTCCACCGCAACCCGGCCGACAAACAGCCAGTGCGGTTTCGGGAAATCGCCAAAACTGGCGTCTGGTCGGGGCCGGAACAGGTCCAGGTCCACACCGCGCGACCAGATTTGCAGGTTGTTAAAGCCCCAGTCGGACAGTTCCTGACGCAGGGTTTCGGTTGCCACCATGACGGATTGCGATTTGCCGTGGAAATGCTTCATGCCGCGATAAAGGATCGAGAGCGGCAGGCGCCAGCGGGCGTGAATATATTCCGGGAAGCGCGTGTGATAGGCGGTCGAAAACGGAATGCCACGCTTAAGGCAATAGGCCCGTGCGGCCTGACCCAACGGGCCTTCGGTGGAAATGTGGATGGCGACCGGATGAAGGGCCTCGATCATCTTGGCCATTTTGCGTTTGGCAAAAAGCGCCAGCCGGATTTCCGGATAAGTCGGGCAGGGGATGGTTTTAAACTGATCGGGCGAGATGACATGAACGTCATGTCCCATCTCGCCCAACTCGCCCCGTACGGTTTCAAGGGTACGGACAACACCGTTGACCTGCGGATACCAGGCATCGGTTACGATCAGTATTTTCATGCAGTCTTTCCAATCGGTGCATCATTGCCCTTTTTCGAAGAGCCCGATGCAGAGTTGCCCGCTTCATGGGCGATACGAAACATGGAAATCAGTTTGCCAAGGCCAAGCGACGGGGCGCTTGCCGCATCGTGACCCGGGCTTGAATGGCTCATTGCCATCTGGCGCATTTCGGCCCAGTGCAGCAGTTCAAGCTTGCCTTCCTTGTCTTCGACAAGGGCCGTACAGCTTTCAACCCAGTCACCATCGTTGCAATACAGCACATCGCCGATCTTGCGTTTTTCGGCGTGATGGATATGACCGCAGACCACGCCATCCACCTTGCGTTTGGCGGCCTCGTGGGCGACGGCATTTTCAAAGTTGCAGACGAACTGAACCGCGTTCTTCACCCGGTTCTTAAGATAGGCCGAAAGCGACCAGTACCCGTAACCAAGCCGGCGGCGAACGCCGTTGAAATAGCGGTTGAGCGTAATGGCGAGGTTGTAGGCGGTGTCTCCAAGGTAGGCCAGCCACTTTGCGTATTTGACGACCCCGTCAAACTCATCGCCATGGATGACCAAAAGGCGCTTGCCATCGGCAGTGACGTGGATATCGTTCATTTTAACGTCGACATGGCCAAAGGTCATATCGACAAACTCGCGGGCGAATTCATCATGGTTTCCGGGGACGAAGATGACTTTGGCGCCATTCTTTGCCTTTTCCATGATTGTCGTGATCACGGCATGATGACTTTCCGGCCAGTACCAGCTTTTCTTGAGGCGCCAGCCGTCAATAATGTCACCCACCAGATAATAGGTGTCTGCCGTTACTTCATTGAGGAAATTCAATAGAAGGTCTGCCTGACATCCACGTGTCCCCAGATGGACGTCTGAAATCCAGACCGTGCGGTAATGCGGTTGCAGCGTCATCGCTGTCATTGCCGCTCCTCCGTATCCTGCCAAAAGGATGGCTGGAATTCGACAGTTTGTCTTGCCGAATACTGTTCCAAGCCAGTATCGGTTTAAAACAAATCGTTCGATTATATAACCCGTTCACAGAAATTTCGCAGTTCTGTAAAGCAACTGTTACATGTTTTATTTCATATGGTAGGTGCTGTGAAAAATTTATTTCATTTTTATTTCGGAAGTGGGTCCAAATGACCGATGCGGATTTGACTGTCATCTTCAATCCACGTGCCGGTGGCAATAAACAGCGGTTTTTATCCCAGATATTGCAACATGCCGGCATCAAGGTGGAATTGCTGCAAACCACCCATCCCGGTCACGCCCGCGAACTGGCCCGCAAGGTCCGTGCCCATCAACGTTTGTTTGTTGCCGGCGGCGACGGGTCGCT
>NZ_DCAO01000110.1:38053-40462 GCF_002311515.1 Thalassospira sp. UBA1131
TTCTTTTTGATGGTCGGCATGGGGGCCGATGCCGATACGGTCGCCAATGTTTCGCTGCGCCTCAAACGCCTGATTGGCAAGGGGGCCTATGTTCTGGAAGGCCTTCGCAACATCTTTTTCCCGCGCCATCGTGATTTTGAAGTCAGTATTGGCCGGGAAAATTATCGGGTGTCGGGCGTGGTTGTAACCCATGCGCAACATTATGGCGGGGCATTTGTCATATCGCCCGATGCCAGCCTGACCGCCAACAGCCTTGATGTGGTGCTGATGCCGGGCAACGGAATCGGGGCCTTGTCACGTTATGGTCTGGCACTGACGCTTAATCGTTTGCATGCCCAAAGTGACGTTTCGGTGGTCCGGGCAGAGCGCATCACGATCACCAGTCATTGCGGCCCGGCCCCGCTTCAGATTGACGGGGAAAGTGCCGGAAAGCTGCCGTGCGAAATCAGCTTGTCCCCCTATCCCGTGCGATTGATGGTACCGCCGGCTTATGCCGCGTTGTCTTCGAAGACCGATCACCCATCACCTGATCTGCTTCGGATCGCAGCGGATTAAAAGCACACCCCAAAGTCGTTACACGGATTGTCCGGTTACCTCGGCCAAATGCCCGGACTTCCGGGATTTTTCAAGTGCCCATGATGAATTATCAACGGGTGCTTGAAGTTGTATTTCTGTTCCCCACCTTGATTTTAACGTAGTGCGCGCGACTTGTACCTCCCGATCAGAGGGAATTGGGATGGATTTTGAGTCGCGAAACGTGCTGCGAAATTTGACGGATAGCGTTGATGAAGATCATCGCCATTCAGGGAGATTGACGATGGTTTCGGGGTCCTCTGCTTTGGTTCTCAACTCAGGTGTGTTGGCTGACATGCAGATAAAAACAAAAATTCTGGCTGGTTTTGCCGTGGTGCTGGCAATTCTCATTTCGGCACTTGCCTTTGCGTATTTCACCTTTGTTGCTGTCTCACACGATGTGGATGAATATGCCCATTATGTTGAAGAAGCCGCGCTGATCAGCGAGATCGAAACGCAATTCCTGCGCTTTAACAGTCACGCGCGTGAATTTGCCAATACGGCTGATCCGGCAGATGCCGAAGCCGTGTTTGCCTATGCCAAGCAGCTTGATCTGATGCTTGATGACGCTCGTGAGAAATTTATCGGCGAACAACATCGAAACCGCATCGAACACATTGCCGAAGAGCTTGATGCTTATCTTACGAGCTTCGCCTCGGCCAAAAGCCTGAGCGACGAATACCATTCCCTGATCCTGGATCGCCTTGAACCTGACGGGATCAAGATCGTTGCCGATCTCGACAAGCTTGTTGCCCATGCGCAGGACACCGGCGATCTTGAACTCCTCAAACGCTCAGTCGCGGCACGTGAACATGCGCTTCTGGCAAGGTTGTATGCCAATATCCTGATTGGTCGTCAGGATGACAGCTTTGGCGCCAAATCCGCCGATGAATTTGCAAAGCTTGAGGCCGCACTGGGGCAAATCGGCAATCAACCGCTTACGGGTGACCTGAAAGCTGTGCTGGATGATGCCAAGAACCTGTTTGCTGATTACCGTGAAGTGTTCGACAAGATCCGTGCCGACGAACTGGAAATTGTCGCCACGGTCCACGGGACCATGCGCGAAGCATCCGAGGGTATTATCGCCGATGCCGAGGCCCTGAAACAGGAACTGGCGGTGGCAGAGCACAACATCTTTGAAAAGGTCGTCGCCGAAATCATTCTGGCAGAAAAGGAAATCCTGGTCGCATCGATTGGTGGTGCCGTTCTTGGGATGGTTCTGGCCTGGGTCATGGGGGATCGTTTGTCGCGTCCGATCACTGCGATTACGACCATCATGCGCAGGCTGGCCGATCATGATCTGGGCGTTGAAATTCCCGGACAGACCCGCAAGGACGAGATCGGCCAGATGGCACAGGCGGTTCAGGTGTTTAAAACCAACGCCATCCGCAATGATGAACTCGAAGCCGAAGCCCGTGCGCAGGAAGAACGGTCCAAGGAAGAACAGCGGCGGTTCATGAACCAGACTGCGGACAGCTTCACGACAAGTGTCGGGACCATTATCGAGGCGGTCGCTGCTGCGGCTGTCGAGTTGCAGGCAACGGCCACCGGCATGTCCCAGATCGCAAATGCGGCGTCAGAGCAAACGACGGCTGTTGCCTCGGCCAGTGAAGAGGCAAGTGGCAATGTGGATTCCGTTGCTTCGGCGACAGAGGAGCTCAACAGTTCGATTGAGGAGATCAATCGTCAGGTTGTCTTTTCAAATGAAATCGCCAAAAAGGCGGTTGATCAGGCCCGCGAAACCATGCGCGGTATCAAGGAACTGGTCGAGGCATCCAACAATATCGATCATGTTCTCAAGCTGATTACCGATATTTCCGACCAGACCAATATGCT
>NZ_DCAO01000110.1:40616-50325 GCF_002311515.1 Thalassospira sp. UBA1131
ACCGGCTTTGCCGCCAACCAGATCGAACTGATCAGCCAAACGATCAGCGAAATGGAAGGCATTGTTGCGACCATTTCCTCGGCGGTGGAGGAACAATCGGCCGCAACCCGTGAAATTGCCTTTAACATCGAACAGGCCGCGACCGGGACTACGGTTGTCAGTTCCAATATTGTTACGGTTTCACAGGCTGTAAACGATGCAGGCACAGCATCAAGCGACGTTTTAACCGCGGTCAGCACTTTGTCCGAGAACTTTGCCACCCTGAAAGGTGCGACGGACAATTTCGTCAATGCCATCCGGTCGGCCTAGACGCTCCGGATTTTCAGATACGCAAAGGCAAAACGCCCGGCCAAAATGGACCGGGCGTTCTTTTTTTGATTGGGCAATAGCGAAGGTCGGTTACTGCCCGGCCAGCGTCATGCCATCAATGCGAAGCGTCGGGGCATTGGTGCCGTATTTGAATGTCAGGTCATTGGCCGGGACGACCGTTTTGAACATGTCTTTAAGGTTGCCCGCTACCGTGATTTCCGACACCGGATAGGCCAGTTCGCCATTTTCAATCCAGTAACCCGACGCACCGCGCGAATAATCGCCCGTCACACCATTTACGCTGCTGCCGATCATCTCGGTGATGTAAAGGCCCGACTTGATGTCCTTGATCATGTCTTCGGGCGAGATCGTGCCCGGTTCCATGTAAAGGTTGGTGGTCGATGGCCCCGGCAGGCTTCCGGCCCCGCGTGACGCGTTACCGGTCGATTTCAGGCCAAGCTGACGGGCCGAACGCAGATCCATGATCCAGGTTTTCAGAACACCGTTTTCGATCAGATGGCGTTTCTGGTTTGCCACACCTTCGGCGTCAAACGGTTTGGATCGCAGACCGCGTTTGCGGTGCGGATCATCAATGATGTTGATATGCGGCGCAAAGATCTCGCTGCCCATGGCATCCAGAAGGAAGCTGGTGCCGCGCGCGATGCCGGAACCGTTGATCGCCGATGACAGATGCCCGACGATAGATGCCGAAACCCGCGGATCATAGATCACCGGGACCTGCGTGCTTTTGACCTTGCGCGGGTTCAGACGACGCAGGGTTTTTTCGGCGGCCTTCTTGCCGATATCGACCGGATCGCGCAGATCAGTCGAAAAGACTGCACTGTCATAATCGTAATCGCGTTCCATGCCTGTGCCGTTGCCCGCCAATACGGAAACCGAGATATGGCTGCCGGACCCGGCATAGGAATTGGCAAAGCCGTTGGTCGCAGCCAGCGTGATCTGATGGCGGCCCCAAACGGCTTCTGATCCTTCGGAATTGGTGATGCCGTCGACGGAGCGCGCGGCTTCTTCGCAGGCGCTGGCCCATTCGATCAGTTTGTCCTGATCAACTTCGCCCGGCTCGCACAGTTCAAGTGCTTCGACATTGAAGGTTTCGGCAAGTTCACTTGGGTCGGCAATCCCGCAATAGGGATCTTCCGGGGCATTTTTGGCCATCGCAACCGCACGTTCGACCAATTCGGCAAGGGCGGCGTCGCTGGTATCAGATGACGATACAACAGCCTGTTTCTTGCCAATCAGAACCCGCAGGCCAAGATCGGCCCCCTCGGAACGTTCAAGCTTTTCCATCTTGCCCAGACGCTGGGCAACCGAAAGCGATGTGCCTTCGACATAAACGGCATCGGCATCGTCTGCACCGGCCTTTTTTGCCTGTGCGAGAAGGTCATTGATGCGATCAAGTGTCATGTCGGTCTTGGGCATGGAGGCTCCCTTGTATCGGAATGTGTTTCTTACGTTATAGGGGGCACGAACGTTTTCGCATAGACCCGAAACAAAAAGCTGGTTTTGGCCTAAAATTCCTGCCTTGTTTCAGAGGTGGCAGGACGAGGGCCGAATGGCAAGGCCCGGTCAATTACAGATTTCAAACGGCTTTCTGCTATAGTCAGACAAACAAGTGCTATTGGCGGCAAATAAACGGGAACGCGATGAACAAGCAGAAAATTCTTTCCGGGCTTAGTGTGGCTTGCCTGATCGGATTGGTCAGCCCTGCATTCGCAGATGACAGCAAGACTGTCATGAAAGGCTGGGATGAAAATGGCGTGTGGGAGCTGAATGCGAATGGCGAAACCGATCCGGTTTCAAGCGCACAGTTCTATTACGAAATGCGCTGGCAGGGCGGGCAATATGCCCGAAACTACCGCCATCAGATGCTGACCGGTGATTTTACCTGTGATGGCGTGCTTGATCGCATCGCCGGTTGGGTTGACCTTGATAACCCTGATGGCCCGTTTTTCGCTCTGTTGTTTGTGACCAACCATGGTGCCAAAGATCGCAGTGAAATCCGTTATATCCCGTTCAAGCAGTCCGAGCAGTTTGCGCTCTGTGTCTTTGATGAAACGGCACCACCGGTGCTGAGCTGGCAGGAAAACAGCACTGAATACATGGCCGAAGTTATGGGCGATGCGGATATGTGTAATTTCGCCATCCGCGTTGATGATTTCATGTGTGATGCGCCGCAGTTTTTCTATTCCGAGAAGCCGGATGAAAATGGCGACCACTGGATGTTTTTCAGAAATTGAGCTTGGCGTTGTTTGCTGATAAAGTGTGCGCATAAATATGCACATGGAGCTTGCGTAAATGACCGCAGATGTCAAAGCCAAGCAGCGCAAGCCGACAAATGTCAGTCTTGATGCTGAATTGTTGCAAGAGGCCAAAAAACTCGGGATCAACATTTCGCGCTCAGCCGAGTCAGGTTTGCGTGATGCGATTTCGATGAAACGGGCTGAACTCTGGAAAGAGCAAAACAAGGCAGCCCTTGAAGCGAGTAACAGCTATGTAGCGAAAAACGGCATACCTTTGGCCAAACATCGGAAGTTCTGATGGCCAAGGGGGATATTTGCCGTTTCGAGGATGGCTATGTCGTCGATGTGCAGTCGGATCTGCTTTCTGATTTGCAGACACGGGTTGTCGTGCCCCTGAAACCAATTGCCGAATATGCCTTGCCAGCCGAGCGGCTTAATCCCGTCATACAGATCAATGGCGACGACTGGGTTTTGCTGCCGCAGTTTATCGCGACGGTTGGTCTGGCAGAAATTGATGAGAAAGTTGGTGAGTTCGAAGATAGTTTCGTCCTCACCAACGCACTCGATATGGTCTTTCACGGCTTTTAGCGATCAGTCCCGCCAAATCTTCTTGCCCGTTCCGGGCAGGCCATAGCGTTCCCATTTCTGATCAACACGGTCGATGATGTCATCATCCATATAGATCTTTTCGCCCCATTCACGGTTGGTCTCGCCGGGCAGTTTGTTGGTGGCATCAAGGCCAAGCTTGCCGCCAAGTCCCGAAACCGGGGACGCGAAATCAAGGTAATCAATCGGGGTCTCGGTGACGGTTGTGATATCGCGTACCGGGTCCATCCGGGTCGAGATGGCCCACATGACATCTTTCCAGTCGCGGACATCAATATCGTCATCCACGACAATGACGAATTTGGTGTACATGAACTGACGCAGGAATGACCAGACGCCCATCATCACGCGCTTGGCATGACCGGCATAGGCCTTCTTCATCGAAACAACCGCAATGCGGTAGCTGCATCCCTCTGGCGGCAGCCAGAAATCAACGATTTCCGGGAACTGTTGCTGCAAAAGCGGAACGAACACGTCATTCAATGCTTCACCCAGAACCGACGGCTCATCTGGCGGACGGCCGGTGAAGGTCGACAGATAGATCGGCTTTTTGCGCATGGTGATGGCGGTCACGGTAAAGACCGGAAAATCTTCGACCGAGTTATAATAACCGGTGTGATCGCCATACGGCCCCTCGGGCGCATATTCATCAAGCGATACATAACCTTCAAGAATGATCTCGGCCGTGGCCGGGACCTTGAGCGGGACGGTTTTGCAATCAACCAGTTCGACCTTTTCACCGCGCAGAAGACCGGCAAACTGATATTCCGACAGGGTGTCGGGCACCGGGGTGACAGCCGCAAGGATCGTACCCGGATCTGCGCCCAGAACGATGGCAGCTGGCAGCGGTTCACGCTTTTCCTGTTTCCAGCGCGCGTGATGCTGCGCGCCGCCGCGGTGTTTCAGCCAGCGCATGATGGTTTTGTTTTTGCCCAACACCTGCATGCGATAGATGCCAAGGTTAAACACATCGCGCTTGTCCCCACCTTTGGCGCCAGCACTTGGCCCCTGGGTCACGACCAGCGGCCAGGTGATCAGCGGGCCGGGTTCGCCGGGCCAGCAGGATTGCACCGGAATTTTCGATAGATCGATATCATCACCCTGAAGGACCACTTCCTGACACGGCGCCTTGGAAACCGTTTTGGGCTTCATCGCCATCACAGTCTTGGCAAGCGGCAGCATCGAAAAAGCTTCGCGGATGCTGGCGGGCGGTTCTGGCTGTTTGAGAAATGCCAGCGTTTCGCCAACTTCGCGGAGTTCTTCGGGCTTGCGGTTCATGCCCGCCGCCACGCGGTCCACGGTGCCAAACAGATTGACCAGAACCGGCATGTCGTATTTTTTGCCGTCATCACCGACAACATTTTCAAACAGAACAGCCGGGCCACCTTCGGCGAGAAGGCGGGTCTGGATTTCCGTCATTTCAAGATTGGGGGAGACCGGTTCAGTGACCCGGACAAGACGGCCGGTTTTTTCCAGCGCATCCATGAAGTCACGAAGGGATTGATAGGGCATGGCACCTGTCATCTGCAAAGCTTTGAAACCTGATTGTCTTCATACGCCGCGGAGCGAAACGGGACAACCTTGCTGTTGTCAAATACGTCATTTGTAACCGGTTCGATCCATCCCTACATGATCTGACAATGCTGCGTTGCACGGCGATGCATAATTTTGCGGTTTTGGTCAGCGCATCATTTGGTTATACATGGGCAAGGAAAAGAGTCGCGTGACCCACAGCACGCGACCTGGCAACTCACCAAAAGCATGAAGGACGCACAGATGGCCAAGTACTGGGTTATCGGGGGCACCTATCAGGATACCGGTTTCGACAAGCCAATTGGCGAAGAAACCAAAGTTGGTCCGTTTGGCAGCTTCGAAGACGCCGAAAAGGAATGGTCGAAAATGGCCTGGCAGTCGGTTGATGACGCGAATTCGCGGTATCGTATCGAACGCCTTGAAGAATACTGGGTTGTCGGTGGCGAATATGAAAGCACCGACTTTGAAACCCCGGTTGGCGGGGAAGAAGAACGTCATGGCCCGTTTGCCACGTTTGGCGATGCAGAAAAGGCATGGTCGAAACTGGCATGGCAGCATGTTGACGACTGCAACTATCGCTATCGCGTCGTCGAAGGCTAAGCCGGACGACCAATATGTTTTCGATATCTGATGCGCATATGATCACGGATCCCGTGTTGCGCGACCAGATCGAACAGCATCCACGCGCGCAGGACCTCCTGCGCGCGTTTTTGTATCCGTATCCTGCGCCGGATCACGATTTTCTTTTTCGTGGTGGTGACGTAGTTGCGATGGAGCCATCAGACGTCTCGGCTGCGACAAAGGGCAGGACGCCGGTTCTGGCCGTCGGGTCCAATCGTGCGCCGGTTCAACTGACCCGAAAATTCACCCATCAGAACCTTTCAGATGAAATCCCGGTGACCCATGGCTGGTTGGCGCATCATGATATTGTCTATTCAACTCACATAACCGGATACGGCGCAGTTCCGGCAACGCTGGCGCCATCACCGGGTACGCGCGTCCGTGTTTCGGTGACCTGGCTCACCCCGACACAACTTGCCCATATGCATGTCACGGAATCGGTGCCAGCCCATTACAGCTATGTTCAATTTCCGGGTCGCGATCTTGATCTCGATTGCGGGGTCACTTCCAATCACATCGGCATGTACCAATCTGCACGCGGACATATTTTTGATCAGGGATCGGTGTTTGCCTTGTCTGCGATTGAGGCCAGAGATCGCCGGTTCACATCCCTTGATCAATGGGAAATGATGGCACTTTTCGCCAAGCGTGCCGGGCAGGTCTTTAGCCCCCCATTCGTGCTGCGGATCATTGATGATCCGGCATTTCGCCGTCTTGTTGTTGAACAGGATTAATCGCGGTCCGGCAAAAGCTGCCAGATACGGGTGAATTTGGTGTCGGTGTCCTCGACCGCGACATCGACTGGTACGTCATAGGTTTCAAGCTCGTCGATGTTATGTGTCGGCGCATAGGTCCGGCCGGGGTCGGCCAGGATGACCTTGGTGCCAAGGCGGGCCTCGGCCATCAGCCACTGCAAAACGGCATTTGCCATGTCCTGCTGATAGCAGACGTCGCCGGCAAAAATCACATCCCAGCGTTTTTGCGGGGCCGACGTGCCAACCAGATTTTCGGTCGTGGTCGGGATTTCAACACCATTGTGTTTGGCGTTTAGCCTTGTGGCGGTAATCGCCACCGGATCGATGTCATTGGCAAGGATTTCTGCGGCATCAGAACGGACGCAGGCAATCGCCTGCATGCCGCCACCACAGGCAAAATCAAGCACCCGCTTGCCGCGCACCAGTTCCGGGTGATCAAGGATATAGCGCGTGATCGCCTGCCCACCCGGCCAGGCAAAGGCCCAATAGGGCGGCGGGATATCAAGCACACCCAGGATATCCTCGGTCGCCTGCCAAAGCGGGGTGATGTGGGTCGCCAGATACATCTCGATTTCCGGTGCCAGTGGCACGCGGGCCGGTACGGTGAATGTTTCGATCAGATCGGCAAATTGCGGATCGTCGACATCGGGCACCAGTGCATCGGCGAAGACATTCTCGCTCATTGGCGGTTTACCTTGAAAAGGGGTATCGGGTTATGCGTTCGCAATCAGGTGCGAAAGCACGATGGCAGCAAGGACCAGCAATCCGTAATCGCGGTTGGATTTAAACCGCTTCAGGCAATTGGCCGCATCATCAAGCTTGACGGTGGCAACCTGCCAGCCAAGGTGAATGCCCGCCAACCCCAGCAAGACAAAATAGGACCAGTGCAAACCAGCCAGCATGCCCGAAACGCCCAGCAAAAGCGTGGTCATGGTATAGAACCCCTTGGCCCATTTCGGCGTTGCATCGCCCAAACGCAGTGCCAGGGATTTCAGGCCGATCTTGGCATCATCATCCTTGTCCTGATGGGCATAGATGGTGTCATAGCCAAGCGTCCAGAAAAATCCCGCCGCATACATGGCAATAGCAGCCGGTTCGACCGTGCCGGTCACTGCCGCCCAGCCGACCAGCGCGCCCCAGTTAAAGGCAAGGCCAAGGCAGGCCTGCGGCCAATAGGTGATCCGCTTCATGAACGGATAGGTGATGATGATCGGGATCGAACAGATGCCGACAATGATCGCCTCGATGCGGAATTGCACCAGAATACCAAGCCCAAGCAACATCATGAAGCCAAGGAACAGCAAAGCCTGCCACACCTTGACCTGACCGCTGGGGAGCGGGCGGGTGGTGGTGCGTTCGACCTTGCCATCAAAATTGCGGTCGGCCAGATCATTGATCACGCAACCGGCCCCGCGCATGATCACCGCCCCCACCCCGAACAGCGCCATCATGATGACGATCTGTTTGGTGGTGATGGCATCGGTTAACCCGCCTGCCATGGCGGTGGACCACCAGCACGGCAAAAGCAAAAGCCAGGTGCCAATCGGACGATCAAGGCGCAGAAGTTTCAGATAGGGCCGCACAGCTTCGGGCATGAAACGATCGATCCAGCCATCCTGTGGCATATCGTTCTTGCTGGTCTGTATTGGCTGGTTGACCTGTGTCATAATTGGCCTATCTGATAAAAAACCATTTCAAGATGCCGTAAAACGGCTTTGGGGACCTTTATGACTGCTGATGCCACGCGCGCCCGCCAACGCCTTTTCGTTCGGGATCCTATCACGGCTGATAGTGAAATCGAACTTGCTCCCGAACAGTCTCATTACCTCGAACATGTCATGCGCCTCAAGCCCGGAACACCGGTAAAAATTTTTAATGGCCTTGACGGGGAGTGGCTGGGCACGATCAGCGAGCTTCGCAAAAAGAAGGGCAGCGTCACCGCAGAACGCCAATTGCGCGCACAGGGCAATGAAGTTGGTCCGACTCTTGTTTTTGCACCGATCAAAAAGCAACGGCTTGATTTTCTGATTGAAAAGGCGGTCGAACTTGGGGTTCAAAGTTTGCAACCGGTCATCACCCAACATGGCATCACCGACAAGGTCCGCCTTGATCGTTTGCAGGCGCAGGTTGTTGAGGCGGCCGAACAGTGTGAACGCCTTACTGTGCCTGAGGTTTGCGAACCTGTGCGTCTTTTGGACTGGGTCGCAAATCTGCCGGAAAATCACCATCTGCTATTTTGTGATGAAACAGGATCGGGGTCACCAATTGGTGAAGTACTAAGTCAGCTATTGGCAAAGGGCGCTGGCTCGTTTATCGACAATACCAATGTTGTTAACCATGCAATCGTGATTGGACCCGAGGGCGGCTTTAGCGCCGACGAACTTGAACGTATCCGCAAACAGCCTTTTGCAACGCCTGTAAGCCTCGGTCCGCGTATTCTGCGTGCCGAAACGGCCGCAATTGCAGCTTTGACCGTATTTCAGGATCGTATCGGCGATTGGTCGCACCGACCCGTTGCGAGAGATTAGGGGAAGCCCTTATGACTGTCAGCGCCTCCACTGGTGACAGCCCGGTAATTGAAAGCCGGCGCCAGCTTGTCGAATGGTTCGAGTCCGGCTGTACGCCAAAAAAAGACTGGGCCATCGGCACCGAACACGAAAAATTCGCCTTCACCCGCGATGATCTTCGCCCCATCCCCTATGAAGGGGAACGCGGGGTTAAAATGCTGCTTAATGCCCTGGCCGAACATTATGACTGGGAACCGATCATTGAGAACGGCAATGTCATTGCACTGACCAAGGACAAATGTTCCGTCTCGCTCGAGCCGGGTGGGCAGATTGAACTTTCAGGTGCGCCGCTTAAAAACATTCACCAGACCTGTGGTGAAGTGCATACGCACCTTCACGAAGTCCGCGAGATTTGCGACGGGCTTGGCATTGATATGCTCGGTGTCGGCCATAATCCGAAATGGAAACGTGAAGACATTCCGTGGATGCCCAAGGGCCGCTACGAGATCATGAAAAATTACATGCCCAAGGTCGGAAACCTTGGTCTGGACATGATGCTCAGGACCTCGACCATTCAGGTCAATCTGGATTTCAGTTCCGAAGCCGACATGGTCAAGAAATTCCGGACCTCTTTGGCGCTTCAGCCGGTGGCAACCGCCCTGTTTGCGGCGTCGCCGTTTGTTGATGGCAAGCCAAGCGGCTTCTTGTCCGCACGATCAAACGTCTGGACCGATACCGATCCGGATCGTTGTGGCATGTTGCCGTTCGTGTTCGAGGACGGTTTTGGCTTTGAACGCTATGTCGACTACATGCTCGATGTGCCGATGTATTTCGTCTATCGCGACGGCAAATACATCGATGCGGCGGGCAAGTCGTTCCGTGATTTCATGGATGGCAAACTTGATGTTTTGCCCGGTGAACGCCCGACCATGAATGACTGGTCTGATCATATGACCACGGCCTTCCCGGAAGTACGTCTTAAGAAGTTTCTTGAAATGCGCGGGGCCGATGGCGGCCCGTGGAAACGCATCTGTGCGCTGCCGGCCCTTTGGGTGGGGCTGCTGTATGATGATGCGGCCCTTGATGCCGCATGGGATCTGGTCAAGGACCTGTCGGT
>NZ_DCAO01000110.1:50380-61772 GCF_002311515.1 Thalassospira sp. UBA1131
AACGGCACGGTTCAGGATCTGTCAAAAGACGTTCTGGCGATTTCCCGTCAGGGTCTTAAAAACCGTGGCCGCATGGACAGCTACGGCGACGATGAAGGCCATTTCCTTGATAGCCTTGATGACGTCGCGCAAAGCGGCCGCACCCTGGCTGAGGAATTCCTTGATAAGTATGAAACCGAATGGAACGGCTCGGTCGATCCGTTGTTCAAGGAATACGCCTACTAAGGCCAACGAATACGCAATAAAAAGGGCAGTGATTTCACTGCCCTTTTTTGATGTTTGCAGGTTGCTCGTTTTGAAGGTTATTGCGCAGCCCGATCAAGCCGGGTTTGGGCGGCAAACCATTTTTCGATGGCATCGACCTGATCAGGCTGCATCCCGAGGCCAAGTTTTGTCCGGCGCCACAGAACATCTTCTGCGCGACACGCCCATTCATTGGCCATCAGGTACTTGAGTTCAGCTTCATAAAGGTTCGGCGCGACTTCCGGGCCCAAATCGCCAAGCGACGTCGCCGTGCCAATGATCTTGCGGATTGCCGTGCCGTAGCTTCGCACCAGCCGATACAGCAATCCGCGTGGCAACCAGTCATAGGTTGCCTTGGCCTTGGCAAGGAACGCATCAAAATCGCCGTCTGGCATGTCGCCACCGGGAAGGATGGCATTTGCCGTCCAGTCCTTGGCATCGTTGCCCAGAACCGGGGCCAGTTTTTGCATCGCATGTTCGGCAAGCTTGCGATAAGTGGTGATCTTGCCGCCATAGATCGACAGGATCGGTGCCGAACTTCCGGTATCGCCGGTATCAAGATCAAATACATAGTCGCGGGTGACTGCCGACGCATTGTCGTTCTTGTCATCATAAAGCGGCCGCACACCAGAATAATCCCACACCACGTCGTTGCGGGTAAGCGGTTTGGCGAGATAGCCATTCACCAGATCCAGCAGATAGTCGATTTCCTGATCGCAGATTTTGACCTGTGCCGGATCGCCGGTATAGGCAACATCGGTGGTGCCGATCAGGGTGTAGTCCTGCTGATAGGGGATGGCAAAGGCAATGCGCCCGTCGCCATTCTGGAAGATATAGCAATGATCATGGTCATGAATGCGCGGAACCACAATGTGGCTGCCCTTGACCAGCCGAAGACCGGCAGCCTTTTTGCCAAGCCCGGCATTTTCGACCATCTCGGTGACCCACGGCCCTGCGGCATTGACCACGGACTTGGCGCTGACCGATTGCGGGGCACCATCGGGCCCGATCAGTTCGGCATTCCAGTGATCGTGATGACGCACCAGTGAGGCACATCTTGTGCGGGTTCGGATATCAGCCCCACGTGCCTGTGCGTCCTGTGCATTGAGAACCACAAGCCTGGCATCATCCACCCAGCAATCGGAATAGGAAAAACCGCCCGCGAAATCGGATTTCAACGGTTGGCCTTCCGGCGTGCCGTTAAAGGAAACCGCACGTGATCCGGGCAGGCGTTTGCGTTTTGCCAGATGGTCATAAAGAAACAATCCGGCACGCAGCATCCATTTCGGACGCAAGCCCCGGTGATGGGGCAAAACGAATGTCAAAGGCCAGATGATATGTGGGGCAGCAGCCAACAGAACTTCGCGTTCCTGAAGTGCTTCGCGCACCAGACGGAACTCGTAATGTTCAAGATATCGAAGACCGCCATGGATGAGTTTGGTCGAGGAAGAAGAGGTGGCCGAGGCAAGGTCGCGCTGTTCGACCAAAAGAACAGAAAGCCCGCGACCGGCGGCATCACGGGCAATACCAGCCCCGTTGATGCCGCCGCCAACGACCAGAAGGTCGTAAGTTCCGGTCACGTTAGATCACCTTTTTACGCAGGTAAGCTGAAATGGCTTCGCCAATAATGACCAGACCAATGATTGCCAGAAGGATCGTGGCAACCGTTTGCCACGCAAAGGTATCAATCGCCCCCTGAAGGATGATGCCGATCCCGCCAGCCCCGACCAGACCCAGAACCGTACTTTCACGCAGGTTGATGTCCCAGCGCAGAATGGATACGGCAAAGAAGGTCGGCATGACTTGCGGAATGACGCCATAGACCAGAATCTTGAAGCGCGATGCGCCAACAGATTCCAGTGCCTCGATCGGGGCACGGTCGATTTCCTCGATCGCTTCGCCCAGCAGTTTGCCAAGGAAGCCAAGGGATCGGAAAATGATCGCCAGAATACCGGCCAAAACACCCGGTCCGAACACAGCCACAAACAGCAGCGCCCAAATGATGGTGTTGACCGAACGCGACGACACCAGAATGAACCGGCCAAGCCAAAGCGTGAAACGGTTTGGCGTGGTGTTCTGGGCTGCGATCAACGCAATTGGCAGGGACAGGAACACGGCAAAGAAGGTCGCAATGGTTGCGATATTGACGGTTTCCAAGAGTGTCCAGCCGATTTCCTGCCAGCCTTCAAGTGATGGCGGGAACATGCGGGCAAACAGATCGCCCATCTGTTCCGGGGCATCCCAAAGCCACGGCCAGATGATGTTGATCGTCGATAAGGACCAGACCACAGCCAGTGCGACCAGTGCGGTCAGGCCATAGCGCCGCCAGCGTTCCTTGGTGGTGTAGCGGGACCATTCGCGGTTGGCGATTGCTTCCGGTCCGGTAGGTTGGGTGGTGGCTACCATAGGTTCCTCCTGATCCGGCCGCTGATGGCCTCGCTGACAAGGATCACACCGATGATGCAAAGGGTAATCGCCAGCGCAAAGTCATAGTCATAACGCCCAAAGGCATTAAGAAGGGTCGATCCGATACCGCCCGCACCAACGATGCCAACAATGGCAGACGCGCGCAGGTTGCTATCAAGCTGATAGATCGAAAGACCGATCTGACGGGGCATGATTTGCGGGATCACGGCATACAGAAGGGTGACGAATGTCGCCCCGCCGGCGGCACGGATCGCCTCAACCTGACCCCAGTCAATTTCCTCGATCCGTTCGGCCAGCATTTTGGCAACGAAACCGATGGAATAGACCGTCAGCGTCAGAATGCCTGCCAGCGGGCCAAAGCCGACAGCTTTGACAAACAGGATGGCGACAATGACCGGGTGGAAGGAACGGGCAACGATGATCACGCCACGCCCGATGGTGTAAAGCCATTTCGGTGCGATGTTTGACGCCGATGCAAAGGCAATCGGAACGCTGAGTGCCAGACCAAGCAGGGTCGAGACAATGGCGATCTTGATGCTTTCCATGAAGCCGTCAAACAGCAATTCGCCGCGGATGAAGCTTGGCGGGAAGGCGCCCTTGAAGATGCGGATCGCACGCGGGACACCGTCCTGGATGCGTTCCCAGTCGAATGGCAGGGTTGTGATGGCCCACCAGACATAGGCAACAACAGCAATCAGAAGTCCCCAGCGCAACATCGGGTTGGCAATAAAGGGGGGCTTCTTCCATGTGCGGCCCGTTTTTTGAACGGTGCTGCTCATCGTGCGGCGACCTCGCGCAGGTGGGTGCTGCTTTCGGCGTCGCCGCGTTCTTCGGCGGGCACACCGGCATAGATATCGTCCATGGCGTCATTGGTCAGGTCGACCGGCTCGCCATCGAAAATGATGCGGCCAAAGCGCATGCCAACGATCCGCTGGGTATATTCCTTGGCTTCGTTGACGTTATGGATGTTGATCAGAACCGGCAGGTGCAGCTCGGATGCGAGCGCGCGCAGCAGTTCCATGATCTGACGCGATGTTTTCGGATCAAGCGATGCGGTTGGTTCATCGGCCAGCAGGATTTCAGGTTCCTGCATCAGGGCGCGGACCACACCGACACGCTGGCGTTCACCGCCGGAAAGTTCGTCGGCACGTTTGTCGGCATAATGGGCGATCCCGACGCGTTCCATCAGATGAAAGGCGCGGTCAATGTCTTCTTGCGGGTATTTGCGGGTTACCGCACGCCATGCCGGAAGATAGCCAAGGCGTCCGGATTGCACGTTTTCCATCACCGTCAGACGGTCAATCAGGTTGAAGCCCTGAAACACCATGCCGATGCGACGGCGTGCCAGACGCAGCGCCTTGCCTTCAAGCTTGGTCAGTTCCGTGCCATTGAGTTCGATGGAGCCCGAAGACGGTTCGACAAGGCGGTTGATACAACGCAGCAGGGTACTTTTGCCCGCACCTGATGCGCCAATGATGGAAACAACACTTTCGCCCGGCACTTCAAGGTTCAGGTTCTTCAACACTGCCTTTTCTTCGCCATAGCGTTTTACAAGTTCTTTGATACGCAGCATTGCGTTACCCCGAATGAAATGGGTGGCACAGGGCCTGCCAAAGCAGGCCCTGCAAAGTTCGGATCGATTGGAAAATCAGGAATTACTTCAGGTTATCCGGGGTGTATTTCACACCGTTGGCAGCCTGAATTTCGCGGATAACCGCCCAGTCTTCCTGATAGGTGATCGGCAGGAACTTCGACACACCCTTGAATTCTTCACCAAGGGCAGTGCCCTTCATGTCAAAGGTAAAGAAGGCTTCCTTGATCTTTTCGACCAGTTCCGGCTTCAGGTTGTAGGCATAGTTGAACGAAGTGGTCGGGAAAGGCTTGCTTTCATAGATGATTTTGACTTCGTTCGGATCATAGAGATCGCGCTGGGCCATACGTTCGACAACTTCGGACGCGACCGGGGCTGCGTCATAGTCGCCGGCGACAACGCCCAGGATCGACTGATCGTGCGAACCGGAATAGACAACTTCGTAATCCTGTTCCGGAACGATGCCCTGACCCGGAAGCAGTGCACGCGGTGCAAGGTTGCCGGAATTCGAGGTCGGCGAGGTATGGGCAACGCGTTTGCCCTTAAGGTCAGCCGGGGTATCAATGCCGCTGTCTACACGGGTGTAGAGCTGAAGCGTATAACCAAAGCGACCATCATCCGCGCCCATCAGGGCGAATGGAACCGCACCGGCAAGGTTGACAGCAAACGGGGTCGGGCCGGTTGAGAAGCCGGCAACGTGCAGGCGGCCTGAACGCATGGCTTCGACTTCTGCCGAGTTCGACTGAACGGCAAAGAAGTGAACGTCCTTGCCGGTTACTTCTTCAAGATGCTGCAGGAACGGGTCCCAGATATCGGCATAAACCGCCGGGTCTTCGACCGGGGTATATGCAAAAACAAGGGTGTCCGGATCGACCTGCTGGTCTGCGGGCGGGGCATCGGCAACAAGGTCGCCGTCCATGTCGCAATACATCGGGTCAAGATCGCCGCGTGCGATGCAGTCATCGGCCGCGGCGGCCGGGGTGGATGCCATGCCGACCATGCCGATTGCGGCAAGGAGGGTGGTGAGCTTTAAACTGTCGGTTTTTTTCGGAATTGAAAACACTGTTTTCGAACCTTTCTTCCCTGTGAATGACGGCTTTCCGCCGTTTTTGAATGTGGTTTTGTTGTTTTTATTGTTGCTTTAATCAACATTATGAATTTGAAAAAGTTGGAAAATCAACACAAAACTGTAACAAAAGGTTTCGCTCAGGATTGCTAAGATGCCTGCTATTGGCACAAAACCGGCCATAATTGAGGGGGGCGTGGCTTTGCGTTTGGGAAAAAAAGAGCGGCAGCGTCGTATTTTACAAGAGTTACAGGTTCACCCTCATGTGAGAGTTGCCACACTTGCGGAGCGATTCGATGTTGCAACCGAAACCATCCGTCGTGATCTTGACGCGCTGAGCCGCGATGGATTGATCAAACGCGAGTTCGGCGGCGCATCGGCGCGGCCCATGGGCCATCAGCCCGATCTGGCGGAACGCCAGTTATCGGCGGTGGCCGGGTTTGAACGGATTGGCATGCTGGCGGCTGACATGGTGCGGTCCGGCGATGTGGCAATGATTGATGCCGGTTCAACCGTGGCCCAGATTGCGCCGTTTCTGGCGGCCCGCACGACAAAACTGCCACGTACGTTTCTGACCAATTGCTATGCGGTGGTGCATGGCATGGCAGAACTTGCCGATCATGACGACGTTTTAATGTGTCCGGGCCAGTTTGATCGTCGTGAAAACGCGGTCTATGGCAATGATACCGTCGAATATCTGCGCCGTTTCCACGCCAATATTGCCTTTATCGGGGCATCGGGAATTTCGCGGCAGGGCTTTAGTGACGTCAACCGCCGGGCGGTGGCCGTTAAACGCGCAATGATGGAACGATCAGACGAAACCTGGCTGATGGTTGATCATACGAAGTTTGATCAACGCTATCTGGAAAATGTCGCCCCGCTTGAGGCCCTTACCGGCATCATCACGGATCGTCGACCCGAACCGGAATTTGCATCCCAGCTTGAACGGGCGGGAATACGGCTTTTGGCGTGGTGTGATGAAAAACATGGTCTGGCATGAACCGACTGGCCTGAACCGATAAATAGATCGATCAAACCGCAATTTGGTCGCGGTTGAGTTTGCGTTCGTCCTGATTCCAAACCATATTTCCCGGCACAGCGCGTTATTGTGTTGAATGCCGGGTTCCCGCCCCGGTCAGTTTGTTTCTGACACGGAGGATTATGATCGTGACCAATCCAGTGACCACCCGTACCGAACAGGACACCATGGGCGAGATTGATGTGCCTTCTGATCGGTATTGGGGGGCGCAAACCCAGCGATCCAGACAGAATTTCCGCATTGGCGGTGAACGGATGCCAGATGCCCTGATCAAGGCGTTCGGGGTTCAAAAACTGGCGGCTGCGCGCGCCAATGCCGCCCTTGATAACCTTGATCCGGAACTGGCCAAGGCGATTGAGGCCGCCGCATCCGAAGTGGCCGAAGGCAAGCTTTTGGATCACTTCCCATTGGTCGTCTGGCAGACCGGATCGGGTACCCAGACCAACATGAATACCAATGAAGTCATCGCGAACCGGGCGTGCGAGATTTTGGGCAAGCCGATGGGCAAGCGCGAACCGATCCACCCCAATGACCATGTCAATCGCGGCCAGTCATCGAATGACAGCTTCCCGGCTGCCATGCATATTGCCGCCGTGGTCGAGATCGAGGAAAAGCTGAAACCCGCCCTTAAGCACCTGCGCACGACCCTTGATGCCAAGGTCGATGCCTTTGGCGATATCGTCAAAATCGGCCGCACCCATATGCAGGATGCGGTGCCCCTGACACTGGGGCAGGAATTTTCCGGCTATGCCGCGCAAATCGCACTCGGCCTTGATCGGATCGACGATGCGCTTGAGCGCCTGCGCAAACTGGCACAGGGGGGCACGGCCCTTGGTACCGGGCTGAATGCGCCGGATGGCTTTGACGTCGAGTTTGCCAAACAGGTTTCAAAGATCACCGGTCTTGAGTTTAAAACGGCGGAAAACAAGTTTGAAGCACTGGCCGCCCATGATGCCTGTGTCGAGATGTCGGGTGTCATGAATGTGCTGGCGACGTCCTTGATGAAAATCGGCAATGATATCCGTCTGCTTGGTTCCGGGCCGCGTTGCGGGTTGGGTGAACTTGTCCTTCCCGCCAATGAACCCGGATCATCAATCATGCCGGGCAAGGTCAACCCGACCCAGGCCGAGGCATTGACCATGGTCTGCGCGCAGGTCATGGGCAATCATGTTGCGGTCACGGTGGGTGGTTCGAACGGTCATCTGGACCTTAACGTGTTCAAACCGGTGATTATTTATAACCTTCTGCAATCCATCCGCCTGATTGCCGATGCATCGGTCAGCTTTGCCGATAACTGCATTGCCGGGCTTGAGGCCGATCAGGAAAAGATCGCGCACTATGTCGAACAAAGTCTGATGCTGGTGACCGCCTTGGCACCGCATATTGGCTATGACAATGCGGCGGTCGTGGCCAAAAAGGCGCACAAGGAACGCAGCAGCCTGAAGGAATCCTGTATCGCCCTTGGTTTCCTCGATGGCGATCGCTTTGATGAGCTGGTTCAGGCCCGCGACATGATCTGATGCGATGTTTTAAAGCATCGAATAACAAGGCCGGGTATCGCACCCGGCCTTATGTTTCCGCATCATGAAAAGTATCCAGACGTCTGGGCAAAACAGACCCCCTGCAATGATCAATGTCATTGCAGGTGTGGTTTAAATCGGGCATATCCAACCCATGATCACGTGCAAACGCCATAACTGCCGTTCGGGCGGTATTTCCCTGCGCCGTGTCGTTCAGACATGGCTGGTGGCGTTTGTTGTCCTGTTTGCGGGTGTCACACAGTCCGGACTTGTGCCGGCATTGCTCAGCGGGCAAGCCACCGGTATTGCGACTGCGTCGGCGGCGGAAATCGCGCCGGGTGGTGATTACGTCCTGATTTGTACCCCGGCTGGTATCAAGCTTGTATCTGTTGATACGCTTGACGGGGTCGTGGCATCAAATGCGTCCGGTCAAGCTGACGAAATGCCGGCCCATGCGTTTTGCCCGCTTTGTGCAAACCATCACGGGGCGATGGCGGCGATTGATTTGCCCTATGTCGCGCCAGTGCCGGTCATTCATGATGTCAGCTATGCCAAGGCGATTGCCTTTGTCGCGGTCAATGACATCCCGCGCGGTCGCCATTCCCGGGCACCCCCGGTTTCCATCTGATTTCAAAGACTGATCAAAACACGATTACTGAAATCGCTGACCTGCGGATGCAGGCTGCTTATTGGATGGAATATCATGAAAAAGCTTTTTGCAATTGTTGCGACCGTGGCGTCGCTGTTTATCGTCACCAACGCCTTTGCCGCCGATATCGAAGTCAAGGATGCCTGGGCCAAGGCATCCAAGGGCATGGTACGCAATGGTGCGGCCTTCTTTGATGTTGTGAATGCCGGGGCTGCCGACCGCATTGTTAGCGTGCGCAGTGACCTTGCGGAACGCACCGAACTTCACACCCACATCATGGAAAACAATGTCATGAAGATGCGCCAAGTTCAGGGCGGCGTTGAAGTGCCAATGCATGGCTCTGTGCAGTTCAAACCGGGCAGCTATCACGTCATGTTCATTGGCCTGAGCAAGCCGCTTGAAGAGGGCGAGAAAATCGACATCACGCTGGAATTTGAGAATGCCGGTGATGTGCCTGTGACCATTGATGTTCTTAACACCATGGCGATGGGGCCGAATGGTGGTGCGGGCATGGGGCATGGTCATGGCAAGATGAAAATGAACAGCAACTAAGGTTGCGCGGCAGCCGAATATTCAAAGGGGGAAGGTTTGCGCCGACCCCCTTTTTTCGTCATGATGGGGCAACCAAAACGCTCGGTTACAGGGAGCCCATCATGTCTGACGACATCACTATTGACGATCTGATCGCCAAGCTTGGCCTGCAACCCCATCCGGAGGGCGGCTATTACGCCGAGACCTTCAGGGCGTTTGAAACCTGTAATCCCGGTAATCGGTATCTCGGTGTGCGCAGCACGGGAACGGCGATCTATTACCTTCTGACGCCCGATACTTTTTCAGGCATGCATATCCTGACCAGTGACGAGATTTTCCACCACTATATCGGGGATGCCGTCGAACAGCTTCAGCTGTTTGAAGACGGCACGCACAAGCGGGTCGAGATCGGCAAGGATTTGCTGGCCGGGCAGAAACCGCAAATGGTCGTGCCGAAAAATGTCTGGCAGGGGGCGCGGCTTAAGCCCGGTGGCAAGTTTGCGCTTTTGGGCTGCACCGTTGCGCCGGGCTTTGATTTTGCAGATTTCTCCATGGGCAAACGCGCGGCACTGACGGCGAAATGGCCCGCCGCGTCGGAGCTGATTGCGGCATTGACGCGCGACTGAATTTCAGGCGAAAGTACGTCGTCACCAACTTGGGGTTGTTTGGCGTGGCCGCCAACCCCGGAATACAGGAATAGCCCCATGCAGCTCGACACCTGGCTTCTTTTTGCCGGGGCGGCGATCGCGTTGGCGATGGCCCCCGGTCCCAATAATCTTCTCGCGATGTTTAATGGCGCGCGGTACGGCGTATCGTCTGCTGCCGTGGGCGGGATTGGCCGTATTGTTGCCTTTGCCCTGATGATTGTGGTGACTGCGGCCGGGCTTGGTGTTGTGCTTGCCGCCAGTGAAACGGCCTTCCTTGTGATCAAATGGGGTGGCGCGGTTTATCTGGTCTGGCTTGGTCTTAAAAGCTGGTTTGCCAAGGTCAATGACAGTGATGAAACGACTGGCCCGGTCGAGCTTATGGTCAATCCGGGGCCGTTTAATCTGGCCAAGACTGAGTTCCTGACCGCGATTGGCAATCCCAAGGCGATTCTGATCTTTACGGCCTTCTTCCCGCAATTCCTTGATCCGGCAGTGGCATACGGACCGCAATTCACGGTCATGGGCGTGACATTCATTGCCATGGAAACAAGCGTTTTGCTGGCCTATGGATTGTTGGGCGGGCAGGTGAAAGGCCTGATCAAGTCAGCCCAACATATGCGGATGCTCAACCGTGTTTCGGGCACGCTTCTGGTCGCGGCAGGTGTTTTGTTGGCACTCACCGACCGGTCACGCACGACGGCGTAATTCAGGCAGATATCCTCAGAAATGCGCAGGGGCGCAGCTTTGTTAAAAGCGCGCCCCCTTGCTCCCTTGTCTACCTGGATAGCTGTTAGGCTTTCCGGGCGATCGCCTGTTGTCAGGCGATTTCTTCGACCCGATGACACGCCACTTCGCGGCCCTCGAAATTGCGCAGTTCCGGGCGAACTTTTGCGCATTCCTCGGTCGCAAACGGGCAGCGTTTGTGGAACGCACAGCCCGAGGGCGGGTTGATCGGTGATGGCAGTTCGCCGGTCAGCGGTTCTGCCTTCACACGTTGTGTTGGGTCGATCTTTGGTGCCGACGCCAGAAGCGCCCGTGTATAGGGGTGCAGCGGCTTGGCAAAGATCTCGTCAGTCGGTCCCTTTTCAGCGACGCGACCGAGATACATCACCATGACGTCATCTGCAATATGCCTGACGACAGAAAGATCATGCGAGATGAAAACATAGGCGACATTCATCTCTTCCTGCAGGTCCATCATCAGGTTCAGGACCTGTGCCTGCACCGATACATCAAGGGCCGATACCGGCTCGTCCGCGACAATGACTTTCGGCTCAAGGATCAGGGCACGCGCAATCGCGATACGCTGACGCTGACCACCGGAAAACATATGCGGATAACGCTGATAGAATTCCGGACGCAGGCCAACCTTTGCCATGGTGGCATGGACGCGTTCTTCACGTTCCTTGCGGCCAAGATTATCCATGTTCAAAAGAACCGGCTCGGCCAGGATCTGGCCAACCTTTTTGCGCGGGTTCAGCGACCCATACGGGTTCTGGAAGATCATCTGAACGGTACGGCGGAACTGCTTGGCTTCCTTGTCAGACAGATTGCCAACGGCATTACCGTTCAGTTTCAGCGCGCCCGAGGTCGGCTTTTCGATCAGGGTCAGCTGACGGCCAAGGGTCGATTTGCCACAACCGGATTCACCAACAACCGCAAGGGTCTTTTGCGATTCA
>NZ_DCAO01000003.1:0-1348 GCF_002311515.1 Thalassospira sp. UBA1131
AACCGTTCGACATTGGCAATATCGAGACCGATTTGCCCCTGAACGTTTGGAAGTTCGTTTATTGCATCGTTGATAAAGCCGAGTGCGACAGTCAGCGCATCCTGGTTTTCAGTGCTTGCAGCAATGCCAAGGCCCTGGATCAATTTCTGGAATGCCGGGTTGTCACCCAGAATGCCATAGGAGACGTCGTACTTGTCGTCGACCCGCAGATCCATGATCTGATGATCACCATTATAATAATCGGCATCCGGGCGCGGATTTCCCATTTTCTCCATACCAAGTTTTGAGAGAAAATCACCGCCACCCGTTTCGGTAATAGTGATTGAGCCGTTCCCGACATTTTCAATATTCAAAAGCGTTGTGCCTTCACCGCCCAGCCCCCGCAGCGACGCAATGGCGCGGTTGGTTGTGACGTTATTGATGGCATCCATGATGTCATCGATATCGTCGGTGGCGGCGTTGTAGTTGACGGTAGAGGTCGAGCTGTTGCCATCGACATCTGTGCTGACGATCTGGAGCGTGCCGTTAGTTGTCACGCCAAGTGAGGAGAGAAGGGCGCCGCTTGTCACTGACGTATTAAGTTTGCTGATGTAGTTATCAGGCGCCCCGATTTTCTCGATGTCCACTGCCGGTTCTTCGGAACGTCCGCCGGCAAAAAGGAAACGTCCGTCAAGGTTGGTATTGAGCAAGTTGGCAATCTGTTGCAGTGCCTGGTCTGCTTCATTACGGATATTGACATCATCAGCCTGTTGAGCGGAGCTTGCCTGGATCAGCAAGCTCTTCATCTCGGTCGCGATGGTCAGCATGCTGTCAACGGCGGTTTCCATGCTTTGCAGACGCAATTTACCTTGCGTTGTATTGCGCAGGTACTGTTCCGTGCGGCTGTATTCGCCTTCGAGATTAAGTAGGCGCTGTGTACTGTCAGCAATACCTGCGTAATTGCGCGATTTGTAACCGCTGGACGCTTGGTTCTGAAGATCTGTTACACGCGCAGCATTGCGGAGTGCCAAGTCCGAGAGCAATGTGTGGTTCGTATATGTCGCGACACGAGTTACCATGACAGCCTCATTTCATAAGCATGCAGTTTAAACTGCATTGAGCAGTGCATCAAACATTTCCTCAACCGTGGTAATCACTTGGGCAGAGGCGGTGTAGGCACGCTGAAAAATCACCAGATCCGACATTTCTTCATCAAGGTTGACCCCGGCTTCGTTCTGGATGCGGGTGCTAAGGTCAACCACCAGGTTGTCCTGGAAATCATAGGAACTTTCGGCAATGCTGGCTTTTGTCGCTGCGGTTGCCACGATCCCTGCTGCATAGTCGGTTAGCGATGTGCGTTCGCCCGACA
>NZ_DCAO01000003.1:1557-19371 GCF_002311515.1 Thalassospira sp. UBA1131
GCGTTGGGCAGGCCATCGTCGCTGAAATAGAACGGATCGCCATCCGCATCTATGACATGGAGTTTATAACCACCCAACTGGCTGTCGAATTTGACTTCAGCAGTGATATTGTTGTCCGTCAGCGTCGCACTGTTGTTGATGGCATCAGCGATGTCTTGTAGCGAAGTGTTGGTATCATAATCTATATCGACATCTGTAAAATTGCCACTGACAGTCAATGTATAGTTGACCGGTGGTGGTACAAGTGGGCCCAAGTTCGGAATGGCCGCGTCCGGATCGATGATTGCGGTCGAGGTATTGTAAGTGTCCGCATTCATCTGTCCGCGCACAATCCGCGAGGGATCATTCTTGATTGCAGCGGCGACATCCATGTTGCCAGACAGGGATGGACGGTCTTCAGTGAAGCCGATCTTTGAGGACAACGTGCCCGAATCATTGATCGTCAGGTTGGCATTATATTCAATGACCAGACGGTAGCGGTCACCATCTTCGACAATGAAGGCAGCTTCTTCGGCGGCAGCGGCGGTGAAGCCTGCACCCTGAAGTGCTGTACGGATGTTGTCGCGGATATCTTCAAGCGAGTCAGTTGCAGTGTAGTTGACTGTAATGCCCGCTCCGGCAAGCGCACCCGTGCCTGCACTGATTGTAAAGGAACTTGCCGTCACACCCAGCGCACTGGTCGAGCTTTGTTGCGCGGCAGAGGTCATGACATCGGATCTTTTGGTGGTCGTGACAAAGTCGTTCAAACCAAAATAGTGCGACATGCCCTGCTGACGACCATCGCTCAGCGTGATCTCGCTGTCTAATTCGTTAATCGCAACGCGGTTACCATCCTGGCCTTCGATAACCAGCCGATTGTCCACCAGTGATGCCGTCAGATACGATCCAGCATCCGAGGCATTGATCGCATCAACGATGCCCTGAACCGTTGCCGGTGTTGTTGGCAGGGTAATATCAGCCCAGCTGTCAGTGGCAACAAGGTCACCATTTTGATCGAGTGCGGCAACGCGAAATGCACCGGTCGCTGTTAACGGATCGCTGCCATCAACCGTGCGTGTGCCAGAAAGGTTGGCTGGCGGTGGGAACGAAGTGCCTTTGTTATGTTCTTCATTGATGGCATCGCGCAGTTGAGCAGCCAGTTCATTGATCTGGTCATTCATTGCCGGAATTTCTGAATCGCGCATCTCAAGCAGCCCCTTCAGGGTTCCTGTACGCAGCGTGTCCGTAATGTCTTCGCCATCAAGCGAAATACCCGAGCCGCCCGTGCCAGGTTCGAAGCCAGCAGTTTGATTAAAGGTGAGCTTATTTGGTGAGCGATCAAGAAGCGTATTTGCGCCATTTGCCGAATATACGACTACCGACCCATCACTGCGGCTGAAGGTCGTGATATCTATGATCTTTGACAGCTGATTAAGCTTCTGATCACGCTGATCTTCAAGCTCTGTCGTTGGCTGATCAAGGTTGTTCAGACGAACGATGCCGGTATTGAGCTCAGAAATCTGCGTCAGCAAGGTGTTGGCACTATTCACCTCATCGGTGATCTGGTCATCGATGTCATCGCGCAGATCCTGAAGCTGGCTTGAGAGCCTCTCGAACGATTCCATTACCTGAATTGCGCTTTCGATGGCTTCGACACGCGGTGAATTCTGGTCAGGGGTAACGCCAAGCTGTTCAAAGGCATCGGCCAGATCATTGATGCGCTGACTGATCGCCGCATCAGACTGGGTTGTACCAAACAGGGTCTGAATGCGCATGAAGAACTCATAACGGGCTTCTTCGCGACCGGTTTTACCCAGTTCGCCACGCATTTCACGTACCAGGCCTTCGTTGACGTTACGATAGATGCCAGCAACCTGCGAGCCTGCACCGACACCGTCAAGCGACAGGGTCTCCTGACCAGCGATCTTCTTGGAATAGCCCTCGGTATTCACGTTCGAAATGTTCGAAGACGTGATCGCAATACGGGCTTGTGCCGTGTTAAGGCCAGAGATCGCAGTATTGAGTGCCTGAGTAAGTGACATGATCTTTGCCTTTACCCTTAGAGCGTTTCGTTGACGCTGTAGGCGCCACCGGACTTATTGAGCGTGCGACCATAACCGCCGAGCGACGCCTTGCTGGTGGTAGCGGAGCGGGTATAGGTCGTGCATTCTTCTTTGGATTTGTCATTGACCGCGCGGACGATTGCCTGAACCACGCGTTCGTTGGTCGCCTTGGCCGCCTGTAGCGTGTTCATATTGCGCCGCGCAGCTTGCTGGAACTCTGCCTGCAATTCGCGCAGCTCTTCACGTTCTTCTTCTGACATGGCGCGGAGTTCGTCACCACGGCTGCGCAGTTTTACAACCAGCTGCTCGTACTGCATTGCCAGGGCAGATTTTTCCGACAGGAATTGCTCATATTCGGCAGATGTCAGGCTGCGCAGTTCACTGGATTCACGTTCCAGCAGGGACATAAGGTCATAGGTGACGCTTTTAAGTTCGGTAACCAGCTCTTGGGTGGTCATTTTCATCCCTCCTGGACTTTAAGGATTTCGCGTGTAACGGCATCTGCAATTCCGATGCCACCTGCGCGGGACATTTCTTTGGCGTATTCATCAACAAGCATGGAACGCATCATCGTCTCGCCGTGCCCGCCACCAAACATTTCATTGGTTTCAATGCCGGAGAACATGTGGCTGAGCATCTGGCCAAGGAACATCGATTCAAATTCCTCGCCAGCCTTGCGTGCCTGTGCTTCGGTCTTGATGTGCCCGTCTGTGAGTGTATCTATGCGGGCCGCGATACTGTTTTGCTTGCCGTATTGTGCGCTGGCCTGTGCTTGCGCCATCAGGGCGGCGGTGCTGTCAGTCATCATTACATCACCTCGATTTCAGCCTGAAGCGCGCCAGACGTCTTGATGGCTTGAAGGATGGTGATCATGTCGCGCGGACCAACGCCAAGGCTGTTGAGGCCATTGACCAGTTCCTGAAGGCTGACACCGCCATTCATGATGCCCAACTGATTGTCTTCGCCTTCATCGACCTCGATATTGGTGCGGTCGACAACCTCGGTTGTGCCAGTCTGAGAGAAGGGCGAGGGTTGGGAAACCTGCGGCGTTTCGGTGACACGGATCGTCAGGTTGCCCTGCGCAATCGCGACACGGTTGATCCGGACATTTTCGCCCATCACGATGGTGCCGGTGTTTTCGTCAATCACCACACGCGCGATCTGATCGGGTTCAACACGAAGCTGTTCGATATCGGTCAGAAGGGCGACAATATTCTGGTTATAGCGTTCCGGAATGTTCAGCCGCACAGTGCCCGGGTCGCTGGCGCGTGCAGCAACTTCGCCCAGATAGGCATTAATTGCTTCGGAGACACGGCGCGCAGTGGTGAAGTCCGGGTTACGCAGGACAACTGACATGTCCTGCATGGAATTCAGATTAAAGTCGATTTCGCGCTCAACGATGCCGCCATTGGCAATACGTGCCGAGGTCGGAACGCCTTTGACGATGGTTTCAGCATTGCCACCAGCGGAAAAACCGCCAACCGCGAGATTGCCCTGGGCAACGGCATAAACTTCGCCGTCAGCACCAACCATCGGGGTCACAAGCAGCGTGCCGCCCTGGAGGCTTTCGGCAGTGCCAATCGCGCTGATATTGACATCAATGCGCGACCCTTGACGCGAAAACGGCGGCAGGGTTGCAGTTGCCATCACGGCCGCGATGTTATCAGACTCAAGGTCTTCGATCTGATCGCGGACGTTGATGCCGAGGCGTTCAAGCATCGCAACCATGCTTTGACGGGTGAATTCTGCATCGCCCAGATCATCGCCGGTACCATTCAAGCCAACCACAAGGCCATAACCCACCAGCATGTTGTCACGCACGCCTTCGAAGTCGGCGATATCCTTGATGCGTGATTGTGCATGTGCAGGGGTAAGCTGCGTCAGGGCAAGCATTCCCAGCGTGAGCATTGCGAGTGCATTGCGTGCTATTTTGCCAAGACCTGTGATCATACTCTTAATTCCGCTTTTACATGGGATGCAGCGCATCCGGCAAATGAGGCGATTGATCGGGTAAACCGCGTTTGCAAAGCTATTTGCGAAAACCATGCCAACTGAGGCTTTCTGCCGATGGCGACCTTGGTAACGCCAAAATCTCCTGAAAACGACGCGTTCAAGGTGATTTTGCGTTGGGGTCGTCGCGGCCGATGCGTCAACCCGGCATTTTTTTCCCGTTGCGCGTCTGGCACGATTGAGGGAGACTCATTTCTGCAAGCTTGGTGTTTGCCCATTCTCTGGCCGCTTGGGCTGGATGAATGCATCCGACCATGCACTGCATATGTTCATTGGACAGATCGACAACAACTGAGCGGACACGGATCATGAAGGTTAGCGGTTCCAAGGCTGCCGGTACGAGTACTTCATCGCGCAAGAAATCGTCCGGCACATCTGGCGGAAGCGGTTTTGCTGATACCATGCGTTCGCTCGACTCTTCCGGGGATGCTGGCGGTGCCGCTGGTGTTCGAAGTGCGGGGGCTGTAAGCGCCCTTGATGCCTTGCTTGCGCTCCAGCAAAGCGGGGATGTACTGGATTCGCCCAAAAAGGCCGCAATGTTGCGCGCAAAAAGCATGCTCGAGCAGCTTGAAGCTGTGCGCGACGGCTTGCTAAGTGGCCAATTATCCCCCGCACGCCTGCAGCAATTGGTCGGTTTGCTCGACCAGCAGCGCGAAATGATTGATGATCCAGAACTATCTTCTGTTCTCGACGAGATTGATCTTCGCGCCCGGGTTGAGTTGGCGAAACTTGAAGTTTCCGGCCTGATCTGATTGTTTAATCAAAGGTATTTTCCATAGAAATATCGCAGAATTCTGCGCCTTTGAGGGGGGATTGGCATTTATTTGTTCAATCGGCTTGCACCGTTGGCGCGTGGCCTCTATATTGCCGCGCGATCGATGAGTCCTGTATAGAGGGCATACATGACTATCACTTTACCACCTGACTATCGTCCTGCTGAGGACGAAGAGTTCATGAACCCGCGTCAGCGGGAATATTTCCGCCAGAAACTTCTGACCTGGCGGGCAGAACTTCTGCATGAATCTTCAGAAACATTAGCGAACCTGCAAGATGGCGGGCTTCAGGAACCGGATCTTACCGACCGAGCGTCGGCGGAGACTGACCGGGCACTTGAACTTCGTACTCGTGACAGGGCGCGCAAGCTTATTTCAAAAATTGATGCTGCATTGCGTCGAATTGAAGACGGATCTTATGGTTACTGCGAAGAAACCGACGAGCCGATCAGCTTGAAAAGACTTGAAGCTCGTCCGATTGCGACCCTGAGCATCGAAGCCCAGGAACGCCACGAACGGATGGAGCGCACACGTCGCGACGATTGATCGCGCCGGGTGGAAAAAATACTTGGGATTTGGCTTGGCCGATCCCCGTCATGCAACGACATGACATGGTGGGAGATTACTGGTTAGGGATAACCAAAATCACAAAAGCCCGGCCTTCTGGCCGGGCTTTTCGTTTTGTGCGTTTGATATTTTGACGCTTGCTTAAAAACAACAAAGGCCACCCGAAGGTGACCTTTGATTGCTGTTTCCGTCCTGGCCAACCGGAACCCGGAAAATGGGATTGGATCAAACGGAACTGTGTGGCTTAGAACGGCAGGATAATGTCGAGAACTTCGCTACCATAGCGTGGCTGCTGAACATCGGAAATCGTCCCGCGACCACCATATGAAATGCGGGCTTCAGCAATCTTGTCATAGTTGACTTCGTTTGCGGAGCTGATGTCAGCGGCGCGAATAACACCGGCAATCTGGACTTCGCGAATTTCACTGTTCACACGAATTTCCTGGCGACCATGAATGACGTAGTTGCCGTTCGGCAGAACCTGAATGACGATGGCCGCAACACGCAAATCAATGGCTTCGTTACGATCGAGGGTTCCTGCACCACGGTTTGAGGTGTTGCTGTCGAAATCCAGCATTGAACTCGGATCAATTGCATCAGGCAGCACCTTGGCTACTTCCGCCTCGAGGCCGAACAGGTTCGGAACAGCGAGGTCCTCTGAATTGGTGCGCGAACGCACTGTCGTGTTGGCAAGGGCCGCGCGGTCTTCCATTTCAACAACCACGGTCAGGATGTCGCCAACCTGGTTTGCGCGTTGATCCTTGAAGAAGGACCTTGCGCCGGCACGCCATAGCGAGTTCGGGTTGCGTTCGGCAACCTGCGGGGCCGGCATCGGCAAACTTACCGGGCGATAGGCCTCTGACTGTGTCGGGTTGTCAATGGACGACAGCTTTGGCGGTTCGCCAACTTCGGAAAGCCGTTTCATCGCGTTGCAGCCTGACAGCAATGCTGTTGCCCCGATGAGTGAGCTGACAAGCGCAATGCGCCGCCAAGATATCTGGGTGATTTTGGTAGGCATGAATTCCTCCTGGGTTCCTGCATTTCTTAACGCAAGTACCGTGCCAATTATCAGCTGGTATAAGAGGAAAAGCTTGCCGGGTTGTGTGGTGTTTTGGCGCGCGGATTACTGCGACAGAGCGGGCAGGGCGCGGACTTCGTTCTCGGCAACGACTTCGACCTGAATGGTCTTGTTGCTCGATTGGTTGACCACCCGAATGACATCCCCAAGTGATCCATCTTCCATTGCCTTGCCGCGTGCGGTCAGGGACATATTGGCGGTGACGAGGCGAATAATGACAAGCGATCCGCGACGGACCAGAATGGGGTTGCTCAGATCCCGGAACATCAAGGGTTCGTTGGGATTGCTGGGCCGCATGACTTCCTTGCCAATAACATCATTGATGTCGCGAATGGCTCCGTTTGGAACGCGTTCGGAACGGAAATCACGGTATTCGACCTGATCGGCCCGGATGACAGAACCGCGCGATACTGGCTCGACCAACACCGGAACGCTTGTTAGCGGGTAATATTTGCCGCTGATCCGATATGTCCGTTGTTGGGCAGTCTGGGCGCCGGTTGTCACGCTGGCAACAAAGCGCTGGGTACGTGAATTGACCTCGATGGCACTGACGTCAACACTGTTGCGGGCGTCAACGGGCAGATGAATTTGGAAATTGTCACTCGAAAGGTCGACCGTGAAGGGACGCTGAATACCATAGTCAACCAGGGAAATTTCGACCGCTTCACGGATTTCATCCATGGTAATCACTTGGCTGGCGCGGGTGATCAGGACCTGATCGGCAGTTGTGCGCGGACGCCATTCGACATTATGTCGCTGGGCAATCCCGTATAGCCAGCGATAATCAAGAACGGTTTGTTTGCCCGGCTGTGGCGCATGGGCGACGGCAATATCTTGCTGTTGGGTATCGAGGCCGGAAAACAGATCACCCAAGGTCACATACTGACCTTCGACAAGGGCATCGGGTTTGAGAAAGATAGAAGAACTGCTCGGCTGATTGTTGCGAAGGTTGCTGCCTTGCGATGATTGCGCCAAAGCGCTCTCTGTCAATGAGGGCAGAGACGCAATTGCGGACAACAGTGCGAGCGCGAGGATTATGTTCTTTATCTTCATCCGCCTACTGTACCACGGAACGGTATAAATCGCGTAAATACAGTTTGCGCAAGTTCGCAGATCATGTGACCGCGACTTGCGCAAACGAAATGCTTTCAGAACCTGAAATTATCGCAGGTTGCTGACGGCGCTCATCATCTCGTCCGTGGTCGAGATCGATTTGGAGTTCATTTCATAAGCGCGCTGCGCCTTGATCAGGTTGGTGATTTCCTGAACCACGTTAACGTTCGAGGATTCAAGGTATCCCTGCTGAACCGTGCCATAGCCGACATCCCCCGGGGCGCCGACATTGGCCTGACCGGATGCTTCGGTTTCAAGGAACAGGTTGTCGCCAAGCGCGTTAAGACCCGGCGGGTTGATAAAGGTCGCAAGCTGAAGCTGACCAAGGTTCTGCGGGGCAACCTGACCATCGATCTCGGCAAAAACTTCACCGTTGGAGTTGATGGTTACCGAGCGCGCATTGGCCGGAACCGTGATGCCCGGCTGAACCGCAAAGCCGTCCTTGGTCACAAGCGCACCGTTGGCATCAAGTTTAAGCGTACCATCACGGCTATAAGCGGTTTCCCCGCTGGGCAGGTCGATCTGAAGATAGCCGCGGCCCTGAATGGCAATATCAAGCTCGTTCTCGGTCATGGTCAGCGAACCCTGACCCATGTAGCGGCCGATGGCGGCGGTTTTTACACCAAGACCAACCTGAACGCCGGTTGGCACGATCGTGCCGGTATCGGAGGAAGGCGAACCTGCGCGGCGCAAATCCTGATACAGCAGATCCTGGAATTCCGCACGTTGGCGCTTGTAGCCGGTGGTGGTCATGTTGGCGATGTTGTGCGAGGTCACATCCACGTTGGTGGACTGAGCCTGCATGCCCAAAGCGCCGATATCAAGTGACCGCATCTGTCTTCTCCTTCGATTGCGCAGATTTTGCGCTATAATTCGATGTTATCTATCGGGTGCCACTGCCGGTTCAGGCGCGGACATCCCCGAGTTTGTTGATCATGTTGCGCATACGCTCGTTCTCGCTTTCAAGAGAACGGCTGACCGATTGATAAGTGCGAAGAACGTCAATCATCTGCGTCATGGCGCTGATTGGATTGACGTTGGATTTTTCCAGTGCGCCCTGAACAATGCCGGGGTTTTCGACAAGCTCAACGGCGTCTGCGTTGTTTTCATCTTCCGGCGCACGATAAAGGGTGTTCCCGGTGACGATCATTTCCTGCACGTTATCGACAGTAACGACCTGAAGTTTGCCGATCTGGCCGATATCGGTCGAAATGGACCCGTCGCCCTTGATCTCGATCTGGCCGTCTGCCTCGTTAAAGAACAGAGGCTGACCGGCATCACTCAGCACGGGAAAACCGTCATTGGTGATCAGCTGGCCGCCCGGATCGAGGGAAAAGTTGCCCGAACGGGTATATTGAACACCGGTTGGCGTTTCGACGGCAAAGAACATGTCCGGCTGGCTAAGCGCCACATCAAGCGGACGATCTGTATGTTCAATGTTGCCGACAGTGGTATTTCTGTATTGCGAGATATCCTGAACCAGCGAGATTTCGCGTTCGCCACGGAACGGCGCGTCCTTGTTCTTTGCGATCCAGTCAGTGAACATCATGCGCTGCTCTTTGTAACCGGTCGTGTTCATGTTTGCCATGTTCTGCGACAGGTTGTTCATCATGCTGCGCAGCGTCTTCTGACGGGACAGTGCAATGTATGAAACGTTTTCCATGGTCGAATTTCCCTTTCAGGACTGTAACTTGACCATCAGGAATGCGATCTGCGTGCCAGTTTGATTAAGCAATTGATTTAAAATAACAAATTTTAAGTTCGGCATTTGTTGCCGGTCGTTTTTTGCGGTGGTTTGACTTAAAGTGCCGTTGCCGACTGCCGTTATGGGCAAAGGATTGCCGGGTGACCGGGGAGGTCGGCAAAACATGTCCGGTTTGCAGGGTGGTAAAGGACCATCTCACAATTGCGCCACAAGCCGGATACTCCGATCCGGCAATTTATTCCGGGATAGCCACGACAGGCTATTGCTTTGCATGCCCTGGCTGAACATATGGCGCTGAGATGGTAATATTTGCCGCTGTGACAAATCACCAATAGACCGAAACGCAACATATTTTTAACGTGATAGCGTTATGGCTTTTAATCCGGCACAGTGTTTGCTGGATCAGGAAGATAGAACTTCAAACGCAGGAATTCGCGAAGCGATGGGTGACGACGTCGACGAAATCGAAATGGACGAGGGTGGTGGTGGCCGAAGCAAAAAGATGCTGGTCGTGGTCATTCTGCTTGTGCTGCTTTTGCTGGGCGGCGCTGCGGCGGCGTATTTCACCGGCATGCTTCAGCCGGTGATAGACATGCTGACCGGTGGCGGTGGCGAGCAAACCGAGGAAGTCATCACAGAAGATTCGATTGAAAATGACCCAGGCGTTCCGGAAAATGTCGGCTTTGTCGACTTGCCGGAAATTCTGGTCAATCTGAATACGGGTGGTGGAAAGCAGAGTTACCTTAAAATCCGTGTCAGTCTGGAAGTCGCCGATCAGGGCATGTTGCCGCAGGTCGAACAGATGATGCCACGTATTGTTGACAACTTTCAGGTCTATCTTCGCGAACTGCGTCCGGAGGATCTTTCCGGCTCCGAAGGGATGTTCAGATTGCGCGAAGAACTTTTGATCCGGGTGAGTGCCGCGGCCAAGCCTGCGAAAATAAACGACGTTTTGTTCAAGGAAATGCTGGTACAATAATCTTGTAGCAGCCCGAGTGCCAAATTCAGGAAGCAATCGCTGATGGCTGATGAAGACGAAGATGATGATGCTCTCGCCGCTGAATGGGAAGCCATGGCAGGCGGCGATGACGAGGGTGGAGACGACGGCGGCGAGGACATGGCCGCCGAATGGGAATCCATGCTCGGCGATGATGACGGCGACGATGATGGCGGCGGCGACGATATGGCCGAAGCCATGGGTGGCGGCACATCTGCGCGCGTTCTGAACCAGGACGAAATTGACAGTCTTCTCGGCTTTGATGACGGTTCGGGTGCAGGCGATCAGTCGGGCATTCAGGCGATCATCAACTCGTCGATGGTGGCCTATGAACGACTTCCGATGCTTGAAGTCGTGTTTGACCGCCTTGTGCGTATGATGTCGACATCATTGCGTAACTTCACATCCGATAACGTCGAAGTCTCGCTTGATAACATCCTGTCGCTGCGTTTCGGTGACTATCTGAACTCGATCCCGTTGCCGGCCATGCTTGGTGTTTTCAAGGCAGAGGAATGGGATAACTACGGGCTGCTGACAGTTGATTCAGCGCTGATTTATTCCATCGTGGACGTTTTGTTGGGGGGGCGTCGCGGTACGGCGGCCATGCGTATTGAAGGTCGTCCCTACACAACGATCGAACGTAACCTTGTGGAACGTATGATCCACGTGGTTCTTGGCGACCTTTCGGCTGCGTTTGACCCGCTAAGCCCGGTGACATTCCGCTTTGAACGCCTTGAAACCAACCCGCGTTTTGCCACCATTGCCCGTCATGCCAACGCCGCCATCGTGGCGAAGCTTCGCATCGATATGGAAGACCGCGGTGGTCGACTTGAACTTCTTATCCCTTATGCGACGCTGGAACCGGTGCGTGAACTTCTGCTTCAGATGTTCATGGGGGAAAAGTTCGGTCGTGACTCCATTTGGGAAAACCACCTCGCAAACGAGCTGTGGCAGACCCATGTTAATCTATTGGCTGTTCTTGATGAACAGATCATGGCCCTTGGCGATGTCCTCAACCTTGAAGTTGGGAACAGACTGGTTCTTAATACTGGTCCGACCTCGCCTGTCGAGGTCCGCTGCGGGGATGTGCCGTTGTTCAAGGGGTTGATGGGGCGCAAGGGTGACAGGATTGCCATTCAGGTTCGTGATCGTGCGCGCATAAACGAGGAAGACTAGCTGATGGACTTCGCGTTCTATCTGGATCTTGTGATGATCGTGCTGTTGGGGGCTACGATTGTCTATGCGATTATTCTGAACCGCAAGCTGGCAGCTTTTCGGCGTAGCCGCGAAGACATGCAGAACTTCCTGACCGCGTTCAATGCCGCCAATGAGCGCGCCGAAACGTCGATCACCGCCCTTAAGGAAATGGCGGAGCAGTCTGGCGAGAGGCTGCGTGAGGATATTGAAAAGGCCAGCGCACTGAACGAAGACCTGAGCTTTATGGTCGATCGCGGTGAAAGCATCGCCAACCGCCTTGAAAAGGCTGCGCGCGACGTTAATTCCGTGCGCCGTACCGCTGGAAACGCGGCCGACGGCATCGCTGCTGGTGGTGATGGTGGAAAATCGGCCGGGGCTGGTAATGCCGGTCTTGGTCGGATGAAGGCGGCCAAAGACCGCAATGATGTCATTGACGAC
Source organism: Thalassospira sp. UBA1131 (assembly GCF_002311515.1). GTDB lineage: Bacteria > Pseudomonadota > Alphaproteobacteria > Rhodospirillales > Thalassospiraceae > Thalassospira. The sequence continues at coordinate 13,478 of NZ_DCAO01000003.1, forward strand.
CGTGATCGCGTCGGTGTTGAAACCCGTGCCGAAGAACTTGCCGCCAGAATGGTCGGCGAGATCGAGCGCGGGGGAAATGGCCCGGTCGATGATAGCTATGACCGTGAAGAGCCCGCGCGTTCGGGGGGATCGTATGGCAGTCGGGCGGATGTGTCCGATCCTTATGATCAGGATGAAGATGCTGGGCGTTCCGAGGCAGAACGTGAATTGCTGGCGGCCTTGCGGTCGGTTCGATAAGAAGTTTCAAGCAACGAATTTGCGTTGTTGTCGGTCTTGAGATTACGAGTTTTCTATATATCTAATGGGTAGGAACCCGTTCCACTGGAACGGACAGAAATCAATCGGGAAGGAGCATGGGCACTTTGTGCCGACATGCTTGGGTGTGTGAATGTCAGGTGTGCGTATTCTGCCGTTGGTCGTTCTGGTTGGCGTGATGGTGCTTTCGATGCGGGTGGTCAACCTGTTTTCGTATGACTCCGCCAAGCCGGAAACGGCAGAGAATAAAGGTGTCAGCGTGGTGCAGATGGCCCAGGCGCAGGCACCGGCACCCGATCCTGCTGCCGAACAGGCCGCGACACCGGAAAATGGTGATCCGGGTTTGGATAATCCGGAAGGGCTTACCATGGAAGGTGAGCCGATTGACGGTGTCACGGGTAACCCCGACGTGCCGCCGATGCTGGGCGGTGACCCGACCCTTTTCACCCAGGAAGAAATTGACCTGCTGCAGAACCTGTCGGTCCGCCGTGTCGAGCTGGACCGCAAGGAGCAGCGCCTTGATGAACGTGAAAGCCTGATTGCCGCCGCCGAGGCGCGCATCGATGCCAAGATCGAGGAAATGAAATCCCTGAAATCAGCCATCGAAGGTCTGGTCGAAACCAAGGAAGCGCAGGAAGATGATCGCATCAAAAAGCTGATCAGCGTTTATGAAAAAATGAAGCCGAAAGATGCGGCACGCATCTGGAACGATCTTGATATGGATATTCTTCTGCAGGTCGCACTGGGCATGCGCGAAGCGAACACGGCAGCCGTTCTGTCAGAAATGACACCGGATCGTGCGCGCGCGCTGACGTCCGAGCTGGCCTACAAGCAGGATATCAACATGTTACCGCTTCAATAGCGGAATGCTGCAAAGGATTGACCGCACGGCCCGAATGGGAAAGAGTGGCCGTTGGGGGAGAATTTTTGAGCGAAGACAACGTGGTGGCGAATTTAATCGTGGGTTAAACATCTTGATTAACCAATATTAAATAGGTACATCACGATTATTAGGGGCCTTGTTACTATGCGGAAGTATGGTAGGCAAGGGTGGGAGATCAGATAGCTGATGGAGTTGTGAATGGCCGTCGATCCGAATATGCCGATCCTGATTGTGGATGATTACAAAACCATGTTGCGTATCATCCGTAACCTTCTGCGGCAGCTCAACTTTACGAATATTGAAGAAGCGACCGATGGTAGCATGGCGCTTCGCAAACTGCGTGAGGCTCCGTTCAGCCTCGTGATTTCCGACTGGAACATGGAGCCGATGACCGGTCTTCAGCTTCTGAAGGAAGTCCGCGCAGACGCAAAACTGAAGGATATGCCCTTCATCATGATCACCGCTGAAGCCAAGACCGAGAACGTGGTCATGGCGAAAAAGGCAGGCGTCTCCAACTATATCGTCAAGCCGTTCAACGCAGAGACGTTGAAAGGCAAGATGAAGACTGTCATCGGTGATTTCTGATCAGGAGCGCGGGGCAGGTGTCCCGCGATACCGCTATGTCTAAGGCGACCAAAGACGAACTACGTCAGTTGTTGAATGATCTTCAGGCTCGCCTTGATGGTGATGACCTGAAGGTCGAACAATTGTCCGATCTGATGGATCAGTTGTCGCGCTTCATGGGCGATAAACCGACCGATGATCAGAAACGTTTGTTTGGCGAGCTCGATGAGCTTTCCGGCATCATTCGCAAGATGAAATCGGAAATCGCCTCGCTTCGTCCGGACGATATCAAGGCCGAGTATATCCCCAACGCAACCGACGAGCTTGATGCCATCGTCGATGCGACCGCCGGGGCGACGCACGAAATCCTTGATGCCATGGACACGCTTGAAGAATTCGCAAGCACTCTGCCGCCAGAACAGGCCGAAATCGTGACCAGTGCAACGATGCGCGTTTACGAAGCCTGCAACTTCCAGGATATCACCGGCCAGCGCACCACCAAGGTGATCAAGGCCCTGAAATCCATCGAAGAACGCGTTGAAGGGCTTGTGACGGCATTTGGTGATGAAATCGCCAAATATGCTGCTGCCAACCCGCGGAAGAAAAAAGAACCGGAAGGTGAAGAGGCTTTGCTGAACGGTCCGCAGCTTGAAGGAAAAGGCGTAACGCAGGCCGACATCGACGCGATGTTTAACTAAGTGGCGTTATCATGGCGGAGATAGAGGACGATGGACCGACACCACCTTCCCCCCCTACAAACGGGGCAGTGGCGTTGTTTCTGGCGCTCTATCTTCTTCTGCTAGCCTTTTTCATTCTGCTCAATACCATTTCGACCTTTGAAGAGGTCAAAACCCGCGAAGTGCAGGAAAGCCTTTCCTCGGCATTTGCTGCCATTCTCCCGCCGACAACCAGTTTGCAGACCGTGACCTCCATCGAGGGGCCAACGGTATCGGCGCAGGAAACCCAGGATAAGCTGGGGCATCTATTTGAGACCGCGATCAAAGTGGTCCGGGTTGAAGTCATTCAGCCGGGTAAGCTGATGGAAGTCATCATGCATGTCGATCAGCTGTTTGATACCAATTCCATTCTGGTCCGCGAAAGACAGGGCGATTTCATGCGCCAGCTTGCCGAAGTGCTGGCCGATGATGATGGTTATGCCTCCTACGAGATGGAAATGGTCATGGGCAGCCAGATCGAAGACAAAGGCACGATCCAGATTGAAAACAATCTTCAGATCGCCCAGGCCGGATCATTTGCCCGTGAACTGACCGATGTTGGCGCACCCGAAGACCGTTTCTTCGTCGGGATTGATCCGGGTGCTGATCCGTTCATCGTGACATTCCGCTTTTTCTGGAATTTCGGTCCCAAGGAAGCGCCGGAACCGATCAATCGTAACGGCAACGGAAATGAAACGCCTGCCGCAACGCCAACCTCCACGACGCCGGATTCTGGCGCAAATGGCGGTGGTTCGAACGGTCAGACGGGTGCTGTCGCGCCACAACAATTCATGATCCCGCCGGCAAATGGTGGCGCGCAGCCATCCATTTCCCAGCCGATCCCGCTTGGACCACAAGCATCGGGAGGTGGCGGATGAGCGAAGACGCACCACGCAAGCCAGAGGTCAAGGGCCCGCCGCCCTGGATGCTTAGTCTGGCGGATCTGATTTCGCTGCTGCTGACTTTCTTTGTCATGCTGTTTGCCATGTCCAAGGTCAAGATCGATCGCTGGGACGAGGTCGTTGATGCCTTGTCGCAATCGATCAAACCGTCGCCGGTTGAAGATACCGACGAGCCGATGGCGAACATGAACATTCCGCGTGTCTATCGCAAACCGGCAATGAACCTTGATTATCTCAGTGCCGTGATTGACGACGCGATTGATGACAACCCGGTCCTTGGGGATGCGCGCATGTCGCGCGAAGCCGACAAACTGGTGATTTCCCTGCCGGGTGATATTCTGTTTGTTGCCGGTAGTTCGGATATGACACCCAAGGCGCAACAGGCCTTGTTTGTGCTGGGCGGGGTGTTGCGCAATATCGGTAACCGCATCGGTGTTCAGGGGCATACCGATCCGCGGCCGCTTAGCGGGCGCGGGCAATATGCATCGAACTGGGAACTTTCGCTGGCCCGTGCCGGGGCTGTTGCCAACGAGTTAAAGCAATCCGGTTACACAGATTACATAAATATTTACGGATTTGCGGCATCAAGATACGACCAGCTTCCCAAACTCTTGGATGAGGAGGCGCGATTTGCAATGGCGCGCCGGGTCGACATTGTAATCGAGCCTCACGGGGGAAGCGGGATCGGAGGCACGTAAGTATGGCGAAACTTGCCGTGCGCATCCTGCTGGCGGTTGCAATTGCGACCACCACGGCAATGGTTTTGCCTTATAGCGGAATGCGCCCTGCAATAGCCCAGGTGGCGGACCCTGTTATCATCCGCTCCGGGCTTCATAACGGGTATGGCCGAATTGTTCTGCAATGGAACGAGCCGGTCAATTACACCGCCGAGATCATCGGCGACCAGTTGGTCGTGCGGTTCGATCAGCCATTGGTGGCTTCGTTGCGCGGTGTTCTGACGCCGGTTTCACGCTATATTTCCGATGCATTCTTTGATCCCGATGGTCGCACAATCGCCTTTGTGCTGAGTGACGATTACGAAGTGCGCGCATTTAACGTCGGCAGCAACGTCGTCCTCGATATCCTTGATAAACCCGACGCACCGGCACCCTCCGTACCAACACCCCCGGCGCGTCCCGCACAGGATGACCAAACCCCCGAAATAACCCCGGCGCCGACAACGCCGGTTGAAACCGTTGCCGATAACCCGGCAGAACTGGCGGAGCTTGACGTGCGGGTCGGACGCCATCCGACTTTCTATCGTCTGGTGTTTGACTGGCCAAACCGCACCGATTACGTCCTTGAAGGGGTGCAAGGCGCGCAAACCATCGCGTTTGATGCGCCGGCCCGGATCAATGCCAACGATATTTCAAGACGCCTGCCTGAAGGTGTGCGTGTGCGCCAGGGCGACACCAATCCGCTGGATGTCGTTGTCGAAACGACCCCGGCGCGACAATTGCGCCATTTCCGGTCTGGCAACAAGGTCGTGGTTGATATCATGGGCGTGCAGCGTGCCCCGGCAACCACCACCGCACAAACCCGCACGACAGACACACCAGAGGCCGGGGTGACAACTCCAGCACCACCTGAGCCTGCGACCCCGTCTGCAACTGCGCAGAACGAAGATGCGGCGCCGGACGTTCCCGATGCAGGCGTGCCAACGTCTGAAGAGGGCGCGCTTGACCCCAACTCCCCCGAAGCCCTTGCCCAAGCCGCGCAGAATGCAGGCAATACCGTTCGAACCAACGGGCAGGCACCGATCGAACGACAAAGCATCGGCGATCTTGTCGTCACTGTTGATCAGACCGCGACCGAATTGACGCTTGGTTTTCCGTTCGGTCAGCCGGGCGGGGCGGCGGTATGGTCGCGCGCCGGGTTCTTGTGGCTAGCCTTCGATGTACGCGCCAATCTCAATCTTGATAATGTGCGCCAACAGGCTGCCCAGATCGTCGGCGTTGTCGAACAGATCGAAAGTCCGTACGCAACGATTGTCCGCATGACAATCCCCGAGGGCATCGGCCTTTACACCGGCCGGAGTGAAACGGGCGATTGGCGCATCACCATGCAGCAAGGCATCATGCAGCCGGTTGAAAAGCTGGGGCCGTCGATTGAATTGGACGAACAGACCCGTGCGCGCCTGATCGTACCCCTTGAGGATGTCGGGCCGATTATCCCGATTGATGATCCCGAAGTCGGCGACACCCTGCGCGTGACCACGACAACCCAGAACGGCTATGGCATTGAGGTGGCGCTGCGCTATCCGGAATTTGAAGTTCTGCCATCCGTTCAGGGCGTGGTCGTTGCCCCGATGAATGATAGTGTTCAGGTCGCCGGGCGCGATGATGGGCAGGCCGTAATTGTTACCGCCGAAGATGGTCTTAACATTTCACCGGAAGGTGCGCGTTTGCTGGCCTCGGCAACCGGGGTGCGCGCCCAGACAGGCGATGGTCGCGAAGGTCTTATTTTCGAGCTGGACGACTGGCGGCGCGGTGGTCTGGATCAATACAATAAAACCATCCGTGGGCTGCGCCGGAAGATTGCAGAATCCGGTGACGAGCATCGCAACAAGGCGCG
>NZ_DCAO01000003.1:19678-40744 GCF_002311515.1 Thalassospira sp. UBA1131
ACCGAACAGGCCTTGATCGTTGGCAACCCCGAAGCGGGCATGGATATGATCGAAAAGATGCTGGTGACCCCGGGTCTTTCCGAAAGCAAGATCATGGATATCCAGTACCTCAAGGGTATTTTCGAAGAAGAAGCCGGCGAGCTTGAACAGGCCGTCGCGACCTGGGATCAGGTGGCAGAGGGTGAAAACCGCAAGGCGCGTGCGCACGCGATCTTTGATCGCACCGAACTTCTGATGCGGCTTGAACGCCTGACAGTCGAAGATGCGATCGAACAGCTTCAGAAACTGCGTTTTGCATGGCGCGGTGACGCGTTCGAGATGGCGTTGCTCAAACGGATCGGCGAACTGCAGATCGAGAACAAGGATTTCCGTGAAGGGCTTAATACCCTGCGTCAGGTCGCGATCTTCTTCCCGAATATGCCGGTGGCGACCGAGGCGACCGACATGATGCACAAGACTTTCGAAAACCTGTATCTCGGCGAGGAAATCAATAATATCTCGGCGATCAAGGCGGTTGCGCTTTATGACGAGTTCCGCGAACTGACCCCGGCGGGTGACAAGGGCGACGAACTTATTCGCCGTCTTGCCGACCGCATGGTTGATGTCGAACTGTTTGAACGCGCCGAGGAACTCCTTGAACATCAGGTCGACTTCCGTCTGACCGGGGTGGAAAAGGCCCGGGTCGGGGCGCGACTGGCCTTGGTTTATCTTCTTGATAGCAAGCCCGAGGAAACCATCCGCATTATCGACGAGACCGAAGTGCCTGGCGTTTCCGACGAACTTGCCACCCAGCGTCGACACCTTCGGGCGCGTGCCCTGCTTGATACGGATCGCGGGGTCGAGGCAATTGCATCGCTTGAAGGCGACTATTCGCGCAATGCCGAATTGCTGCGGATCGATCATTATCGCAATACCCGCGATTACATGTCCGCCGCCGAGACGTTCCAGCGTCTGGTCGGTGAAGAACCGTTCGATGAAAACGGTATCTCGGACGAGCGTGGCCGCTACATGCTCAATTGGGCGGTTAATCTGGCGATGGCCGGGCAGGAACGCACCCTTAACATGCTCAAGCGGCGCTATGGCGAAGTCATGGCCCAAAGCCCCTATGCAGAGGCCTTCAGCCTGATCACATCTTCACCGACCCAAGGGTTGATCGATTACCGGACGCTTGCCGATCGTGTCGACGAAGTAGAAGAGTTCCAAGGTTTCCTTGCAACCTATCGAGACCAGTTGGAAAAGTCGCAGCTTAGTGCTATAAATTAACGTTCAATAACTATATGGTGGCGCCTTTTTCGCCCAAAGTGGGTGTAAGCGCTATGATTCTGTTGGATTTTTTTGAGCGGTGAAGAGTGTAGTGCTGTGATGGATCGTGCACTTAAAATGGTCTATTACGATGAGGCGAATGTCGAAAAAGACATTTTCGCCCAGCTTTCGCTTGCCCAAAAGCATTATCTGGGCGACGGCATGCCGCGTGATGAGTCCGCGACCCGCCGCATCCTTGACCAAATTCACAGACAGAGCCGTGCTTTTGCGGCTGTTTGCTATGGCTATATGCGTAGCAAGGGACTCGGCGTTGCCGAGGATCTTGGCGAAGGCCAGCAATGGTACCGAGAAGCAGCCTACTGGTTTAACGAAGAAGCTGCCGCTGGTGGTCCGGTATCGGCAAACAACCTTGGTTATCTCTATGCCAAGGGGCTTGGCGTTCAGGAAAATGCCGAAACGGCGGCGCACTGGTTTGAAGAAGCGATCGAGTACGGCTCTGTCGCAGCACTTTACAACCTTGGTGTTTGCTATCTGAACGGTTGGGGCGTGCCGCAGGACGACGAAAAGGCTGTCTCCTATTTCGAACGGGCAAGCGAACTGAATGACCCGTCTGCTGCCAGCGTTCTGGCATACCTTTATCTTGAAGGCCGCGGGGTTCGTCGCGATCCGTCGAAATCGTTCGAGTTTAACATGCGTGCGGCACGCGCCGGCAGTGTCGAGGCCGCATCGGCCCTAGGCTATGCACTTGGTGTCGGGCTTGGCGCGGAACGCAATATCGCCGAAAGCATCAGCTGGTTCGAACTCGCCGCGAGCGAGGGCGATGCCTACGCCCAGGCCAACCTTGCGATGTATTTTTGCCATTCATCGGATCTGAAGCTGTTTGACCGTGGCTGGAAGATGTTGAGCCATGCGGTTAATCAGGGGGATGCATCTGCGAAATATCAGATGACCCAAATCCAGATTTTCGGTGTGCCGCACCGCGAACCCGATTACGCCAATGCGCTGGACCTTGCCATGGATCTCGCCGAGCTTGGCCATCCGGGCGGCTATCACCTGATCGGTGTGATGTACGAACATGGCCTTGGTGTGCCGGTTGATATGGTGCGTGCAGCGACCTGGTATGAACGCGCTGCCCGCAAGGGGTCGGCAAATGGTCAGGCAGCACTTGGACGCCTTTATGCGATTGGCAGTGGCGTCGAACAGGACAATATTCTGGCCTATTACTGGCTGAAAATGTCGGCACCGACTGAAGGCAGCCAGGCGCAGCGCGAAATGGGGGCAATCCACGCCCGCATGAGCGAGGACGAACGCAAGGTTGCCGAAAAATACGTGGCGGAAAATCCCGGCCCGCGTCGCGGCAGCTTTGGCCTTAAGCCGCTTGAACAGGATGTTTTCAAATCCGGCCGCCGCCAAGGCTAAGACCGGATATCCGCTGGGCGCCAAAGCCCAAGTCTAGGGAAGACCAAAAGCCGTCCTGCGCTGCAGGCGGCTTTTTTAGTTTGTGCATTTTATTGCGAAGATGTGCCTTTCCTGTCGAAACGTGGCCGGTTGGGGGCGGTTTACCAGACCGGTGGCGAGGTCACCCACAGAACCCGGCATTTTTGGTCAGACGGATTGCGGAATTTGTGAGCAAGGACGCTCTCGAAATGAAATGAGTCTCCCTCCGACAGGGTGTGGAACGTACCGTCGACAAAAAGCTCCATCTGTCCTTCAAGGATCACGCCGCATTCTTCACCTTCGTGTTCATAGGGTGTTTCGCCGGAACCACCGCCGGGCTCTAGGAAAATTTCCATGACCTGAAGGGTGCCATCATCATGCGCTGTCAAGAACTCCTTGATCATCCCTCGAGAGCCGAAATTGATGTGCCGCCGACTTTGTTTGCGGACAATGCGCCGGGTTTCGCGGGCATTGTAGTCCATATCGTCGGTGAAAAGTTCATGTACGGGCAACTTTATCACGCCGCAAATGGCACGAAGTACCCGGATGGAAGGGGAAGAAATTCCGCGTTCGATTTGGCTGAGGAGTCCGACCGACAGATTTGTTTGCTCGGCCACTTGTTGCAGGGAAAGTTTGTTTTTTTGGCGGAACGAACGAATGGTCAGGCCAAGAGCGGCATCGGCTTTTTGTTCGATCTCTTCATCAGGATGCAGATGTAGTCCGGACATTGTTTTTCAACTGCTGATTTTGTGAATGTGTCTACGTGCTGCAGATAAAAGCGCAGCTAAGGTGTTGCAATAACTTCTCTAAGAGCAGGTTTGTCGTATCAAGTAACCTGTTTCACAGTATTGATAAAAAACATGCATCCGGCAAACATAAAAATGAAAAGAATGAATCGATAATATCGTTATCGTGAAAATTTCTCCAAAATAATCATTGATAGGGGGGTTATTTTCAATATGATGAAAATTCCAGGTTGGCTTATATTAGAAGTATCCGGGCGAGTTTGCGTAAAATGCATCCGCGAGATACTGGGAGATGGGAGAATTTTCATGATGATGAAGAAGTGCTTTGCCGCTGTCGTGATGACGGCTGTTCTTGGGCTGTCGCAGGCCGCGATTGCGCAGGATACGCTGGCTGTCGGTGTGACGACCAGCGGTATTCCATTTACGTTTATTGATACGAAAACGCAGGAATCAACAGGGGCAATGGTCGATCTTGCCAAGGCCATTTCCGACATTGTCGGCGCAGAGCCGGAATTTAATGTTGTCGCGTTTTCAGCACTGATTCCGGCATTGACCACGGGAAAAATCGATCTGATTTCGGCAGGCATGTTCGCGACAGACAAGCGCAAGGAAATCGTCGATTTCACCCAGCCGGTATATCAATACGGTGATGGCATGTTTGTTGCTGCCGATGACTCCAACAATTACAGCCTTGATGATCTGGCCGGAGAGACCGTCGGTGCCCAGGTCGGCAGTGTTTTTGCGGACAAGTTGCGCGCGCTCGGAACTTTGGGTGAGGTTAAGCTTTATGACTCAATTGCCGACATCATGCGTGATGTGAAGCTTGGCCGTATCAAGGCCGGTGTCGGCGATTTGCCGGTCATTGCCTATCAGATCAAAGAAAAGCCGCAACTTGGTGTGCGCCTTGTCGAAGACTACAAGCCGATGGGCATGAGCGATGTCGCGCTTGCGGTTGATAAGGGCAATCCGGAACTGCTTGCGAAAGTAAACGCAGCAATTACCGAGCTCAAAGACAGTGGTAAACTCGACGAAATATTTGCCAAATACGGTCTATGATCCGCCGGGGTTCATAAACGTGATTGCCAGGCAAAAGGGTTACCCTTTTGCCTGGTTTTGATTGATTTCATCAAAGGTAGTTTTCAACGTGTCCAATTTTATTTCCAACTCAATCGAATATTTGCCGATTTTGCTTGAGGGAATGTGGCTGACCGTTGCGGTAACCTTATTGTCCCTTATTCTTGCCAGTGCGCTTGGCCTTCTATGGGCATTGCTACGCACGTCAGGAAATCCTGTTTTAGCCGGTCCTGCGCGGGTTTTTGTCGAGTTTATCCGCGGCATTCCAATCCTGATTGTGCTGTTTTATATCTATTTCGTTTTCCCGGAAATCGGCCTGGATCTCACGGCATTTCAGGCAGGCGTAATGGGGCTAGCACTGACATATTCGTGCTATATCGGTGAAACATTCCGTGCCGGTATTGAGGCGATTGACCGTGGGCAGATCGAAGCCGCCAAATCCATTGGCATGAAGCGGCCGTTGATGATGCGCCGCGTGATCTTGCCTCAGGCATTCAAGATCGTTCTGCCGCCCTATACGAACAATATTGTCATGTTGCTTAAGGACTCGTCGCAGGTGTCGGTAATTTCGGTGGCTGAATTGACGATGCAGGGCAAGATGCTTGCATCCTCAACCTTTGACAACATGACCATCTTTACCCTCGTTGCCCTGTTGTATCTGTGCCTGACGTTGCCGTTGAACTTTGTAATGCGACGTGTCGAAATCATGATGGGGGCCTCGAAATGATCAACTTTGAATCCGTCCACAAATCCTATGGTGATTTCGAAGTTCTTAAGGGCATTGATACGCAGATCGACAAAGGCCAGGTTGTTTGTCTCATTGGTCCGTCCGGGTCAGGAAAATCGACCATGCTGCGCTGTGTGAATGGTCTTGAGGTCTATCAGAAGGGCAAGATCACGATCGATGGCGACACCGTCGATGCCACGGGTGCCAACATTGATGAAATCCGCACCCGTGTTGGGATGGTGTTTCAACGCTTCAATCTGTTTCCGCACCGGTCCGCGCTTGAAAATGTGATGGAAGGGCCGGTTCACGTTCTTGGCGAAAATCGCGCAGAAGTCCGTGATCGTGCGCAAGACCTTCTTCGCCGTGTCGGTTTGGATGCCAAGATGAACGCCTATCCCGGTTCGTTATCAGGCGGCCAGCAACAGCGTGTTGCAATTGCCCGCGCATTGGCAATGCGCCCCGAAGCCATCCTGTTTGATGAACCGACATCGGCCTTGGACCCGGAAATGGTGGGCGAGGTTTTGCAAGTCATGCGGTCTCTGGCCCAAGAGCATATGACGATGCTGGTTGTCACGCACGAAATTCAGTTTGCCCGTGAAGTTGCCGATCAGGTCCTGTTTCTTGATGGTGGTCAAATCGTCGAGCAGGGCGATGCCGAAGCCGTGCTGCGCAATCCACAGCACGAACGTACGCAAGACTTCCTGCGCCGTGTTACGCATCTTGAATAGCCGGAGGTGTTATGGAAGAAACTCTGCATTCTATCTGGGAAGCCACTGCGGATAACCCGCCAGATGCACAGCTCCCCGAAGGCGATTATACTGCCAATGTTTTGGTGGTCGGGGCTGGGTTTACCGGCCTGTCCTGTGCCTTGCAGCTTGCCAAACGCGGGGCCTCGGTGATTGTGGTTGATGCAGTTCGACCCGGTTTCGGCGCATCGGGCCGCAACGGCGGGCAGGTGATTCCCGGCCTTAAATATGATCCTGATATTCTTGATCAGATGTATGGCGAAGCGACAACCGAGTTCGTCGGAAATACCGCCAAAACCACGTTCGATTTGATCGAAGAACACAACATTTCCTGCGCGGCTCAGCGAACCGGCTGGATACAGGCATCGGTTAAAAACTCCCATATACCGACCCTCCAAAGCCGGATGCGCCAGTGGGAGCGCCGTGGCGCTGCGGTCAGGATGCTAGATACCGCATCCGCACAGGCATTGTCGGGGAGCAAGCGTTTGGTCGGGGGGTGGCTTGACGAGCGGGCCGGTCAGCTTCATCCGCTGAATTATGTGCGCGGTCTGGCAAGGGCGGCAATTGATGCGGGCTGTATCCTGCTTGCGCCCGCCACAGTCAAAAGCACCAAGCGCGTTGACGGGAAATGGCACGCCAGTATCAAGGAAGTGTCAAGTACGGTGGTCAAATGCGACCACATCGTCGTCGCAACCAATGGATATTCTGGCGATTTATTTCCTAAGTTGCGCCGAACCGTTGTCCCGGCAAACAGCTTTCAGGTGGCAACCAAGCCGCTAAGCGATGAGCAACTTGCAGTGGTTCTGCCGAAACGGATGCCGGTATCTGACAGTCGTCGTATCGGTAATTACTTTCGGATTGGGCCGGGCGGCCGCCTGATGATCGGGGGGCGTGGTACATTTCGTGATCCGACGTCGGCAAATGATTTTAGGGATCTGATTTCGCAGCTCCATGCATTCTATCCGTGGACGACGTCCATGCCGTTGGAATTCTTCTGGCATGGCAAGGTGGCAATGACGATGGATCATTTGCCCCACATTCATCAGCCGACCAAAAATGTCATCATGGCGGTGGGCTATAACGGTCGTGGTGTCGCACTCGCGACATCCATGGGCAAGGCGATCGCCAATCATTTGTTGGCGCCGACCAATCCGCTGCCGTTGCGGTTTACCGATATCAAGCCGATGCCGTTCCATGACATGCATCGTACCTATGCGACGATGGCAATCTGGTATTATCGCCTGCGCGATTATCTCGAAAGCTGAGATAAGCTGTTTTTCTGTTGTCTGGGATGCGACGTTTTTGGCCCGTCGGCCTATCCGCCGAAGCTTTCCACGAGTGATCCGGCAATCAGGTACCAGCCATCCACCATCACAAAGAAGATCAGTTTGAACGGCAGGGAAATGATTACCGGCGGCAGCATCATCATACCCATCGACATCAGGATACTCGCGACCACCATGTCGATGATCAGAAACGGGATAAACAGCAAAAAGCCGATTTCGAACGCACGGCGCAATTCACTGATCATGAAGGCCGGGATCAGCGAGCGAAGCGGGATGTCATCAGGAGATGTGATTTCCTCGATCCCCGCCAGATTGACGAACAACTGAAGATCACGTTCGCGGACCTGGGTCATCATGAAATCATGAACCGGTTTGACGGACCGTTCGAACCCTTCGAATTCATCAATGTTGCCATTGATCATCGGCTCCAGACCCTCGTCCCAGACGCGTTCCAAGGTCGGCATCATGATAAACAGGGTCAGGAACATCGCCAGACTGATCAGAACCTGGTTCGGTGGCGATTGCTGAATGCCAAGGGCGGTACGAAGCAGGCTGAGAACCACGATAATACGGGTAAAGGACGTCACCATCATCAGGATGGCCGGCGCGATGGACAGAACCGTGATCAGGCCGATCAACTGGATCAGACGTCCCGACGATGTCACCCCGGGGCCGTCGCCAAGATCAAAGTTGAATGATTGCGCATGAACGGTGTCGCCGCCTGCCATGATGGCGATCAGCGGGATCAGCGACCAGATTGCGCAAAGCGTTAACCAGCGCGGCGCGCGCCAACCAGTTTTGGCCGGTTTCACATCCTGGGTGCGTGCTGATGGTGATGGGATGTCACGGTTCATGCAGGCGCATTCCTGTCAGTCTGATCGGTGTCTTTTGGGCTGTCGGCCATGATCGAGCTATCCGAAGATGCGGGGATTTCATCGGCAAGGCTCTGATTGCCAAGGATTTCGCTGAATTGTGTGCCGATATTACGTTCGATCACGGTGTCGCCATTCGGGCCAAGCATGACAAGATGTTCGGTATCGTCGCGCTTGAGGAGAACCAGACGGCGTTTGGTATCGACCGGGACGACTTCAACAACGGACAGGCGTCTTTTCACACCACGGCGGTTGATGTTGCGCGCACCGGGTACAAACCGTCGTGCCAGAAGGGCAAACACGCCAATAATCCCCAGCACAAAAAGCAGGGCGGCCACAAACCGGAAATAGGCGCTTAGTTCCATCAGGCAGTTTTCCCCGTCGACAACCTGTGACGCTCAGTTGGCAGGTTGATCTTGAAACGATCACCTGTCTTCGTGTTTCTGTTTACCGTGCCGTGCAAGGTCAGGCAAGGCAGCATCCACATGCATTGCCCCAACGGTCAGTTTCAAGGGCCGGTTTTAAATCAGCACCTTAGTGGGCGGGGCCTATTTCGTGCGGGCGGCCTGCGCATAGGCATTTGTTGCCTGTGCGGTGTTGCTGATGCCGCGCAGCTGGCGCTGGATGTCGCTATATTCCTGCTGCATGCGCGTTTCGAACTCTGCCAGTTCCTCGCTCAGTGCAGCAAGCAACGGGGCAACATCCTGACGCTGGTCCGGGGCCATGGTGCGGGCTTTCTCGCACAGATCGGCAATGCGGCTTTCAAGCGCTGCCAATTCGACCACCTTGCCGTCTTCAAGGTATCGCTGTCCGGTGCGGATCAATGACAGGACGCGCTTCAGGTCGTTTTTGAACTGATCGGGCTTGTACTGTTCTGGGCTCATGATGGGCCTTCCCCGTTTACGTCATTATTTGGTGTGGCCATGATCTGATCTTCGGGATCGGACTGGCTGCGCGACGGACCGCCATAGATGCGATTGATCCGGTATATATAGTTCAAAATCTCGGCGACGGCTGCAAAGGCTTCAAGCGGGATTTCGCTTTCAACATCGACAGCCATCAGAATTTCGGTCAGGTCACTGTCCTTGCGGACCTTGATGCCGTTGGCAAAGGCGACTTGCAATATCTGTTCCGCAACGCTGCCTTCGCCCTTGGCACTTAATGTCGGGGCATTATCCTTCCCATGCCGATACCGCAGCGCGACCGCCTTTTGGTCATGCGCACCCGGTGCGGCAAGATTTTCCGTCCTGCTTGCCGGGGTATCGGTAATGTCATAGGTGGGCTTTTTCCCGCTCATTCGGTTCTTCAACTCAGGACGGTTTGCCGTGCCAGTTTGCGGCGATCAACCTCGATAGCGTCGACCATAGACCCAAGATGGTCAACAAATCGTTGTCGCCGACAACTGCGATGTGTCGTCGGGCAAACGACTGTCAGATGACACAGTCGATAATCAGCGGGCTGAGATGTTTTGGATGCGGGATGTCAGTGGGGTGGGTATTTAAGCGATAAGCGGGGCGGAGGCATAGTGCCTAATCGTCGCTGGAATCGCTCTTTTTCTCGGACGCGGTCTTGTCGGACGATCCAACGGTGCCGAGGTGGCGAATAAGATCTTCGCTGACCGCTGCCGAACGGTTTTCTTCCTGAATGCGATCATAAAGTTCGCGACGCAGAACCTGCACATCTTCGGGGAAGGTGAAGCCGAGCTTTACGGTCTTGCCGCGCACCTCAACGACAGTGACTTCAATATTGTCATCAATGACAACGGAGTCGCCAACTTTTCGTGTGAGATAGAGCATGCAATGTCCCGGTTTCGATAGATAGATGACAAATATAATTCGTCAGATGCGCTCAATATGCCCGGTTTCATACTCGGGGTCTAGTACCCGCAGTGATTAGAACGAAATGCGGGCAAATTCAACGCTGTTTTTATGTTTGGCACGCTACGTGCATTTGTGTTGGCAGGATTTATCGGGGCGGCAAAAACGGCCCTTCGAACGATCCGGGTCCGATCAGGGCGTGATGTTAACTTCGGCTTTACCCGCGCACTCAATACTGCAAGACGCGCAGACAAGGAGCAGGAAATGGATATCGGCAAACTTGGCATGTTCGCCAACCTCAAAGAGAAGATGGACTGGCTGACACAGCGTCAGGAAGTCATCGCGCAGAATATTGCCAACTCCGATACGCCGAACTACCGCGCCAACGATCTTAAGGAATTCGACCCGAAGAATATCGGCCGCGACCGTCAGTTCATCCTTGCGATGCAGGCGACCACGCCGGGCCATAGTCAGGGTCTTAACAAACCGCAGAACTTCAAGGACGAGGAAGTGCGCAAGAACTATGAAGTCGCACCGGGCAAAAACGCCGTGATCCTTGAAGAACAGATGGTCAAGATGAACGAAAACCAGGTCGATTATCAGACCATGACCCGTCTGTATGCCAAACAGAAATCAATGTTCATTTCGGCCCTTGGCCGCATTTAACCTGTCGTTAGAGAGTAAGAACCATGGAACTTTACAAGGCTTTTAAAATCTCGGCTGCCGGTATGCGCGCACAGGGTACCCGTCTTCGTGTCGCGGCAGAAAACGTTGCCAACGCAGACAGCCTTGCAACGGCACCCGGGCAGGAGCCCTATCGCCGTAAGCTTCTGACGTTCAAAAACGTCATGGATCGCGAAGTCGGCGTCGAGATGGTCAAGGTCAATAAGGTGATGCCGGATCGATCTGATTTTGGTATGAAGTACGAACCAAGCCATCCGGCCGCAAACGATCAGGGTTATGTTCAGACCCCGAACGTTGAAACGCTGGTCGAAATGATGGATATGCGCGAAGCACAGCGTTCATACGAGGCCAACCTCAATGTGATCCAGTCATCGCGCAGTATGTTGCTCAAGACCCTTGATATCCTGCAATAGGCAGTCGATATAACGGGACAAGAACACGCTTAAGGATTGATACCCATGGTCGCAAGCTTCAACGATGCTATTTCTGCCTACCGCAATGCGGCCGCTGGCAAGACCAACACCGTTACGGAAACCGTAACCGGTTCGGGCCAGTCCGTGAATCCGGGGGAAAGTTTTGCCGACATGGTCAAGGGGGCGGCATATGATGCCCGCGACACCATGAAAGTCAGCGAACAGATGACCCAAAAGGCCATTACCGGTGATGCCGAACTGCACGAAGTGGTGACTGCGGTATCCGCCGCCGAAGTTACCCTGCGTACCGTTGTCTCGGTTCGTGACAAGGCCGTTGAAGCCTATCAGAGCATTCTAAACATGCCGGTTTGATCGGCATTTTCAGACGCCCTTGATAAAACCGCGCGATCATTCGTGCGGTTTTTGTGTTTTTGGGGAAATCCGCAAGGAAGCGTTTGATAAGTCAGGAAATCATGGCAAAACCCGTGATAAATCCTGTATGAAGGATAAAGGCCCGAAGTGGCCCGCATGACAAGACGGCGAAACAGGAAGACCCGATGGATCAAGCTGAAATCATGGACGTGGCCTATGACGCGGTGTGGACACTGCTGAAAGTCACCACGCCGTTGATGCTGATTGCCTTGGGGGTTGGCCTGATCATCGCCCTGTTTCAGGCCCTGACGCAAATTCAGGAAATGACACTGACCTTCGTGCCCAAAATTCTGGTGATCTTCATCGCCCTTCTGGTTTTGCTGCCGTGGATGATGACCGAGATGGTTGAATTTATGGGCCGAATGGTTGACCACTTTATCGGGCTACCGAATTAGCGTTAAACACTCCGCCCGCCAGCGTGAATGAGTAAGGCAGTCGAAGACGACATGGATCTTCAAGAACTTCTTACGCTGAATGTTTACGTCGTCCTGATGACTTTCGCCAGGGTGGGGGCCGCCTTTGCCTTTATGCCGGGAATTGGATCGCGTGCCGTTCCAGCGCGTGCGCGCCTGTTGTTTGCCTTTTGGGTGGCGGTGGTCATTTCACCTTTGGCAGGGCCGCTTTTCCCGCCACAGCCCGCTGATGCGCCGTCGCTTCTGGTTGGCATCGGATATGAAGTCACGGTGGGATTGTTCTTTGCGCTGTTTGCTCAGGTCATGATGGCTGGCTTGCAAACCGCAGGCTCGATTATTGCCTATCTGTCTTCGATGGCGAACGCCTTTACCGCCGATCCGCTTTCAGGGGCGCAAAGTGCGGTGACGGGGAATTTCCTGTTGCAGGTCGGGCTGGTTCTTTTGTTCGCGACCGGGATGGATCACTTGATGATCCAGGCTGTGTTTGAAAGCTACACCCTGTTTCCGCCGGGCGGTATCTTGCCAGTTGGCGATATGAGCGAGTTTTTCGCCAACGCGCTAAATGACAGCTTCATTATCGCTACCCAGATGTCGGCACCATTTCTGGTGGTGGCGATTTGTTTGCAGATTGCGTTGGGTCTGCTTAACAAGTTGATGCCACAGTTGCCGGTGTTCTTTGTCGCGATGCCGGTCCAGATCGCGATCGCACTGCTTTTGTTGACCTTGGCCCTGCCATCCATGATGATGGTTTATCTTGCATATTTCGAGAACGGGCTTGAGGCGTTCCTTAGTCCGTAAGGCGATGTCGGGCCGTACAAAGCTCCGCATTGCCAAGCATGGGTTTCGCCAATGGCAGAAGAAGACGACAGCCAAAAGACAGAAGACCCCACAAGTAAAAAGCTTGAGGACGCGCGAAAGAAAGGTCAGGTACCGGTTTCCAAGGAAGTCGGCAACTTTATGATACTGTTCGGCGGTGGTCTTGTCATGCTCATGCTTGGGCCAACAATGGCCGAAGGTGTGCGCGATTTGTCTCTTGCCTTCATCGAACACCCGCATCGTTTTGACGTCACGCAGGCAGGCGTGCCGGGCCTTTTTGAAGACATCATCCTTGGCATGTTGTGGGTTCTGGGTATTCCGTTCGTCCTTTTGGTGTTCTTTGCCGCCGCTGGCCACTTCGTGCAGAACGGTATCGTGGTCGCGCTTGAACGTATAGAGCCCAAACCCGAAAAGCTCAATCCTATCAAGGGCCTTAAGAATCTCTTTTCCATGAAAAGCATGGTCGAGTTTGTCAAAAACGTCAGCAAGATCATCCTTGTTGGCGTTGTGCTTGGCCTCGTGATTGTGCCTGAACTGATGGATGTTGAGCTGTATCCACAGCAGTCGCTCGGTCTGACGCTTGAACGTCTTTATGACATGATCATTATTCTGCTGATCGCGACGGTCTCTTTGACCGCCGTGATTGCCGGGCTCGACTTCGCCTATCAGAAGTACGAGTTCAACGAGAAGATGAAAATGTCCAAGCAGGAGATCAAGGACGAATTCAAGCAGACGGAAGGTAGCCCGGAGATCAAGGCGAAGGTCCGTCAGATCAGGATGGAGCGCGCCCAGCAGCGCATGATGTCAAACGTGCCCAAGGCCGACGTCGTCATCACCAACCCGACGCACTTTGCCGTGGCCCTGCAATATGACATCGATACAATGGGCGCCCCGATGTGCATCGCCAAGGGCCAGGACAATGTCGCCCTCAAGATCCGCGAAGTCGCCGAGGAACACGACATCACCATCATGGAAAACCCGCCAGTGGCGCGTGCCTTGTTTGCGACCGTTGAGATTGATCAGGAAATTCCGCCTGAACATTACAAAGCCGTCGCCGAGATCATCTCGTTCGTTTTCCGTCAACGTGGCAAGAAGCTTGGATAGTAAGCTTCTTAGGTCCGTCTGATCTATAAAAATTACTTTCTGTCTGTAATACTATAGTACGTTTTGCTTGCAATGATTTGCGGCGATCGGTGATTGCCGCATAGGTGGTAGAAGCAAATTAGTGGTTCCCATTGCGTGTTTTTGATACTATACGGGCGGTTATGTACGCCTAGTCCATTGCAAAAATATGTGCCTTTTCTAACGGGAATGTCTTTATGAAATTGAGGATTGCCGGGCAGATAGCCCTGTCGAACGCGATTATCGTCGTTATGCTGATCGCGGTGGCTTTTGGTATAGGTATCGTGAATGGCGAGAGCCGTCGTGCGACTCATGAAGCTGCCGAAATTGGTGTGGTTGTCAGTTTGGATGTACCGAGCTTGATTAAGGCGATTGAGGGCGCGCGCTTTAATGTTGTTCAGGTTCAGCAATGGTTGACCGATATTTCTGCGACCCGTGGGCTTGATGGCCTCAATGACGGCTTTGACGAGGCCGAAATCGCTGCACAGGCATTGGCAGAAAACTTGGCAAAAGCAAAAGCTCTGGCTGAAAAGCTGGGGCAGGATGAGTTGCTAGCATCCCTTGAAAAGGTCGAGGCCGCTTTTCCGGCTTATTATGCCGCTGGCAAGGAAATGGCGCAGGGCTATATCAACGGTGGTCCTGAAGTTGGCAACAAGATGATGGGCAACTTTGATGATGCTGCGGCAAACCTTGCTGCGGCGCTTGAAGTTGCTGTCGAGTACACCGATACCTATAGTATCTCAATCGAACAAGCCCTGGTCGACAAGCTTCATGGCCTTGAACGCAATGTTGAGTTTGTTTTCGTTCTTACAACGGCAGTGACCATTGCATCAATCATTGTTTGTGCATTGATTGCATGGGTCATGCATCGCCGCATTTCAGCACCGGTCGCCGAGAGCGTGACCACGCTGGCGCAACTGGCTGATGGCAAATATGACGTCAAACTCACTGAAACCAAGCGTAGTGACGAAGTCGGCGATCTGGTTCGGGTTATGCATGTGTTCCGCGAAACCGGTTTGAACAACCTGAAAATGCGCGAACAGCAAGAAGCTGATCGCTTGGAATCCGAAAAGCAGCGCCGCCAGTCTCTGATGGAAATGGCCGAGCGGGTTGAAAATGAAACCCGCCGCGTAGTTGAAATCATTTCGGGACAAACCGGCGAACTGGCAGAGGCGGCCCATCGCATGTCTAGCTCCGCCGACCTTGTTCAGGGCAATTCCCAGACCGTTGCTGCGGCCTCTGAGCAGGCACTGGCGACGGTAGAAGCGGTTGCCGGTGCCGGTGAAGAACTGAACTCTTCGCTGGGCGAAATCAATGGTCAGATTTCACGTGCCAACCGAGTCAGTGAAGACGCTGTTGAGGCCAGCCGTACGACAGAAGCAACTGTCTCGCAGCTGGCAGACAGCGTGCGTGGTATTGGCGAGGTAGTGGAGTTGATCTCCGGCATTGCCGAGCAGACCAACCTTCTTGCCTTGAATGCCACCATCGAGGCCGCCCGTGCCGGTGATGCAGGCAAGGGCTTCGCGGTGGTTGCGCAGGAAGTCAAGAATCTGGCAACGCAGACCAGCCGTTCGACCGATGAAATTACCCGTCAAATTGCGGAAATTCAGGCGGTGACGGATTCCGCCGTTACCGCAGTGGCAACCATCGCCGAGAAAATTCACGAAATGGATGAAGTTTCGACCGCGATTGCGGCTGCCGTTGAAGAACAGAGTGCTGCAACATCTGAAATCGCACGTAATGTAAACGAAACCGCTGATGCATCCCGTGAAGTTTCGAGTCGGATCAATGAGGTGTCCGAAGAAGCATCGGGCACGGGGCGACTTGCCGCCGAGGTTGGTGCTCTTTCCGAGAAGGTCGCACATGCTGTGCGAGATCTTCGTAATGTGCTCGTCGAAGTTGTCCGGACTTCGACCTCGGATGTTGATCGTCGCTCTTCGACCCGTCATCGCGCCTCGAAGGATGTGACTATCAGCTTTGGCGGTAAGGTATCGAAGGCGCGGCTTGAAAACATCTCCGAACGTGGGGCGAAGCTCTCATGCAATGAGAGAATTGCTTCGGGCACCAAGGTCGAAATTGAACTTCCTGGTTTGAACAAACCTGTAATGGCCATCGTACGCAATGTAAGCGACGAGGGAGTTAGCGTTGAATTCGACGGCATCAAACTCGATGAAGCGCAGGTTAAGCGTCTGAGCCGCTAGGTATTGGTCACAGCAAAATCGTGAACTGAAACCGCGGAATTGTAATCTTCGAAAGGCAGGGCCATTCTTGGTTCCTGCCTTTTGCATATTTTGCGGGCGTTGCGTTCGGTTTGGGGTGATTGCCGGGCTGTGAGATGGACGACAAACTTGTCGGTAGCCAGTTGGGCGATAAGCGGCTAAAAGTATAGACTATTTTGTTAAGTTATTGTCGTTAAAGGCGGTCGCGTGCTGTTTCGGGGACTTATCCTTGCTGTAAGTGTCGCATTTGTCGCGTTTGTCTTCGTCCTGATGGACGTGTTGGCAAAGGCGGGTCTTGATGCGCGCCTGATGTGGATTATCGGGGCGATGGTCACCGGTGTCGCCGTTGTGGCGGTTGCGTCGCTGTCCCTGTCGGCAAAGCTGCGCAATGGCGGGCATGATGGCCTTGGGCCGCTGATTTCCGGTTTTGCGAAATCCGACATCGGCGTTGCGTTGATTGATGCCTATGGCAAGACGCTTTATGCCAACCCGGCCTTTTCATCCAAGCTCGGCATTGATGCAGGGTCGGATATGTTGTCCGCGCTTGAGGCACGTCTGTCCTTCCTCGGGATTGGCAGTGACGAACTTGCAGAGCTTCGTACGCGCGCCATGCGCGGCGAAGGCGGGCAGATGTTTGTCGATCTTTCGCGCTCCGAAAAACTTCAATCAGACAACGCTGCCTCGGATAACGATGGCGGCGAAAATGCCGATGATGGCGAACAGCATTACGGCAAGCCTGATAAGTCCAAATCGCCTGACGGTGCGTGTCTGCGCATTTCGGTGACTGCGGCGAATGCGCGTGCCGGCCAGATGCTGTGGACTGTTGACGGTGTGGATAGTGTCGTTCTCGCCGATAGCGATGCGTCCTTGCTCCTGCCGTCCTCAGACCTCCAGAAGAGCTTTGCCCTGTCTGCGCCTCAGGCCAGCGAAATGGCGGCCAACCTGCCGGTTGCAGCGGCGCAAAGCGGCTTTGAGCATGCCGATCAGATGATCGAACGTTTGCCGGTCGGGGTGTGTGGCCTTGATGAAGAAGGCCGCATTCTGTACCTCAACCGCCGTCTGGCAAGCTGGCTTGGCGGGGAACCCGAAGACTTTAACAATGGTTCCGTCGAACTTGCCGATCTGATCGTTGGCGACGGGGTCAATGGCGAGGTTAAATTCAAGGTTACCGGTGGCGAACCCATTCGCTGTTTCGTGACCCATTCGATCAATGCGCCGGGCACGGGGCCTGTGCGCAGTCAGGCTGTAATCTTCCCGGATCCGATGCCCGCCCATGAATGGGAACACGCGCTGGCTGAAACCGAACGCCGGGTGCGCTGGTTCTTTGATGAAAGTCCGCTTTCGATTGTTCTGGCTGATATGTCGGGCACGGTTACCGATGCCAACCGGTCCTTCATTGTCACGGCTGGACAGAACCATGACAAGGTTGTCGGGCGCTCCATCCTTGAGTTGATCCTGCCCGAAGACCGCGATGAAGTGGCGCGCTATTTGTCGAAGGCCGTGATGGGCATGGGTAAGGGCGGACAGATCGAAGCCCGCCTTGCCGGTTCACGTGGTGTTGCAGCGCAGATTTATCTGCAACGTGTCGCAGGCCGTTCGGGTGAAGCTGGTGCATTGCTTTTGAATTTCTTGGACACGACCGAACAGAAGAACCTTGAGGAACAATTTGCCCAATCCCAGAAAATGCAGGCTGTTGGTCAGCTTGCCGGTGGGGTGGCGCATGACTTCAACAACCTTCTGACCGCGATGATCGGGTTCTGCGATCTGTTGCTGTCGCGTCACGGGCCGGGCGATCCGAGCTTTGCCGATATCATGCAGATCAAACAGAATGCCAACCGTGCTGCCAATCTTGTCCGGCAGCTTTTGGCGTTCTCGCGCCGTCAGACTTTGCAGCCGAAAATCATCAATATCACCGATGCCCTGGCCGAGATGTCCAATCTTCTGCGCCGTCTGATTGGCGAGAAGATCGACCTTAAAGTCAGTCACGGTCGCGATATTGGCTTGGTCAAGGTCGATCCGGGCCAGCTTGATCAGGTGATCATCAACCTTGTTGTCAATGCGCGTGATGCCATGGCGGGCGAGGGTGGGACACTTACGGTTCAGACTAGCACCGAAATCATCGACGAACCGACCGCAACCGGGACCGAGGTTATTCCGCCTGGCGACTATGTCGGCATCAAGGTCACCGATACCGGGATCGGTATTCCCAAGGAAAACCTCACACGCATCTTCGAGCCCTTCTTCTCGACCAAGGAGCGCGGCGAGGGCACCGGTCTTGGTCTTTCGACGGTTTATGGCATCGTCAAACAGACCGGCGGCTTCATTGCGGTCAACAGCGAGGAAGGCAAGGGCACAACCTTTACCATCTATCTGCCGCGTTACGAGGCCTCCGAAGAAGAGCTTGCTGAAACGCAGGCGGTGATCGAGGAAACCCCGTCACGCGATCTGACCGGGACGGGTGCGATCCTTCTGGTCGAGGACGAAGACGCGGTGAGGACATTCGGTGCCCGGGCGCTGCGCAGCAAGGGCTATGACGTGCTTGAAGCCAATAATGGCGACAACGCGCTTGAGGTGCTAAACAACACCGACAAGGTCATAGATCTGGTGATTTCGGACGTTGTTATGCCCGGCATTGATGGCCCGACCCTGATCCGCATGCTGCGAGAGAAAAAGCCGGAACTGAAGGTCATCTTCATCTCTGGCTATGCCGAGGATACCTATCGCGATGAGCTGGACGAAGAAAACGGTGTGCACTTCCTGCCCAAGCCGTTTTCGCTCAAAGATCTTGCGACCAAGGTCAAGGAAGTGCTTTGAGGCGTTTACGCCACAGGCCAGCCCGCCAGATAGAATCTAGCCCGCCAGATAGAATATTGATCCACCATAAAGTGCCAGCATCGCAAAGCTTTCCCAGCCGATATTGCCAATGCCACGGCGTTCGCGGTTCAGCATGCCTAACAGCAATACTCCGCTCATCAGGATGACCAGCGCAATGGTGAAAATGTGCTGATCGGTAAAGGCGGCGTAGATCGACCCTTCGCGATAGGCAAAGTCGGATGCGGCCAAAAACAGCACATCAAATGCATTGCCGCCGATGATGTCGCCAACTGCCAGATTGACCGCCCCCATGCGCACCGCGGCAATGGCCGAAACAAACTCCGGGAAGGACGTTGAAATCGCGGTCAGGAAGGTGCCAACGGCGGTTTCACTGATCCCGGTCACTGCAACGATTGCAAGGCCAGCCTGCCCGATGACGTGGCCGGCAATGGCGGTCAAAAGCGCGAAGGCCAGAAATTCAACCCAAAGCCGAACGGAGCTTTCCGGGTGGGTGTCGGCTTCGTCATGTTTGGCGTCTTCTTCGGTCAGGTCGGTTTTCTTGGGATGCCACATCGGTTCATCGCGGATCTCAGACAGCAGGTTCAGACCAAACGCATAAATGATAAACAAAAGGATCGATGCCGGGTGAATATGAAAAATCATCCATTCCGGCCCGGCATAGGCCAGAAGCGGCACGGACAGCATGCTTAAAAGAAGGGTGGTTTGCGCAAGACCGGTTGCGCTGGCCGCGGCATGTTCGAGATTGCCCTTGCGATAAACCAGATCGGCAATTGCCAGAAAGGTTGTCTGGGCCGCAATCCCGCCAAGGGCGTTGCCAATTGCAAGATCGGTATGACCCTGCCATGCGGTGGTGACCGACAGGACACTGCCCGGCAGGCTGGTCGACATGCCGACAAACAGCGCGCCTGCGATGATTTGCCCCATGCCGGTACGCTCGGCCAGTTTGACGGCAATCCCTGCAAGTCGGGTCCCGGCAAAACCGATAATCAATGTGCAGACCGCAAAGGTCATCACAATTATGCCGAGCGACTGCTGGCCAAGGTCAAAGGGCATGCGCTGCTTTCCGTGATCAGAGAGGACTATCTAGTCTAACTTCTCACAGGCCTGCTTGTTCCTTGGCGGATGTGGTGCGCGTGGCTTACGGGATTTCAGGGACGCTCGAGCGCGGACGCATCCACGCAGGCACAAGGTTCAGCACCAACGCGCAGCCCACCATGATTGTGATCCCGCCAATGAACTGCATGGCAGAAAGTTTTTCACCCAGAACGGTCGCCCCGATAAAGACGGCAATCACGGTGACCAGAAATTCAACACTGATTGCCCGCGTCGGCCCGATGGAGGCGACCAGTCGGAAATAGGCGATATAGGTGCACACACTCATCAAAACTGCGGCAATGATCAGATACAGGTAATCCATGGCAACCGGTATGCGTTCCAGCGGCACGGCAAAGATCAGTGGCAAGGTCATCAATCCACCAAACAGAAACGCCCCGATGGTGGTTTCCCAGTTGCCACTGTTGCGCAGATGGCGGCTGGCATAGTTGCTGCCAAAGGCCGCACACAGGGCGGCAAGGATTGATGCGACACAGCCAAGGGCAAATTCGAACGTGACCGGGACGGCGGGGAACCCGACCAGCAACACAATGCCACTGATGCCAAGCACCAAGCCGGCAAAGCCTTGTCTTGTGGTGCGTTCAAGGCCCCAGAGTTGGCTGATGATCATGGAAAACAATGGAATGGCTGCGACGAAAATGGCGGCCATCGCAGTCCCGATCCGCGGTGCGGCATAGGAAAGGCCGATAAGTTGCCCGGCAACCGTGGTGGCGCCGACAATGGCAAAGGGACGCCAACCTGCAGAAAAATCAAGTTTGCGGCGAAACAACCGGGCAAGAAGGTAAAGCGATCCGGCCGCAATCAGGGCGCGGAAGGTGACTGCACCGACCCAGCCAAAGGCCTCGACAATTTTAACAACAACGAGGAATGAAAGTCCCCACACGATCGCAAGGAACAGGTAGCGGGCGATATCCCCTGGTTTCATCGAGGGTGTCCGGAATATGGGGCGTCGTGCATCCATTCGGGATGCAGGGCGGCACGGTTGAAAACTTTGGTGGCTTGGTGGCGCTGCTTTCCCGGTTTCCGGGCCAGCCGCGCGCAGATGGTGCGC
>NZ_DCAO01000024.1:0-4624 GCF_002311515.1 Thalassospira sp. UBA1131
GAAGGCGCACTTGCCATCATGTATCTCGGCATGTTTCCGACCGGCATTGCCATGTTCCTGATTTTGCAACTGATTGCGGTGGCCGGGGCCAGCTTCCTTGTGTTTAACAATTATCTGGTGCCAGCCGTTGGTGTGGTGATCAGCTTTATCGTGCTGGGCGAAGTGCCCCAGCCCAATGCATTGATTGCCCTGGCGGTTATTCTGGGCGGGATTGCCGCATCACAGATGCGTTTTGGCCGCAAACCAAAGGATGTCGAAGGGCCGGTTTTGAAGTCTGATCCGATGACACCGGTGATGGAAGTTCCCAAAGGCGACAAATCGGGCGGGAAGTGACGGTTTTTTGTGCCGGAAAAACCGCGAATTTTCGCGAAATTTCGAACTTTATTGCCCAACCTTGCGCGATAGGATTTGTCAATATTGTTTGTGCGGGACAAACCTGATACTTTCCGCCTTTCTGGTCCGGCATGTGCCTTCAAATAGGTGTATGTCACGCCGATTGAATCATTTCTGATCAAGCGTTTAAGAGGTCACGGCCTTTGTCCACCAAAGAGACCAATCCCGAGAACCGCGATATCTTCCCGGTTTCCATCGAACAAGAAATGCGCCGCAGCTACCTCGATTACGCGATGAGCGTGATCGTCAGCCGCGCACTGCCTGACGTCCGAGACGGTTTGAAGCCGGTACATCGTCGTATTCTGTACGCCATGCACGAGAACGGGTTTGAATATAACAAACCGTTCCGCAAATCGGCCCGTGTGGTCGGGGACGTGATGGGTAAGTATCACCCGCACGGCGACAGCGCGATTTACGATGCCATGGTCCGTATGGCGCAGAATTTCTCCATGCGCCTGCAACTGATTGACGGGCAGGGCAACTTCGGGTCCATGGATGGCGACAAGGCCGCCGCCATGCGTTACACCGAGGCCCGCATGGCCAAGGCCGCGCACTTCCTTCTCGATGATATCGACAAGGATACGATTGATTTCCGCGATAACTATGACGAAACCACCAAGGAACCGTCTGTTATCCCGGCCCGTTTCCCGAACATGCTGGTCAATGGTGCCGGTGGTATTGCGGTTGGTATGGCAACCAACATTCCGCCGCACAACCTTGGCGAAGTCATTGATGGCTGCATGGCCTATGTCGATGATCCCAATATTTCCGTCGAAGGTCTGATGGAATTTGTCCATGGTCCGGATTTCCCGACCGGTGGCCTTATTCTTGGCCGTTCGGGCATCCATTCGGCATTCAAGACCGGTCGTGGTTCTGTCGTCATGCGGGCACGTACCCATGTCGAGGAAATCCGTGCCAACCGCGAAGCCATCATCGTGACCGAAGTTCCCTATCAGGTGAACAAGGCCACCCTGATGGAAAAGATCGCCGAACTGGTCCGTGACAAGAAGCTTGAAGGCATTTCCGATCTGCGTGACGAGTCCGACCGTTCGGGCGTTCGCATGGTGATCGAGCTTAAGCGTGATGCCAATGCCGATGTTGTCTTAAACCAGCTGTTCCGCTTTACAGCGCTTCAGACCTCGTTTGGTGTCAACATGCTGGCGCTGAACCGTGGCAAGCCGGAACTGATGAACCTGAAAGAAATCATTCAGGCCTTCGTCGAATTCCGCGAAGAAGTCATTACCCGCCGTACCATCCACCTTCTGAAAAAGGCGCGTGATCGTGCCCATGTCGTGGTTGGTCTGGGTATTGCGGTATCGAATATCGACGAAGTCATCAAACTGATCCGTAATGCAGCCGATCCGACTGTTGCGCGTGAACAGCTGATGGAACGTGATTGGGCGGCGGGCGATATTGTTCCGCTGATCGAACTGATTGCCGATCCGAACCAGGTTGGTTCAACTGATGGCATGTATCGCCTGTCCGAAGCACAGGCACGTGCGATCCTTGAGCTGCGTCTGCATCGCCTGACCGGTCTCGAACGCGACAAGATCGCGGGCGAATTGACCGAGCTGGGTGAGAAGATCAAGGACTTCCTTGATATCCTTGCCTCGCGTGAGCGCAAGCTGACGATCCTCAAGGATGAACTGACCGAAATGCGCAATGAATTCGCCGACCCGCGTCGTAGCGAAATTCAGGAAGCAGAATTCGAACATGACATCGAAGACCTGATTGCCCGTGAAGACATGGTCGTGACCGTGTCGCATAGCGGCTATATCCAGCGTGTTCCGCTGTCGACCTATCGCGCCCAGCGTCGCGGTGGTAAAGGCCGTTCGGGCATGGCAACCCGCGAGGAAGATTTCGTTTCCAAGCTGTTTGTTGCCAATACCCACACCCCGGTTCTGTTCTTCAGCTCCGAGGGGATGGTCTACAAGATGAAGGTCTGGCGCCTGCCAATGGGTACGCCGCAATCGCGCGGCAAGGCGCTTGTGAACCTGTTGCCGCTGTCAGAAGGCGAATATATCACCACGGTCCTGCCGCTTCCCGATGAGGAAGAATGGCCGAACCTGCATGTGATGTTTGCCACCTCGACCGGTAACGTCCGCCGTAACAGCCTTGCCGATTTCGTGAATGTGAAATCAAACGGCAAGATCGCCATGAAGCTTGAAGAAGAACGTGGTGACAAGCTGATCGCGGTTCAGACCTGTACCGATGATGACGACATTCTTCTGACAACCCGTCAGGGCAAGTGCATTCGTTTCCGTGTCGGTGACGTGCGCGTCTTTACCGGCCGTAATTCGGTCGGTGTGCGTGGCATCCGTCTGGCCGATCAGGACGAAGTCATCGCGATGTCGGTTCTGTTTGGCAACCATGTTTCGATGGAAGAGCGCGGTGAATACCTCTCGATCACCGGCAAGTTGCGTCGCGAGGAAATCACGGCTGATAACCTTCCGCTCGAACTGCTGTCCGAAGAACGCTATCAGGAAATTCTCAGTGGCGATCAGATGATCCTGTCGGTTACTGAAAACGGTTATGGCAAACGGACGTCTGCCTATGAATATCGTGTGACCGGCCGTGGTGGTCAGGGCTTTGCCAATATCGAGATGTCGGAACGTAACGGTAACGTCGCTGCGTCCTTCGTGATCGAAGAAGGCGACGAACTGATGATGGTCACCAATGGTGGCAAGGTCATCCGTATGCCGACCCATGACATCCGTATTGCCGGGCGTAAGACCCAGGGTGTGACGCTGTTCCGTACTGCCGAAGACGAACAGGTCGTCGCAGTCGAACGTCTGTCGAACCTTGGTGATGAAGATGATGAGATCATCGATGGCGAGGAAGGTGTGATCGAGGGTGCCGAAGGTGCCGTTGAAACCGCCGACCAGGCCCCGGAAGCATCTGATGAAGATGCGGCTGAGGCACCGGCATCTGATGAAGCGGACCGCGACGAATAACGGGAAGTTCGATGACTGAAACGTCTTCTACCGTATCGCGTATCGGGATTTATCCGGGCACCTTTGATCCGGTAACCCAGGGGCATATGGATATCATTCGTCGTGCGACCCGGATCGTCGATCAACTGATTGTCGGCGTTGCGATCAACGCCGGCAAAGGTCCGATGTTCGGGGTCGATGAACGCTGTGCACTGGTTGAAGGTGCGCTCAAGGCTGCGGGCGGTGAAGTTG
The DNA here is from genome assembly GCF_002311515.1 of Thalassospira sp. UBA1131. Taxonomy (GTDB): domain Bacteria; phylum Pseudomonadota; class Alphaproteobacteria; order Rhodospirillales; family Thalassospiraceae; genus Thalassospira. The sequence continues at coordinate 3,579 of NZ_DCAO01000024.1, forward strand.
CCGCCCGTACCTCAGTTAAGCCATTTTCATCGCTTCTGATGCAGTTTGCCCAGGAAAACGGATCCAGCACGATTATCCGTGGTCTTCGGGCGGTATCGGACTTTGAGTATGAATTCCAGATGGCCGGGATGAACGCCCGGCTGTCGCCGGAAGTTGAAACCGTCTTTTTGATGGCATCGGACAAACAACAGTTTGTCTCTTCGCGTTTCGTGAAGGAAATCGCCCGTCTGGGCGGGAATGTCACTGAATTTGTGCCGGCAAACGTGCTGAAACGGCTGCACGAAAAGCTGGCAGAAGAAAAGGAATAACGCAGGCCATGCGTCTTTTTCGTCTATTTTCAATTATCGCTCTCGTACTAGGATTTATCACCATGTCCAATGGAAACGACGCAGTCGCTCAGGATCTGGAAAACACGCTTTATCTTGACCTGAAAGATGGCCGCGTTGTGATCCAGCTTCGCCCGGATCTGGCACCGAACCATGTTGCCCGGATCAAGGAACTCACCCGTGAAGGCTTTTATGATGGGCTGAAATTCCATCGTGTGATCGAAGGTTTCATGGCGCAGACCGGTGACCCCAAAGGCAACGGAACCGGTGGTTCCGGCCAGAAACTTGATGCCGAGTTCTCGAATGAACGTCACGTTCGCGGCACCGTTTCCATGGCCCGTTCGGCCAACCCGAACAGTGCGGATTCCCAGTTCTTCATCGTCTTTGCCGATGCTCCGCATCTTGATGGCCAGTACACCATCTGGGGCGAAGTGACTGAGGGCATGGAATATGTCGATATGATCAAAAAGGGTGCGCCCTGGGCCAATGGCAGCGTTGCCGACCCGGATCAGATCGTCAAAATGCAGGTTGCTGCCGACGCGCAATAATCGCGATATTTGAACTATTGCAACCGAAAGCCGTCCCTTCATGGGGCGGCTTTCGCGTTTTTGGGGCTGAATGCGCAAAAAGAGCCAAAATATGGAAAACAGGTGTTGACCGATGCCGCCTGTGCCATTAAAACGCGCTTCACCAACCTTGAGGGCCCGTAGCTCAGTTGGT
>NZ_DCAO01000024.1:4708-5007 GCF_002311515.1 Thalassospira sp. UBA1131
TCGAATCCTGTCGGGCTCACCAATAAGCCCCTGAAACCCAACCGGTTTCGGGGGCTTTTTATTTGCCCGGATTCTCCCTGCATATCGCGATCTTTTCCAATGCTGGAACCTGTCTTGCCATCGGCTATATTTCGCTACTCGTAAAGGCACATTCGGGCATGCGATTGGCAGGTATTTTTCGCCATTTGACGTCTTTTCATGGCTGATGTGCATCTTCGCATAAAAAGGGGGGTTGACCGATCCCGTCTGGCCCATTAAAACGCCGCTCACCAACGTTGAGGGCCCGTAGCTCAGTTGGT
>NZ_DCAO01000024.1:5107-34340 GCF_002311515.1 Thalassospira sp. UBA1131
TCGAATCCTGTCGGGCTCACCAATTCAAAACCCCCGGAACCCAGAAGTTCCGGGGGTTTTGCATATCTTGGTTTTGGCCCTGGCTTTTGCCATCGTATTTCCCGATCGATCACGGAAACCCTGTCCCGCCCTGAATGACCTGCTCGGTGCAGGGGATCAGCATGAAAATGTATTTTGGCCTGTTGGTTGCGATTGCATCGCAATTCTATTTCCTGTAAAGAATGCAAATCAGTTTCAAACGCACCAGAGCAGGACGTCTGGTGGTGATCAATTTTGTGATCGGGAAAGTTACATGTCTGACCCTGTGAATTCATCAGCCGCATCTTCGGATGCGCAAACGCCGCTTTCTTCCGATGGCGCACTCGTCCCGGTGGGGGCTGACTCTGCGACCGGAAACCTTAATGCGGACGGTTCTGTCATGGTGGACCCGAATACCGGGCTTGCCATTGATGCGACGGCAACGACCCAGTCGAACGGTATGCTGGATGGCTTTGTTGGCCTTCCGGTGATTGAACAGGTCGACCGGGCAGGCGTTGTTGGCTGGGTGCTGGCCGCGATGGCGCTGATCGGGCTTATGGTGTTCTTCTATAAGCTGGTCGGTTTCCTGCGCCGTGGCGTTTTTGCCGATGGCTTTGTAAAGGATGTCGAACGTCACTTGTCATCGGGTGACGAGCAGCAGGCGGCCGAAGTTCTGGCTCGCCGTCGCCATCCGGCCGCGCGTATTGCCCTCTCGGGCATGATGCTTCCGGTAAGTTCGTCTGAGGAACGTGAAGCGGCATCGGATCTGATTGCATCGCGTGCGCGCAAGGAAATCGATGGTCTCAATGGTGGTCTGCGGATCATGTCGGCCATTGCCGTGCTAAGCCCGCTCTTGGGCCTTCTGGGTACCGTCATGGGCATGATCGAGGCCTTCCAGCGCATGGAAGGGGCTGGCAGCCGTATCGATCCGTCTGTGCTGTCTGGTGGTATCTGGCTGGCACTTCTGACAACCGCAATCGGCCTTGTGGTCGCGATCCCGGCAACCGCCTTTCATATGTGGATGCAGGGCGTGATCGGCCGAGCTGCCGCCACGATGGAAGATGTTTGTACGCTGGTGGTCAATCGCGGTGAACTGGCCCGCAAGACGCTTACCCGCGCATCAAACATTTCCGAACTGCGCCACGCCGCCGAATAAAACCCGTTTCCGAAAGTCGCCCCATGCAGCTGCGCGAACGCAACAGCGGTTCTACACCGATGATCGGTCTGACCCCGCTGATTGATGTTGTCTTTATCCTGCTGATCTTTTTCATGCTGGCTTCAAGCTTCCTTGACTGGAAGGGCTTTGAGATGTCGGTCAGCATCACCGATGGTCGCGCCACCAGCCAAAGCGATACCCGACCGGTCACGGTCGAAGTCGATGTGAATGGTGGCCTGTCGATCAATGGCAATGCGATTGCGCTGTCCAATCTGGCACCGACGCTTTTGCGTGATCATGACGGATCACCGGTGCGCCTGCGGCCGATCAATGGTGCCAATCTGCAACGATTGGTCGAAGTCATGGATACGCTGGGCCGCGGTGGTGTCACGGACGTGGAGTTCATTGAATGAAACGCCGCATCCAGATTGCCGAGGACGGACCGGTTCAGGAACCGATGTTACCTTTGATCAACATCGTCTTCCTGCTTTTGATCTTTTTCATGATCGCCGGAAGCCTGCAAAAACTCGGTCCCTTTGAGGTTGATCCACCTGCCAGCCAAACGGCCGAAGGCCAGCCGGAAGACACCATTGTCCTGTGGTTTGGCAGCAATGGCGAAATCGGGATTGATGATCTGACGGGTGGGCTTGATCGCCTGTCGTCAATGCTGCCAGCCGATTATATCGGCCGTCCGGTTGAAATCCGGGCCGACCGCGAAGTCGAAGGTGCCAAGGTCGTGACCCTTCTTGCGCGCCTTCAGGAACTTGGCATCGAAAAGGTCCAATTGATGACGGCCATGCAGCCGGGTCAGGAATAGCATGTCCAAACGCGTTGATCTTTTGATTGCGACCGGGCTGACCGGTCTTGTCCTGACTGGCGGGATCGTGCTTGCCATGCCCGATCCGCAGCCATCGGGCTGGGGTGGGGCAGGGGCCGTACAAAGTATCAGCATTTCGCTGGGTGCCGGGCAGGCCGAAACCGGCGAGGCTGAGACAGACACCCAAAGTGCCGACGCGGTCGACAGCATGGCCGCCGAAGTGCCCGAAGAAATCGTCGAACCGGATCCGGAACAGGAAACCCAGCCTGAACCGATCCCAGAGGAAGTGGTCGAGACGGAGCCAGAGCCTGAACCGGAAGTTCTTCCGGAACCAGAGCCGGAAGTTGTCGAGGAACAGCCAGAACCCATTCCGGAACCTGAACCGGTCATCGAACAGGTCGCCGAACCGGAGCCTGAACCGGAACCTGAACCGGAACCCGAGCCGGTTGTCGAACAGCAACTGGCAGAGGTCCTGCCGGTGCGCATGAAGCCCAAACCACCCGTGGAGCAGGCAGAGGCCCCGCAACCGACCAAGGCGCCAGAGCCGGTCGAAAAAGCCGCCCAGCCAACGCCGCAGCCCTCCGGGCTGACCAACTCCGTCAAGTCAGAGGGCACGACGGGTGAAACCACCCAAAGTCAGGCGGCCAGTTCATCGGCTGGCAGCGGTGGTGGTGCGGCAAGCCAGGCCAAGATGGTGGATTATCAGGCATCTGTTTTGCAAACGCTGGCGCGCTACCGCGAATATCCCGAACGCGCCATGCGCCGCCGGATCGAGGGCGAAAACCGTATTCGCCTTGTCATTGCGCGCGATGGCACTGTGCTTGAGGCCAGCATGGTGAGTTCAAGCGGATCAAGCATCCTTGATCGCGAAACTGAACGCCTGATCGAACGCGTGCGGAAATTCCCGCCATTCCCCGACGAGATGACCGAACAACAGGTCGTCTGGACCGTACCAGTCGCCTATCAGCTTCACTAGAATGACAAACGCCAGCCCTTGAAGGCTGGCGTTTTTGTTTGCGTAGGGCGCGTTTAGGCGTCAGGCGTTTCGCCGTCTTCCCAATGATAATCAAGTGGTGCTTCGCGCCAGGCGAATTTGTCGAGATGGACGATAATCACACCCTTCATGCTCTCGATACCCTCGGACTTGTGTGACTGCCCGTCAAAGGTCAGGCGGTCCTCATGGGCGGTAATGACGCACGGCCCCATCGGAAATGCCACATTGCCGGTGGTTTCGCCCAGATCGACCTCGACCTTGTGGGCGAAATGTTTGCACAGCTGGACAAGATACTTGGCGGCCTTATCGGTTTTGACCGATCCCTTTGTGATAAACATCTGGCGATCTCTCTGTTTGCGTTTGCTGGTTGGGCGGGCTTATGGCGACGGCGCGTCATTCAGGCCGATCCAGTAGACACCGTTCAGATCAACCGCCTGAAAGCGCTCGAAAAATGTTGCCAGTTCGGCGTTCGGATCAAGGTCGGCATAGATGTCGGAATGGAGCCACTTTGCCATCGCCTGCAGGGCAAACACATTGATCGGGTTGTTATAAATGTGATGCCAGACGGAATAGACCTTCCTGTTTTTAACAGCACTTAGAAGCGGCAGGCCAGTACGTTCCATGCTGTGCGCCAAGGACGCACGCGCCTGATCGGCATTTGTGTTTGCACCAAGGACAATGCGGCGTGCATTTGTTTCTGCATCCAGCCCGGACGATCCGATGGCCGTGCTGATATAGACGTCCGGGTCAGTGAAGATCACCTGTTCGACCGATATCTGGCTGATTACGCCGGGAACGGTATCGGCAAAGATGTTTTTACCACCAGCCAGGGTAACGAACTTGCCGATCATCTCGTTGCCCATGGCTTCGCAGCAGTTCTCGGCAAGGCCGACACGGCTTTCAAGGAAGACACTGGGTTTTTCGGTGATCTCTGTGGCGCGTGAGGTCACCTTTCGAAGGTTTTCCTCATAGAATTTAACAAAGGCTTCTGCCTGTTCTTCCTTGCCCATCAGCTTGCCGAGAAGACGGATGCTTTTGGGCGTGTTTTCAAACGGCTTGGCCCGAAAATCGATCATCACCACCGGGATGTCTGCCGCACCCATGACAGACAGAACTTCGTGGCTGGTGGAGCCCGGCCCATGGCCGCCCGACATGCCAAAAATTGCCACGTCGGGTTCGACTGTCACGGCCTTTTCAACAGAAAACGTTTCCTCGTTCTGACGACCAACCAGCGCGATATCATCAATCTCGGGGAATTTTTCGCGGTATTGCGCAAAGGATGCCGGATCAAGCGATTTGAAGTCGCCCATCATTCCGGCAATCCAGCGCACCGGATTTTCCGGATCAAGAATGCCGATCGACGGCAGGAAACGCCCTTCGCCAAGGATCATGTGTTTGACCGGCACCTCGACAGTGACTTCACGTCCGGCAATATCAGTCAGTGTGACCGTTTCACCAGCGGATGCGTTTGCACCCCAGATCAGTGTCGCCGCAGCAAAGGCAAGAAGATTGCGAATTTTCATGTCAGGTTATCCTGAAGGTGTGTCTTGTCGTGCATTTCAAACGCCAAAACGGGCAGCACCTGATGTGCTACCCATTTCGGTTTGATGTGTGTTTCTTCGCGTCCTAGAAATCGACCTTCGCCGAAATCAGGAACGTGCGTCCGGGTTCGTGATAGGGCTCGACGTTGCTGTTGTCGTAGCCTGTTGTGGTGCGGGCAACATAATCACGGTCAAAGATGTTCATCGCATCCACACGCAGGGTAACCGCATCGTTCAATACTTCCGGGACCCATTCGGCATAAAGGTTTGCAACAAAGTAACTGTCGAGTTTTTCGTTGCCATTGTCCTCAGGGCTGTCATCAGATAATGCGAGTTCTGCGTTGCCCCCGATACGTACGCCGTAATCATCAAAACTGTGCCCGGCATCAACATTCACAATGTCACCGACGATAACCCCCTGATAGGCAGCACTGGTGCTCACCGGAACGGAGCCGTCTGTTTTGACATTTGTATGTGTGTAGCTTGCCCGGATGTAACCCGGTCCATAATTATAGGTCGCTGAGAGGTTTAAGCCGCGCGTATCAAGATCAACGGTGGTATTGCGATTTGAGGTCGACAGATCATGAGACTCATTGATCAGATTGTAGAAAAGATTCCCGTCGAATGCCCAATCCTGCAGTGTGACGCGTGACCCCAGTTTTGCATTGTATGAACGCGATGGGCTAAAGCCGGTGTAATCCCAGATGCCTGAATAGTTGTAGATCGCAGACTCACCAAGTGGCAGGCCGCCAAACGTTGTACCCAAACCGCCATATGCCATGACGGTATCAGTAACGTCATATTCGGTATTGGCATTGCCACTCAGGCCGAATTCGCTGAAATCGGTTCCGTCTATGCCTTCAAACCATTGCTGATCACCACGGCCGCCAAATGAAACGCGCCAACGGTCTGTCAGTGACAGCCTTGCCTGTGAGAAAACACCGATATTGGTTGAAGTTTCAGTAAATCTTCCCGCCCGACCCGCTGGACGGGCTGTGTCGCCGCCACCGGTGGCTTCGTCGTGATAGAAGTCGAAACCAGCGGTCAAATCTCCCATGCCGACGTCAAAGGTGTTTGCGGCCTTGCCATTCAGGGTTTCAATCACCGACTCAATATGTGTGCTGTCATCAAGCTTGGGTACGTCAAGATGCGTTTTGCTGTAATTCAGGCTGAGTTCCGGGGCCAACATGTCAGTTGGCTGTTCATCAACGTAGCTGACACCAAATGACGTATCCTTATAGGAAATCCATTGCGGTTGGGTGGTCCTGGTCGGTAGGGATGCAAAGTTCGGACGAACCGGGCGCACACCTTCGTCAACAAGGTGGCTGGCAAAGGCTTCGAACCGACCGCCATCATTTCCGGTAAAGGCAAACTTGCCCAGACCGCTCTCGCTGCCATCGGCTGTGCCAGTTACTTCGTCGCCGGCGCCATCCTTGTAATTCCCCTGATTGCTGTTCTTTAGATATGCCAGCGCTTCGATGTTTTCATATTGTCCGGCAACGGTAAGCCACTCGGCCAAACCCTTGGTATTGGAGTTATATTGGAGCTTTGCCCAACCACCCAGTGACTCACCATTTTCGAGAACGTCGCGGGCATCGCGGGTTTCATAGAACATGGAGCCACCAAGCGCGTTCGGGCCGGCATCTGCTGGTGAGACACCTGACTCAACTTCGACCGATTTCAGCATGGCAGGGTCAATGATCGCAGTGCCGATATGGTGGAAGGTTGAATCAACCTGTCGCGTGCCATCGACCTGTACATTGAGTTTGGTGTTCTCAATGCCCTGGACATAGACTTTTTGCGAAATCGCTGTTGGTCCACCGACCTTAATACCTGGTTCGTTGGCGAACACATCCTTGATCGTCTGCGGGTTTTTGCGATCCAATTCTTCCTCGCCAATCGAAACGCCCCCGGGAAGGCCCTGTGCCGATTTGGCGGATGCGGTGACTTCGAGGGGCTTGGTCACGGTTTCATCATTGTTGGCCTCTTGGGCAAAGGTGATTGATGGCAAAACCGCAAGCGAAAAACCGGCAAGAACGGTTGTGCGCAAAAGGGCGCTGATCCGGGGCGAAGAGGCTGGCGAGGCTGACTGTGGCATGTTCATTTCCTGAGAAATATAATTGCAAATGCGAATGATTGTGAATATTATTTTCGCAGGCGGGGATGCAACAGGAATGATGTTTGCCAAATCGCCGGACATGTTTGCGAAATCGTCAGCATGTCTTTGCAAAGGCCATTCGGCGCCGATTGCATGTTCAAAGATGCTTTGTGACTTCAAAATGATGCAGGAGAGGTTTGTGGGGGTAACAGCACACCGGCAAATAACGCGGCGTGACTCTATTACCAGGAGCCATCTGGAAAAACGCGGCACCCTTATCCATGAAGCAGGCGAGCTCGGCAACGCCTTGGCAAGTCGCGGCGTGTTGATGAGCGGGCGCATGTCATTTAGCGATACGCAGTCGTTTCTTGATATTCACACCTCCGACACGATGGAGATGAAGGATGCCATCGCCGACTATCATGTCGGGGCGGCGGTAAAGGTCGCCATTATGCTGAAGGGTCGGCTGCAGGCCGAGTTTGACGGCGTGCCGGTTGACCTTGATGCGCGGGATCACCCGGTCGGCTTTATCTGGGCGGTGCCGCAGCCCTCGAAGGTCAGGCGTTATATCCACAAAGGCAGCGAAATCAGCAAGGTGATGATTTCGGCACAGTTTGACTGGGTCTTGCGCCAGCTTGGCAAGTCACCGGCCCGCTATCGCGAAATCGCCGACTTCTTCAATGCAGGTATTTCTGTGCGCAGCTGGCGGCCGTCACGCCGCGTACTCGCACTTGCTGATCAGTTGATCTATCCGCATGCAACGGATCCGCTTATGCGCGAGCTGTATGAAGAAAGCCGCGGGTTGGAGATTTTTGCCGAGGCACTATCCGCCATTCAGAACTGTACGGACCAAACTGCAACGTTTGGCAAAAATTCCGGCCCGGATGCGCTGGATCGTCATCATCGTGCACAGGAAATCCGTGATTTCATTCTGGCCAGTGACCCGGAACAACAAACCCTTCCGACCATTGCAGCCGCCATCGGGATCAGTGTCACCAGCATGCAGCGCATCTTCAAAGATGCCTATGGCATGACTGTAAAGGATTTCATCCGTGAAAGCCGCCTTGTCGCGGCCCGCGATGCCATGGAAAAGGACGGCCTGACGATTGCGCAGGCCGCCTGGGCGGCGGGTTATAAGAGCCCTGCCAATTTCGCAACCGCCTTCAAGCGCGTCTTTGGTATCACACCGTCCGAGGCACGCGACCGCTAGCAACGGGCTTAAGCAGCACGGCCTCGGGGGTGAAGGCGGTGTTTGATCCTATGATGTCAGCTTCGTGATGAAGGCATCAACATCGGACCGCAGTTTTCGGAATTCTGTTTAAGTGCTCGCGAGACGTCCGAAACGTTTTGCGCGACCGTGCTGGTGCGTTGCGCGGTGCCATTGACGGTTTCCAGGCTGCCGTTCACATCGCGATTGGCCGAAGACACCGCGTTGATATTGCCACTGATTTCGGTGGTGGCGGCGGCCTGTTGTTCGACGGCTGCGGAGATGGCGGTAACTGAATCAACAATGTTGCTGATCTGGCCGGCGACACCGTGAATGGCATTCACCGCGGCAACCGTGCTTTGCTGCACATTGTTGATTTGTGCTGTGATATCGCCGGTGGCCTTGGCGGTCTGATTGGCAAGGTTTTTGACCTCGCTTGCGACCACGGCAAAGCCTTTGCCCGCTTCGCCGGCACGGGCTGCCTCGATCGTGGCGTTCAGGGCCAGAAGGTTGGTTTGGCTTGCGATCTTGTCAATCAGGTCAACCACAGTGCCGATCTGCTCGGCAGCGGCATTGAGGGTTTCGATCGTGTCTGATGTTTGTTGTACAGACACTTCAACTTCGTTGGAAATTGTCGAGGCCCGCGAAACCTGGCTTGAGATTTCGCGAATGGAGCTATCAAGTTCTTCCGCCGCACCGGCAACCGTGGTGGCATTATCGGCAGACAGTTCAGCAGCGCCACGCGCCTTTTCAACTTCGCCCTGGGTTTCTTGCATGCTGGCCAACAGGGTTTCAGATGCCTGTGACATATCTTCGGCTGAGCTTGAAACGGCGGAAACTACCGTTCCGATGGTTTTTTCAAACTCGTCGGACATTTGCTGAAGTTTGTCGGCATAGGTCTTTTGCGTTTCTTCGTAATAGACCGTAATCGCCATTTCGACATCGATCAGCAGCGCATTGGTCGAGCCGATGATCATCAACGGCAGTTGTGAATCACGACTGAAGTTTTTGCACAGCACGGCGGTGATTTCGCCAAGCATGAAGTTATAGGCCGAAACATATGCCTCGGGTGTCAGTCCAATCCGTTCGTGAGCCTTACCGATGCGGCGCACGTCGTCGTAAAAGGATTGATCGAATGCGCCGTCAAAAAGTTTGGCCCAGTGTTTGGCCTGGGCATTCTTCAGACGATCAATGTTTGACGGATCACCGACAATTTTTGCCAGAGCCGCGTTATTCATCACCTTATGGTAAAACTGATCAAGCATGCCCGGCAGGTTTTTTTCAATCACTGGCCATGCACGTTTGAGCTGTTTTATTTTAGGTTCGTCCAGTCCGATGAAGTCGAGACGGCTTTTCAGTTCAGGATGTACCACTTTTGATCCCCCGAGAAACAACAAGCAATGTGAACACTTAAAAGATGCTGTTTCTTTAGGTTGGACCTGAATGGTCTAGTTTAACTATCCAAAAGGTTAGTATGGTGTAATTTTATGGAATTAAAATACTGTTTCCATGTGTTAAATTGCGCGGATAAAGAGAAAAAATAGAAAAGATTTCTCATTTCCCGATCTGCTGCGTCATAGGGGTCCTTATACCATTGGTCGAATGGAGGCTCCTATGCCAATCAATGCCACGCAGCTTCGCACCCTTGTCGTCAAACCGGTTCTGGCGGCCCTCGGATTGCCTGCATCAGATGTCGCGGAAAACCTCATCATGGGCACAGCCGCCCATGAAAGTCATTTGGGCGATTATATTGAACAGGTCGGTGGTGGTCCGGCGCTGGGAATTTTCCAGATGGAACCGGCAACCCTGCATGATTGTTATGAAAACTATCTTGATTACCGGGCGGACCTGAAAGCCAAAGTGGACGGGTTTCTTGCCCCGCAGCCAGCACAAGCAGACGGTACGCCCGACAAGGACGCACAACTGGCGACCAACCTGGCCTATGCCACAGCGCTTTGTCGTATCCGCTACTACCGGGCACCGGCCGCGATGCCGACCGATCCCAACGACGTCAACGGGCTGGCCGCCTATTGGAAGCAATATTACAACACGCCGCTTGGGGCGGGTACGGTTGAACAGTTCGTTGCCGATTACAATCGCTACCTTGGGTCGTAAGACACTGTTGGCGGACTGAAGGCCAGCATTCCGTAGCGGCAAGAAAAAATATTTCCTGATTTCGGCAAAAATAGTGGAAAAGGACAGTCGTTTTAGACAAAATTCCCCTCCGCAAGTTGGTGGTTGCGCAAAAAACCACCAAAACACAAGAATTTAAGGGGATCGGAATGAAACGTCGTCAGTTTCTAAAAGGGGCCGGACTGGGTGCGGGGGCGGTTGCTGCTTCGGTTGCAGCACCGGCTGTTGTATCCGCACAGGAAACGCTGAATTGGCGCATGGTAATGCCATGGCCAAAAGGAACCCCGGGACTTGGCACCAATGCCGAAAAGTTCGCCGCCATGGTCAAGGAGATGTCGGCTGGTCGCCTGAATATCACCATCTATGGTGCGGGTGAACTTGTGCCGCCGTTCGAATGCATGGATGCGGTCGAACAGGGTGTCGCCGAAATGGCGCACGGTACCCCGTATTACTGGCAGGGCAAAAACCCGGCCCTTAACTTCTTCTCGACCATCCCGTTCGGTCTGACCGCGTGGGAGCTTTCAAGCTGGATCCGCTTTGGCGATGGTCAGAAGCTTTGGGAAGAAGCCTACGAAGAATTCAACGTTGTGCCGTTCTATGCCGGTAACTCTGGCATGCAGGCTGGCGGCTGGTTCAACAAGGAAATCAATTCGCTCGATGACCTGCAGGGCCTTAAAATGCGTTATGCCGGTCTTGGCGGCGAAGCCATGCGTCGTGCCGGTGCCAACGCCACCATGATCCCGCCGGGTGAAATCCTGCCGGCGATGCAGTCGGGCGCGATTGACGCGGCCGAGTGGGTTGGCCCGTGGAACGATATGGCGTTTGGTCTGTATCAGGTTGCCAAATACTACTACACACCGGCCTTCCACGAACCTGGCCCGGGTCTTGAGATCTTTGTTGGTAAGGACAAGTTTAACGCGCTGACACCGGATCTGCAGGCGATCATTCGATTTGCCGCACAGGCGATTGCCGAAAACACGTTTGCCGACTTCACCTTTAACAACATCCAGTCCTATCAGCCGCTGATCGACAAGGGTGTTGAGGTGCGTCAGTTCCCCGATGAAGTCATCATGGCGCTGGCCGAACATTCCAAGGCCGCTGTTGATGAAATTGCTGGCCAAAACGACCTTTCGGGCCGGATTGCGGCAAGCTACCTTGACCTGGTTAAGAAAGCCGCACGGTATGGCAAGGAATTCGAGGCCACTGGTCTGATGCACCGTGCAAAGGTCTGGGGCTACTAAGACCGGGCTAGAGCACGTCGCGTTTAATCTGTATCATTTTGTTTGTTTTTGGCGAACCGTTTGGCAAGGCACAGCGTGCAGAGCGATGCGGCGCATCGGTCAAACGGTGTAACGCCGCGAAACGTCGCCAAAATCAAACCCTTCGGGCCGGGACAGCCTTCCGCCCCACTGCGTCAGGATCCTTGACCGTAGCCCCGCTACGCTTTGCGGATCTTTCCTAGTGCGACAGAAGACTGTCTACGGCAAAATGGTGCAGATTAAACGCGACGTGCTCTAATATCTTTATCGGACGTTCGGTTCGATCCCCGATCAGGGACTGCCATTCTGGCGGTCCCTTTTTGTTTGGCCCTATGGTTGAAAATTTATCGACGAAATGTCGATGTCATGCGCTCAGTGCGATGCTGCATCCCGCAATCGTTAATTGTTGCCTGCGCCAAAAACCGTAACTTTGGGCTCAAACAAGGTTACGAAATTATCTTCGTGAACTTTTTACGCAAAATTTTACCAATATTGGGAGCCCCACAATGAAACGTCGCGCGTTTCTGGGCGGTGCAGGCGTTGCCGCAGGCGCATTTGCCGCTACTGCCGCTGCACCATCAATCGTCAAAGCCAATGAAACCATCAACTGGCGCATGGTTATGCCTTGGCCAAAAGGAACACCTGGTCTTGGTGCGAACGGTGAACTGTTTGCCGAGCGTGTCAACAAGATGTCGGGCGGTCGTCTGAACATCACCGTTTACGGTGCGGGTGAACTGGTCCCGGCACTGGAATGCATGGATGCGGTCGAACAGGGTGTTGCTGATCTTGCGCACTCCACCCCGTATTACTGGTTTGGCAAGGACCCGGCTGTTTCGTTCTTTACCACCATTCCGTTCGGTTTGATGGGCTGGGAGCTTTCCGGTTGGCTGCGCTTTGGCGGTGGTCAGGCGCTGTGGGACGAGCTTTATGCCCAGTTCAACGTCAAACCGTTCCTGGCGGGTAACACAGGCCTTCAGGCCGGTGGCTGGTTCAATAAGGAAATCAATTCGGTTGACGATCTTAAAGGTCTTAAGGTCCGTTATGCCGGTATCGGTGGCGAAGCCATGCGCCGTCTGGGTGCGACCCCGTCGCTTCTGCCGGCCGCCGACATCCTGCCAAGCCTGCAGTCGGGTGCGATTGACGCCGCCGAGTGGGTTGGTCCGTGGAACGATTATGCCTTTGGTCTGGCATCGGTTGCCAAATATTACTACACCCCGGCATTTGCCGAACCGGGTTCAGGCATCGAAGTCTTTATCAACAAGGACAAGTTTGCCGAACTGCCCGAAGACCTTCAGGAAATTGTTGCCGTTGCCGCACAGGCCAATGCTGAACAGACCCTGTCGGATTTCGCGTTCAACAACATTCAGTCCTATCAGGCGATCCTTGAAAAAGGCACCGAGATCCGTCACTTCAATGACGATCTGATCAATGCTTTTGCGACGGCATCTAAAGAAGCGCTTGAAGAAATTGCTGCGAAGAATGAACTCACCGGTCGTATTTATGCGTCCGTGATGGATTTCGCCAAGAAAGCCGCCCCTTACGGCAAGGAATTCGAGGCAACCGCGCTTAACCAGCGCGCCAGTGTTTTTGCCAACGGCACTTACTAAGCGCCAAGGCAACTTAAATGAAAAAGGCCGGCACTTTAGGGTGTCGGCCTTTTTTTGTTGTCGGGTGTTTGCTGCCATAAAGGGCTTAGTGCACGGTCGGCGCTTTTGGTGCTGCTGGCAAATCGAACGTGAACCTGTCCTGATCCTTCAGCTCCTCATTCGCCGCGCGCTTGACCAGTTCGGCGGCGAGGACCAGCGACGTTTCAATCGCCCATTTAAGCTGTTCGACCGCGCCCTCGTTCCCGGCATTAAGGGCCTCTGGCAGGATGCGTTCCTGCAGGAACTTGGCGACACCGGCAAAGGCGCGCGCGGCACTTTCGCAATTGTTGCGTTCGACCATGAAGCGACCGCTTTGTTCAATCGCATCGGCAATCCCGGCCAGATGGCCCATCATGATGCGAATTTCGGCGTCATCGGTTTCGGTCTTTTTTGCGACGAACCGCAGGATACCGGCATAAAAGCCATAATCAGAAGTCATCTGAACCACGCTTTCCTTGATCTTTGGTCTCAAATCGATTTGCGCCGTTTTAGACAATTCACCCGCCGTGGTATAGTCCTCGATAACAGATAATTGTGACCGCCTGGACAGGCGGCGATAACAAGGGCGTTTGCGTCGATGCTTCAGGGCGGACTGATCTTTATTGTTGCCATGACCTATATCGGGTTGTTGTTTGCCATTGCCCATTATGGCGACAAATATGCCGACAAGTGGCGCGCATCCAGATTAAAGCCGACGATTTATGCCTTGTCGATGGCCGTCTATTGCACAAGCTGGACCTTCTTTGGCTCGGTGGGCTCGGCGGCTACCGGGGGATGGGCGTTCCTGCCGATCTATATCGGGCCGATTTTGGTGATGATTTTCGGTTTTGGCATCATGACCAAAATCGCCCGGGTTTGTCATAAGCAAAACATCACCTCGATTGCCGATTTCCTCGGCTCGCGATATGGCAAAAGCCAAAGTCTGGCCGCCCTTGTTGCGCTGATCGCGGTGGTTGGCGTGCTGGCCTATATTTCCCTTCAGCTCAAAGCGGTTTCGATGTCGTTTGATGTGCTGATCGGCGATCTCGGGCAGCAGGTCGTGCGCCATTCCGAAGGCCATTTTTCAAAGGATACGGCGTTTTATGTCACGATCCTGATGGCGGTGTTCGCCATCCTGTTTGGCGTGCGTTATATCCACGCATCCGAACATCATGACGGCCTGATCCTGGCGGTGGCGTTTGAAAGCCTGATCAAGCTTGCAGCCCTTTTGATGGTCGGCTTTTTTGTCGTTTACGGGATGTTTGACGGCTTTGTCGATATCAATCAACGCGCCCTGTCTGATCCGACCGTGCGGCAGATGTTTATTCCCGATACCTGGCTGACATCAAACTTCTTTATCGCCACCATGCTGGCAGGGTTTGCCATTTTCTGTCTGCCGCGGCAGTTCCATGTCACCTTTGTCGAAAATGATGACAGCCGCAACCTGACCAGCGCGCGCTGGCTGTTCCCGGCCTATCTGGTTGCGATCAACATCTTTGTCGTGCCGATCGCGATTGCCGGTCTGTTCATGTTTGGCCATAACCCGGCGGTCAATCCCGATACCTTTGTTCTGACCTTGCCGTTACTCGGCGGGCAGAATTGGCTGGCGGTATTTGCCTTTATCGGTGGGTTGTCGGCCAGTACCGGGATGGTGATTGTGTCCTGTGTCGCGGTTTCGACCATGGTCTGTAACGATCTGGTCATGCCGCTTTTGCTGCGTTCCGAACGGCTCCAGAAACGCATGTCTGGCGATGTCAGCCAGGTGCTGTTGAAAATCCGCCGGGCCGCCATCATTGCCATCCTGTTTCTGGCTTATGGCTTCTATCGGTTTTTGGCGGAAAACTATGCGCTCGCCGATATCGGGATGCTGTCCTTTGCCGCCATGGCGCAGTTCGGCCCGGCGGTTCTCGCCGCGATCTACCTTAAAAATATCAACCGGACCGGGGTGCGGCTTGGCCTGACATCGGGCTTTGTGCTTTGGGCCTACACGCTTTTGATGCCGGCCTTTGTGCAGGGCGGGTTGTTGCCATCCTCGCTCCTGACCGATGGGCCGTTTGGCATTGGCATTCTGAATCCACAGGCCCTTCTTGGTGTCGGCATCGAAGATCATCTGACCCACGGGGTTGTGTGGTCACTTGGTGTGAACTTTGTTTTGATGTTTGTCGGCTCGGCCGTTGGTGTGCAGGGTGTCACCCAGCGCCGTCAGGCGCAGGTCTTTGTCGATGTCTGGCGCAAGGATACCAAGGCGCGCAACGATACCTGGCCGGGCCGGGTGACGCTGGGCGATCTCGAAGATCTGGCCGCAAGGTTCCTTGGCAAGCATTGGGCACAGCGCGCCTTTCGCAATTATCTGCAATCGCGCGATGGCGAAACCAAGCGATCCGATCTTGCCGATGTCGATGCCGCGAACTTTACCGAACATCTACTCTCCGGGGCGGTCGGCGCCGCATCCTCGCGCGTTGTGATGGCGCTTTTGCTGCCCGACAAGGCCGTATCACGCCGCGATGCGATGGAATTGCTCGATGAAGCATCCGAGGCCATCAAGTTCAACCGCGACCTTTTGCTCAACACGCTTGAAAACATCTCGCAAGGGGTCGGGGTGTTTGACCAGAACTTGCGCCTGGCCACATGGAACCACCGTTTCATCGACTTGCTTGGCATTTCGACCAGCGACATTCAGGTGACATTGCCGCTGTCGGAGCTTGTTCATATCTGCCGCGATAACGGCAACCGGGCGGTCGATATTGATATTCTGCTGGGGCGCAATGCCGCACCCCAGATGCGCCGTTTGCCGCATACCTATGAGCGCAAGCGTGCCGATGGCATGGTGCTCGAAGTCCGCACCAACCCGATGCCCGATGGCGGGTTTGTCGCGACCATTGCCGATATTACGGCCCGTGTGCGCACCGAAGAAGCCCTGCGCGATAGCGAACGCAACATCCGGATCTATACCGACAACATTCCGGTGATGATCGCCTATGCCGATAAAAATCAGCGCCTGCGCTTTACCAACCGGCCGTATGAACGGATGTTTGGCCTGCGTCGGGTCGAGGCCCACGGCATGTCCGTCCGCGAAGCAGTGGGCGAGGAACGCTATGTCCATCTCGCCCCGATGATCGATCTTGTATTGCAGGGCTATCGCCAAAGCTTCGAGATCGAATTTCCCGCCATTACGCGCAACCGCAATGATGAACGCGCCACCCTTGGCGTGCGTGAAGGCCGCTATGCCGAAGGCACCTATATCCCGCACTTTGACGAAACCGGCGAAGTTCTGGGCTATTTCTGCATCTATCACGACATCACCGAACGTAAGACCGCCGAACAGGCGCTCAAGGAAGCCAACGAAGGCCTCGAAGCCCGCGTGACCGAACGTACCCATGCGCTTGAGGTGCTGAACTCCGAACTTTCGGATGCCAAGGAACAGGCCGAAACCGCCAACGATACCAAGACCCGCTTCTTTGCCGCAGCCAGCCACGACCTGCTTCAGCCGCTTAATGCCGCGCGCCTGTTTACGGTGGCGCTGGGCGGCAAGCAGGGGCTGGCGGATGACATCCTTGATCTTGTCGGCAAGGTGGATCTGTCGCTTAAGGGCGTGGAAGAACTCCTCAACGAGCTTCTTGATATCTGCAAGTTGGACGCCGGCGCGATGCAACCGACCATTCGTGACTTTGCCATCAATGATGTGCTGGGTGCGCTTGAAACCGAATTCGGCCCGATTGCCGAAAACGCGGGGCTCAGCTTCAAGGTCCATAAACGCGATCTGTGGGTGCGCAGTGACAGTCGTTTGCTGCGTCGTATCCTGCAAAACTTCATTTCCAACGCCATGCGCTATACCCGCACCGGCGGGGCGGTGGTTGGCTGCCGTGTGCGTGGCGATAAACTTAAACTTGAAGTCTGGGATAGCGGGCCGGGCATCCCCGAAGACAAACTGAAAATCATCTTCCGCGAATTCCATCGCCTCGAAGGCCCGGAAACCACCGATGTGAAGGGCCTTGGCCTTGGCCTTGCCATCGTCGACCGACTTGGCAAATCACTCGGTCATCCGGTTTCGGTGCGCTCGCGCCCCGGTCGCGGCACGGTCTTCTCGGTCGAAGTACCACTCGGTGTTGCCGATACCGCCGCCACGCCCAAGCCCAAACGCCGCATGGCGGGCGAGTTGGGCGGCCTGCGCGTGCTGTGTCTTGATAACGAACCAGCGATCCTGGATGGCATGCGCGCCATGCTGGAAAACTGGGATTGCGTCGTGGTGACGGCCCAATCGGGCACGGCTGCCGAAAGCCTGCTGACACAGGAAGTCGATGGCAAAAAGCCATTCTCCCCGGACATCATCCTTGCCGATTACCACCTTGATTCCGGCCAGACCGGCCTTGATGTCCTGATCCGGCTTCGCGATGTTCACGGTGTTAGTGTCCCGGGCGTCATCATCACCGCCGACCGCGCGTCCGAGACCGCAGACCTGATCGCCGCCCAAGGCTACTCGCTACTCAACAAACCGCTGCGCCCGGCCAAGCTGCGTGCGCTCATGACACGCGCGCTCAACCGGTTGGGGAGTGATGCGGCGGAGTAACATATGCTTTAATGTTCTGTATCGATGCGCTTATACTGCCAATAGTAGAAAAATAATATCTGGTAGAGTTAATGAAAAAGAAACTTCAAGTATTTGTTTCAAGTACATTTCTTGATCTCAAGAAAGAGCGTCAAGCTGCTGTTGAAACAATACTTAAGGCAGGGCACATACCGGCCGGCATGGAACTTTTTAGTGCAGGAAATACGTCTCAGTGGGAGACGATAACTAAATGGATTGATGAGTCAGACGCATACATGCTGATTCTTGGCGGACGCTATGGCTCGTTGGAAGAAAACAGTGGTCTCAGTTACACCGAGCTCGAGTTTGATTATGCAACGAGTAAGAAAAAGCCACTATTCTCCGTCGTGATGTCTGATGAGTGCTTGAACAATAAGGTTAAAGCCGACGGTGTTGATGCCATTGAGCAACTAAACTCGGAGAAATTAAATCGATTTCGTGAGAAAGTTCTAAAGAATATTTCAAGGTTCTTCGATGATGAGAAAGATATTAAACTTGCTGTTCACGAAAGCTTAGCTGATATCGCGTCGTTGCCAAACGTAACGGGTTGGATTTCAGCAGCAGATGTTAACGTAGAGCATCTTGAGAAAGAGATAGTCCGCCTCAACAGAGAAAAAGAAGGATTGCAAAAGAGGCTCGACAAGGCGGTAAGTAAGGTTGGAGAAAAGTCTACAGATGAGGGAACTTTTGAGGAACTCCAACACATTCTGAGTAACAAGATTCTGGACATCCCAGAGACCTTAGCTGGCGGGAAGAGTGATGTTAAACTGTCCATTTTGGATACGCTAAAATGGCAGCGGCGAGCTCTCGTAAACGGAGTCTCTAATCGGTTTAATGCTAATAAGGGAGAAAATTTTCTATTCAATTATGTTTGTCCAGAACTAATCATTCACAATCTATCTATTAATGAGAAAGTTCCTGGAGTTAATTACCGGAGATCAGCGTTGAGTGATTTAGGACTGCGGTTTCTTAGCTACCTAGATAAAAAGGAGCATTTCAGAAAAGCTGAAGGCTCGACAAATAAGTGACTTTCTTGGAATTCGGACCAAAGTAAACTAGCTTTCAGGAAAAGGGGACAGCTTTATTTTCTGTCCTACGCGCTTTGTCGAGCTTGCTGAATCAATATATCTGCTAGAATGTTCCAAGATTTTCCATTTTGTTACCTGTAAAACAGGATGGCCTAAACGGCGTCTAGGGTGGTAATCGGGAATTGTTGCGCTTCATATTGATCAATCAGTATGCCAAGCGCTTCAAGCTGATTTGCTTCAGGCGTTCCGGGTTTGGCGTCCCAGAGGTTTTCAAGCTTCTCCATCATGGCAGCATAGTCAGCCTCGGTCTTCATGGTATCGGGCGTTTGCATGGTAAGGATTCCTTCAATCATGGATAGGATACCATAAGTCGGTAATTGGGGCACAATGTTGTTCTATCGACTGGAGAATACAAGTTTTGCGCCCATAGCAATAAAGGCCCCGGCAAAACCCTTGCCCATCCATGCCATGACGTTCGGGCGTTCGATGATATGGCTGCGCAGCGCCCCAGCAAAACATCCATAGACCACAAACACCGCAAATGTCATCGCCATGAAGATCAGGCCGAGCAAGGCCATTTCTAGCGTTGTATTGGGCGTATTAGCGCTAACAAATTGTGGCAGGAAGGCTAGGAAGAAGACTGATAGTTTGGGGTTCAGAAGGTTAAGCAATATGCCGTCGCGGATGATTTTAAGCACGCCCGCAGCACTTTCATTAGCGGTGACTTTCATCGCACCGGTCCCGAACCACATGCCCCAGGCCATATAAAGCAACCACGCGACACCCAGATAGCGCACGATTTCAAAGGCGACCGCGCTGGCATGGAGCAGGGCAGCAAGGCCAAGGATGCTGGCCGTCATATGCGGGACGATGCCAAGTGTGCAGCCGAACGCCGCCCAGATGCTGGCCTTCATGCCGCGGCCCAGTCCAAGGGCGAGGGTATAGATCACGCCGGTGCCGGGCAGAACGACGATGATAAGAGAGGTTATCAGGAAATCGAGGCTGATCATTTTGCATCCGTTCGTTGAAGGTTGTTGCCCTCAATCTACTGATGGCGAGCCAAGCATTCTTGAACGGAATTGCAGGATGATTTTGCCAAACTCGTCATTCCGGCCGGAGCGGAGCGCAGGCCCGGAATCCATGGCCCGTCGAGACAAAGATGGATTCCCGCCTTCGTGGGAATGACGATTGGTTGATTGGCGGTCGTTTCTGTGGCTGTGGTTAGTTTGCCCGGATCGCGCGGGCATAGCGGCCCGGTGTCAGGCCAAAGGCACGGACGAAATGCCGGTTCAGGTGGCTTTGATCGGCAAAGCCCGCGGCACTTGCGATATCGGCAAGCGTTTCGCCGCTTTTGATCATGGCGCGCGCCAGATCAATGCGCCGCTGGATCAGATAGGCGTGCGGGGTGAGGCCCGTCGCACGGGCAAAGTCGCGGAGCGTCTGAAACTTGCTTAAGCCCGTTGCGTTTGCAAGATCATCAAGGCTGTGGCTGTGTGTCGGGCTGTCATCGAGCAACGCCTTGGCGCGTTTGATCCGGGCATGGGCAACAGCCGTTCGGGCGTTTGATTTCGGGGTGGGTTCACCGGGACCGATCATGGCGTGATGGAGCATCATCAGCAGCATTTCTTCACGCCGGAGCCGTGCGCTTTCTTCCGATCCGTTGGTGATGGCATCGAATAATGCACCAAAACAGTGCCGAACGTGGGGGCTGTCCATCACGGGGCGGGTGAATTCATATTGATCGGTGGCGGTTTCAGAAAGGTCACTTGCCGCGCGCGCGATCAGATCCGGGTCGAAATACAGCATATTCCAGCCGCGCGGAGCATCGCCAATCGGATGGCCATCATGCACTTCGCGGGGATTGACCGTGATAATGTTGCCTGCCCCGGCCTCCACCATGCCGCGCCCAGACGCGGATTTTTGCGCCCCCGCATACATGAAGCCAATGCCAAACGCCTCATGCGTGTGTTTGGCAAAGGAATGGCGTGTTTCGGCCATGACGGCTTCAACACCCAGACAATCATGGGCAATGACTTCGACCTTGTTCATCGCACAAAACTGGCAGCGTTTGCAGATTTTGGCAATGGCGTAGGGTGTAGTGCTGGCTGATAACGCTACTTGCTGTTTGCCGGAATGGAGCGGTCGGGATTGTTGCTTGTCGAATGCGGGCCCAGCAGTTCGCGAAGCCCGCCCAGGCCTTCGACGTGATTGGAAATGACGCTGGCAACGATCAGAAGCGGGACAGCAACCAGAATGCCGACAAAGCCCCAAAGCCAGCCCCACAGTGCAATGGCAAGCACAATCGCAACCGAGTTGATTTTAAGCCGGTTGCCAATAAGCATCGGCGTGATCAACTGGCCTTCAAATACCGTGCAGGCCAGATAAAGTGCCGGCGCAATCAGGGCCTGTCCGGTTGTTTGCATCGACACAAGCGACACCACACCAACAATCACCACACCGGTCATTGCACCAAGGATCGGCACATAATTCAGCACCGCCGCCGCGATCCCCCAAAGAACAGGGTTGGGCAGGCCGATAATCGCCATCAGTGTCCCGATCACGATGCCAAGCAAGATGTTGATTGCAGTAATCGTCGCGAGATAGCGCGAAACTTCGCGTTCCACGTCATGGGCGATGCGCAATCCCTTGCGCCGGTCACCAAAGGTCGGAAGTGAGCGGATCAGTTTCTGATAAATCCGATCACCGCCTGACAGGATAAACAGCAACAAAACAAGCATCAGTGCAATGCCCGCCAGAATATCGGGTGCGCCTTGGGCGGCCTGGCTGATCAGGTTGGGTTCGGCAACAACGACCCTTTGAACGTCTTCATCGCCATTATTCTGATCGGTGGCCTCGGAGACCTGCTTTTGGGCTTCGCGGAGTTTATCAAGCGGTTCGCTAAGATCGGCAAGGCGCAGGCGCAATTGACGCTCGATATTTGGCGCTTCATCAATCCAGCCCGATACCGGGCCACTCAAACCATAAATCCCGGCAATCACAGTCGCGCTGAGTGTCAGAACAATCGCAAAGGCCGTAACAGCATTGGGGATGTAAAATTTCGCAAAGGTGCGGACAACCGGCGAAAACACAAGCGACAGCAAAAACGCCAGAACAACCGGCAGCAAAAGACTTTGCGCGACGTAAAGGCAGCCCAATGCCAAAACCACAAATGTGCCGATCACTGAAATCGTCCGCGCCCGGCGGTACACCCGCGCACGCGCATTGGTGCGGCGTTCCGCATCACTGGGAACAGTCGCATCCGTCTCTGCCGCCGTGCCATTGGCGGGCGGATTGGCGTCCGATGTTGCGGAGGCTTCAGGTGTTTCTGGCGAATGCGCGCCGCATCTGGCCGACATACAAGGACTCCCGACAGGGCAGGGCAACCGCCTGCAAACGTGTTTTTATCTGGATGTATGGATTAAACGGCTGAGCAGCGGGGAAGTTCCGCAGGCTGAAACCCCAAGGTGGATTTAGCCAAATTCGACCAATCAGGCCTCGATCGCCGGTTCCTGCAACTGCAATTCGCGCGCGATGATCACGGCCTGGGTGCGGCTATGGACCGAAAGCTTGCGCAGGATGGCCGATACATGGGCCTTGACCGTCGCCTCGGTGACATCAAGCTCATAGGCGATTTGCTTATTGAGCTTGCCTTCGGTCAGCATGTTGAGAACACGCAATTGTTGCGGGGTAAGCTGGCCGATCTTTTCGGCAAGGCCGGTGGCCTCGTCATCGGCCGGGCCGTTTTCCATGGCCTCGCGTGCCCAGTCGGGCATCCACATGCCACCATCCAGTACGGTCTTGACCGCAAGGCCGATCTGATCGACGGGGGCTGATTTCGGGACAAAGGCCGATGCGCCATATTCAATGGAACGGCGCACAACAGGCAGTTCCTGACTGGCCGATACAATGGAAACCGGAATGTCGGGATAGGATGCACGCAGGGTAAACAGGCCGGTAAAGCCATTCATGCCGGGCATATGAAGATCAAGCAGGACAAGATCGATATCGCCCTTGTGGGCTTCGATCTGATCAATGGCTTCATACAGGCTGCCGGCTTCAAGGACCGATACGTTTTCCAGTTCCGAGCTTAACGCCTGTTTGAGGGCTCCGCGCACTAGCGGATGGTCATCGGCGATCAGAACCTGGAACGTTTCGGACATTGGCGATTTTTCCCCTGAAAGTTATCATTCCCCGACAGGTCGCAATTATTCTATCCCGTTCAAGCGGAACTCACAAATTATTAGGTGAGAAAAGGATGGGATATTTTTGATTTTGGTAGGGTGCGACCCGGTGGACGCCGATCTGCATGAGAAGATGTTTTGTCTGGAAAACCGGCAGAAAGGTTGAGGGAAACCAAAGATCACTCTCGCCCCACGAAATGTGAAACTTTGGCCCCCCTCGCGCCACCGTTTGAGAGTATGCCCATTAAAATCGGCGCCGTAAACTCCGCATTTGAGGAAAAATGAAATTTATCCTATCAGTGTTATCGCTGACCGAAATTCAGTTCTGAAACACCACACTGCATTGCGAAATTGGCGATTTTATACAATCCGTTCCAAAACCGCGCAGCCCAAGGAAAAAAGGACCCTTAAATGTCTGAACAGCCGCAAGAGATTCGTCGCGAAGACTATAAGGAACCTGACTTTATTGTCGAAAAGGTCGAACTGGTTTTTGACCTTGATCGTGACGTGACAAATGTCAAATCGCGCCTGTTTATGGCTGCGAATCCTGTGCGCGGTACCGGAAAGGGCGACGAGGTTTTCCTCCATGGCGAGGATATGAAGCTTCTTTCCGTCACCCTCAATGAAACCCGCCTGGCGTCCAGCGATTTCACGGTTGATCAGGAAGGCCTGCGCTTTAAGGCGCCGGGGCAAAACTTCATTGCCGAACTTGAAACCCAGATTTCGCCAGCCAACAACACCCGGCTTGAAGGCCTTTATGTTTCGCAAAGTGCCTTTTGCACCCAGTGCGAGGCCGAAGGGTTCCGCCGCATTACCTATTTCCCGGATCGCCCCGACATCATGGCGACCTATAAGGTCACGATCAATGCCAATAAGGAAAGCTGCCCGGTTCTGCTATCGAACGGCAATTTGATCGATAGTGGCGATCTTGACGGCGGCCGTCATTTTGCCGTGTGGGAAGATCCGTTCCCGAAGCCATCCTATCTGTTTGCGCTGGTCGCCGGTGATCTGGCCTGTGTCGAAGACAGTTTCAAAACCATGTCGGGCCGTGATGTGGCGCTGCGCATCTTTGTCGAGCACGGCAATGAGGATCGCTGCGATTACGCGATGGACAGCCTGAAACGGTCGATGAAGTGGGACGAGGAGGTCTATGGCCTCGAATACGATCTGGACCTGTTTAACATCGTTGCCGTATCCGACTTCAATATGGGGGCGATGGAAAACAAAAGCCTCAATGTGTTTAACGCCAAATTCGTTCTGGCCCGCCCGGATACCGCGACCGATGGCGATTATGAACGCATCGAATCCATCGTTGCACACGAATACTTCCATAACTGGTCGGGCAACCGTGTCACCTGTCGCGACTGGTTCCAGCTGTCGCTCAAGGAAGGTTTGACCGTATTCCGTGATCAGGAATTCTCGGCCGATCAACGGTCCCGCCCGGTGCAGCGGATCAAGGATGTCAACGCACTCCGCGCTGCCCAGTTCCCGGAGGACGCAGGTCCGCTGGCCCATCCGGTGCGCCCGGACAGCTATATGGAAATCAACAATTTCTATACCGCGACGGTCTATGAAAAGGGTGCTGAACTGATCCGCATGATGCACACGTTGCTTGGCCCGGATGGCTATCGCAAGGGCATCGACCTTTACTTTGATCGCCATGACGGGCAGGCGGTGACCTGTGATGATTTTGCCAAGGCGATGGAAGACGCCAACGGCATTGATTTCACCCAACTCAAACTCTGGTATTCGCAGGCCGGAACACCAAAACTCAGTTGGCAGGGTGACTATGACGCAGACGCCAAACAATACCGTCTGACCATCTCGCAGAAAACCGACCCAACCCCGGGACAGCCGGACAAGAAACCGCTGCATATGCCGATTTCAATCGGGCTTCTGGGCGCGGATGGTTCAGACCTCGTCGCCAAAACGGTGGAACTGACGGAAGCCAGCCAGGAATTCGTCTTTGATGGTGTGACTGAGGCGCCGGTGC
The DNA here is from genome assembly GCF_002311515.1 of Thalassospira sp. UBA1131. Classification (GTDB taxonomy): domain Bacteria; phylum Pseudomonadota; class Alphaproteobacteria; order Rhodospirillales; family Thalassospiraceae; genus Thalassospira. The sequence goes on from NZ_DCAO01000024.1 coordinate 29,743, forward strand.
TGTCCTTTAACCGGGGATTCTCCGCACCCGTGAACATCACCACCGATCAGCCTGATGACGAGCTTGTCTTCCTGATGGGCCATGACAGTGATGCGTTCAATCGCTGGGAAGCCGGGCAGAAATACGCAACCCGTTTGATGTTGTCTGCCATTGCCGCCTATGAAGCGAATGGCGGCGATGTTGATGCCGCCTTTGCCGATGAACAGGCCCGCGTTGATGCCTTCATTGCCGCGATGCGCGCGACACTTACCAATGACGGTCTTGATAAGGCGTTCCGTGCCGATGCGCTTGTCCTGCCGGGTGAGGCGTTCCTGTCCGAACAACGCAAGCCCGCCAACCCCGAGGCGATCTATCAGGTGCGCACCGCCCTGCGCAAACGCATTGGCCAGGCGCTTTCCGATGATTTCGCCAACACCTATCACCAGAATGCCTCAAACGCGGCCTTTACCCCGGATGCGGCGTCGGCGGGGCAGCGTGCCTTGCGGGCAACGGCCCTTGCCTATCTGGTGGCAAGCGGGGCGGATGTATTTGCCGACGTGGCGGTCGCGCAATATGGCACAGCTGATAACATGACCGATCAGATGGCCGCCCTTTCGGTGCTCAATAACCTTGATCATCCGGGCCGTGAAACCGCACTGGCCGATTTCGAGGAACGCTTTGCCAATGATGCTGTCGTTCTCGATAAATGGTTCTCGTTGCAGGCGATGTCATCGCGCGATGATACCTTGGCCCGGGTCAAGGATCTGATGAGCCATCCGGCCTTTACCATGCGCAATCCCAACAAGGTACGTGCGCTGATCGGGGCGTTTGCCATGGGCAATCCGCGTCATTTCCATGCCAAGGATGGTTCGGGTTACGCCTTCTATGCAGATCGCCTGATCGAGCTTGATGACATCAACCCGCAGGTCGCGGCACGCCTCTGCGCCCCGCTTGGCAAATGGGCAAAATACGATGCGGATCGCGCGGACAAGATGAAGGCCGAGCTTAACCGTATCCTCGCCAAGCCGGAAATCTCGCGCGATTTGTATGAAATCGCCTCGAAATCCGTGGCAAGCTGATCAAGCAACCATATCTGGTGAAATGACAAAGGGCGGCACCTTAAGGATGCCGCCCTTTGCGTTGGAAAATATCACAAAGCGGATCAGGTCAGCTTCATGCGCTCGCTGAACTCGCGCATTTTCTCTGACAGGTTGCGCGCCACTTCCGAAAGGTTGTGGCTCGCCGTGTTCAGATCATGCGCACTGCGACCGGTACTTTGTGCGCCGTCATTCACAAAGGTGATCATTTCGTCCATCGATCCCGCACCAGCGGCGATGCGTTGAACGTTTTCGGAAATCTCGCCGGTGGCACGGCGTTGTTCATCAACCGATTGGGTGATGGTCGACTGGATGTCGTTGACCTGATGAATAACTTCGCCAACCGTGCTGATTGAATGGGCCGCCTTTTGCACTTCTTCCTGAATGGCAGCCGTCAGGTCACCAATCTGGCCGGTTGCACTTGCGGTCTGATCGGCAAGCGATTTGACCTCGTTGGCAACCACGGCAAAGCCCTTGCCAAGTTCACCGGCACGTTCGGCTTCAATCGTCGCATTAAGCGACAAAAGCTTGGTGCGATGGGCAATATCGTTGATCAGATCAATGATCGATCCGATCTCGGAGCTGGCCTTTTCAAGCGATCCGATATTGCGCTGGCTTTCTTCGGCTTCTTCACGTGCCCGTCCGGTCACGGTGGAAGCTTCGGTCGCCTGACGGTTGATCTCGGCGATCGAGGATGAAAGTTCCTCAACCGCGGTGGCGACATTGCGGGTATTCGACGCCGCCTCGCGCGACACATCCAGTGCACCACCCGATTGCTGCACCGTGTTTTCCGACTGGTTTGTCAGTTCACTGGCAAGGCTCAGCAACCCTTCGGACTGTTCGGTCACTGATTGGGCCACACGGGCAACCTCGGCCATCAGTTCTGTGACGGCGATCTTGCTTTCCTCACGCTCGGACACGTCGTTCCAGGCCAGCATGGTGCCCAAAAGGACATTGTCCTTGTCGCGGACCGGGGCGGCAAGAATATCAAGGTAACCGCGGTCGGTCTGGATGATCTCGGTAAAGGGCAGGTTGTTCGGATTGGCAAGCTTGGCCTGGAAGTCGGACCCAAGATTAAGGAAATCCCCCGAAATCGTTGCCGTTGTCCCGCCAAGATAGTCTTGCGCACTGGCGTTAAGGTAGCTCAGCTTGCCATCAGGCAGGATCATTGCCGTCATGGTCGGGGTATTCTCGACCATGTTTTGCAGGATCAAGGCCTGACGCACCGATTCACGCAAGGCAATCAGGGCCTTTTTCATTTCGCCGATTTCGTCATTGCCAACATTGGGCAGATTGACGTTGGTATCGCCGTTCGAGATTGACGTCATTGCACCTGCAAAGGCGCGCAGATTGCGCAGAACCGTGGTGCGCAACAGGATCCAGCCAACAATCCAGGCCGCCAGAAGCACGCCAACGAGGATTTCAATCGACAGCAGGCGAAGACTATCTGTCTGGGCATAGAAATCAGACACATCGCGGTCAAACCGGGCCTCGGCCCAGACACCGCCACGACCATCACTGATCATAACCTCCACTGCCGCGCGGTGCGTCGTATCACCTGCTTTGGCCGTTTCGGGCGCTGGCGCATCACTGCTGGCTTCTGGTACTGCATCCCCGGCATTTTCTGTCGCGGCATCGCCCTCTGCTGTTGGGGCAGTTTCGGTTTCTGCCTCAGCCGGGGCTTCCAGGCTTTCAAACAGCACGTTGCCGGAATTATCAAGAATCTGGAAGTTGCCACCCAAAACCTTGCCAATGCCCGCAAGCTGGGGCAGGGGATCGGTGATGACTTCAAGGAAACCAACAGCACGGAACCCGCCGACCGGCAGGATCAGGCTAAAGACCGGACGCCCGTCCGGGGTTGCCCACATAAAGCTTGCCGGTTTGCGGGCTTCGGCCTTGTCGCGACCGATCAAATAGGCTTTGACGTCCGGGTCATCAGTGACGCTGGCGCCAAGATTGGCTTCGGACGTCGCCAGTTGATTGAATTCCTGATCATAGGAAATTGCCGCAATCAGGTTTACATCGCCCTGAACCACTTCGCGTGCGTTCGAAAGGATGTTGAGTTCGGCTTGCATGCGCGTCTGGTCATTTTCCTGATAACTTTTGACCAGGCTGCCAAGCCGCGACCATTCATTGGCAATGGGGGTAATTTTGTCGGCATAGTCGGTGGCAATACGCGACCCGACAAAGAAATTGACTGTACCACTGACCGAGTTGTTCAGTGTTTCAATCGCAAAGTTGCGATAGGTATCACCGGTCCAAAGAAGCATCCATGTCACTGCACCTGAAACCAGTAATCCTGTTACGAGCAAAATCCGTCGTAACGTCAGAAGGCTGGTAGCACCTCCTGCAATAGCCGTCTTCGCGGCCTTGTCTCCCGTCATTTTTGTCACTCCAGAGCAAACCAAGTTTATTTTTTGTCTTTGGTCATATTGGCTCGCGTCTCTCCCGCTCACACCTCTACTTCTCAAGAGTAGTTGTTCTGATCCAAGCAGAGCTTGGTTTGGAACACAATCCCTTATTTCTCGATTTCCATAGGATTGCTGCGGCACACAGCCGGGTTGAAGAGGTCCGAAATCTGGAATTTCTCGTTTTGGTTGGGGGGCTTAGCCCCGATTTACGCGCGCGATTTCGACGCATTGAAATTTTTTCTGCGAATGTGTGTGATAATCGTTTGCAATTGCAAAAACGATGCTCTATGACTGTGTTTGTCAAATGCAGACGACAACGTCGTTTGTGACCGGCCATCAGGCCTACATGGCGTGCCTGATGGCTTCTATCTTCGGGACTCTCTCTCCCCGAAGGTCGATCTCTCTCACTCGAGGGGGCTGGTATCCGGATCATTGTGCGGGACAATGCCGGAATTCATACCAGTCCCCCTTTTTTTATCCAAAACACATTGACCCATATCGATCTTTGGCACGCTGCCCGGTTGCATCCGTGCACGGCTTTAGCGTTTTATAAAGGTGCTGTTGGTTACAAAAGCAGGGTAACTTTGATGTCGTGAAGGATGGCCAAGTCCATGGCTGGCGAAGACAACACCAACAAACCCGATTTGCGCGCAACCCCGGAACCGCAGACTGATCCGGATGCCGGGCAAAAGGATGCACCGCTTCCGGCCTTTATATACGGGCGGGACGGGCATGGTGATGGCAGCGCACGTGGGGCAGAACGCTCCGGTGATCGGCAAAACCTTAATGCACGGATAGCGGATATGGATCGCAAAACCCTTCTTGGCCTGGTCACAGGCGCAGGCATGCTCGGCCTTGTCTTGTTCTTTGCCGGAATGCTGGTCGGCGCAGGCTTGTTCATGGATTCTGAAGACGGTGCGCGCACCACCCAGACAGAGCAGCCGCAGGTCGAAATGCTGGCCTCCGCACCGGAAGAACCAACCGAAATTCCCGATGCCACGCCTGAGGCAACCGAGCCGGCCGCAACAACACCTGCACCGGAAATCAGCGCTGATAGCGAAGACCCGGTCGGCGATCTGATCGCGCAGCGTACCGAGGCACTTTCGGATGA
>NZ_DCAO01000042.1:0-1904 GCF_002311515.1 Thalassospira sp. UBA1131
GGGCACGTTGCCGAGGCAACCTTTTCCATAGCGGACCTAGCGGGTGCTGATGAGGCTGCGCAAACAGCATCGTCAAAGACACCGGTTGTATCAGGGGCAGGGTCAAACGCTGAGCCTGCAATTACCCGCGAACAGGGAGAAATCATTGCGACCATCGTGCGTGACGAATTGCGTCCGCTCAGGCGCGAACTTACCGCCTATAAGGAAAAGAATGATCTTCAATCGATTCTGGGCGGCATTGGCTATATATTCGGTGCCTTCGGGATCATTTATTACATCGCTGCGCGACGGCTAAGAGCAAAAGCACCCAACGCATGAGCCACCTTTTCGGACATGACCAACCCCTGAGCGTTCAGGCACATGGCGGACAATCACCGTCATTTGTCGGGACGTTCGATCCAAGGGTAAGGGTGGTCGCGGCCTGTGTTTTTGCAATTGTCGTGGTAGCCCTGCATCAGATCGAGTTTGCACTCGGTGCCCTGATATTTGCCGCCATTACCATGAGCCTGACGGACTTGCCACTGCGTGTAACCCTGAAACGTATGGCGGCGATGGACGGCTTCATTATCGTCATGCTGGTAATGTTGCCGTTTACGACCCCCGGAACACCGATGTTTTCGGTCCTTGGGGCAGAGGCCAGCAAGGAAGGCCTGATGCATGCCATCCTTGTCGGCATACGGGCCAATGCGGTTGTGCTTATGATGCTAAGTCTGCTTTCGGGTATGACGCCGGTGACACTTGGTCACACGCTATATCGTTTGAAATGTCCGCCGGTTCTGGTGCATCTGATGATGTTTACGGTGCGCTATATTTCGGTGCTGCATGACGAATATCATCGTCTTCGCATGGCGATGAAACTTCGCGGGTTTAAGGCACGCAACAATGCCCATACCTACCGGTCTTTTGGCTATTTGTTTGGCATGTTGGTGGTGCGATCGCTTGAACGGGCCGAACGTGTGCTGGAAGCCATGAAGTGCCGCGGATTTAGTGGTCATTTCCCGATGATAGATGATCTGGCATTCAAGCGTCGGGACGGTGCATTTGCCATTTTCTTCCTTGCCCTGATTATTGCCCTTGTCCTGATGGATCGCATGTATGTCGTCGCTTATTGAACTGAATGATATTTCTTATGGCTATCGGGCAGGGCAGAATGTGCTCGATCGTGTCAGTCTGACGCTTGATCCGGGGGAACGTCTGTTTCTTGCCGGGCCGAATGGGGCTGGCAAAAGCACGCTTTTGCGTATTCTCGTCGGCCTGATTAAACCGCATGCGGGCGAAATCCGTGCCTTTGGCACCCCGCGTGTGACCGACGCAGAATTTCACGATTTGCGCTGCCGGGTTGGTTTTATCGTGCAGGATCCCGATGACCAGTTGTTCTGCCCAACCGTGATCGAGGATATCGCCTTTGGTCCGCTAAACCTCGGTGCCAGTCGCGAAGAAGCCCTTGCGATTGTGGATGAGGTCCTGGATCAACTGCATCTCAAACACCTGCGTGAACGGATTACGCATGAGCTTTCCGGCGGTGAAAAACGGCTGGTTTCGGTTGCGGCAGTCCTTGCAATGAAGCCCGATGTTTTGCTGCTTGATGAGCCGACAAACGCGCTTGATGAAGAAAACCTGCGCCGGCTTGAAGAAATCCTGCTGGGGCTGCCACAAGCCATGATCCTTGTGTCGCACGATCCGCATTTCAGACGGAAACTTGCAACGCGGATCATTGAATTGCGCACCGGAAAAGTGCTTCAATTGCCAGAGAAGAAATGCACAGCTAGCGAACGCGCCAACCCGGCAGAGGCCGCATCCTGAGGACCCTGTGCCTCGGACGAGCATGAAAGGGCGGCTATGACGTCAAGCATATCCCCGTTTTCCCAACCGGCCTTTCGCCATCTGTTTTCCGCCCAGATTAC
>NZ_DCAO01000042.1:2047-16856 GCF_002311515.1 Thalassospira sp. UBA1131
GATGACGCTGGTCGGGTGCTCGGTTCCATTCTTGTTTTGAAAATGGTGGCCTATCTCGTGATCGCGCCGGTGGCAGGGGGCATGGCCCATCTGTTGCCGCGTCGGATGTGGCTGGTCGGGCTGGATGTGTTGCGCGCGGGGATCGTGCTTTGTCTGCCCTTTGTTGATCAGGTCTGGCAGATTTTCGTTCTGGTGTTTGTCGTAAACGCGGCCTCGGCCGCTTTTACCCCCGTGTTTCAGGCGATCATCCCGGAAATCCTTCCCGATGAAAAGGCATATACCAAGGGGCTTTCTTACGCGCGGCTGGCCTATGATCTTGAAAACCTTGTGAGCCCGGCCTTGGCCGCGGCCCTTTTGGTTGTGTGGTCGTTTGACAGTCTGTTTTTGGCCAATAGCCTGACCTTTGCGATCTCGGCTTTGCTAATCATGACAGCACAGATCCCGCAGGCCGCTCCAACGGACCGCACTGGCGGCATTTATACCAATACGGTGTTTGGCATTGTGGCTTATCTCAAGACGCCGCGTTTGCGCGGGCTTCTGGCCGTTTACTTTGCCGTGTCATCGGTTGGGGCGATGATCATCGTCAATACCGTGGTTCTGACGCGCGGCATTCTCGGCGGGACAGAGTTGTTGACGACAAGTTTTCTGGCCTGTGCAGGTGCCGGATCAATGTGTGCAGCATTCCTGATCCCGCGGTTGATCGAACGCGTGGGTGAACGCCATCTGATGTTGGCGGGTATTGTCGCTGCGGCGGTCGCGATGTTGCTTGGCGGTGCTTTGATGATTTCAGATTTTGCGTCGATCTTCGCGTTTGCAATTCTGTGGCTGATTGCCGGGGCAGGTACAACATTTGCCCAGACCCCCGGTGGACGGCTTGTGCAACGTTCCGCCGGGGACGGGGATCGTTCTGCGTTCTTTGCGGCCAACTTCGCGTTATCGCATGGGGGTTGGTTGTTTGCTTATGGCATCGTTGGCTGGCTTGGAAGTTTGGCGGATCTGTCGGCTGCTTTTCTGGCATCAGGCGGCATGGCAATCGGTTCTGTGCTTGTTGCTGTCATGCTCTGGCCGAAGGAAGACAGACTTGAAATCAAACACAGTCATCCGGGGTTTTGGCACGAACATCCGCACGACCACAATGACCCGCATCACGTCCATGTTCATGAACATGCGGCCGAAACAGACAAGCATCGTCATCGGCACTTCCACCCGCCAGTAACCCACAAGCATCGCTTTGTCATCGACAGCCACCATACAAAATGGCCGATGGAAAGCGGCGATAGGGTTTAGGGATTGGGGCGAAAACCCGAATGTGAGAAAGGCTCACTTTTGCGTTTTGCAAGGTACGTGGTGACATTTCAAAAAGTATGAGGATATGAATTCAGGTGCCTTGACGGCGCGCCTGAAACAACAGACTTGGCCTCTGATTGTTTTGCGTTAAGGTTTTGCAATCCAAACAGGGAGGGCGGGTTATGGAAGTTGTATATGTATCAGAAGACGGGCAAGAACACTGGATTGACGCCAAAACGCGCCCGACACTAACGCTTGATCAGGCGATTGCGCAAAGTCGGCCCGGGCAAATGATCCGCATGATCGCGGGGGATTATTGCTTTGCTGAACCCTTGCGTTTCCCGCGCAGTGGAACGGCTGATCAACCGATCATTGTCCGTGGCGAACCCGATGCGATAATCGACGCGGCAAAGCTTCCTGATCCCTCTGTTTCAGCTAGTAATCCGGGACGTGATGGTTATGCGGTTTTCCAGTTGATTGATGTCGCCCATATCCGGCTTGAGCTTTTTACCATCAAGCGGGCTTGGCCAAGTGCGGTTTATATCGAAAACAGTCAGCATCTGGCGTTTCGCGACCTTGATATCACCGAAGGCACCTATGCCTTTTATGCCAACGGCGAGCAAACCCGCGGCATCTCGATCACGGGTTGCCGTTGGGTCCAAAACCCCGACATCTGGCGTCAAATTCGCTGGGATGAAATTCACGACGGCAAGGACGAAGATGGCAATGTTATCGAGGTCGAGTATCGCTACCTAAACGGGGCGTTCTTTGGATCTGATGATATTATCGGGGATGTCGAAATCATCCGAAACGATATCTGTGATTGTTATAACGGCGTTCGGATGGATGTATCCCAGCATAATCTGGATGCACCGGTCGGCAGCTTTAACCGCGACGTCAGAATCTTTGACAACCGGTTCAGATATATCCGCGATAACCCGATAGAGCCCGAAGCAACCGCCGTTGGCTGGTGGATCGGCCGCAACCGGTTTTATAACTGCCATAAACTGTTTTCGCAGGACGGTGTGCGTGGCGGATTCTGGTATTATTTTGGCAATATCTGCTGGTTTGACAGCCGACCGGGTCCTGAAGGGGATGAAAATAACGGCGGCGCTGTTTTCAAACTGGGCAAGGGCGGATCAGTAGCCCAGCCCGATTATATTTCCGCCTGCCTGCACAACAGCTTTTTCCTGCGCCAGAAATACATCAAGAAGGGCACGACGCGTGGCCTGATCAATGCCCGCAATGCGATTGAACATGCTGATCCGGCAAAACTCCCCGAAGACCTGATGCCAATGGATCAGACATTCTTTGGTCCGGCGGCCAAACTTTCGCTGTCGGCGGATGGTCCATTGCCTGTTTCGTTTGAAGGTGATCTTGCCAACCATCCGACATATCCGGAGGTGTTTGATCCCTATGACGGCGTTTTGCGTGATCCGCGTGTTTCCGATAGCCCGTTGTTCGAAGATGGGCTGTCCGGGCGGTTTGATCTTCGTGCGCAACATCGAGAAGGGTATTGCGACACACTGAGCATCCCGATGCCCGATGGTGGGACATGGTTGTCTCACCGTGTATTCTGGCCAGGTGCATTGACAGATGGGGAGATCTTCGAGGGGCCAGACTATGTTCCCGTTGATCTGGATTACGTTCGAGGTTTGCCTGTTTACAATGATTGACAGGACGTCTTCGTAACGCCCGGTACCCGGTGTTATAGGCTTACGTATGCGTAAATCAGTTGACTGGGCTGTCGGAATGTTGCGATGGTGACGCACCGCATTCAACAAACAAGAAAAAACATGAACGATAAGCTTTATAGCATTACCGAGCTGGCCGAAGAATTTGACATCACGCCGCGTGCGATCCGGTTTTACGAAACAAAGAACCTGCTTGCACCGCAGCGTGCCGGTGCGACGCGCGTCTATAATTACCGCGATCGGGCCCGGCTGATGCTGGTGCTGCGTGGCAAGCGTCTTGGTTTCTCGCTTGAGGATATCAAGGAATATATCGATCTCTATGATGCAGACCGCAGTCGGACAGAACAGCTTGCGCATCTGATGCTGGTCGGACGTCGCCGGATCGAGGAGCTTGAACAGCAGCTTGAAGACGTGCAGACGACCTTGCAGGAACTGCGCACGATCGAGAATGAAGCAATTGATTCGCTTCGTGAAAAGGGTATTGACCCGGAAAAGGCCGTTGCCGATATCAAGGCCAAGCTTGTCGCTGAAACCGCCTGAATTTATTGAAGATTATGCCTGAAACGAAAAAGCCCGGTGAAATACCGGGCTTTTGTTTTTTGGCCATGAAGATGCAGCTTATTCCGGGTCACGCTGCAAGGGCAGGGTGACTTCGAATACTTCTTCATCCGGGATGAATTTTCGGCTGAAACCAAGGCTTTCGCAAAGGGTCAACATCCGACGGTTATTTGGCAGAACCTGGCCGATGAAGGTTTCTGTGCCCTTGCGACGGCAGAATTCGATCATCTTTTCCATCAGAATACGGCCAAGGCCGCGCCCCTTGATATCGGAACGCACCATAATGGCGTATTCGGCTTTCTCGTTATTCGGATCAATGACGACCTGAACGATACCGTGAATTTCGCCTTCCTGATCACCGTTTGGCAGGATGGCAAGGAAGGCCATATCGCGGTCGTAATCAAGCTGCGTCTGACGGGCCATTTCCGAATGCGGCAATTCACGAACCGAGCCGAAGAACCGGAAGTGAATATCTTCCGGGGTTAGCCGCGACATGAATTCGTAGTGGGCTGGTTCATCTTCGGGCTTGATCGGACGCAGCAAATAGGTCGTCCCATCATCCATCACCACCTTTTCCTTCAAATGGCGCGGGTAGGGATGAATGGCCAGGCGCTGTTCATCGCTTACAACCTTTGGCGTTACCTTGATACGGGCATCCAGCGCAATCACACCTTCACGGTCGGCCAGAAGCGGGTTCATATCAAGTTCGACGACTTCACCCAACTGCACAACCAGCTGCGAAAGCCGCACTAAGGTCATGTAAAGCTCTTCAAGGTTGACCGCCGGGACATCGCGGTAACCTTGCAGAAGCTTATGAATGCGTGTGCCTTCGACCAGTTCACGGGCAAGCTTCATGTTGAGCGGCGGCAAGGCCATGGCGCGGTCACGAACGACTTCGACCTCGACACCGCCATGCCCGAACAGGATCACGGGGCCAAAGATCGGGTCAGTGGTCATGCCAACAATCAATTCACGCGCACCGTCACGTTTGACCATTTCTTGAACGGTGAAACCGCGCAGGCGGGCTTCCGGGAATTTCTTGCCAATAACGCGCTGCATTTTTTCGGCCGCAGCACGGACTTCCTCGCCGTTTTCAAGGTTCAGGATAACGCCGCCGACATCGGACTTGTGGCTGATGTCGTCCGACAGGATCTTGAGTGCGACCGGGCGGCCGATCTTTTCTGCCTTGCTGACGGCATCTTTAATATCAAGGGCGGCATAGGTTTTGACAGTGTTGATGCCAAAGCATTCCAGAACCGATTTTGCTTCCGGTTCGGTCAACATGTGACGTCCGGCATGAATTGCGGCGTGAATGATGCTGCGTGCCTTGTCGACATCCGGTGTGTAATCGTGCGGTACCGAAGGCGGCGTTTCCATCAAGAGTTCTTGCAGCTTGCGGAAATTGACCATGTGCTGGAAGGCGGCAACAGCATTTTCCGGCGTACGGTAGGTCGGAATACCAGCCGCATAGAACATATTGCGGGCTTCGGCCACGGTGGCCTCGCCAACCCAGTTGGTCAGGATGTTCTTCTTGCTGTTCTTGATGGTGTCAATCACACCCTGGGCGACTTCGACCGGATCGGTGATGGCCGTCGGGGCATGCATGACCAGCAAGCTGTCGATATTCTTGTCCTTCAGGACAACGTCAATGGTTTTGGCATAACGTTCACCCGATGCATCGCCGATGATATCGACCGGGTTGGCGTGCGACCAGGTCGGCGGGAGGACTTCATCAAGGGCTGCAATGGTTTCGTCGTCAAGGTGGGCCAACTGGCCATGTCTTTCGATCAGGGCGTCAACCGCGAGCACCCCGATCCCGCCACCGTTTGTCACGATGCCAAGCTTGTCGCCACGGAACGGGCGCATGCGCGACAGCGTTTCAGCTGCCGAGAACATCTCACTCACCGTGTACACGCGCAAAACACCGGCACGTTTGATGGCGGCATCGAAAACGTCATCGGCACCGGCAAGCGCCCCGGTGTGGGACGCGGCTGCAGCTGCGCCCTCGGCAAAGCGACCGGATTTGATGCACAGGATCGGTTTGTTACGCGATGCGGCACGGGCGGCAGAGATGAAGCTTCGGCGTTCGTGAATGGACTCAATATAAAGCATGATCGCCCGGGTGTCGGGATCAGAACCCAGATAGTCGATGACATCGCCAAAATCGACGTCATCGCATTCACCCAGCGAAATAAAGTGGGAAAAGCCGATTCCACGTGCAGCAGCCCAGTCGAGAACGGCGGTACACAGGGCACCGGATTGCGAAACAAAGGCAATCTTGCCATTGCCAATGCTTTGATGGCTAAAGCTGGCATTCAGGCCAATGCCCGGCACCATCAAGCCAAGGCAGTTCGGACCCAGCAGGCGCATCTTCTTTGAGGCCGCAATATCAAGCATCGCCTGTTTGACTGTGCGGTTTTCATCATACTGTTCCGCACTCAGGCCAGCAGTCAGGACAATCGCCGCAAGGCAACCTTTTTCGGCCAGGCATTCCATAACCGGAACGACACCTTTGGGCGGAACACAGATGACGGCAAGCTCTGGCACCACCGGCAAACTGTTCACGTCGGGGTAGGCCAGAACGCCACCGATTGACTGACTGCGAGGGTTAACCGGCATGATCGGCCCGTCAAATCCACCGGCAAGCAGGTTCTTCATAATCACGCTGCCGACGGAGTGCGGCCGATTGGAAGCGCCAATCACGGCGACCGATTTCGGTTTGAACAGATGATCGAGATTGATTGTACTCATCGCCAGTTTGCGCCTTGTCCTGTGTGGGCCGGCCAGATTTCGGCCAACTCGCCCTATATGGTGATGCATGCGCTGTTTTTTCAGCGCATCATCATGATGCAGTGCGATATTTTAGAGCGATGCCAATTGTATTGATTTGCTGTGCATCAATAAAGCGCTGCAAACACGAAGTTTTTATGGCAGTGCGATGCAGCAGGCTTTGGGAAGCATGAAGTGCGGAGATGTGGCGCCACGATTAATGCACGTGACCATGATGCCCGTCGTCAAATCGCTCGGACTCTTCAAGCCAGGCTTCCACTTCATCCTGTGAGCTCATGGCAAGCGCGATTTCAAGGTCGGCTTGGACATGCGCCAGACTGTCGAACATCGGGCACCAGCCAAACGCCTGTATCCGGGCATCGGTTGTTGACGAGATCGTGAACAGATCCCCGTCAATCGGGTGTACCAAGCCATGAATGACCCCGCCTTCGCCCGTAATCAACCATCCGCGGGTCGGTCCGGAGAGGGTGGCGAGTTCAACTTCGCGAAGGTCGATTTTGATGGTTTTCATGGGGTAAACATCCGTGTTTTGACGTTCAAAAGCAAAAGGGACCGAACATGACGTTCGGTCCCTTTTTAATTGGCTCCGGCAGCAGGACTCGAACCTGCGACCCAATGATTAACAGTCATTTGCTCTACCAACTGAGCTATGCCGGATCAGGCGCTGCGCGTCTTTCGATGCGCGTGGCAGGTGTATAATCAAACAGTCCGAGGCCCGCAAGACCTTTTTTGAGAAAATCCGGCCAAAATCGCGTCTTTTTCCAACATGGCTGCGACAGGTTATCGGCAGGCGCGATAATGATGGAAACCATTTCCCAACTGGTTGAATTGGATCGCGTAAAGCGCATCGTGTTCTGTGGTCGGGAAGGGGCAAATTACATTTGGAATAACTGCGGAGTTATATTGGCCCGGAAAGCAAAAACCCCCGGAACAGAGTTCCAGGGGTTTATGGCTCCGGCAGCAGGACTCGAACCTGCGACCCAATGATTAACAGTCATTTGCTCTACCAACTGAGCTATGCCGGATCAGTGGAGGCGCGAGCCGGAATCGAACCGGCGTGCAAGGATTTGCAGTCCTCTGCGTAACCACTCCGCCATCGCGCCTTCGCGTTGGCTGGGGCGGTGTATAGCCTCAACAAACGCACCCCGTCAAGCACCCAATTTTACATTTTTCTGAAGGCTTGGGGATTAGTGCTACTAAAAAGAACAAACCACCCGGGAAAACTTCACGGGTGGTCGTAAAAGCTTATGGGAATGTCATCCCACAGTTGGTCAAAGGGCTAGCCTTTGGCTTTACCAAAGCGGTTCTCAAGCCACGGTTTCAATCTTTCCTCGCGGATCTTACTCGGTGCGAAATCGAGGTTTGCGATGGTATCGAGACTGTTTTCAACCTCAAACGGAATGGTGGTGTTCGGGCCTTCGATGGTGATCTCGCCCTTTGTGCCTTCCTTGATCGCCTCAACGAGCGAGACCTTTACACCGCCCGCCGATATATCGATGGTCTGACCACGGATGGACTTCCCGTTGACCTTCACTGTTACGGCGAGTTGAGCTTCGTACCGGGGATCCTTGCGACGGTTTACTTCCGGCGTGGCAGTACGAACGATTCGAACAAGGCTCTTACGAAGTTCAGCGATGCTTTCATCAACTTCTTCGGCGATTTTGTTCATATCAGCCGCACGGGTGAGGTTGTCTTGCGCCTCGGAGGCAACATGGCCGATCTTTTCGGTCACTTCGTTCGATGCTTCTGCTGTCTGAACCACGTTACGGGCGATTTCCTGGGTTGCATCGTCCTGCTGGCGCACGCTGACCGCAACGTTGGAGGCGACTTCGTCAACGCGACGGATGCTTGAAGTCATTTGCTGGACAGTTTCAACCACCGAACCGGTCACATTCTGGATTTCTCCCAGTTGACGGGTGATTTCCTCGGTGGATTTGGCGGTCTGATTGGCAAGGTTTTTAACTTCCTGGGCGACAACCGCGAAACCTTTGCCCGCATCACCGGCGCGGGCGGCCTCAATGGTTGCGTTCAATGCAAGAAGGTTGGTCTGAGCAGCAATATCACCGATCAGTTCGGCAACCTCGCCAATGCGATCAACGCTATCTTTCAGTGATTTGACCGTGTTTTCTGCGCTTTCACCAGCCCGGTTGGCTTCTGCTGTCAGGCTTGTTGCTTCTTCGATTTGGCGCGTAATTTCGCGGATTGACGCCGCCAGCTCTTCGGATGCACCAGAGACGGTTTCCGCGTTCGCCAAGGCTTCGTGTGCGGCAGCAGCAACACTCTCAGAGTTTTCCGAAACACGCTCTGAAGAGCCTGCCATATCAACAGCGGCCGCATTCAAACGCCCTGTTTGATCAATAATTGACTGAACAACCTTTTGCAGTTCTTGCTCGACGGTCTCGGCTAGGCCACGCAGCGCGCCAACGCGTTGTAGGTTGGACCTTGATTCATTCTCTTCGCGTTCGAGCTTGGCGTAGCAAAGTTTGGCGTGCAAAGCGCGCAATTGCTGTATCGCCGGTTTGAAATCGGAAACGGATGGCAGTTCGATCAAATAGCTCGAATCATTGGTTTCGATGGCTTCGAAATGATTTTCCATCTGTGCAAGCGGCCGTCTGAGCTTTTTGATCAACCATCCACCATAAATCACTGTCAAGATGATGGCGAGTGCAACGAGAACGAGTTCAATAATCAGGGTCTGAACGAAATCTGCGCGCGCCTGTTCGACCCGTTCGCCAGCGATCAGGTTTTGAAGAACAGACAGATTGCCGATGAGTTCGGTCAGCGGATCGATTTTCTGGTAAAGCTCTTCCCTGACCAGGGCATCAAGGGCTGCGCTATCCTCGGCGACTAAAATCTGTCGCAGGCGGTCGACCAGTTCGTCAGCGACGGGCAGCATGCCGCGGACTTCCTGAACGATTGGCGTTTCCCGACGGCCCAATTCACGATTGAGGTAAAGGTCAAGGTTCTCCTTAATGCGTGTCCTTGCCACATCAACGCTTTCAATGCCTTCCTGCCACGAAAAGTTGCCATTGCGAACCTTGTGAGAGGCATCAACAACGAAAACAGCGTAATCATCGGATATCTGTTTGAGCAAGTTCAGCGGTTTTACCCGATTGTCATAGAGGCTTATCAGCGCCTTCTCAGTGTTGTATTGGCCCCACAGCCCATATCCACCGATCAGCATCATCAGAATGACCATGGTGCCAAATGCAACGGTCAGGCTGCCTTTGATACTGGACAGGAAGTTGCCCAATTTTGCCTTGGTGCTGGTATCTACAATCTCACCATATTCAAGGCCGACATTTTTTGCCTGTCCCTTGCGCAAGTCGGCATATGTGCTTTCGGCACGCCTCTTTTCTGCGTCCGTTGGTTTGGTGCGGATCGACACATAACCTGTGACCTCACCCTTTTCCAGGGTTGGGGTAACGGTTGCGCGAACCCAATAATGGTCACCATTTTTGGAGCGGTTTTTGACCAGACCTTGCCAGGGAAGTCCGGCTTTGATCGTTTCCCAAAGGTTTGCGAACGCCTCTTTGGGCATATCGCTGTGGCGTACAACATTGTGCGGCGAGCCGATCAGTTCGTCGTCTGTAAAGCCGCTAATATCCACAAAGGATTTGTTGGCGAACTTGATGCGCCCACCCGTATCTGTCCCGGAGACGAGAATATCATCGTCATTCATCAGGACTTCGCGATTGGTTACAGGACCATTATCACGCATTATTTTCCCCTAAATCTCATGCCGAGACAATTTGCGTCAGTCACCCCAAGCGCGACAGCAGAACCCGCTGTACGAAATTAATTCGTTTTGCCGGTGTTACTGCGTGCAATGCGCGCCAAAGACTATACGTTGGGTTATGTTTAGCGCGACGGAGGTCGTTTCAAGTGACGGTTGTATAATTTTTGTTGTGTTTTGACGGGCGGATTGCTGTGTAACGATCTGACAACGCAGAAACATATTTCATGTGAGTACGGAGCAGGGGGCATCGTATAGGGCCGAGTTCCCGGCATAAACAGGTGCGCAGTTGCCTTATCAAAAGACTCTTTGCGCGGATATGAGCGCGCAAAGGTCAATCTTTTAGTGCCCTCAATGTGTTAAAATCGAAGCCACACATTGATCCGATGTTGTCAGTTGCTTATGTGCTGACTATAAACAGGGCAATTGCCGCAGCCGTCTTTGGGGACAACAAGAGGACTGTGGTCTGTTTCTCGCGAGAATTTTCAGGTCAGATAATCATGGATTACCAAATCGCGCGCCATAACATGGTGGAAAATCAGGTTCGGACCAACAAGGTTACCGATCCGCTGGTCATTGCAGCGATGGAAGGGGTTCCGCGCGAACTGTTCCTGCCGGAAGCCAAGCGCGGCGTTGCCTATATCGACGAGGATATCGCCGTGGGCGCCGGGCGTTTTGCCATGGAGCCGATGGTGATTGCGCGCCTTATGCAAAATGCCGAGATTGCTGAAACGGATGTTGCCCTGGTGATTGGTGCCGGGTACGGCTATTCCAGCGCGCTGATCTCGCGCGTGGCAGAAACCGTGGTATCTGTCGAAAGCGACAAGGATATGGCTGCCGCAGCCGAGGCCACCTTCCAGAAGCTCAACTACGACAATGTCATTGTTGTCGAAGGTGATCTCGCATCAGGGTATGCCAAACAGGCTCCTTACAACGTCATCGTCTTCGATGGTGCTGTTGCAGAAGTTCCGGCGGGTATCCTTGAACAGGTTTCCGAAGGTGGTCGTTTGCTCGCCGTTGTGCGTGAACCGGGCAAAGTGGGCGTTGCACGCCTTTACGAGCGCGAAAACGGTGTCATCGGGCATCGCGATCTGTTTGATGCGAACATTCCGTATCTTCCGGGATTTGAGCCGGCAGAAAGCTTTGTATTCTGATTGAGGTTTGACGGTGCTCGACATCAGTTGTGCTGAACTTGCGTCACGGCTTGATGCGAATGCACCGATTGCCTTGCTTGATGTCCGCGAAGATTGGGAGCTTGAAATCTGCGCGATAGATCAGGCGCTCCATATTCCTCTTTCCCAACTATCGGGAAGGTTGGATGAGCTGGCGCCTGATATACCTTTGGCGATCATTTGTCATCATGGTGTTCGCAGTCGCCATGCGGGCCTGTTGCTTGAGGATCATGGATTTAAAGAGCTTTTTAATGTTCGCGGCGGTATAGATGCATGGGCGCTTGAAGTTGAGCGCGATATGAGCCGCTACGATTGAAAACGGCAATGACGGAGAAACGGGGCAAATTACTTTTTTTTGATGCAAATGCCTCTTTTCTTGGAAAATTTTCCTTCCGTCGTTACCATACGTGAAACTGCGCCGGGGTCGGGACTTGGTGTAGGATTTTACAAGGGTAGATAAATGATCAAACGGTTCTTGCTGACCTGCAGTATTCTGGCGACCGGCGGCATTGTTGCCAGCGGCGCTTCTGCAGAAAGCCTGGAAGACGCACTTATCAAGGCGTACCAGAGCAACCCGACACTCGAAGCCGGTCGTGCGGCACTTCGTTCGACCGATGAAGAAATTTCCTCGGCATTGTCAAACTGGCGGCCGAGTGTAAGCCTTTCAGGTAGCGCAGGCGTTCGTGATACCGAAACAGAAACCAACGGTACGAAAACAGATAACAATCTGACGCCCTATACGGTTGGCCTGAACGTTACGCAGCCGCTTTATCGTGGCGGCCGTACCACGGCAGAAACCGAACGTGCAGAGGCCCGCATCAAGGCTGCCCGCGCGTCGCTGCGTTCGACCGAGCAGGATGTTATGCTGCAGGTCGCAACAGCGTATTTCAACGTTCTGCGTGATACTGCGGTTGTTGAGCTTAATCAGAACAACGTTCGTGTTCTGGAGCGTCAGCTTGAAGCAACCCGTGATCGTTTTGATGTTGGCGAGGTGACCCGTACGGACGTGTCCCAGGCCGAAGCGCGCCTTGCAGGTGCAAAGGCCAATTTGATCTCGGCACAGGGTGCCTTGGCCAATACCCGGGCGCAATACGAGCGCCTTGTCGGGAATCCGCCAAGCGATCTTGAAATTCCCAACGCGCTGTCGGGACTTCCGACAAGCATTTCCGATGTTCTGACGATTGCACAGGGTCAGCACCCTGATGTCTTGCAGGCAATTTACAGCGAAGAAGCTGCTCAGTCCGACATTCGTCTGAGCGAAGGTTCGCTTTATCCGGAAGTAAGCCTTGCTGCCGGTGTTGAGCGCCAGCATGAAGCGTCAAATGATGATTTCACGTCTGATACGGCGGACATTATCGCGTCAGTCTCGATACCGCTGTACCAGCAGGGTGCTGTTTTCTCGAACGTGCGTTCGGCAAAGCAGACCGCCGGTCAGGCCCGGATCCAGATTGATGAAGCGCGCCGTTCAGTAATCGAAAATGCAACCAGTGCCTGGGAGACGCTTGTTACAGCACGTGCAAGCATCGAATCGCAGCAGGCACAGGTATCATCGGCTGAAGTCGCCCTTGATGGCGTTCAGCGTGAAGCATCGGTTGGTTCGCGTACCGTTCTTGATGTTCTTGATCAGGAACAGGAACTGTTGCAGGCACGCGTGGATCTTGTGGGATCGCGCCGTGACGCTGCGGTTGCCGAGTTTCAGGTTAAGGCTGCCATGGGGGCGCTCAATGCGCAGGTCCTTGGTCTGCCGGTCGAAATTTATGACACTGAGTCCAACTATAACAAGGTCAAGGACCAGTGGTGGGGAACGGATTGATTGGTTGATGATGGTCGGGGCAGGGTGGCGACATCCTGCCTTCGAACTTGGGTCGGATCGGTCTGGTTAAATGACACTAGTGCGGAAGTTTAATTATGAGTGACGGGCAACAAGAACCTTCCATGGAGGATATCCTCCAGTCCATCCGCAAGATTCTTGCCGATGAGGGGGATGAAGAAAAACAGGAAGCTGCTCCTGAACCCGAACCGACGCCGGAACCGGAGCCAGAACCTGAGCCCGAGCCGGAACCAGAACCCGAGCCCGAAGAAGAAATAGACGAACTTGTGCTTGACGAAGAGCCTGAGGAACTTGAGTTCGAGGAAGAACCCGAGGAACTGGAGCTTGACGAGCCAGAAGAAGATGAAGAACTCGAACTCGACGATATGCTCGATTTCGATGAAACGCCTCTGGAAGAAGAATTCGACGAGCCGGAACCGGAACCAGAGCCCGAACCGGCAATGCCAGCACTTTACGATGATGAAGACGACGAACCGCTGATTTCGAATTTGACGGAATCGACGGCCACCGGAACCATCTCGGAACTGGCGCAAGCCGTTGCAAAGAAACGCGCAGTTGCCCTTGGCATTAACGCGGGCCACGCAACCCTTGAGGATCTGGTGCGTGATATGCTGCGTCCGTTGCTTAAGGAATGGCTTGACGAAAACCTTCCCTATATGATCGAACGCCTTGTGAAAAAGGAAATCGAGCGGATTGTGAACCGCGCCGAAGACCTGTAGGTGAGCCGATTTTGACATTCGAGCGGCGCGCCAACGGTGCGCCGCTTTTTCTTTGGATAAACAATTAAACCCGCAGCGGATCAAAAGACCATGTTGGAGAAGACCTACAACCCGGCCGATGTTGAAGGCAGACTTTACGATAAATGGGAAAAAGCAGGGGCATTTGCCGCTGATCCGGCATCCAGTGCCGATCCCTATGTCATCATGATGCCGCCGCCCAACGTGACCGGTAGCCTCCACATGGGGCATGCACTGACCTTCACGCTTCAGGATATCCTGGTCCGCTATAACCGGATGAAGGGCAAGGATACCCTTTGGCAACCGGGCACCGACCATGCTGGCATCGCGACCCAGATGGTCGTTGAACGCCAGCTTGGCGAACAGAACGTCACACGCCATGACCTTGGCCGTGAAAAGTTCGTCGAGAAGGTCTGGGAGTGGAAAGAAAAATCCGGCGGCACCATCACCAATCAGCTGCGCCGTCTGGGCGCGTCGCCCGATTGGCCGCGTGAACGCTTCACCATGGATGATGGTCTTTCGGCTGCGGTCCGCAAGGTGTTCGTTAAGCTGCACAAGGATGGCCTGATTTACCGCGACAAGCGTCTGGTGAACTGGGATCCGAAGCTTCTGACCGCGATTTCCGACCTTGAAGTCGTTCAGAAAGAAGTCAAAGGCCATTACTGGCATTTCAAATATCCGATCGAAGGCCGTGACGGCGAGTTCATCACCGTTGCGACCACACGTCCCGAGACGATGCTGGGCGATACCGGCGTTGCCGTCCATCCGGATGATGAACGCTATCAGGACCTGATCGGGAAATACTGCATTCTTCCGATTGTTGGACGCCGCATCAAGATCGTCGCCGATGAATATGCCGATCCGGAAAAAGGGTCGGGGGCTGTTAAGATCACACCAGCGCATGATTTCAATGACTTTGAAGTCGGCAAACGTGCTGGTCTGGAAAAGATTAACATCCTTGATGATTATGCGCGCATCAATGATGAAGCGCCCGAGGAATACCG
>NZ_DCAO01000042.1:17029-19782 GCF_002311515.1 Thalassospira sp. UBA1131
CTCGGTCTGCTTGAAAAGATCGAGGATACCGTTCACATGGTTCCATACGGCGACCGTTCGAACGTCGTGATCGAGCCTTATCTGACCGACCAGTGGTTTGTTAACGCCGAGGTTCTTGCCAAACCCGCCACCGAGGCGGTTGAAGATGGCCGCATTCGTTTTGTGCCGAAGAACTGGGAAAACACCTATTTCGAATGGATGCGCAACATCCAGCCATGGTGTATCTCCCGTCAGCTTTGGTGGGGGCATCGTATTCCGGCATGGTTTGGTCCCGACGGCGAATTCTTCGTTGAAGAAACCGAGGAAGAGGCCATGGCCGCCGCCAAGGCGCATTATGGCAAGGATGTCGAGCTGACCCAGGAAACCGATGTTCTTGATACCTGGTTCTCATCCGGACTCTGGCCGTATTCGACGCTGGGCTGGCCGGACAAGACCCCGGAACTTGCCAAATACTATCCGGGCGATGTTCTGGTCACCGGGTTTGACATCATCTTCTTCTGGGTTGCCCGGATGATCATGATGAGCATGTATTTCATGGACGGCAAAGTCCCGTTCCGTGACGTTTACATTCATGCGCTGGTGCGTGATGAGCATGGCCAGAAGATGTCAAAATCCAAGGGCAACGTCATCGATCCGCTTGAGATCATTGACGAATATGGCTGTGATGCGCTGCGCTTTACCCTGACGGCATTGGCAGCCCAGGGCCGTGACATCAAGCTTGCCGCATCCCGTGTTGAAGGCTATCGCAACTTCGCGACCAAACTTTGGAATGCCGCACGCTTTGCCGAAATGAATGAATGCAAACCGGTTGAAGGCTTTGACCCGGCCAATGTGAAATCGACCCTTGGTCGCTGGATCGTAGGTAAAACGGTTGAAGCAGCCAAGGCCGTTGGCACTGGCATTGAAACCTATCGTTTCAACGACGCTGCCAGCAGTGCCTATCAGTTTGTTTGGGGTTCGTTCTGTGACTGGTATCTGGAACTGGCGAAACCGGTCCTGATGGGCAATGACGAAGAAGCAAAGGCGGAAATTCGCGCGGTTACCGCATGGGTTCTTGACCAGATCCTGTTGATCTTGCATCCCGTCATGCCATTCATTACCGAAGAGCTTTGGGAAAAGACCGCCGATAGTCGTGCCAAAATGCTGATCGCCGAAGGGTATCCGCAGTTTGACGAAGCGCTGATTGATCGTGAAGCCGAGGCCGAGGTCGATCTGGCCATTCGCCTGATTGGTGACATCCGTGGTGTCCGTTCTGAAATGAATGTGCCTCCGGCGGCCGAAGTTCCGATCTATCTGGTTGATGCCACCGACGCGATGAAAGCAGCAGTCACGGCACAGGAAGCACAGGTCAAACGTCTGGCGCGCGTTGCAGATGTTGCTTTTAAGGGGCAGGGCGATGTCGAGGCGATTGCCAAAGGTGCGATCCAGACTGTGGTTGATGGCGTGACTGTCTTTGTTTCGGTTGCCGATTTCATCGATGTTGCGGCTGAAAAAGCGCGTCTTGAAAAGGAAATTCAAGACAAGACGAAATACATCAAGGCCCAGGAAGGCAAGCTTTCGAACGAGAAGTTCGTCAGCCGCGCACCTGAGCACATCGTCACGGCCGAAAAAGCCAAGCTTGAAGAAGCACGTGATACCCTTGCCAAGCTCAACGAAGCTTTCGCGCGTATCGCAGCGATGTAGGGTTTCGGACCAATCTACGAGAAAGGCCAGCCATCTTTGGTTGGCCTTTTTTGTTCTGGGTTCAATTGAACTGTCGTAATGTCGCAAAAATCTTCACCCGATCATGCAGAATCGCTTAGATTGGCGTCGCCCGTTCCTGTGAGCGACAAGTACCCCCATGGAATGACGATTTTCGTCGCGTCCAGTCGATAAGAATGCGCCGGCCCAATGCTGATTGAAGAATGCCCCTATATCGAGCCCGTTGATGCCTATGGCGCGTTTGCGCCATATGCCGATAGCCATTTTTTGGATTCTGGTGACCGTGACCGGTTCTCCTACATTGTCGTGTCGCCGCTGCATAAATTGACGGCGAAGAACGGGCAGGCGGTGCTGGATGGCTTTGAAGTGCCGGGAAACCCGTTTGACGTGCTTGGCGATCTGTTGGCGCGCTATCAGATCGAAGCGAAGCCAGACCTGCCGCCGTTTCAAGGCGGTGCTGTTGGCTATTTTGGCTATGAGTTGGCACATCAGACAGAATTTTTGCCCGCAGCACCGAACGACTGGCTTTCAATGCCGGACATGGCCGTGGGGATTTATGATCTGGTGATCGCGTTTGATCAGATTGACCGGCGGATGTGGCTTATTTCCACCGGCATTCCAGAGACCGAAAGTCCAAAGCGCGACCAGCGCGCAAACGATCGTATGGCGTTGATCCGAAAGTATCTAAGACTTGCACGGCCGCTGATTGATACGCCCGCTGTGCCGCATGTACCAAACGTTTCGAACTGGCAGTCAAACTTTGACCGCGCCAGCTACGAGGCCGCCGTACAGCGCGTGATTGATTACATCTTTGCCGGCGACATCTTTCAGGCCAACCTGTCACAAAGCTTCCGCGCAGAATACGCAAGTGATGCCATCCCAATGCGGTTCGACCTTTATCGGCGTTTGCGTGACATCAGTTCCGCGCCCTTCGGCGCATTCCTGAATTTCGGGGATGTTGCGGTGCTATCAAATTCGCCGGAACGGTTTCTCAGGGTCAGAAACCGGCAGGTCGAAACCAAGCCGATCAAGGGCACAAGACCGCGTGGCGA
>NZ_DCAO01000088.1:0-963 GCF_002311515.1 Thalassospira sp. UBA1131
GCGAGGACTTTGTCAGCAGTCTGAAAGGGACAGCCAATGCTGTCCCTTTTTTCGTTCGTCAGGCGCGATCAGATGGGGAAGTACCCCACGTTAAGCTTAGCTACCCTGCCCTAGCCGAGAATGACGTTAGGAACCGGATCAGAGATCGACTGAATTTCCCAGCGCAGGCGGTTCTGACCGTTGATTTCACGGAATTCTGCTGCGTTGTGGCTCCGAACCCCTGCGGTCGTACGAACCTCGATCTTGCCGGTCATCTGATAGCCCAGTGCAGTCAGGCGGTCCTGATACTGATCCGGGACAAAGCCGCCCCGAATTTCAACGGTGTTTCGCTCTGAATTAAAGAACATTTCCAGTATGCGCGATTGCCGACGGACAAAGACGAAGCTTTTCTCGCGCATGATGTTGCCGCGCTTTTCATAGACCATGTTAAACACGCCGCGCCCGGTATAGGTCAGCTGTCTTACAGCCGAATCGCGCTTGAGATCTGCCAGAACCTTGGCGACCTTTTCCTTTTCACCCTCCGCATCCAGGCTCTTGTCCAGAAGGCCTTGGGTAATGTTTGGCTGTACCAGCAAACCACGATAGCTCAGGCGATAATCGCCATTACGCTCCATGGAAAGATCAATGGTGAAGGCCTCCGGCAGATAGCAGCTGGCAAGCATTACCGGCAGACACAGAACGATCAGAACCTGTCGGCATATCGACCATGTTTGACGCGCGAACCGCTGTGGTATTGCTGCCGGGCTGATACGCTCAGGGCCAGACGGATGGCGGGCCGGATTACTGTTCATCTTGAAGGTTCCGATTCTCTTGACCATGGCATCAACAGTGCCTGTCCGCCGACCAAGCGTCAACTTATACAAGCCCCTGTCCGAAGGACGATATGGGGAAGCAAAGCAACTGCTTACAGGAGGTCTGGATACGCAAAATCCGGAAACGAAAAAAGGCAGCCTTTAGGGCTGC
>NZ_DCAO01000088.1:1098-4930 GCF_002311515.1 Thalassospira sp. UBA1131
TCTAACCAGCTGAGCTAATCACCCTTTTGCAAACCGCGCTGTTCTGCGGAAGCGGGCGGAACTTACCATGGTTTCCCCAAAAAGCAATGCCAGTTTTGCATAAAAATGTAACTTCTATTTNNGATCGGGAAAACAAAAAAGGCAGCCTTTAGGGCTGCCTTTATCATGGTGGGTGATGAGAGATTCGAACTCCCGACCCTCTCGGTGTAAACGAGATGCTCTAACCAGCTGAGCTAATCACCCGTCTTCTTGGGGTCCATTGCCCCGAAGCGGAGCGGAACATAGCATGGATTTTCCAAAAAGCAATGCCGGTGACGCAAGTCACCGGCATTTTTTAGCTGAACATCGTCAAACTTAGTTGACGGCGTCCTTAAGGCCTTTACCAGCCTTGAACTTCGGCTGTTTCGATGCCGGGATGTCGATTTCTTCACCGGTGCGCGGGTTGCGACCTTTTGAAGCAGCGCGAGCAGCGACAGCGAAGGTACCGAAACCAACCAGACGAACTTCGTCGCCGGATTTCAGAGAATCGGTGATGGAATCGAAAACAGCGTCTACTGCCTTGGCAGCGTCAGCTTTGGACAGATCAGCTTTAGCAGCTACACTTCCAACGAGATCGTTTTTATTCACTTCCTGGCCCCCTTGTTTGGACGTTCGGAGTTATGAGGAAATTTGGTTTGCCCCAAACCTGTTGCATGGGCAGTGTAAGCAGGTCGCAAACAGCTCGTCAATGCGAGAGACGCAGTTTTCTGCGGTTTTTGACGTTTTTTTCGATTTTTTGCGCTTTACACCAATCCCGACATGTTCCTGCGCCGATTCTTGGGCAAAGTTATCCACAGAAAAAGGGGGCCAACAGTGTCGGCCCCCTTGTTTTCTGCGCGTTATGACGATCCCTAGTGAGTCGTCACACCGCCGATTTCCGATTCTTCGCCGTCCTTGGATTTGACAGCAACGTCATCAACCTCTTCTTCCCACTCGATCGGGACAAGCGGATTGACCAAGGCGTGGCTCAGAACTTCGTCAACATGCGACACCGGAATGATTTCCATGCCGCGTTTGACATTGTCCGGAATCTCTTCAAGATCCTTTTCGTTTTCCTGCGGGATCAGAACGGTTTTCACCCCGCCGCGCAACGCAGCCAAGAGCTTTTCTTTCAAACCGCCAATCGCAAGTACACGGCCACGCAGCGTGACTTCGCCGGTCATCGCAACGTCCTTGCGCACCGGGTTGCCGGTCAGAACCGAAACAACCGAGGTCACCATGCCAACACCTGCCGACGGGCCGTCTTTGGGGGTGGCACCTTCTGGCACGTGAACGTGGATGTCACGTTTCTGGAACAAGGTCGGCTTGATCCCGAAATCAACCGCACGCGAACGGACAAACGAGGTCGCCGCCTGAATCGATTCCGTCATGACTTCACCGAGTTTACCGGTGGTTTTCATGTTGCCCTTGCCCGGGACGGTAACAGATTCGATCTGAAGCAAATCACCACCGAACTCGGTATAGGCAAGACCGGTAACAACACCGACCTGATCTTCACCCTCGGTCTCGCCGAAGCGGAACTTGCGGATACCGGCATATTTGCCAAGTGTGCGCGGGGTGACACGAACCGTTTTCAGGTTTTCAAGCATGATCCGCTTGGTCGCCTTACGGGCCAGCTTGGCCAGTTCGCGTTCAAGGTTACGCACGCCGGCTTCGCGGGTGTAATAACGGATCAGATCACGAAGTGCTTCGTCCGAGATGCTCCATTCCCCTTTCTTCAGGCCATTATCCTTGACCTGCTTGGGAATGAGGTGACGTTTGGCGATCTCGACTTTCTCGTCTTCGGTGTAACCGGAAATCCGGATGATTTCCATACGGTCAAGCAGCGGCTGCTGCATGCGAAGCGAGTTGGCCGTGGTAACAAACATCACATCCGAAAGATCGTAATCGACTTCGAGATAGTGATCGTTAAAGGTCGAGTTCTGTTCCGGATCCAGTACCTCAAGCAGGGCCGAGGCCGGATCGCCGCGGAAGTCCGAACCCATCTTTTCGATCTCGTCGAGAAGGAAGAGCGGGTTGGAATACTTCGCCTTTTTCATGCCCTGGACAATCTTGCCCGGCATGGACCCGATATAGGTCCGGCGGTGACCGCGGATTTCGGATTCATCGCGAACCCCACCGAGTGACATGCGCACAAAGCTACGCCCCGTCGCATTGGCCATGGACTTGCCAAGCGAGGTTTTACCAACACCGGGAGGACCAACGAGGCAAAGGATCGGACCTTTGACCTTTTTGGTGCGCGCCTGAACCGCAAGATACTCAAGGATGCGTTCCTTGACCTTTTCCAGACCGTAATGCTCCTTGTCGAGTACCTTCTTGGCCTTTTTCAGGTCATGGGAAACACGCGAACGCTTGTTCCACGGAATGGACACCATCCAGTCAAGATAGTTGCGCACCACGGTGGCTTCTGCCGACATCGGGCTCATATTGCGCAGTTTCTTGAGTTCTGCCTGTGCCTTTTCCTTGGCTTCCTTGGGCATTTTGGCCTTGTTCAGCTTCTCTTCGATTTCAGAAGCTTCATCCTTGCCATCTTCGCCCTCGCCCAGTTCCTTCTGAATGGCTTTGAGCTGTTCATTCAGATAGTACTCGCGCTGGGTTTTCTCCATCTGGCGTTTGACGCGGTTGCGGATCTTCTTTTCAACCTGCAACACGCCAATTTCGGATTCCATGAAGCCGAAAATACGTTCCAGACGATCGCCAACCAGTTTGGTTTCAAGCAATTCCTGCTTTTCGGAAATCTTGAGCGACAGGTGGGATGCCACCGTGTCGGCAAGCTTGGCCGGTTCTTCGATCTGATTGACCGAAACCAGAACTTCAGGCGGAATTTTCTTGTTGAGTTTGATGTACTGTTCGAACTGGGTAACGACAGAACGGGCCAGCGCTTCGAGTTCGCTGTCATCCTCGTCACTGTCTTCACGCACCGAGCCATAGGCCTGGAAGAATTCCGGGTTATCAACGTAGCCGGTAATTTCGGCACGTTTTCCGCCTTCAACCAATACCTTGACGGTTCCGTCCGGCAGCTTGAGAAGCTGCAAGACAGTTGCGACAGTACCAATTTCATAGAGATCTTCGACAGCCGGGTCATCAAGACCGGCGTCTTTCTGGGTGACAAGCAGGATCTGCTTGTCTTCGCGCATCACATCTTCGAGCGCACGCACCGATTTTTCACGTCCGACAAACAGCGGAACAATCATGTGCGGGAACACGACAATGTCACGCAACGGCAGCACCGGGTATATTTCGCCACGCGCCAATTCGACCATTATGTTCTTTCCCTACTCTGAGCCGTAACGCTGCTGTGCGGTCCTGCCATAGGCCCCGCCAGCAACGCGAACATGTTTTAGATAATCGTTAGATAATCCGGATTTCCCGCACCGCAATAGTTGCCGGTGCGGGAATTACGTTCAGGCAGTATTTTCAACACCTTCACGACGTTCTGCATGGATCAGCAACGGCTTTGCCTTCCCATTAACGACGTCAGCGTTGATGACGATTTCCTCGACACTTTCCATGGTCGGCAGATCGAACATGGTTTCAAGCAGGATGCCTTCCATGATCGAGCGCAAACCACGCGCACCGGTCTTGCGTTCAATTGCCTTGTCAGCAATCGCCTTGAGCGCATCGGTCTGGAAGGTGAGTTTCACGTCTTCCATATCGAACAGGCGCTGATACTGCTTGATCAGTGCGTTTTTCGGCTCGGTCAAAATCTGGACCAGAGCTTCGTTGTCGAGGTCTTCGAGCGTTGCCAGAACCGGCAGACGACCAATGAATTCCGGGATAAGACCGAACTTCA
>NZ_DCAO01000088.1:5077-18173 GCF_002311515.1 Thalassospira sp. UBA1131
GAAATCACCTTATCCAGGCCAGCGAAAGCGCCGCCAACGATGAACAGGATATTGGTGGTGTCGACCTGCAGGAATTCCTGTTGCGGATGTTTCCGGCCGCCCTGTGGCGGAACGGAAGCAACAGTGCCTTCCATGATCTTGAGCAATGCCTGCTGCACGCCCTCGCCCGAAACATCACGGGTGATGGACGGGTTGTCGGACTTGCGCGAAATCTTGTCGACTTCGTCGATATAGACGATGCCGCGCTGGGCCCGCTCGACATTGTAGTCAGCAGCCTGCAGCAGCTTGAGAATGATGTTTTCGACATCCTCACCCACATAACCGGCTTCGGTCAGGGTGGTGGCATCTGCCATGGTGAACGGCACATCAAGAATACGTGCCAGGGTCTGGGCCAGAAGCGTTTTACCGCAACCGGTCGGACCAACCAGCATGATGTTCGATTTTGCCAGCTCAATGTCTTCATTCTTGCTGGAATGGTGCAGGCGCTTGTAATGGTTGTGAACCGCGACCGAGAGAACTTTCTTCGCATGGCCCTGACCGATGACATAGTCATCAAGGACCTTGCAAATCTCTTGCGGAGAAGGCACCCCGTCTGCCGATTTGACGAGATGTGTTTTGTGCTCTTCGCGGATGATGTCCATGCAAAGCTCTACGCATTCATCACAGATGAATACGGTTGGACCGGCGATGAGCTTGCGAACCTCGTGCTGGCTCTTTCCACAGAAAGAACAGTACAGAGTGTTCTTGGAGTCCCCGCTATTCGATTTGCTCATACAAACCCCAATTACGTTTGACGTTATCTTTTATCGCCATGTTAGCCGGTAAACGATACCGATCTCAACGTTTAATCTGCGCTTTTCGGCTTTATGGCGTCATGTTTGATATGGGTTCGCTATCTTGGTTGCGAAACCCCTTGCATTAATCACCCAAACGTTCGGGCGGCCAGCAAGTTCCGAACAATAACGCCCAAGCCTGCACATACTCTTGTCTATGACTTAAAACTGCCATGAGGCAAGACATAAAAAAACGCCCCGGCCGATCACCGGGGCGTTTCCACCAATCACACCTGAGTGATCAGTCTTTCTTTTCATCACTTTCCGGCTTCGGACGCGATGTAACGACCTCGTCGATCAGACCAAATTCCTTGGCCTGATCAGGAGTGAGGAAGTTATCACGTTCCATTGCGTCTTCGATGGTCTTGAGATCGCGGCCGGTATGTTCGACATAGATCTCGTTAAGACGCTGACGCAGAGCCAGAATTTCACGGGCATGAATTTCGATGTCCGATGCCTGACCCTGGAAGCCGCCTGACGGCTGGTGGATCATGACGCGTGCATTGGGCAGGCAGTAACGCTTGCCTTTTGCACCGGCCATCAGAAGCAGCGAACCCATGGATGCCGCCTGCCCCATGCACACCGTGGAGACATCGCAACGGATGTACTGCATGGTGTCATAGATGGCGAGCCCCGAGGTCACAACACCGCCCGGTGAGTTGATGTAAAGCGAGATATCCTTATCCGGATTTTCCGATTCGAGATGCAGCAACTGCGCACAGATCAGTGACGACATGCCGTCATGGACCTGACCGTTGATGAAAACGATGCGCTCCTTAAGAAGGCGCGAAAAGATGTCATAGGCACGCTCGCCACGGCTGGTCTGTTCAACGACCATCGGTACAAGCGAATTCATCCGTTCTTCAATCATCAACTGCAATCTCCCTGCATGATCCTAAACCGTGTCCGGCCGGATTACTTGTCTTCGGATTTGTCAGCAGCTTTTTTAGCGGCCGGCTTTTTGGCTGCAGCTTTCTTGGCCGGGGCTTTTTTAGCCGGAGCCTTCTTCTCTGCGTCCTTTTTCGCCGGTGCTTTCTTAGCAGCCGATTTCTTCTTCGGAGCTTCGTCTTCCTCTTCCGGCTTCAGAAGGTCTTCAACCGAAACGGTTTTTTCTTCTACCTTGGCGAGTTCGACGATGTAATCAACGACCTTGTCTTCATATACAGGGCCCTGAAGCGCCTGCAAGGCCTGCGGGTTATTTTTATAGAATTCGATAACCTGCTGTTCCTGACCCGGATATTTCTGGGCTTCGGCAACGAGGACCTTGTTGACGTCTTCCTGAGTGACCTGGATCTCATTCTCACGGCCGACTTCTGCAAGCAGAAGACCCAGAAGAACGCGACGTTCTGCGATTTCGCGGAACTCTTCGGACAGCTCTTCTTCGGACTTGCCTTTGGTTTCGTCGTCTTCCTGTCCAGCTTCACGGGCCTGTTTGATCTGGCCAATGATGCCTTCGAGTTCGTTTTCAACGAGCGACTTCGGCAGTTCGAAGCTGTGGTTTTCAGCCAGCGCGTCAAGAAGCTGACGCTTCATTTTCTGACGGGAAACCGATTCGTATTCGCGGCCGAAGTCCTTGCGGATAGCTTCTTTAAGGGATTCAAGGCTGTCCTGACCGAGTTTCTTGGCCAGTTCATCATCCAGCTCAGCCGGTTTCTTTTCCTTGATTTCCTTGACGGTTACGTCGAACTCAGCGTCTTTGCCTGCGAGTTCAGCAGCACCGTAAGCTTCCGGGAATTTCACTTTGACGACGACTTCGTCACCAGCGTTGACACCGGTCAGCTGATCTTCGAAACCTTCGATGAAGGAACCCGAACCGAGTTCGAGTTCGTAATCTTCGGCTTTGCCGCCTTCGAACGCTTCACCGTCGATTTTGCCCAGGAAGTCGATAACGACAACGTCACCGGCTTTGGACTTGCGCTTGCGTGCGAGCGGTGCGGTCGTACCCTGTGCGGATGCGATGCGCTCGAGGGTTTCGTTCACCTTGCTGTCGTCAAGTTCAACAACTTCACGGGTCAGCTTCAGCTTTTTGAAGTCCATTGCTTCGATGGCCGGGATGATTTCGACTGCGATGTCGAATTCCAGATCGCCGCCTTCATCGAATTTGGTGACTTCGATTTTCGGCTGAACAGCCGGGCGCAGGTCATTGTCGTTCAGAACCTTGCCGGTGTTTTCGTTGACAGCGGCTTCAAGGACTTCGCCCATGACGGCCTGGCCGTAACGCTGACGCAGGAGTTTCGCCGGAATCTTGCCCGGACGGAAGCCCGGCAGGCGAACCTGATCCTTGATCTCGTCAAGTTTGGCGACGACTTTTTCTTCGATATGTGCGGCGGGCACGACGACTTTGAACTCGCGCGCCAGGCCTTCGTTTTTGGTTTCAGTAACCTGCATAGATAACTCTTTTGCTTGGTTCGAATAATGTCCGTTACGCGACGCAGTCCGGACGTCAGAAAGTCAATACGACTAAACGAATATGGTACCCGGTCAAATTTTCAGCCTGCTTATGGTACGGGTGAAGGGACTCGAACCCCCACGGATTGCTCCACTGGAACCTAAATCCAGCGCGTCTACCAGTTCCGCCACACCCGCACACAAGCATAGAAATCACTCCGGTCACACCGGAATGAGTGCGCCTTAATACAAACTTCGATCCCCTCATGCAAGCATCGCCTTTTCGACAAACGCAATCTTGTCGAAAATATCCATCAAACAGGGGCTAAATCGACGGCAATCAGCCGATTTCAGGTGACGCACCCCTAGCGAAAATGACGTTTTACGGCACTGGAAACCGCGATTTTGCCCTGCCCGACGTAACTTTCGTGATTTTTTTCGATGGTCGAAAGGTCATAGAGATAGTTCACCATCATCCCGAATGACTGGTTCCAGCCATTTTCCTTGGCATTGCCGTTCCAGTTCAGCCGTTCAACCCGCGCACCGTTGCTCAGATGGAAATGCGCGACCGGGTCAAAGGCGGTATCCATGCCGGGACGCTTGGCATTCAAAAGATACCACGCCGTCAGGTACTCGATATTTGCCCGCGTGCGCTCGGAAACGCCGCCCGGGCTGGTGGCAGGTGGTTTTGGTCCCAGCAAGTCATCGCAATCGGTCAAAGCGGCATCAATCGCCTTGGGCAGGCCGGTTTCCTCACCCTTGGCCATTGTATCAAGCTGCCGATCCATCCAGCTGCGCAGTGCCGGTATCGGCGACAGGGTTGAAAACTGTTTGAGATGCGGCAGATCGCGCTGCAATTGGGCGACCACACGTTTGATCAGGAAATCCCCAAAGCTGATTCCCGCCAATCCGGCCTGTGCATTCGAAATAGAATAGAAGATCGCCGTGTCGGGCTTCGTGTCGCTTTTGGGCGCCTTTTCCGAGCTACCCAAATCGTCATCCTTGCTTTCGATCAGCTCATCGACGTTACCGGCAATGCCGTTCACAAGCGCGACTTCCACGAAAATAAGCGGCTCGTCCGGCATGCCGGGATGGAAAAAGGCAAAACACCGCCGGTCTGATGCCAGTCGACGTTTAAGATCATCCCAGCTTTGAATTGCGTGAACGGCTTCATAGGCGATCAGTTTTTCCAAAAGGGCTGCCGGTGAATTCCACGTGATGCGGCTCAGTTCCAGAAAGCCGATATCAAACCAGCTTGCCAGCAGTGTCTTGAGATCACGTTCCAGAATGGCAAGTCCCGGGGCCTCCTTACGCCAGCGCAAAAGGTCGGCGCGCAGATCAACCAGGAACTTCACACCTTGTGGTAATGAATTGAATTCCTTGAGGATCAAACGAAATGGCGGCACCAGTGCGGCCCGCAGTTCGGTTTCAAGCAATGCCTGTTCGGCCAGATCATCAGCCGCCGTCCAGTCGGCCATGACAGCCGCAACCCGGTCGCGATCCACACCGAATTCATTGACCAGAAGATGTAGGAATTCACGTTTCCCCGCATCATCAAGGCGCAAGAAATCATGTCCAAGGGCGGCTGCGCGCGCACGGGCCGATACCGCCCCACCGCGCCTTGCCAGACAATCGGCGATCTGTTCGCGCCAACGGTCCTGGCGGGTCTGGCTTTCATCAAAACCAAGGCCACGCACCACCGGGCTATCGCGCAGTTCGCGCCAGGCGCCACGAAGATTATCAAGGGTTCTGTCGAGAAACGTCTGAGACATGCCTGTCTCCCACTCCGATATCAGAAGAACTTCAAATCGTTTCCTCAATGCGTGATGTCCCATCCCATCACGCCATACCGTTTTTATATCGGGTGATTATACCGCAAGTGCCAGCGGCTGCGGCGACTTCTTATTCACCTTATTTCACGTCATGCCTTTTTGCGCGACGCCAGCCACAGTTCGCGCAAGACAGCCGGAAGATGTTCCGGGATGTCTTCGGCAATCAGGCCCGGGCCAATATCCGCCCCGCTTCGTGCATGAAGCCATACCCCCATGCAGGCAGCGTCAAAACTGTCCATGCCTTGCGCCATCAAACCACCAATGATCCCGGCCAACACATCGCCCGATCCGGCGGTTGCCAGCCAAGGCACATCGACCGCACTGATGGCTGCCCGCCCGTCCGGCGCGGCAATCACTGTATCAGCCCCCTTGATCAGGACAGTGGCGCTGCAGCGTTTGGCTGCTGCACGTGCCCGACAAAGCTTGTCGCCGGTAATATCAGGAAACAGGCGGGCAAATTCGCCCTCATGCGGGGTCAGGACAGTCGGGCCTTGTACGGCAAAGCACAAGGTAGACGGATCTTCGGCAAAGCTTGTGAGTGCGTCGGCATCAAGCACCGTCGCCCGACACAGATGTAAAAGTTTCAAAACAAGGGCACGGGTATCGTCACCAACCCCAAATCCCGGCCCGATGACAAAGGCATTATGACGACAGTCATTCACAAGTGCATCAAACGCAGACATCGGGGCGGTCATGTTGCCGGGCGCATCGGATGCGTAGATCGGCAATGCCTGCGCATCTGCCACGATGGTCAGAAGCCCCACCCCGGATCGGCGCGCGGCACGTGCCACAAGGCGGGTTGCCCCGGTCATGGTAGCGCCGCCAAAGGCCAAAAGATGCCCGCGATGGTATTTGTGGCCTTCAAGCCCCGGCCAATGGATGCCAGCCCGCCACAAAACCGGATCGTTTCGCCAGCAGGCCGGCGCAATATCAAGGACCGTCTGATCGGTTATGCCGATGTCGCGCACGGCCAGTTCACCGCACATCAAACGCCCCGGCAAAAGATAATGCCCGGGCTTTGCCCGACAAAACGTCACGGTCAGGTCGGCCTTCACCGCAACGCCCAGAACCATACCAGTATTGCCATCAACCCCCGATGGCACATCGACCGCAACAACGCTGCACGGGCTTGAATTGATTGTAGTGACAAGTTCGGCCAGATCACCGGTAATGGCCCGCGCAAGCCCTGCCCCGAAAATACAATCGACAACCAGATCCGCGCCGACAACAAGGGCGGGTGAAAGTAGTTCGGTCGCCCCTTCCCAGCGGGCGGCATGCAGGGCTGCGTCACCTTTAAGATCAGCCACATCGCCCATCAGCCCCAAACGCACCGACCAGCCTTCATCGCGCAGAAGCTTGGCAATCGCGAAACCGTCACCACCGTTGTTGCCGGGGCCACACAAAACCGATACGGAACGCGGCGACCAATGACGGATGATTTCCTCAAACACGGCGCGACCGGCATTTTGCATCAAAACGTCGCCGGGAATGCCGCCTTCGATTGTGCGGCGGTCTGCCTCGTACATTTGATCGGTTGTCAGGATTTCAAACATTTCACCCCGTCATCCTTGTCGTGAACTACCGGTCTGCGTTGTGCATCAAGACAGCATTTAAAACAGGTCCAGTCGACTGTAGCCATTTAAATTTCACCCCACTATAGTGCAGCGAAATTCGCATGTCCGATAGTTGGCAGAAAGGCTGACCATCAGACCGCAACACGAAACTTTCCGCAGCAAGGCTTTGCCCGCATGCATGTAGTCGTCATGGGCGCCGGGGTCATCGGGACAACGGCGGCCTGGTATCTTTTGCAAAATGGTCATCAGGTTACGGTCGTTGATCGTCGGCATGCCAGTGCGCAGGAAACAAGCTTTGCCAATGGCGGTCAGATTTCTGCCTGTCACGCCACACCCTGGGCGAATGCATCCACCCCCAAACAAATCCTCGGCTGGCTTGGCCGGGAAGAAGCGCCGCTTCTGTTTCGGATGCGCTTTGACCCGCAGCTGTTTTCATGGGGCTTGCATTTCTTGCGCAACTGCACCGATGCGCGGGCCAGGATCAATCTGGAAAAGGCGCTTCGCGTTGCGATCTATAGCCGCGATTGCCTGCGCGCGCTTCGCGACGAGCTTGAGCTTGAATACGATCATAGCACACGTGGCATCCTGCATATCTGCCGCACTGAGCAGGACATGGTCGCGGTCGAAAAGGCCACCTCCCAGATGCAGGAATATGGCCTTAAACGCAGGCTTGTCTCGTCCGAGGAATGTCTTACCATCGAACCGGCCCTGCGTGATGCCACAGCGCCGATCATGGGTGGCAGCTTTACCCCCGATGATGAAAGCGGTGATGCGCGTAAATTCACCGAACGTCTGAGCGAACATTGCATCGCCAAGGGCGCATCGTTTCACTTCAACACCAACATCACCGGCCTTGTCCATGATCAGGGAAAGATCACCTGTGTTCGAACTGACAAGGGTGACATCCATGCGGATGCCTTTCTGGTGTGTCTGGGCAGCTACAGCCCGTTGATGCTGGCCCCGCTTGGCATCAAATTGCCGATTTATCCGTGCAAGGGATACTCGATTAGCATCGATACCACCGGCTATTCCGGGGCACCGGAAACGGCCCTGATCGATGATAGCGTGAAAATGGTGTATTCGCGCCTTGGTACACATCTTCGGGTTGCAGGTACGGCAGAGCTTGATGGCTATAACCTGCGGATGTCGCCACGCCGTCAAAAACTTATCGTTGATAAAGCACTGGAATTATTCCCGAATTCAGGTGACCGCTCCAGCATCGATTTCTGGTCGGGTTTGCGGCCGGTAACGCCGGATTCTGCCCCTGTTCTTGGGGATACGAAGTATGCTAATCTATACCTTAATACGGGGCATGGGACGTTGGGTTGGACGATGAGTTGCGGATCAGCAAAAGCAGTCGCCGATCTCATCAGCGACAAGACCCCTGACATCTCTCTGACGGGGCTGGGTATCGACCGCTTTTAGCGGACGACCTGATTATTATGGGATCACGGGCTGACATGACCAGCAACACACCAATTGGTTCAACCAATGTGCCATTGGCAGACCAGGTTGTTCTGAACGCCCTGCCCTATGCCGCCGTCATTTGTGATCGCAACGGCATTGTCATGCAATGTAACGAGGCCATCGCGCGTTTGATCGGCGTTTCGCGTGATCGCATGCTGGGCCGCAAGGCCGGTTTCATTTCCAAAGGCCTGATGAGCGATATCGAAGATGTATTTTCTTCGGGCCGGACCTGGCGCGGCGATATCATTCTGGTCGGTGCCGCCAAGGAAAGCCACGTCTGCGATCTGTCCATCGCGCCGCTTGAATATTGCCAAAACAATGAAACGCGCACTGCGGTGCTGATGACGTTGCTTGAAAATGACCGTCAGGCACAGGCCGAACGCACCCTGATGGAGCAAAACCGCAATCAGTCGGATGCCAACGCCTCAAAATCCGATTTTATCGCCAATATGGGCCATGAATTGCGCACCCCGCTTAATGCGATTATCGGCAACTCCGAACTGATTGCGCATGGGGTTCTTGGCGATCTGCCCGACGGATACCGCGAATGTGGTCGTGACGTTTACGAGGCGGGCAAGCACCTGCTTGAACTGGTCAATAATGTTTTGGATGTATCAAAACTTTCGGCCGGTTCGATGACCTTGCAGCTTGAAGAGGCTGATCTTGGTTCGGTGATACGCGATGCCGCACGGCTCGTCGGGGATGATATTTCGCGGCGCAGCCATCAACTGCAATTCGATCTACCGGATCAGCTGGTATCGATGCCGTGTGACAAGCTGAAACTCAAACAGATCCTGATCAATATCCTGAGTAACGCCGCAAAATTCACCCCCGAACACGGCAAGATCCGCATCGGACTGACCTCAACCGACGAAGACGTCACCTTTGCGATCGAGGATAATGGTGTCGGCATGAGCCCGAATGACATTCCCCGCGCGCTGGCCCGGTTCTCGCAGCTTCATCCATCCGGGGTGAAGGAAAGTGTCGGCACCGGTCTTGGCCTGCCACTGGCAAAGCTTCTGGTCGAACTGCATGGCGGTCGACTTAGTATCGAAAGCGATCTTGGCAAGGGCACGACCGTGCGCATTACCCTGCCCCGCCCGTAACCATATACGGTTAACTCTGTATCGCAAAAGACCCGCATGGACATGTCCGAGGCGGGTCTTTTGATTTCAAGGCCTTATTGGGCCGCAGATTGATTGATCTGGTCGTGCCGCGCGATGACGTCCTTGGGCCAGCGGCTTTTGATGTAAGACAGGCTGGCAATGATTTCCTCGTCGCTCAGCACGCCCTCATAACCCTGCATGGCCGATTTATAATCGCCCCCTGCCATTGCTGCCGGTCCGTATTTGGTCAGCTCAAACAACACCTGATCGGGGTGATGCCAGGTATGGCCGGTTTCATCATGGGGCGGTGCCGGAAGCAATCCATCAGGACCACGTTCACGCCAATTGGCCTCGCCTTCAAGTCTTGCACCATGGCAGGACGCACAATTTGCGTCATAGATCTTCTTGCCCTGCGCCACGAGTTGCAGATCATCGGGACGCAACGAGACATCTTGATCAGTGATCCCGCTCGGGCCAAAGAATGTGACGATGCCATACACAATTGCCGCACCGACAAGGGCGCCAAGCGCCATAACACCTTTATTCTTCAATGCGTTCTCTCATTCATTTGTGTTTCGGGATCATGCCTTGCGGGCGAGATCATTGATAATCGGGCAGTTCGGACGATCATCGCCGTGACAGGACTGCACCAGATCGGAAAGTGTGTCGCGCAGGCTTTGAAGTTCGGCGATCTTGCGTTCGATCTCTGCCAGATGGGTTTTGGCGATTTCCTTTACATCGGAAGAGGCACGGTTGCGGTCCTCGTAAAGTGACAGCAACACCCGGCAGTCTTCGACCGAAAATCCCAGCCCGCGGGCACGTTGCAGGAACCGCAATTTGTGCAGATCATTTTCGTCATAGTCACGATACCCGTTGGCCAGGCGCCCCGGCGAAACCAGACCGATATCCTCGTAATAGCGGATGGTTTTCGCAGGAAGTCCGCACTCGGTCGCGGCGTCAGAAATGTTCATCGCCCTCTCCTATTTCCGGACTGTCCAGCGCCGCAGTGTCAGCGAGTTACCAACAACCGAGACGGAGCTAAGCGCCATCGCCGCACCGGCAATCGCTGGGCTCAGAACACCGAATGCTGCCAACGGAACACCCACCACGTTATAGGCAAAGGCCCAGAACAGGTTCTGTGCGATCTTGCGACGGGTGGCGATCGAAATATCAATCGCGGCAGACACAAGTGCCGGATCAGACCGCATCAGGGTGATGCCAGCCGTTTCCATGGCAACATCGGTGCCACCGCCCATGGCAATACCGACATCGGCAGCCGCCAGTGCAGGCGCATCGTTGATGCCGTCACCAACCATAGCGACATGACGGCCTTCCTTGCGAAGTTTTTCGACTTCACGCGCCTTGTCCTGCGGGCGAATACGGCCTTCGCCGCGTTCCAGGCCAAGTTCGCGTGCCACGTGGCTTGCGACATCCTGACTATCACCCGACAACATGATCGATGAAATGCCGCGTGCCTTCAGATCGGCAATCGCCTGTTTGGCACCTTCACGAATGCGATCCTCAAGGGTCAGGTAACCGGCAAACGTGCCATCAATCGCAACCAGAATAACGGTTCTGCCTTCGCCTTCGTGTTTCTTGATGTCCTTTGCCAGCTCCTGCGGCGGACCTGCGATATCAAGATCACTCAGCAAGGCTTCGCTGCCAATGGCGATCTTGTGCTTTTCAACATCGGCCATGACACCGGCACCGGTTTTGCCCTTGAAGTTATCGATATCGGGCAGTGATACGCCTTCATCCTTGGCAATCGAGACAACCGCACGCGCCAAAGGATGTTCACTGGCGGCCTGAACGGCTGCGGTCAGGCGCAGCAACTCATTACGGTCAACACCCTCAACCGGGCAGATATCGCGCACGGTCGGCGTACCTTCCGTCAGGGTCCCGGTTTTATCAAAGATGACGGTATCGACATTGTGGGCCTGTTCAAGTGCCTCGAAATTGCGGATCAGAATGCCGTTGCGCGCAGCACTGCCGGTACCGGCCACCAACGCAGTCGGCGTCGCCAGACCAAGCGCACAAGGACATGCAATCACCAGCACCGACACCGCGGCAACGATGGATGCCTCTGCGCCAAAGCCGGTAAACAACCATGCGGCCAAGGTCAGCAGTGCAATGACAACCACAATCGGCACAAACACGGCCGATACCCGGTCGACAAGCTTCTGAACCGGGGCCTTGCCGGTCTGGGCCTTTTCAACCAGGCGGATGATGCGTGACAACGTCGTATCATCGCCAACGGCACTGACTTCGATATCAAGACGTCCGGTGCCATTCACAGCGCCACCAACGACCGTATCGCCACTAACACGTGCCACAGGTCGGGTTTCCCCGGTGATCAGGCTTTCATCAAGTTCACTCTCACCGGCATGAACCTTGCCATCGACCGGCACACGTTCGCCCGGCAGGACGCGAACGATATCGCCAACCGTAAGGCTTTCAATCGCGACATCCTGTTCGCCTTCGCCCGCGACCACCTTGCGCGCACGCCGTGGACGGAGCGCCATCAATTCACGAATGGCGGCTGATGCCCCGCGTTTGGCGCGTTCTTCCATGATTTTGCCCGCAAGGATCAGGGTAATGATCGCAGCCGATGCTTCGAAGTACAAATGGGTCTGCCCGGCATTGGCCGTCAGCATGTTATAGAGGCTGAGGAAATAGGCCGCCGATGTCCCGAGTGCGACCAGCACATCCATGTTGGCACTGCGATGGCGCAGGGCCGCATATGCCCCCTGATAGAAGCGCGCACCAATATAGAACTGAACCGGGGTCGCAAGTACAAGTTCAACCCATGCCGGCAGATGATAGGACACACCAAGGTTCATCCAGACCATCTGCAAAACCAGTGGTGCGGTCAGCAATGCCGATACCGCAAGAAGGATCAGGGATTTGTCCTGTTTCTTCTCGTTGCGTGCCGCCTCGTCTGCGTCACCGTCTTCGGAACCGGATTTATTGCGTGACGTTGCGTGATAGCCGGCATCCTCGATCGCCTTGATCGCGATGGCATCATTGACCTTGCCCGACAGTGCCGAGATATCCGCACGTTCCAGCGCGAAATTAACACTTGCCGTGGTGACGCCCGGCAATGCCGAAAGTGCCTTTTCCACCCGCAAGGCACAGTTCGCGCATGTCATGCCATCGACATCAAAGGAAAGCTGTTGGGTCACGACGCTATAGCCTGAATCCGCGACCGCCTCGGCGATTTTGGATGTATCAAGCTTGCTGTCGTCAAAATGCACATTTGCGCTGTTAAGTGCAAAGTTCACGGTGACATCAGAAACACCATCGAGACCAGCAATGGCCTTTTCAACGCGGCCTGCACAGTTTGCACAGGTCATGCCTTCGATCTCGAGGTTCACTTCGCTGGTATTGGCAGTCGGCTGCACGGATGCCCCACCGCCTGCTGCGGTATCATACTCGTCTGTTCGGCGATCCATATCACGCACCTCAAAAAGGGGTTATTACAAGATATGGGGCACGATAGACCTTCCAGCAACTGGAAGGTCAAGATAAAAAAGCCATATATAAAAATGCAGGGCTAAGCCTCTGATACCAAAAAGAAAGCCCCGGACATTGCCGGGGCCTTCTGAAAATTATTTGCTGGCCGATGATCAGCCTTCCGGGCTTGGTTCCCCGGCTGCGCGGAACTGGATGTAGTTCGGCAGGCCCATCATGTCGATCAGGCGGATCTGCTGTTCCAGCCAATAGGCATGATCTTCTTCGCTGTCATCAAGCAACGCGACCAGCATCTGACGGGTCTGGAAATCATCCTCTGCCTCGGCGATCTTGATCGCCTTTTTCAGAAGATTGATCACATGATATTCGTGTTCGAGATCGTTTTTCATCATCTCGGGCACGGTTTTGCCGATCTTGATCGGTTC
>NZ_DCAO01000088.1:18357-20214 GCF_002311515.1 Thalassospira sp. UBA1131
TGGTCGGCCGCCGACAGTTCGGCAGTGAGCTGTTTGTTCAGCGCGGCGAGGACCTTTTTACTACCCTTCATGGCGTAATACTCCTGATCTGATTAGTCGCCGTCGCCTGAACGGCTCTGGATGTAGTTTGCAATCCCGACATTTTCGAGCTGCCATTCTTCGGTCTCAAGCCAATCAACGTGCTCTTCCTGTTCTTCCAGGAATTTCACAAGCAGATCGCGCGTCACAAAGTCCTCGGCCTTTTCACAGGCGGTGATGGCTTCGCGCAGAAGCGGCAGAGACGCCAATTCAAACTTCATGTCACAGCTGATGATCTCTTCGACATTTTCGCCGATCATCAGTTTGTTGAGGTTCTGGAGGTTGGGAAGACCTTCAAGAAACAGAATGCGCTCAATCGTGTCGTCAGCGCGTTTCATTTCCTTGATCGAGAGCTTGTACTCATACTCGCCCATTTCTTCCACGCCCCAGTCCCGCAGCATTCTGGCATGCAGGAAATACTGGTTAATCGCAGTCAACTGGTTGGTCAGAATGCGATTAAGATATGTGATGATCTTGGGATCACCTTTCATCATGGCTCTCCTGATGGTTGGGCTATGCAGATAGTGGGAATCCACCCGGCTTGTTTCAAGGAAAAAACGCGCCTTTGATTACCATTATCAATAATTTAGCCGATTTTCCCGAAATAAGCCAGTTGGGGTGAATGACTAA
Source organism: Thalassospira sp. UBA1131 (assembly GCF_002311515.1). Lineage (GTDB taxonomy): Bacteria > Pseudomonadota > Alphaproteobacteria > Rhodospirillales > Thalassospiraceae > Thalassospira. The sequence goes on from NZ_DCAO01000088.1 coordinate 19,066, forward strand.
AAATCATTCGCACGGATTTCCCTGAGAATGAAAATCGGTTCGGCGAAATTGCCCTTCGCAAAGATCTTGTGCCCGGATGTTTTCGTACGACTCGCAACTGCCGTGCAATCAATTGAAGCAAAACATGAAGCCGCGCTTTCAAACCATCCGTTTCATCCTTGGTGATCAACTGACACCGTCGCTTTCGAGCCTGAAGGACGCCGATCCCGATCAGGACCTGATCGTCATGGCAGAGCCGCATGATGAGGCCACCTATGTCCCCCATCATCGCCAGAAGATCGTGATGATCCTGTCTGCGATGCGCCACTTTGCGGAGGAATTGCGCGAAAACGGATTTCACGTCGCGTATTTTGACTATCAAAACCATCCGACCAAGTCCTTTACCGACGCCCTGAAAGCGGTCCTTTCCGAACACGACATCAAAGAAGTCATCGTCACCGAACCCGGTGAATGGCGGGTCAAACATGAAATCGACAAATGGTCCGAAGACCTTGATATCTCGGTTGATGTGCGCACCGATGACCGGTTCTTTGCCCCGCTTTCGGCATTTGCGGATTTTGCCAAGGACCGCAAGGAACTCCGGATGGAGTATTTCTATCGCGGTTTGCGGCGCGATACCGGCATTCTGATGGAACACGATGGCAAGCCGGTTGGCGGGCAGTGGAACTTTGATCACGACAACCGTAAAAGCCTGCCCGATGATGTGACGCCCCCAACGCCAAAGACATTTGTACCCGACAAGATCACGCAAGGTTTGCTTGATCGCGTATGCGATGATTTTCCCGATGCGCTGGGGGATGTTGCGTCATTTGGCTGGCCGGTCACGCGCAAGGATGCGCTTGCGGCACTTGATCATTTCATCAAGCATCGCTTGGCGCAGTTTGGCGATTATCAGGATGCGATGACGGTCAAAAGCGCCACCCTGTATCATTCCCTGATCAGCCCATGCCTCAATACCGGGCTGTTGTTGCCTGATGAAGTCTGCCGGGCGGCCGAGAAGGCCTATCATGAGGGCAAGGCGCCACTGAACGCGGTCGAGGGGTTTACTCGCCAGATCCTTGGTTGGCGGGAATATGTCCGCGGGCTTTACTGGTATCTTGGCCCGGATTACGGCAGCGGCAATCATTTTGATGCCAAACGCCCCCTGCC
>NZ_DCAO01000088.1:20370-26675 GCF_002311515.1 Thalassospira sp. UBA1131
CCCAAAGAAGTCTGCGACTGGTATCTGGCGGTCTATATCGACGCGTTTGAATGGGTTGAGCTTCCCAACACCTTTGGCATGGCGCTTTATGCCGATGGCGGCAAGATGGCGTCAAAACCCTATGCCGCCAGTGGCAAATATATCGATCGCATGTCGGATTACTGCAAGGACTGCCAGTACAACCCGCGCAACAATACCGGCAAGGATGCCTGCCCGTTTAATGCGCTTTACTGGCATTTTTTGGATCGCAACGCCGACAAGCTTGGCAACAATCCGCGCCTTGGCATGCCATACCGCAACTGGGCCCGCATGAAGGACGACAAAAAGCGCGATCTGATCGCACAGGCCGACGCGTTTTTAAGCAAACTTGATGATGGCAAGCTTGATACCGGATCAGAACAAGGCAGCCTTTTCTGAAGCTTAGAAATCAAACGTGATCTGTTGATCAGATTTATCGCGCCCGGCCGGTGGCCGTTTCTGTTTAAACGTTCGGCTTCCGTGCTGCTTGACGATTTGCTGTGCCTGATCACGGAAATCATCATTTTTGCGAATGGCCCAGATGTTGGTACGCGCATGTCGGGCGGCGGCCATATGATCAACAATCGGGGCTGGATAATGTTTTCCGATCTCAACGCCCAGATCAATCTGTTCAATAGGGGCAAGTCGCCAGGGTTCGTGAATGAAGGCGTCCGAAACGTCGCGCAGTTCCGGCACCCAACGGCGTATGAAAGCACCACCGGGGTCCTGATCATTGGATTGTTTGACCGGGTTATAGATGCGTGGCGTGTTGATCCCGGTCGTGCCTGATTGCATCTGGATCTGCGGGTAATGAATGCCGGGTTCGTAATCGACAAATTGCCGGGCAAGATGCAATGCGGGTTCACGCCAATGTTGCCAAAGCTGATAGCTGACAAAGGCTGTCAGCATCGCGCGCATTCTGAAATTGATCCAGCCGGTGTGATCAAGGGCGCGCATGCAGGCATCAATAAACGGAAATCCGGTTTTGCCAGCTTTCCACGCCAGAAGTCCCGGATCTTCGGGGTTATCTGGACGCAACCCGTCATAGGCCGGGTGCAGGTTTTCAATCTCGATCCCCGGTGTGGTTTCAAGTTTCTGGACGAAATGACAATGCCAATGCAGCCGGCTTTCATATGCCTTTAGTGCGGAAAGAAAGCCTTTGGGGCGATCCGTTGCAGGCATGGCATGGATATCGCACCGTCTTTCACGCACGGCATGAATGATTTCGCGCAAGGATACTGTGCCATAGGCAATATGAGGACTTAGCCGTGAACAGCTTTCAAATGCGGTTCGGGGCGATGACATTTCGCGGTGATATCTCTGCCCGCGATAGCCAAGGAAACTGTCAAGCAACCGCATCCCCGCGCGCCGTCCGCCGCCCTGAGGGTCATTGCAAGGTGCGGAAAGGTGTGCCACCGGATTTTCGGGAATTGTGCCGGGATCAAGATCAACGGCAGGTGTTTGAAACCGCACCTGCCCGGTCGGTGGGCTGGCAAAAAACGCCTGCCATGCCCCGTGCCAGTGATCGCGATCAAGCCTGCCACGGATGACGGCAAACTGCCGATGTTCCTGGAATGCAATGCCCTTCTGGCGCGCCCAATCCGAAACGGCCAGATCACGTTTGAATGTCCAGAGATTACCGGTTTCTTCGTGTGCATGAATCGTACGGATATCGAACTTTTCAGCAAACCCGGTCAAGACATCAACAACATCCCCAACCCGCACGGTAAGCGATTGACCAAGCGCACGGGCATCAGACGCCAGTTCATGCAGCGACGCGCGGATAAATTGCCAATGCCGTGCTGATGTATCTGGCAGCCGCCAATAGTCGGGCTCGACGACATAAAGCAACACAACAGGATATCCGGCAGCAATCGCCGCATTCAGCGCCGCATGGTCATGCAGACGCAGGTCGCGCTTTAACCAGACGATTGTGATGGGTGCGCGCATCAGCAGCACCCAACGACAACATTTGCATCAGGTGTGATGGACAGACTTAAAATGCGGAAACAAACCAGCGGCATGCAAACGGAACTCGCAATCACAAGAACATTGCTTCCATACGCTGCGTGACTTTGTCCGGATTGGTTGGGCCCAGAGTCTCGCCCAGAAACACAAAAAGCCGGACTTGTGTCCGGCTTCCGCATTGGCAATCCCGATTGACGGGTGCCTATATGGTGCGAGCGTTATGCAATCGCGTCACGTGCTGCTTTACGAGCGACGTCTTTGATCTGCCACTGGGAAATCCCGACATCATCAAGATCGCGCTTATCAAGGCCGTAAAGTTCATTCGCGACCGAGCGTGCATAGGCCCAACGGCGAACAGCAACAAGAATACTGGACAGGAACATGTTGAACCTCCTTGGGTTACAATTTTGAATGCTGCCTTGGAGGTGAACTCCAACTGTCTGGCGCATTCATCAGCTTGCTTCGCGTTGCAATATGTCGAAATTCCACTTGATCCTCAACCACCAAAAAATGCATATCATCTGTGCCATTTATTCACAGATAAACACATATGATCAAACCATACTCGACAATCCGTGGCTGATACGGCGATTAAGTATGATGTTTTGAGTTGAAATATACCTGTGCGCGCATAGTGCATCGCAGCATTTTCGCCGGATTTTCAGATCAAAACGCCCTGCCCCATGCCCTGTTCTAGACGTTACCCTCTGCGACCTTGGCAAAGGGCAACGCCGATTGAAGGGCATGGACGGTAAGCGGCGCGGCAACGCCTTTGACCGCGAAGTCACCACAGCACACCGTCGGTTCGGTGATGTGGCTTGCCAGAACATCTGACATCAACAAGGGTGTGCCGATCTGTTTGGTCAGGCTTTCCAGACGGGCCGTCCGGTTTACCGCCACCCCCATCACGGTGAAATCCAGTCGGTGGGTACCACCAACATTGCCATAGACCACTTCGCCGTAATGAAGCCCGACGCCAAAGCGAAGGATCGGCAAGCCTTCTTTCAAACGTTTCCGGTTCACATTTTCCAGATCGGCCAAGGCGGCCTTTGCCGCACGCACGGCGTTTTCACAGACACTTTCGGCCGATTGATTGTTTTCCTGGGCAAAGACAATCAGCATCGCATCGCCGACAAACCGCAAAATCTCGCCCCCATGGGCGCGCACCGCACGTTCGACCGTTTCGAAATAGACATTAAGACTGTCAAGCAGCTGCTCGACCGACAGGGTTTCGGTCATCACCGTGAAATCGCGCACGTCACTAAACCAAAGGGCTGCACGAATGGTTTCACCGTCGCCGCGACGAATATGACCATGCATGACCCGCGCGCCGGTGCGTTCGCCCAAATAGGTATCAAGCAACGAATGTTCGATCCGTTTGGTCACATGCAGTTCAAGCACCCCGCCAACGTGGTCCAGTAATCCTTCAAAACAGGCGATTTCGCTATCATCGAAACCGTCGGGCTGATCTGTTGCGATGGTCATAACGCACCAGCGGCCGCCACTGAACCGAATGCGGGTACAGTAATAGTCGGTCAACCCCATGCCGATCAGTTCGCCGACGAGCGGGTGATGATCGGCCGGATTGACCCTGGCAAGGTGAATGCGCACCGGGCCACCATGCAGGTTCACGTCTTCGACCGGACTTCCGATGTAGGAACCGCTTTCATGAATGCCGTGGGTGGCCTCCCACAGACGGGCCCCGTGTTCGCGATCCCAAAGAAACGACCAGACGGCGACTTGCGGATGGAGTGCCTCCATCGAGCAGCGCATGCGTGCAATATGAAATCCTTGGGCGTTGATCCGCGTCATTAGTTGGTCAAGGAAGGCATTTGCATCCTCGATCAGCCGGCCTTCTTTGGCAATCCAGTCGATAACAGGTGCGCTATTCCACATGGTCGTCCTCTATTCCCCTGCTATCACATGATAATCGCGACCAAATTCGATGCACTTATTCCGATGCGTCACAGCTTTAATGCCGACAAACGCCCTAATTGTTTTTGCTGCTCTGCAATATATTAGCGATGTATATTGCCAATTTTGTAACAAAGTGTTTCAGTTCGCAATCTGGAAACGCCCTGTTACAGTTTTGTGGATGCATTGTGCCCCTTCTCGCAGCATGTTGTCGCTGCAAATGGTTAAAAGCCAGGGAGGAAACCTAGATGTATCTGCGCAAAACCATCCTCGCCACTGGTGTGGCGTTTTCTGCACTCGCGACTGCTAACTTTGCTCATGCCGAGCCGACCGCTGAAGTTCTGCACTGGTGGACTTCGGGCGGCGAAGCAAAAGCTGTCGCATCCCTTAAAGAAGATTTCGAAGCCAATGGCGGTACCTGGGTTGATAGCCCGGTCGCTGGTGGTGCTGGCGATGCAGCCATGACCGTTCTGCGTTCGCGCGTTCTGTCGGGTGATGCACCGGCTGCTGTTCAGCTTAAAGGTCCGGCAATTCAGGAATGGGCCGAACAGGGTGCCCTTGCTGATCTCAATGACGTTGCCGCTGCTGAAGGTTGGGATGACGTTATCCCGGCTGCGATCCAGGACGTTATGAAATACGAAGGCGACTATGTTGCTGTTCCGGTAAACGTTCACCGCGTTGACTGGATCTGGGCAAACCCGACCCTTCTTGCAAAAGTTGGTGCCGATTCCGCACCGACCACCTGGGACGAGTTCAACGCCCTTGCTGACAAACTTCAGGCTGCTGGCATCACGCCGGTTGCCCATGGTGGTCAGCCGTGGCAGGACGCAACCGTCTTTGAAACCGTCGTTCTTGGCCTTGGCGGCCCGGAATTCTTCCAGAGTGCTCTGGTTGATCTCGACGAAGACGCACTGAACTCCGACACCATGAAAGCGGTGTTTGACCAGATGCGCAAAATCCGTGGTTATGTCGATGCCGACTTCCCGGGTCGTGACTGGAACCTTGCAACCGCGATGGTCATGAATGGCGAAGCCGCCATGCAGATCATGGGTGACTGGGCAAAAGGCGAATTCCTTGCTGCTGGCAAAGTACCGGGCAAAGACTTCATCTGTGCAGCAACCCCGTCTGAAAACGGCTACCTGTTCAATGTTGACAGCTTTGCCATGTTCAACGTTTCGGGCGACGACAAGGTCGCAGGCCAGAAACTGCTTGCCGAACTGATTGTCGGCGAGAAGTTCCAGGAAACCTTCAACCTTCTCAAAGGTTCGATCCCGGCACGTTCAGGCGTTTCGCTTGATAAGTTCGACGATTGCGCCAAGAAGTCCGAAGCTGACCTCCAGGCCGCACAGGAAGCCGGTGGTTTCCTTCCGTCCATGGCACATGGCATGGCACTGCGTGGCCACCTTGCAGGTGCGATCGTTGACGTCGTGACCGCACATTTCAACTCCGACATGTCGTCTGACGAAGCCGTCTCGCGTCTGGTCGAAGCTGTTGAACTGGCCAAAGACTAATCTCATCTGATCAGTACAATCTGAGATATGAGCAATTTGCAGGCCCCGGAATTTCCGGGGCCTGTTTCCCACTCATTTAACTTTTGAGGCAAAGGTTATGGGGGCTTCTCAAAGCACCGAAAGCAACCTGACGGCCAGCATCCAGCGTCATCTGTCCAAGATCGTTGTTGCACCGTCCTTTGCTGCGTCCCTGTTTTTTGTCTACGGGTTCATCCTGTGGACCGGCTATATGGCGTTTTCCAAGTCGCGCATGCTTCCCGTCTGGGATTGGGCAGGGCTTCGGCAATATGAACGTCTGTGGCAGATGGAACGCTGGCATGTTGCCATTGAAAACCTGCTGATCTTTGGCGGTCTGTTTATCGTGACCTGCCTGATCATCGGGTGCCTTCTGGCAGTTCTTCTTGATCAGCGTATTCGCGCCGAAGGTGCGCTTCGCACGATCTTCCTTTATCCGATGGCCCTGTCCTTTATCGTGACGGGTACTGTCTGGAAATGGCTTCTTAATCCGGGCCTTGGCCTTGAAAGCATGATGCATGACCTCGGCTGGACGAGCTTCAAGTTCGACTGGCTGGTCAATTCGGACATGGCGATCTACACGGTTGTGATCGCAGCAGTCTGGCAGGCATCGGGCTTTGTCATGGCAATGTTCCTTGCGGCATTGCGCGGCGTCGATCAGGACATCATTCGCGCAGCCTATATGGACGGTGCCAGCCTCCCCCGGATCTATTTCGGTATCATCATTCCGTCGATCCGCCCGGTTTTCCTGAGTGCGATCGTCGTTCTGGCTCACCTTGCTGTTAAAAGCTTTGACCTTGTCATTGCGCTTACCGGTGGTGGCCCGGGCTATTCATCCGATCTTCCGGCAACCTTCATGTACACGATGGCCTTCCAGCG
>NZ_DCAO01000088.1:26741-31989 GCF_002311515.1 Thalassospira sp. UBA1131
GTGCCGTATCTGTATTCCGAACTGCGCGGAGGCAAGAAAAATGGCTGATATTCAGACCTATAGCCACGATGCAGGCTGGAAACATACTGTTCTGCGCGGGTTGCTGTATCTTATTCTGATCCTGTTTGCGGTCTATTACCTTTTCCCGCTGATCGTAATGATTTCGACCTCGTTGAAGTCGCTTGACGAAATCCGTGAAGGGTCGCTGATTTCGCTGCCGCGCGTGGTGACGTTTGATGCATGGAACTATGCATGGAACGAAGCCTGCGTTGGTGTCGAATGTACCGGGATCAAAATCTATTTCTGGAACTCGGTCAAAATGGCGATCCCCGCCGTTCTGATTTCGACCTTCCTTGGTGCGATCAACGGTTATGCGCTGACCAAGTGGCGGTTCAAGGGGGCGAACATCGTCTTTGCCCTGCTGCTTTTTGGTTGCTTCATTCCGTTCCAGGTCGTTCTGCTGCCGATGTCACAGGTTCTTGGCAAGCTTGGTCTTGCCAGCTCCACCCCGGGCCTTGTTCTGGTCCACGTCGTTTACGGCCTGTGCTTTACCACCCTGTTCTTCCGGAACTACTACGTTTCAATCCCGGACGAACTGGTCAAGGCAGCCACCATTGACGGTGCCGGGTTCTTCACCATTTTCTGGCGCATTATTCTGCCGATCTCGACCCCGATCATCGTGGTTTCGGTCATCTGGCAGTTCACCCAGATCTGGAACGACTTCCTGTTCGGTGCTTCGTTTGCTTCTGGCGCAAACGCACCGATGACCGTCGCACTCAACAATATCGTCAACACCACAACCGGCGTGAAACAGTACAACGTTGATATGGCAGCAGCCCTGCTGACCGGCCTTCCGACGTTGCTGGTTTATGTTCTCGCTGGCAAATACTTCGTCCGCGGCCTGACCGCCGGCTCGGTGAAGGGATAAGCAAATGGCATCACTCACCCTCGATAAAGTTCGCAAGGCTTTCGGCCCTGTCGAAGTTCTCAAGGAAATCAATCTGGCGATTGACGATGGCGAGTTTCTCGTCCTTGTTGGTCCGTCCGGTTGCGGCAAATCGACCCTTCTGAACCTGATTGCAGGTCTGGAAACAGCCACCGACGGGGAAATCCGCATCGGGGATCGCGTTATCAACGACGTGCATCCCAAAGACCGTAACATCGCCATGGTGTTCCAGTCCTATGCGCTTTACCCGAACATGACGGTGCGCAAGAACATCACCTTTGGCCTCGAAATTCGTGGCGTTTCCAATCAGGAACGTGACAAGGCCGTTGCCGATGTTGCCAAACTGCTTCAGATCGAAGCACTTCTGGATCGCAAACCGTCCCAGCTTTCGGGTGGTCAGCGTCAACGTGTTGCCATGGGCCGCGCGCTTGTCCGTGATCCGGATATCTTCCTGTTTGACGAACCGCTTTCAAACCTTGATGCGAAACTGCGTGTCGACATGCGCACCGAGATCAAGAAGCTGCATCAGCGTCTTGGCTCGACCATCGTTTATGTCACCCATGATCAGATCGAAGCCATGACCCTGGCATCGCGCATCGCGGTGATGAAGGACGGTATCCTGCAGCAGTTCGATACGCCGCAGAACATCTATGAACGCCCCAACAACATGTTTGTTGCCGGCTTCATCGGATCGCCGTCGATGAACTTCATTGATGCGACCCTGACCGAGGACAACGGCAAGCTGGCCTTGACCATTCCGCGCGATGGCAACCCGATTGTCCTGCCGCTGTTTGAGGCGCCGGAAAGCTATCGTGGTTATATCGGCAAGGATGTCGTGTTTGGCATTCGCCCCGAAGCCCTGACCCACAAACGTACCGGGTCGGACGAACCGGGCAGCCAGTATGTCAATTTCGACAGCAAGGTCGAAGTAATCGAACCGACCGGTGCCGACACGATGACCGTGATCGAAATCGCCGGTAAGGAAATCGTGGCGCGCGTCCGTCCGGACCGTCAACCGAAACCGGGCGAGAGCATGACGTTCTCGGCCGACATGTCTCAGATCAGTCTGTTTGACCCGGATACCGAGTTGCGGATCTGATCTGATTGGCGGGTGGTTCTGGGGGCCACCCGCCATTCTTCTTTTTGGGCCCCGCTCTGCCCGATACTGTGCCGAATGGCCCTAAACCCTGCGCGGCAGGGACACGATAACTTCCAGACCTTTTCCCGGCATATTGCGCAACTCGATGCGCCCGTCATGGGCATCAATCACGGTTTTAACGATTGAAAGCCCAAGGCCACTGCCCCCGGTGCTGCGCGCCCGCGATCCTTCAACGCGATAAAACGGCAGGAAGACCTTATCCTGATGTTCGACCGGGATACCGGGACCTTCGTCCCGGATGGTGACCAGCACGGTATCTGCTGTGGCTTCGAGGCTGACATTGGCCCGATGGCCGTATTTCAGGGCATTTTCAATCAGGTTGGTAAAGGCACGCTTTAACGTACCCGGACGGCAAGACAACCGGATGCTGCGTTTGCCCTCAAAGGAATGGGCATCATCATTGCCGCCGAACACCGTATGGACCGAACTGAACTGCAAGGGCTGTGGCCCGGCAAAGCTTACGGGGCGGCCAAGATCAGCGTAATCGTCACAAATTGCTTCAAGCACGGAAATGAAATCAACGGTGCGTTCTTCTTCCTTGGCGATCCAGTCACCGAGGAAATCAAGCGCGTCATTGAGAAGACTGTCCATTTCATCAAGATCGCGCAAAACGGTTTCGCGCAGTTCATCATTTTCAATGAACTCGGCGCGCAGTCTTAATCGCGTGCTGGGCGTGCGCAAATCGTGCGAAATCGCGGCCAGCATCCGGGTGCGATCCCCCAGCATCCTTGAAATACGTTCGCGCAAATCGTTATAGGCCGCGGCCATTGACCGCGCCTCGGTCGGTCCGCGTTCCTCGACCGGTGGGCCGCTGACATCATCGGCGTGATCAATGATCGCACGTGTCAGGCGCTTGAACGGGCCTGCCAACAAATCGGCAAGCCCGGCAAACACGACAAGAACCGCGGCCACCCCCATCAGGAACATCAGAAACACCAGCGACGGCGATGAATAATTCGCCCACAGCTCGTTATGGTGCACCAGAATGCGTTTGCCTGACGGCATCATGATTTCCACCTGTGCCTCAAGCCCGAGACGCGCGATTTCACGCGACAATTCGGCAAAGAACAGGCTGGGATTTTCGGTGGCCTCGATGGTGGCGCGCTGTTCGGCACTTAAACGACCGCGTTCGAAATGCACCTTGACCGAGGTCGGCCAACCGGTATTGGCCAGTCGGACCGGCATGGCGATATGCTGTGCGGGTCTGGAAAACAGCAACAAGGTCCCGACATCATCGGATGGCAGGATGCGCATTGTCATGCCATCGCGCGCGGCGATATCGATGATGTTTTCTTCAAATTCCGGGTTTTCTGCAATCCGTACCAGTTCGCGAATGGTAAAGCCCAGCGTATAGGCACGGCCAATGCGTTCGTCTCGCTCGATCACGTAATAGGACGCCATGGCGCTAAGGGCTGCAATGATCAGCCCGCCCAGCATCATCAGAAGAAAGATACGCCCGCCCAGCGTGCGCGGCTTGTAGCGGCGCATATAGTTGCTGAAGTTTGCGAACATATCGGCCATGGGTCGGCCTAAATCATTTGGGTGTCGGCGCAGAACTGATAGCCGATGCCGCGCACTGTCTTGATCAGTTTCGGGTTCTTGGCGTCTTTTTCGATTTTGCGGCGCAGGCGACTGATCTGGATATCGATGCTGCGATCAAACGGAAGCGAGCTTTGCCCGCGCACAATATCGACAAGCTGTTCACGCGATAGCGCCCGCTTGTTGTTTTTGACCAATGCCAGAAGCAACGAAAACTCGCCCGTCGACAGATGCACAGCGACATTATCGGCATCGCGCAATTCACGTGATCCGATATCAAGCGTCCATTCGCCGAAAATGATCTTGTGCGCCGGGGCGACTTCGTTATCAGACGGCCCAACCGCACCTGTTTCAAAGCGCCGGAACACCGCACGGATACGGGCCAGCAATTCACGCGGATTAAACGGCTTGGTCAGGTAATCATCCGCACCAAGTTCAAGGCCAAGAATACGGTCGGTATCCTCGCCCACCGCGGTCAGCATGACAATCGGCACCTTGGAGGTCCGTCGAACGTCCCGGCACAGGGCAAAGCCGTCCTCGCCCGGCAACATGATATCAAGAATCACCAGATCGATTTTCCAGTCACGCAGTGCGCGATGCATTTCATTGCCGTCGGACACGGTGGTAATGCGAAAACCGTGTTGCAACAGGAACTTCTTCAAAAGCTTCTGGATTTCCTGGTCGTCATCAACGACCAGAATATGTGGTTCACGTCGCGTCGTCAGTGTCCCGAACTCCCCTGATATTCATCGGCCGTGTCCCCGACCGCGGCGGGAGTTTAGTCGATATCGCCACCGGTTTGAACCGTTTTCCATCTGGCGTTTAAAAAGGAAAAAGCCGGGCAATGCCCGGCTTCCCCATATCCAACAATCAAGGTTGTAATCGGGTTACTTCAGGTCATAAACCTTGGTGCTACCAGATACTTCCGATGCCACCACCAGCATTGCATTGCCGGTCGGGCTGTTCTTGGCATCAATAAACTGCAGGCCTTCGGGGGCCAGTTCACCGGCGGTATCATTTTCCGGATTGCCAGAGAAACGACGATCACTGTGATAGGTGACGAATTGCGGGTTGGTCGGGTTGGTCAGGTCATAGACCATGAAGCCCCCCTGACGTTCCAGCCCGATAAAGGCATAGGGCGTGCCGTTGACATAGCCACTTGCAATGCCTTCTGGCTCCGGACCCTTGTCATCGGAGCGGTTGTCACGGCTGTAGTTTTCAGTATCAGAGGAATTGAAAACGTTGGGATAGTTCGCCGCCAATATCTGCTCAAACGCATCACCACTGTCAAAGACCATTTCACCGTCTGCATCCAGCACCGAGAACGACCGTGCGCCATAGCTATAGATGACATCGAAATCACCATCGCCATCGACGTCGCCCTGCGCGGTTGTGGTCTTCAAACGACCAAGATTTTCATCCTTTTGCAGGGTGCTTGCGGTTGGGAAGGCAACCGGATCAAGCGTCAGTTTGCCAACGCGGGTTTCCTCGCTGTAACCGTCATAGTCGCGTGAATCGCCTTCATTGGCGATCAGGACCCATTCCTTGCCATCAATATTGATCGCATCGATGGTGTCAGGCATGAACATGCCCATCACCGGCCA
>NZ_DCAO01000088.1:32144-55989 GCF_002311515.1 Thalassospira sp. UBA1131
TCGATATCGATAATCGCAACCGCGTTGTTTTCCTGCAGCGACACATAGGCGGTTTTGCTGTCCTTGGAAACGGCGATATATTCCGGCTCCACATCCTGTGCCACGCTTGAAGCACCCGGATTGGAGGTCCGCATGCCATAGGGCAGCTTGCCATCATTCAGGAACTTGAAATCAACCGTGCGGACGTCATCATCGGACAAGGTTTCTGCACCGCCGGCCATGGAAATGATCGAAACACTACCTTCCGGATCATTGGTGAATGCGTCATTCGGCTCACCCTCATTCGCGACCAGAACATATTTCCCATCCGGGGAGAACTTGATCATGTCGGGCAGTGCGCCAACGGTGACCGCTGAAATGAACCCGCCATCGCTATCAAAGAAAACGGCCTGACCCGGTGCCTGCTTATCGCTGTTCTCCACGGCTACGGCGACAACGCCATTTTTGATGGCAACACTGTTGGCACCCTTGCCCCAGGTGGAAAGATCAATCGCAGCAATCTTGGTCAGTTCGGACGGATCGGACATATCAAGAATATCGACCACTTTGTCCGCGCCATTGACGACAAAGATGCGCTTTGACACCGGATCAAAGGCCGGAATTTCCGCCGCACTTTCATCGAGCATCCCGGTACGATATTCGCCCATCGGCACAATCGTGATCGGATGCGCACCCGCATTCATGACTTCCCCCGCCATCTTGGTGTGGTTGGGTGCCGTGCCTGCACAGGCTGTCAGAAGCAACGAAACAGCGGCTGTCGCCATCAATGAAGAACGCATGTTTTCCCCTTGGAATAACTGTAATCAAAGCTGGCAGACTGCGTGTTTGTTGTAACGGTTTCATGACCCGGTCGTGACAGTTTCATAAATTTCTTATCGGTGGGACTGCTCCAATTCCGGTCTGGTTTCGTATCGAAACTATAACTCGAAACAATCCGTCGGGACTTGCCCCGCGACCCAGACAGGAGCCACACATGCCACGGATGTCAAACGTGAATATTGCGATCATTGGTGCCGGAATGGCGGGCCTTAAGGCAGCCAGCACGCTGCACCGCATCGGCATGAATGTAACGGTGTTTGAAAAAAGCCGCGGTCTTGGCGGGCGTCTGGCGTCACGGCGCACCGACTTTGGTCATTTCAATCATGGTGCGCAATATGTGACGGCGCGCGATCCCGGATTTAATGCGTTTTTGCAAGAAGCAACCGAATTTAACGCGGCCCAGAACTGGTCACCCAACCTGCATCGCGGAACGTCCGCCCCGGCGCAATCGGGCGCGGCACTTTCACCGATCGCGCGCCATGTCGGTAACCTTGCCGAAGAGCCCTGGTATCAGGGTGCACCACAGATGAACAAACTGATCCGCCCACTGGTCGACACCTTCCCGATCCAGAAACAGCACCGCATTGTCGCCATCGAGCCGAGCGGACCGCGCAGTTTTATGCTTCATGATGATCTGGACGGGACTTACGGGCCGTTTGACGGCGTGATCGTCACCGCACCTGCCCCGCAGACCGCCGATCTTTTGCGCCCGCTTGCGCCGCGCTATGCCCCGATTGACGAGGTTGTCATGGCGCCGTGCTGGGCGGTGATGGCGGCCTTTGAAAGCCCGCTTCCAACCGGATTTGACGCAATGCTGTATCCGAGCCCCGAAATCAGCTGGGCCGCACGCAGCAGCCAGAACGATGACATGTTCCACCGCCGCACACCCGATCCATGGGTATTGCACGCCAGCCCAGAATGGTCACGTCAGCACCTTGAAGAAGACAAGGACCGCGTAATTGAAAAGCTGCTGGCCGCCCTTCGTGATGTCAGCGGTGTGAAATTGCCGGAACTTCATTCGGTGCAGGCCCATCGCTGGCGCTATGCGCGGACTGAATTGCCGCTTGGCAAAAGTCACCTTAATGGCATGAATGGTCGGGTGATTGCCGCAGGCGACTGGTGCCTTGGCGCACGGGTCGAGGCCGCCTGGCGCAGTGGCAGATCGGCCGCCCATGCCATGGTCGAAGCCCTGATCGGATAATCGGTAAACGTGATCCGAACGCAGTGTCATGCCGAAAAATGCCAATGGACATCGTCACAGCAAGTCAGATCTGCCGCAGAAAACCTGCGTGACATGCGCGCGGCCCTTTAGCTGGCGGCGCAAGTGGAAGGATTGCTGGGACGAAGTTCAATATTGCTCTGACCGGTGCCGACGCCAGCGAAAGCAACCTGCAAAAACGAACATGCAGGACCAGTTATCATGATGTTTGACCGAAAAGACGAAGATCAACCAACCTATGCCATCTTGCGCCAGCGCGTGATTGATCTGGCAACAGAGCGCGGGCCGGACAAAACGATCTGCCCGTCCGAGGTTGCCAAAACCTTTGGCTCCTATTGGCGGGAATTGATGCCGCGCGTGCATCAGGTCGCAGAGCAACTATGTGCCGAACGCAAACTGACATTTGAAAAGGGCGGCATCAGCCATGGCCAAAACCGCCCTTCGGGTCATTATCGATTGCGCATCGTCCTTGATGATCAGGACGATTAAGCCAGCTTATGCGCCACGCAGGGCATGCAGCCGTTTGATCAGACCGGCAGTCGATGCATCCCGTGCACTAGCATCTTCCTTGCCCTCGACCATCGGAAGCAGTTCCTTGGCAAGCTGTTTGCCAAGTTCAACGCCCCACTGGTCATAGGAATTGACGTTCCAGATGATGCCCTGAACAAAGATTTTGTGTTCATACATCGCAACCAACCGACCAAGGGTGAAGGGATCAAGTTGCTTGTAAAGGATCATGGTGCTGGGCTTGTTGCCATCAAACACCTTTTGCGGTGCCAGCACATCAATCTCGGCCGGTGACAGGTCACTGCCAGAAAGCTCTTCACGGACTTCGTCCTCGGTCTTGCCGCGCATCAACGCCTCGGCCTGTGCAAGGCAGTTCGACACCAGCTTGTCATGATGATTGGCCAACGGATGCAGCGCATTGGCAGCCATAATGAAATCAACCGGGATCAGTTCCGTGCCCTGATGGATCAGCTGATAGAAGGCGTGCTGGCCGTTTGTCCCCGGCTCACCCCAGATGATCGGGCCGGTTTCATAGGCAATCGGTTTGCCGTCACGGGTGACTGATTTGCCATTACTTTCCATATCGGCCTGCTGCAGATAGGCCGGCAGGCGTGACAGGTGCTGATCATAGGGCAGGATAGCCTGACTGGAAGCGCCCAGCACATTGCGATACCACACCCCGATCAGGCCGAGGATCATTGGAATGTTGGTTTCAATCGGGGCTGTTTTGAAATGGTTGTCCATTGACTGCGCACCGCGCAGCAATTCTTCGAACTTGTCATACCCGACGGCCAGAATGATCGGCAGACCGATTGCCGACCACAGGCTATAGCGCCCGCCAACCCAATCCCAGAAACCGAATGCATTGTCGGTATCAATGCCAAATGCCGCGACTTTATCAAGGGCGGTTGAGACGGCAACGAAATGTTTGGCAACGGCGGCTTCGTCTTTCAGCATGCCAACAAGCCAATCACGCGCCGAATAGGCGTTGGTCAACGTCTCGTCGGTGGTGAAGGTCTTGGACGCAATGATGAAAAGCGTGGTTTCCGCATCAAGGAATTTCAGCGTATCGACAATATGCGCGCCATCAACGTTCGACACGAAATGGCAGCGAATGCCATCGATGTGATATGGACGGAGCGCTTCGTTGACCATGACCGGGCCAAGGTCGGAGCCCCCAATACCGATATTAACCACATCGGTGATTTTCTTGCCGGTATGGCCTTTCCATTCGCCGGAATGCAAGCGTCCCGCAAAGTCTTTCAGACGGGCAAGCACTTCCTTGACCGCCGGCATCACGTCTTCGCCGTCAAGCTCGACCGGGCCACCATCAAGATTGCGAAGTGCTGTATGCAAGACCGCGCGGTTTTCGGTGACATTGATCCGATCACCAGCAAACATCCGGTCGCGCCAGCCTTCGACGTTGGCCGCCTTGGCAAGCTCAACCAGGGCCGCCATCACATCATCGGTGATCAGGTTTTTGGAGTAATCGACAAACAGGTCATTGAGGGCCGCACTGTATCGTTCAAAGCGCGCGGGATCGTTGGCAAAGGCCTGACGCAGGTTGAGCTTTTCGGAAACTTCCGCGCCCAGTTGATCGAGTTTATCCCAGCTTGCGGTCATTTTATCAGCAGACATACCACCCTCGGCCCATTCAAATTTATTCATAACAATGCGGTGCTATTGCCAACAGGCTAACACGCGTTTCAAACCATGTGTGGGACAGTTTGCAGCACGCGGCGGCAAGATTATGGCCGCCGCGTGATTTTTCATTTACGCCTGTGATCTTATCGGTTCGAAAGAAAGTCTTCGACTTCTTTTTCCGCCGGCAATGCGTTGATGGCACCACGTTTGGTTGCCGTGATCGCACCGACCGCATTGGCAAAGCGGCACGCGGCTGCAAGCTTTTCTTCGGACCCCAGAAGTTCCGGATCCTTCAAAAGGCGCGACAGGAAGCCTGCCGTGCAGCCATCCCCTGCCCCGGTCGCATCAACCGCGGTGATTTCAAAGGACGGCACAAAACCATCAAAGGCCGGCGTGATATAACGCGATCCCTTGGGACCGTAGGTCACAATCATCGCGCGCCATTGATCACACCACAGATCCTTGATGCCTTCTTCAAGGTCATCCTTGCCAGAAACAAAGGTGATTTCCTCGTCCGACATTTTGACGACATCGGCCTGACTGATCGCAAGGCGCAGGATTTCACGTGCCTTTTCCACACTCGGCCACAGCGGCAGGCGCAGGTTCGGATCGCACGAAATGATCGCCCCGTTTTCACGCGCGATCTTGATCGCTTCAAGCGTTGCAGCACGCGGGTCGTCGTCGATCATGCAAAGCGTTCCATAGTGGAACAGATCGGTTGATTTCAGCATGTCCTGATCAAGATCAGCAATGCTGAGCAACATGTCGGCTGACGGGCTGCGATAGAATGAAAATTCGCGTTCCCCATCGGCACGCAGCGATACGAATGCAAGCCCGGTCAACGCTTCCTTGGTGAGCACAATGCCCGATGTATCGACATTGTCGGCCTTAAGGGTATCGACCAGAAAATGGCCAAAGGCATCATCGCCGAGTTTACCGATAAAACCGGTTTCAATACCCAGACGCTGCAAACCCACAGCCGCATTGCCCGGTGCGCCCCCAGCCGCCTTTGCAAAGGCCGGCGCATCGGCAAGGCCGGTTCCGGTCACGGTCGGAACAAAATCAATCAGCAGTTCCCCAAGACAAACAGCTTTGGCTGTCATGACGTTTCTCCGTTCGAATTGTCCGCAAATTCGGCGGATCAATAGTATGTGGTCTGTGGGACCCACCGCCTTTTAAATCGATTCAACGCGTCAGACAAATGCTAATCGAACGCGGCGTCGCATTCGCCAGCATATCGGCTTTTCACATTCTTGCGCAAAAGGCTTGGCCCAAAAAGATTAGGACTTCAGTGCGAAAATCGCCCCGGATATAAAGTCGCGAAATCAAAACCAAACCACACTAGCAGACAACAGGGCATTTTCATGAGCACACTCGTCGCACGCAATCTGATGCAAAGTTTTGATCAAATTACCGACTATTGGTCGCCAAAGATTATTGGTGAAGTGAATGACCAATATCTCAAAATTGCAAAAGTGAAAGGCGAACTGGTCTGGCATGCCCATGACGAAGAAGACGAGCTGTTCCATATCGTCAAGGGAAGCCTGATCATCGAGTTCGAAGACCACAAGGTCGAACTGAGCGAAGGCGAATTTCTGACCATCCCCAAAGGGGTCATGCATAACCCGATTGCCAAGGAGGAGTGCTGGGTCCTGCTGATTGAAAGCAAATCGACCAAACACACCGGCAATGTTGTTACGGAAAAGACCAAGACCCTGTCGCAGCAACTGTAACCTCCAAGAAATTACTGCGACAAAGTGCCTGTGGCGGGCGAATTACGTCCTCTGCAGGCCTTTGCCAAAGCCGACTTCGCGTTGACGTTCAAGTTCGGTCATCCAGCGTTCAAACATCGCATCACGCTCAAGCTGAATGGCGTAGTGGCGATGAAGGGCTGCGGTCAGGCGTCCTTCGCGGCCAAGAAGTTCATCGGCAAAGGCGATCATGACCGAGTTCGGCCAGGCAATCGGGCGCATTTCGCGGATGGTGGTAAAGATGCTGTCTTCATCGCGGTCCGGCTCGCACTGTGCCATCAGCGTGATCATGGCGGCGGTCGAACGCGACACGCCCATGTGACAATGCACCAGCAAATGGCCATCGCGGCGATCCGCACGGCTTCCGATCAGGGTTTCGCCGTAAGCCAGGATGGCTTCGATATCAGCCTTGGTCGGGGCCGGACGGCCTTCCTTGTCTTCGATCACGTCATGGAAACGCAAAATAGTGCGTTCATGCGGGTCAAAGTTGGCGAATATGGTCGGGTCTTCACGTTCAGGATCAAGGACCGAAAGGACATGGGTCACACCATGACTGCGATGGGTCGGCAATTCGTCAATGCCGCAAATGGTCAGGCGCGAAATAGCAATTGGTTTCATTTCCGTATCTCTTGTCTTCTTTTGTTTTTCTGGGTGCCAGGGTCCAAACTCGTTCACATAATCGTCCTGGTCTCCCGGATTTGTGCGGATATGCGGAGCAAAGTCACAGGAAGATCTAAATCTTTCAAGATTTTGCGACAAAATAGCCCGTGCAAATCCGGGGGATCCGAAGGACAACTGATATGAGAGAAAGCTCCTGCGTCAAAACCCTTGACCGGGGACCACCCCGCTCAGCGGGCTTTTCCTTGTTTTTTCTCTCATATCAGTTGCCAAGCCGGTTATGTGAACGAGTTTGGACCCTATCCGAGCACAGGAAAATGAAAAAACAAGGGCCGGTATCATGAAATAATACCGGCCCTCAAAAATTTTGATCTGAAACGTCAGATTACTTTGCGCGGTTAACCGCATGAATGTTCAGCATTTCCCACGCCATGGTCGCACCGGCGAGCGCTGTGATGTCCGAAACATCATACGGCGGAGAAACTTCGACCACGTCACTGCCAATCAGGTTCACATGCCCTGCCAGACCGCGCAGGATCGATACCGCCTGATGGCTCGTCAAACCGCCCAGAACCGGCGTACCCGTCCCCGGTGCATAGCACGGATCAAGCCCATCAATGTCAAAGGTGATATAGGCCGGGTTGTCGCCAACCGTGGCCTTGATCTTTTCGACAATGGCGTCAATCGACATCGACTGAACATCCGGGCCATAAAGGATATTAAACCCATGGGTCGATTCATTATGGGTGCGAATGCCGACCTGAATGGATTTTGACGGATTGACGATGCCTTTTTTGGCCGCATGCCAGAACATGGTGCCGTGATCAATGCGGTCGCCGTCATCTTCCCAGGTATCGGAGTGGGCATCGAACTGGATCAGTGAAATGCCATCACCGTACTTTTCGGCATGTGCCTTCAGGATCGGATAGGTGATGAAGTGATCACCACCGATTGTCAGCATCTTGGCACCGGACTGCACGATGTCACGTGCGTGATCTTCGATCATTTCCGGAAGCTTTTCCGGATGCCCCGGATCAATGACCATGTCGCCATAATCAATCACCGCCATCTCGGCAAAGATATCACGGCCGGACGGGAAATGCGGTGCCCAGGCAAGGTTGGTCGATGCACGACGCACACCCTGCGGGCCCAGACGCGTACCCGGTCGGCTTGATGTTGCAAGATCATAAGGAATACCGGTCACAGCAACATCAATCCCATTGAGGTCGCGCGAATATCGGCGGCGCATGAAGGACAGCGCACCGGAATACATCGGCTCGCTGGTGTTCTGATGCACAGATTTTGCCGTAAAGGCGTTATCACCGCCCTTGGTGTCAATGACCCCGGTGCTGCTCATTTTTAAACCCTTCTTACTTCCCGTATCAAACCCGGACCATCTGCCTGCCAGCGGTCGACGGAGCTCTTACGCGTCGCCCAGTGCAATCCAGGTCGACTTGATTTCACAATATTTGTCCAGCGCATGCAGCGAACGGTCGCGACCGGTACCGGACTGTTTGTAACCACCAAACGGCATGGTGATTGATCCACCGTCCCAGCAATTGACCCATACAAGACCCGAACGCAGTTTCTTTGCGGTCATGTGTGCCTTGTTGATGTCGCGCGTCCAGACTGCTGCTGCCAGACCATATGGCGTATCATTTGCGGTCTGAACAGCCTCTTTCCAGTCCTTGACCGAAATAACCGACAGAACCGGGCCAAAGATTTCTTCCTTGGCAATCGTCATGTCGTTCTTAATACCGTCAAACACGGTCGGCTCGACATAATACCCACCAGATTCGGTGCGAACCCGCTTGCCACCGGTGCGAAGAACCCCGCCCTCGCTGGAGCCTTTTTCGATATAGCCCAGAACACGGTTCATCTGGCTTTCATCGACAATCGCGCCCATCTGGCTTTTCGGATCAAGCGGATCACCCGGCTGCATTTTCGCACCCGCGGCGACCACTTTCTCGATGAACTCGTCCTTGATGCTTTCTTCGACAATCAGACGCGAACCAGCTGTGCAGACCTCGCCCTGATTATAGAAGATACCGCCCGCTGCCGCCGCGGCAGCCGCATCCATGTCCGGGCAATCGGCCAGAACGATGTTCGGGCTTTTGCCACCGCATTCCAGCCAGACACGCTTCATGTTCGACTGACCGGAATACTGCAAGAACAGCTTGCCGACTTCGCCCGACCCAGTAAAGGTCACGCAATCAACATCTTCATGCAGACCAAGGGCTTTGCCCGCCGTCGGGCCAAAGCCCGGCACAACGTTCAGAACGCCTTCGGGAATACCGGCCTCAACCGCAATTTCGGCAACACGGAGTGCGGTCAGCGGCGATTGCTCAGCTGGTTTCAGGATGATCGAGTTCCCCATCGCCAAGGCCGGGCCAAGCTTCCAGACCGCCATCATCAGCGGGAAGTTCCACGGCACAACCGCGGCAACCACACCCAGCGGTTCACGGGTGATCATGCCGATTTCATTGGTGCCCGACGGAGAGATTTCGTCATAAATCTTGTCAATCGCCTCGGCGTACCAGCGGATGCATTTATAGGACAGCGGAATGTCATCGCGCGCAGCAAGCGTGATCGGCTTGCCCATATCAAGACTTTCAAGAAGTGCCAGTTCGGCGGCGTTCTTTTCAAGCAGATCGGCGAAATGCAGCATGATCGCCTTGCGTTTCGCAGGGGCGGCTTCGGACCAGCTGCCTTTTTCAAACACCGCACGCGCCGATGCCACCGCACGATTGACGTCTTCGACGTCGCATTCGGCAACCTTGGTCAGCACCGACCCGTCACGCGGGCTGATGCAATCAAATGTCTTGCCGGATGCCGCATCGACATAGGCACCGTTGATGAACGCCTTGTTACGAATATCAAGGGCGGCGGCCTGCGCGGTCAGCTGTTCAAAATTCATCGGATTGGTCATCGCAAGTCTCCTGACGGATGGCGCGTTTGGATTTTTCAAAGTTGATCGTGGCACTTGGCACCTTGATGTGCACCCTGGCAGCACGATCTGTCATCAATATGACGGTGGCGTCGCCGCACTGACGACTTCACATTCCCCGTCACCCACATTTCGAAAACGATGTGGAATTTCTGCATTGAAGTAATAGGCATCACCGGGGCCAAGCACCTTGACCCGTTCGCCTACCGTGACTTCAAGCTTGCCACGGACGACAACACCGGCTTCCTCGCCCTTCTGGACAATCAGGTTGTTACCGGTATCCCCGCCCGCAGGGTATGTTTCATGCAGCACGCGCAGGTTACGATCCTTGCGCGATGCCCCGACAAGACGCATCGACATCGTCCCATCAGACAGTTCAACAAGGTCTTCTTTCCTGAAAAAGATTTCTTCACCGGTATCAAGATCAATGGTGAAGAAATCAATCAGGCTCATGGGAATGCCAGCCAGAACCTTGGCCAGGCTATCAACAGACGGGCTGACCCGGTTCTGTTCAATCGTCGAGATCGTGCTGTTGGTCACACCAGCCCGGCGTGCCAGTTCACGCTGCGACAGCCCGTACATGCTGCGCACCGCCTTCAGACGATCCCCTACCTTTTGCGACATTCCCGTCTTTTCCCTGTCAAACTTTATTGTTGTTTTGTCTGGTTAGACCGCGTCGAGATACCAGCGATATTCAAGCTGGGTGACCTCGGCGAAGAACTCGTCATATTCGGCACGACGGCAGATATCGAACACCTCGACAAAACGTTCGCCAAGGTATTCCTTGACGATATCGCCTTCGACAAAGCGATCGAGGGCTGAAATCATGCTGCGCGGAACAATGCGCCCGCCATGCTGTTCATAGCCGTTGCCAACGGTCGGCTCACCCGGATCAAGCTTGTTCTTCATGCCGTGATGCATGCCCGCCAAAACACACGCCAGAACCAGATACGGGTTGGCATCGGCCCCCGAAACGCGGTGTTCGACACGGGCGGCCTTCGGGCTGCCAGCCGGAATACGAAGGGCGACGGTACGGTTATTCAAACCCCAGTTCGGCGACATCGGCGCATAGGCCTTGTTCTGGAACCGGCGGAAAGAGTTCGGGTTGGGTGCAAAGATCGCCATGCTTTCAAACATGCTTTCCTGCAGGCCACCAATCGCAAAGCGCAGATTGTCCGACACTTCCTCGTCACCCACTGGTGAGAGAACGTTATTGTCATCCTTGTCGCGCAGCGACACATGAACATGCAGGCCATTGCCCGCCTGATCGGAATAGGGTTTTGCCATGAAGGTCGCAGTCACGCCGTGATCCCAGGCAATGCCCTTAACCACGCGTTTGAGCTGCATGGCGTGATCAGCCGCCATCATCGGATCGGTCACGTGACCAAGATTGATTTCAAACTGCCCCGGGCCTGCTTCGGCAACGATGGTGTCGGCCGGAATGCCCTGACGGTTCAGTTCAGCAACCGCATCATGCAGGACTTTTTCAAAATCCTCGATCTGTTGCAGGCCATAAACCTGCACGCCATCAGACGCAATTCCACCACCAAGCGGCTGCGGCGGCAGCGGTGCGGCAGTTTCCTGGTTCTGATCGGCAAGATAGAATTCAAGCTCAAGTGCGACAGTCGGATAAAAACCATCAGCCGCCATGCGATCAACGACGCCCTGCAAGACGTTGCGCGGATCAGCAAAAAACTTGGTGCCGTCAAGGTTATACAGGCTCATCATCACCTGTGCGAGCGGCAGCTCACCATAAGGCACACGGCACAGGGTCCCCGGGATCGGTTTTGCCAGATTGTCCTGGTCACCGCTCGACCAAAGAAGGCCCGTACCTTCGGGGTTGTCACCAGTGATATCAACCAGACACATCGAGCCCGGCAGCGTTACACCTTCGCTAAAGCTTTTAAGGAATTTCTGTTTGCTGATTCGCTTGCCGCGAAACACGCCGTTAATGTCGGGAATGAGCAACTCAACAAGTTCGACATCCGGATTTTCTTCAAAGAATCGTTGGGCTTCCGCCCTACTGTCTTCGACGAACGACTTGTTCATCGTCATATACTCCCAGAAAAGGCCTATTCTTAAGGCCCAAACGCATCCACCCACATCCGGGAGACCGGATCGGTCAAGTGAATGAGTTTAGACCCTATACTGTAACGCATCGTGCCGCGCCGGATAGCCCCGGTCAAGCCCCTTCGTTCGATATATCGTGCAAATCATGCAATGCACAATTTTCTAGCATGACAGAATGATTAAGCAGCACAGACCACTCACATCGACCGCCAGGTAACAAAAACTGACCTTGAATTCCTCAAAAAGATTGTCGAAAAATCCTCTTGCAAAGGTGTTCGAAAAAACGAACACTAAGGTCAGATGTTCAACATATCGCACGAAAGCAGAGCAGCGCCGCTGTCAGGAGACGTTATGAATAATTTCGACAAAACCGCCTATTGGCAGGATATTGATCAGGCTCACCACATTCACCCATTCACCGATACGGCGGACCTGAACAATCGTGGCACCCGGGTTATCACACGTGCCGAAGGCGTCTTTATCGAAGATTCCAACGGCAAACGCTATCTTGATGGCATGGCGGGCCTGTGGTGTGTCAATATCGGTTATGGCCGCAAGGAACTTGCCGAAGCCGCCTACAAGCAGATGCTTGAACTGCCCTATTACAACAACTTCTTCCAGTGCGCGAATACCCCGGCGATCGAGCTTTCCAAAGTTCTTGCCGAAATCACGCCCGAAGGCCTGAACCACGTTTTCTATGCCAATTCCGGCTCGGAAGCGAATGACACGGTTGTCCGCATGGTGCACCAGTACTGGAACCTTAAGGGCAAACCGGAACGCACCACCATCATCAGCCGCAAGAACGCCTATCACGGCTCCACCGTTGCCGGTGCATCGCTTGGCGGGATGTCGGGCATGCATTCGCAGGGCGGTGCACTGGTGCGCGATATCGTTCATATCGATCAGCCATACTGGTACGGCGAAGGCGGCGATCACACCCCCGAAGAATTCGGCCTGATTGCAGCCGGCAAGCTTGAAGAAAAGATCAAGGAACTTGGTGCAGACCGCGTCGGCGCCTTTATCGGTGAACCGATCCAGGGTGCTGGTGGCGTGATCATTCCGCCGTCAACCTACTGGCCGGAAATTCAGCGTATCTGCAAAAAATACGACATCCTTCTGATCGCCGACGAAGTCATTTGCGGCTTTGGCCGGACCGGCGAATGGTTTGGCTCGGACACCTTTGACATCAAGCCGGACCTGATGCCGATGGCAAAGGGCATGTCTTCGGGTTATCTACCGATCTCGGCTGTCATGGTTGGAGATCGGGTTGCCGATGTCCTGATTAATGAATGCGGTGAATTCACCCACGGCTTTACCTATTCCGGTCATCCGGCATGTGCGGCGGTCGCACTTGAAAACATTCGCATCCTGCGCGAAGAAAAGATGGTCGAACGCGTCAAGGACGATATCGGCCCGTATTTCGCCAAGGCACTGAAAACCCTTGAAGACCACCCGCTGGTCGGTGCGGTTGAAACCGTTGGTCTGATTGCCGGTATGCCGCTGGTTGATGACAAGAAAACCCGCAAGATGTTCGACAAGCCGGGCACCGTTGGCACCATGTGCCGCGATGCTTGTGTTGCCAATGGCGTGATCATGCGTGCCTGCGGTGATCGCATGGTTCTGTCGCCGCCGCTTTGCATTACCAAGGAAGAAATCGACGAGCTGGTCAAACGGGCGCGTGCCGCCTTTGACGAGACCGCGAAGAAACTTGGCAAAATGTAATCCGGGCTCGATTACAGGAACTTACACAAAATACCCGGCATGAGTTATCATTG
The DNA here is from genome assembly GCF_002311515.1 of Thalassospira sp. UBA1131. Taxonomy (GTDB): domain Bacteria; phylum Pseudomonadota; class Alphaproteobacteria; order Rhodospirillales; family Thalassospiraceae; genus Thalassospira. The sequence goes on from NZ_DCAO01000088.1 coordinate 45,495, forward strand.
CCGGGTATTTTGATTAAACAGATAACAAACCGCCCAACAAAGCCTGCCCCACAGGCACGCACATCCCAACGCCCCTCACCCAGGCCAAGCCAAGCCCCAAAAGAGCCCACCATGCTAAAACGTATCTATCAACCCGCCGCCTACCGCACCGATACCCTGCCTGACAGCTATTGGGTCGAAAGTGCATCACCGCTTCCTGCCTGTGAAACCCTGCCCGAAGAAGGTCATCTTAAAACCGATATCGCCATTATCGGTGGCGGTTATTGCGGCCTGTCGACGGCACTGGAACTGGCAAAGAACGGCGCCAATGTTGCGGTGTTTGATGCCGGTCGGTCCGGTTGGGGCGCATCGGGGCGCAATGGCGGCTTTTGTTGCATGGGTGGCAGTGGCAAGGGATTTGGCCAACTGGCGAAGAGTTTTGGCGAAGACGCGGTCAAACAGTTCGCCCGTCATCAACGCGATGCCATTGATCTGGTGGATCAACGTCTGAATGACTGGGACATTGATGCGGATCGCCATTCTGACGGCGAAGTGGTTCTGGCGCACAAACCCAACCGGGTTGCCGAACTGGCCCATGAAGCACAGGAACTGTCCCATTTCACAACCATCCCGACAGAACTGCTAAGCCGCGATGCATTGAAGGAACGCGGCCTTTGTGCGGCGGAAACGTATGGTGGTTTGCATGTTCAAGCCGGGTTTGGCATCAACCCGATGAAGTATCTTTCGGGCTTGCATGAACAATGTGTTCGCGCGGGTGTTCGGATATTCGAACAGGCAACGATCGAGCGGTTTGAGGAAGATGGCGATACCTATCGCCTTTATGCAGGCAACACGCAAATCACGGCGGCCAAGATCGTCATCGCCACCAACGGATATAGTGCGGAAAACCTGCCCGACTGGATCGGCGGGCGCTTGATGCCGGTCTTTTCGGGTATTCTGATTACCCGTCCTCTCCGCCCGGAAGAGCTGGAAAATCAAGGCTGGACCAGTGACCTGATGGCTTTTGACAGTCGCATCCTGCTGCATTATTTCCGCAAGCTTCCGGATAATCGTTTTCTGTTTGGTGGACGCGGCGGGATTACCGCAACGCCCAAGGCCTTTGCTGCTGGCAAACAGGATCTGCTCGATAATTTCAAACGCATGTTCCCGGCTTGGCAGGATGTTGCCTTTACCCATCACTGGAACGGGCTTGCCTGCCTGTCGCAAAGCTGGCGGCCTTATATCGGGCGGGTTCCCGGGCATCATGATATCTGGACCGCCCTTGCCTGGCATGGCAACGGGGTGGCGATGGCAAGTCTGGGCGGCAAGCTTTTGGCAGAACGGATGCTGGGCATCTGCGATGAGGACGATCTGGGTGCGGTCTTGACGACACCGATGGATAAATTCCCGATGGCGTCATTGCGGCGTGTGGCGCGTTCTATCGGCTATCGATATTACGGCCTGCATGATCGGTTTGCCTGACCGATAATGCCATAACAGGTGATCTGTTTGCGTTCGGACACAAAGTGACATATGTCATGTCCGAAAATCGCTTCGTCGTTTAAAGCGGTTCCAGTTGATGCGCAAAACAGGCCCCTTACCATGTCCGAAAAACAGCCAACCCTTGCCGAAATCAAGGAACGTCGCGAAATTGCCACGCGGCGTATCAAGGAAGATACCGGCATTGATACGGACATGATCAAGAACATCGTGCATGGCTTTTACGCCAAGGTGCGCGATGACGACCTGCTGGGCCCGGTGTTTGATGAAAAGGTCGATAACTGGGACCATCATCTTGATCGCATGGTGATGTTCTGGTCCTCGGTCGCGCTGGCGACTGGCAACTATGACGGGCGCCCGATGCAAAAGCACTTGCCGCTCAAAATCACCCGCCATCATTTTGACCGCTGGCTGCAACTCTTTGCCCAGACCCTGTCGGAATATTGCGAAGAACCCGCCGCCCGACATTTCATGGAACGGGCCCTTCGCATCGCTTCAAGCTTTGAAGTCGGTATTGCCGCCCATAATGGCATGATCCTGTCCAAGGGCGAACGCTATGACCCGGTATCAAGTTGGGAACCAAACTGATCCTGAAACGTTAGGCAATCAAACACACATAACCACGCACCCTGCAAAACCGGGGGTTTGCTTTTGTCGGCTAAGTTGACAAATTTAAATGATTGCGATTTCATGTGGTTATGAAGAATGCTGGAAGAGTAGAAAAAAATAGCTCTGTTCGTGACGTCCAATGGACGCGCCGCAACGCGGCATCCGGCATTCTGACAATTGGATACATCTGGCCTGGAACACCCGCCCCAAAACGGTCGGGTGTGGTTCAGTGCGTTACAGCACCTGAACTGCCCGGTTCACCGATGGTCTTTATGTCCGATTGCAAAGTAGATTTACGAAGCGACCTGAGACGACGAAACGGAGAGCCTGGACATGTGGTCGGTGATCACTCTTATTGTCATTTTACTGGTGGGCGCCATCGCCTACACCATCTATGGCCAACGCCATCACCTCGCCCCCAGCAAGGGCAAAAAGATCAATCTCGCAGAGCGGCCCAATCGCGCCCTTCTGATCGTTGACGTCCAGGAAGATTTCACCAGTTCGGACGGCAAGCATGCCTATCCGGCCGACATGGTCGATAAACTGATCACTGCAATCAACAAACTCGTTGAAGCCGCCAATGCCAATGGAACGCCGGTGATCTCGATCCGCCAGACATTCCGCGGTTGGTACATCAACTTTCTCGTAAAGCTCCTGAATGAAGGTCGTGGCAGCCCCAAATCCAAGGGCCTTGATCTTGATGAACGGATCAACGGCGATATCGACCATGATATCGTCAAGGCGCGCGCGGATGGCTTCAGCGAACCAGAGCTTGATCGCGTGCTTGATCGCCAGAAGGTCGGCAAACTGATTATCGTGGGTCTGGACGGCGATTTTTGCGTCAAGGCAACCATGCAGGCCGCCCTTAACCGTGGCTATGACGTATCGTTCAGCGACGCGACCACTTTGGCTTTGAACCCTAAAAAATGGGAACGCACCAAGGCACTTCTGACCGCACGCGGCGCATCCGATAATACGGACCAAGACACACAGGTCGTTAAGACCGGTTCAACGGATGCAGACCCGTCTGGCGCCCGCACCCCTGACAGTACGCCCGATACGGGCAACCGAAATACCACGGCACCCGACACCGGCGAACAGGACACCAGTGCCCAGAACAAAAAAGACAAAGACGAAGGACGCAAAATGGCTTAGCGCCTTGCAAAGCGCTAAGCATATCACGTCACATCAGATCAAAGCTTGTCGCGGATCGAGTACCAAAGCATCGCGGCCACCAGCATCGGGAAGCGCAACATCTTCCCGCCCGGGAACACCGGGGTTTTGATGTTGGCCATCACGTCAAACCGTTCCATGGTGCCGGAAACGGCGTCGGCCATGATCTGCCCGGCAAGGGTTGCCATCGCAACCCCGTGGCCGGAATAGCCCGACGCGGTAAAGATATTATCTTCGATCTTTTCAAAAAACGGCATACGGTTCATCGTGATCGCCAGCGTCCCGCCCCAGCCATAATCAATCTTGACGTCTTTCAGCTGCGGATAGACTTCGAGCATATGCGGCGAGACAAACGCCTTGATGTCACGCGGAAAATAATAGCCATAGGTTTCCCCGCCACCAAACAGCATGCGTTTATCCGCACTCAGCCGGTAGTAATTGATCACGAACTTTGAGTCCGCGACCGCGACATCATCACGGATCAGTTCACGCGCCAGATCATCACCAAGCGGCTCGGTGGCAATGACGAAATTGTTGATCGGCATGACACGTTTTGCAACCCGATCATCCAAGGCATCAAGATAACCGTTGCATCCAAGAATAAGCTTGTTAGCGCTAACAACGCCGCCATCCTTGGTTTTCAAAGTGACCTTGCCCGCCTGATTTTCATATGACGTGACAACTGCGCCTTCGAAAATGCGTGCGCCGGCGTTGCGTGCTGCATCGGCCAGACCAAGGGCGAAGTTCAGCGGATGCAAATGCCCCGCGCCCATATCAAGCGACCCGCCATGATAAAATTCGGTGCCCAGCATCGCGCGCATTTCATCGCGGTCAACAAAACGGATATCCTCATAGCCGTATTCGGTCTGAAGCTTTTCGGCATAGGCACGGGAATGTTCGACAAAGCGTGCGCGGTGATCGGCATGCAAAATGCCCGGTTTCCAGTCGCACTGGATATTGTGCTTGGCAATCAGGGCCTTGACGACGTCCTTTGACTCTTCGGCGATATCCCAAAGCTTATGCGCATCATCGCGCCCGACCATCTGTTCAAGTTCATCCTGTTCACGCCGCTGGCCGGACCCGACCTGCCCGCCATTACGCCCCGACGCGCCCCAGCCGACCCGGTGCGCCTCAAGCAGGATGACGTCATAGCCGCGCTCTGCCAGATGCAATGCCGATGACAGCCCGGTAAAGCCGCCACCAATGATGACAATGTCGCAGGTCTGATCCCCTTCAAGCTTGGCGAAGGGCGCAGTCGCATTCGCCGTCGCGGCATAATAGGAATCAGGATATTGGCCTGCCCGGTCATTGGCGGTCAGCAAGTTCGGGGTGAACATGAGGAACCCTCATATTTGAAAATGGATGTGGGCTTATCCTGCCCAATCCGGCCGACCTATCAAGGAAAAACTGCCCTTTTTCCGGCCTTAAACCCGCTTTTCGCCGATTATGCCAAAACCGGCCAAGTCAAAGCAGAACGATTGCGCAAAGCGGCCAACAAAGCGTGATACCTGCGGCACTGATTTTTGCTGTTGGTATGCAACAGGCCCTTGAGAATCAGCGTTTTAAGGTTTTTGACGAACTGCTTCGACCATGCGAAGGGCGGTTTTGGTGGCGGCACAGCCACCGCGCGCTGTGCACCGCAAATCAGGATGCATCATATTGCCAATCTTCACCGTCTGATCGACCAGCTCATCATATGCCAGCACCGCATCAAACCCGGCCAGAGCCGCCATCGCCGATGAAAAGGCATGCGATACCCCGGCAACATTTCGGGCATGACACGGGATTTCAACATCCCCGCCCACCGGATCACAGACAAGGCCAAGCGTATTCATCAGACACATGCTGGCCGCATCAAAGCATTGCTTTGGTGTTCCGCCATAGGCCTGTGTAACACCGGCGGCCGCCATCGCCGCCGACGCGCCAGTTTCCACCGAACAGCCACCGCATTCGGCGGCAAAGGTTCCACGCGCGGCAAACACCGCCCCGATCAATGCCATGGTTTGCAAGGCATCGGTCGCACCATCAAGATCAATTCCATGGCGGATCAGTCCATAAAGCGTTCCCGGCACGACGCCGGCACTGCCTGCCGTTGGTGCGGCACAAACAAGACCCCGGTTGCTGTCACGTTCCATCGCCGACAACGCGCCGGCCATGGCATCCTGCAAGACCGGACCACCGAGCCCCGCGGGCAGGTTGGCATCACGGACCGTGCGGGCACGAAGTGTCAGGAACCGCATGACGTTGTCTTCTGGCTTGGCCTCAAAACCCTCTGCCACGACGCGCAGCATCAGTTCGCACCGTTCACGAAACAGCACGCGGGTGGCTTCGCGGGACAGCCCAAGGCGTTTTGCCTCCAGCACCAGGGCGGCATTCGCGATCGAGCCCCCTTCCTGATCATCCGCCACCGCGATCACGGCGGCACTTTCGGAAAACAGATCATCGGTGGCGCACACCGGATATTGTGACGCATCGGCAAAGCGCACATCCGCAACGCCATCACGATTTCGAATGGCTGTCAGGACATCGGCATTCGGCAAGGCCTGGAGCGCGATTTCAACCCGTTCGTGATCGGGTTCAACCGACACACCCAGCAGGCTGTTTTCCCCTGCCGCCAGCTCGTTGGCCAAGGCATCTGCCTGTGCCACCGCTTCGGCGCCCCAGACAAAGACGGTTGCCGTTTTGCCGGTCATGAACAGGCGTTCACCATTGCGACCGTCGATGTAATACATGCCCCCGCCGACGGATGCGCCGGTATAGAGGTCTGAACGTTCCTCGCCATCCGGGGTCGTGACACTCAGTTCAAGATCAACACGGTTTGGGTGGTTGTTGTTTTCAAGCTCGGTGACTTCGATCGAGAAATGGAAACCTTCGCCCTGCTCTACCCGGCCAAGAATTTCACGATAATCCGGATCGGTCAGCTTGGCCCCGGCAAGCCCGGCGGCAAAGTTTTCGTCCGAGCTTTGCGCCTTGTAACATGGCGCAAAGGACCCACGCGGATCAAAGCGGATCACGGCACGCCTGAGCGTTTCACCGTTGGCACAGGAAAGTTCGCGCACCAGCTTGGCCATCATATAGGGTGCCGCACAGTGCGAACTGGATGGCCCGCGCATAACGGGACCGATAACGGAATTAAGCAGGCTGATTTCTTGCATGGCGGCACTTCTTGTCTGGCGCTGTATGTCGCGGGATTTGCATACAATATGCCATGATCATCCTCCGATGCCGAACCGATTGCAATAACCGGAAATAAAAATCCCCGATCCATCAAAAAGATGAACCGGGGATAATCATCAGACTATTTAAAGTCCGCAAATTTAGCGCTGCTTGGTTTCCCATTCCGGATGCACGAAATACGGTGCATTCGATGGTGCCAGCGGCGTGCGACCGCGAATGATGTCGGCGGCCTTTTCACCGATCATGATGGTCGGGGCATTGAGGTTGCCCGATGCGATGGTCGGCATGATCGAGCTGTCGACCACGCGAAGGCCTTCGACGCCATGCACGCGGGTTTTCTCATCCACCACCGACATCTCATCACTGCCCATCTTGCACGAACAGGACGGGTGATAAGCACTTTCGGCGTGATCGGCAACAAATGCGTCGATCTCTTCATCGGTCTGGATGTCCTTGCCCGGCGCAATTTCCGCCCCGCGCAGATCAGCAAAGGCTTCCTGGGCAAAGATTTCACGGGTCAGACGAACAGAAGCCCGCATTTCTTCCCAGTCTTCCGGGTGGCTCATATAGTTCGGATCAATGATCGGGCGATCCTTGGGATTGGCGGATGCCAGACGGACCGTCCCACGCGACTTGGAACGCATCGGACCGACATGGGCCTGGAAACCATCACCTTCGGCCGCCTTGGAACCGTTATAGTTAATCGCGGCTGGCAGGAAGTGATACTGAATGTCTGGGTGCTGCACGCCCGCCTTGGAACGGATAAAACCACCCGCCTCGAAATGGTTGCTGGCGCCAAGACCGGTTTTGAACAGATACCATTCCGCCCCGATCTTAAGCTTGTTCCACCAATCGAGTTTGCTGTTCAGGCTGATGGGTTTGGTGCATTCCATCTGAACATAGAGTTCAAGATGGTCCTGAAGGTTTTCACCAACACCGGGCAGATCATGGACAACATCAATGCCATGTTCGCGCAGATGCGCCGCCGGACCAACACCCGAAAGCATCAAAAGCTTTGGCGAGTTGATCGAACCGGCCGAAATGATGACTTCGCGATCAACAAGGGCGCGCTTGTTTTCGCCGTCATGGAAAAAGTCGAGACCAATGGCACGTTTTCCTTCGAAAACAACATTTTGCGCAAAGGCCTTGTGATAAACGGTCAGCTTCGGACGCTTCATCGCCGGATGCAGATAGGCGCGTGCGGTTGACCAGCGACGTCCCTTATAAACCGTCATATCCATGGTCCCGAGACCTTCCTGGCGATAGCCGTTCTGATCCGGGGTGAATTCATAACCGGCCTGCTGACCGGCCTTGATCCAGGCCTTGTGCAGGTCGTTCTGACAGGCACCGGTCGTCACATGCAGCGGACCATCACCGCCGTGATATTCATCACCTTCGGTGTCTTCGTTGCGCGTATCGGCCTTGCGGAAATATGGCAGGCAGCGCGCATAATCCCATTCCTTGAGGCTTGCGTCTTCTTCGGCCCAGCGGTTGTAATCAAGCGCGTGACCACGGACATAAGCCATGCCGTTGACCGAACTTGAACCGCCATAAACGCGGCCACGCGGCGTTTCCATGCGGCGGTTGTTCAGGTTGGGCTGCGGCGTTGTCCAATAGGCCCAGTTATAGGTTTCCGACTGCATCGGATAGGAAAGTGCTGTCGGCATATGGATACGCCAGTCCCACCAGTGATCCTTTGGTCCGGCTTCAATCACCAGAACCTTAACCTCGGCATCTTCGGTCAGTCGGTTGGCAAGCACAGCCCCTGCCGAACCTGAACCGACAATCACATAATCATATTTTTCAGTGGTCGTTGGGGTCGTCATTTCTGATCCCTTGTTTGGTCGTGCTGTGTGGGCAGCCGGTGAGTGGTTGGCGACGTTGGTTGGTCAAAGCCCCTTAGTAAGGGGCCTCAACATCGCCGGTTTCGACATAAACGGATTTGATGCGGGTGTAATATTCAATCGCCGCACGGCCGTTTTCGCGGCCAACGCCCGATTTCTTGACACCGCCAAACGGCATTTCGATCGGCGTGATGTTATAGGTGTTGATCCAGCATGTGCCGGCCTCAAGCCGTGCAACCACGCGATGGCCACGCGACAGATCCTTGGTGAATACGCCTGCGGCCAAACCGTATTCGGTGTCATTGGCGCGCTTGATCACTTCGTCTTCGTTGCTAAAGGTCAGGACAGACATTACCGGGCCAAAGATTTCCTCACGCACGATGGTCATGTCATCGGTGCAATCGGCAAACACGGTCGGCGCGACAAAAAGTCCGCCTTCCGGCATGCCCTCAGTGACGGCATGGCCGCCAAGAACGCATTTCGCCCCCTCTGCCTTGCCCTTTTCGATATAGGACATGACCTGTTCGTATTGTGCCTTGGTGACAATCGGGCCGACCTGGGTTTCAGGTTTTTCCGGATCGCCAAGAACAAGATCCTTGGAACGTGCGATCAGCTTTTCGATGAAGGCATCGGCAACGCTTTCATGGACAAACACACGCGTCCCGTTCGAGCAAATCTGACCCGATGAATAGAAGTTCGCCATCTGTGCGCCGGAAACAGCGTTATCCAGATCGGCATCTTCGAACACGATCATCGGCGACTTACCACCCAGTTCCATGGTGACGGCCTTCATGCCACCTGCGGCAACAGAGGCCACCTTGGCACCGGTCGCAGCCGATCCGGTCAGGGAAATCTTGTCAACGCCCGGATGTTCAACCAGCGCAGCACCGCTTTCGCGCGCGCCCTGCACAACGTTGTAAACGCCATCGGGAAGACCGGCTTCTTGAAGGGCCTCGGCAACCGCGATGGCCGAAAGCGGCGTGGTTTCGGACGGCTTGTATACAACCGCGTTGCCACATGCCAATGCCGGGGCCGCCTTCCAGCAAGCGATCTGGATCGGATAGTTCCAGGCACCAATGGCACCACAAACCCCAACCGGTTCGCGGCGGGTATAGGCAAAGTTACCTGCAAGGTCGATATGTTCGCCCGCAAGGCTGCCAGCCACACCGGCGAAATATTCAAGGCATTCGACACCTGAAATCACATCGACAATTTCAGTTTCCTGAATGGCACGCCCGGTATCACGGGTTTCAACCAGCGCCAGTTCATCATTGCGATCCCGCAGGATCTGGGCAGCCTTGAAAAGGACACGTGCCCGTTCGGCAGCCGGCGTATTTTTCCAGATTTCGAACCCGGCGCGTGCGGCCTTGACCGCGGCATCCACATCAGCAGCGGTGCTTTCGTGGCCCTTGGCCAGAACCGTATTGGTCGCAGGGTTAAGGGTAACCATCTCTGCGCCCGAACCCTGAGTCTTCTTGCCATTGATGAAATTCTGGATTTGATAAAGGCTCATCTTAAAACTCCTGCGGGCCACCGGGACAACCGGCAGCCGTGGTCTTTGTGTTTTGGTTCGATTACTTCTTTACGTGCTTCTTTGGGCTCGGCGAATTCGCCAGATACAGGCGCAAGGTGCCCAGCACCATCTTGCGCGCCCCGGCAATGTCGGCCTGTCCGCGTGACAGACCGGTTCGCACCCAGATGCCGTCAACCATGGCGGCAATTGCAGACGAGATTTCGTCTGCGCATTCTTCGGTGGTCAATTGACGCAACTCGTGCCGCAGATTGGATGCAAGGCGCTGAAAATAGATATTGTTCAGACGCCGCAACTGATCGGAAAACGGTACTTGCGCCCAGAAGGACAGCCAGGCCACCGTCACCTGCGGGGTGAACTGTTCTTCGTTGAAGTTGGTATTGATGATCGCTTCGAGACGGTCCATCGGCGTTTTGGCCGTTGCCAGTCGCACCATGTAGTCATCGCGCAAATCCTTCATCAGGGAGCGCATGGTTTCCTGCAACAGGGCGTTCTTGCCGCCAAAATAGTGCGAAATAATCCCGGACGACATACCGGCAGCCTTAGAGATTCGCGCAATCGTGGTGTCGGCGAATCCGTGCTGGTGAATGGTTTCAATCGTTGCGTCGATCAACTGCCTGCGGCGTACAGGCTGCATACCAACTTTGGGCATTAATTCATCCAATCCTCTGCGTTGCGAAGG
>NZ_DCAO01000088.1:56207-56835 GCF_002311515.1 Thalassospira sp. UBA1131
TGTTGCGTTGATGTTCGTCTGGCCTCCGGAACCGAGCGTCTTCTGATGACCGGCCAAATTCGGTCATCAGCAACATCAGGTTTATACAAGGGAGAACCAGAAGCATGACCAATCTTTCCACGTTCGGCCGCCTTCTTGGCAGCACCATTATTGCGACCACCCTTTTGGGTGCAACTGCTGCCAAAGCAGCCGATAGCGATGCCTGCAAAACCGTGACTTTCTCTGATGTGGGCTGGACCGACATCACTGCAACCACGGCGACCGCATCCGTGATCCTTGAATCACTTGGCTATACCGCGGAAACCGAATTGCTGTCGGTACCGGTCACCTACACGAGCCTTGCCAATGGCGACGTTGACGTCTTCCTCGGCAACTGGATGCCGACCATGGCAGCCGATATTCAGCCCTACCTTGATAAAGGCACCGTCGTATCAACCGGCGCAAACCTTGAAGGTGCAAAATACACCCTTGCTGTGAGCCAGAACGCCTTTGATGCGGGTCTTAAGGACTTTGCCGACATTGCAAAGTTCAAGGATCAGCTTGATGGCGAGATTTATGGCATCGAGCCGGGCAATGACGGTAACCGTCTTATCCAGGACATGATCGACAGCAACCAGTTCGGTCTGGG
>NZ_DCAO01000088.1:57217-57389 GCF_002311515.1 Thalassospira sp. UBA1131
ATGGCTTAAAGCCAACCCGGATGCAGCTTATGCATGGCTTGACGGTGTGACCACCTTTGACGGTGGCGATGCCAAAGCAGCCCTGAAATCCGGTCTCGGTCTTTAAGCACCGCGATTGATTTTACCGATGCGCCCGCCACTGGTTTCCATTTGTGGCTTCCGGCCGATGCGG
>NZ_DCAO01000113.1:0-6353 GCF_002311515.1 Thalassospira sp. UBA1131
CGCAAGACCCTGACGGAGGTCGCACAGGCTGCACAATAGAAAGGCGCGCCTTTCCTTGTGATTAAAAACTTTGCATTTGAGGCATTTTCTGGTTCCATGGACAAATGATGATCATGCATCGCAACAGCGTCATGTTTGGCGCTGTTTTCCTTTGCGGACAGGGGCAAAAATCCCTGGTGATGTCTTTCATGCTTCAGGAGGCAGAACTTGCAGACCGGCGCGCCATTCAGTTTTGAACGCTTTACCTTTCCCGACCTGAAAACCCTGTTGGCAAAGGCAAGCCCGCTTCGGTCCGGCGATTTGCTGGCCGGGCTGGCGGCAAGCTCGGATGAAGAACGGGTGGCGGCGCGCTTTGCACTGGCCGATGTGCCGCTCAAACAGCTTCTGAGCGAGGCACTGGTCCCCTACGAGGATGACGACGTCACGCGCATGATCATTGATGATCATGATGCAGATGCCTTTGCACCGGTATCCTCGATGACCGTTGGTGATTTTCGCAACTGGCTTCTGACCGATGACGCCACCCCCGAAGCACTTAAACATCTGGCACCCGGCCTGACGCCGGAAATGGTCGCGGCGGTATCAAAACTGATGCGCAATCAGGACCTGATCGCGGTTGCCAAGAAATGCCATGTCGTCACCGCCTTTCGCAATACGATCGGCCTGCCCGGCCATCTTTCGGTGCGCCTGCAACCCAATCATCCGACTGATGATCCTGCCGGTGTTGCGGCCTCGATCCTTGACGGTCTGATGCATGGCAGCGGCGATGCGGTGATTGGCATCAACCCGGCCACCGACAGCCCGGAAGCCATGATTGAGCTTCTTAAACTCATCGACGAGGTCCGTGAAAGGATCGACATCCCGACCCAGTCGTGCGTTTTGGCCCATGTCACCACGGCAATTGATGTGATGGCACGTAATGCCCCGGTCGATCTGGTGTTTCAATCCATCGCCGGCACGCAAAAGGCCAATGAAAGCTTTGGCATCACCCAGGCCATGCTGGCCGAAGCCGAAGACGCCGCCAAGGGGCTTAAGCGCGGCACGGTCGGCCACAATGTCATGTATTTTGAAACCGGGCAGGGGGCAGCGCTTTCGGCCGATGCCCACGAAGGCATCGATCAGCAAACGGTCGAGGCGCGTGCCTATGCGGTCGCGCGCAAATACTCGCCGCTTCTGGTCAATACGGTGGTCGGCTTCATCGGTCCAGAATATCTGTTTGATGGCAAACAGATCACCCGCGCCGGGCTTGAGGATCATTTCTGTGGCAAACTGCTTGGCGTGCCGATGGGCTGTGATGTTTGCTATACCAACCATGCCGAGGCCGATCAGGATGACATGGATAACCTTCTGACCCTTCTGGGGGTTGCTGGCTGTAACTTCGTCATTGGCGTCCCCGGTGCGGATGACATCATGCTCAATTACCAAAGCACAAGTTTCCATGATGCGATGTATCTGCGCTCTGTGCTGGGTCTGCAACCGGCCCCTGAATTTGCCGCCTGGCTGCGCAAGATGGAGATCCTTGATCAGAACGGCCGCACCCGCCCGCAACTTGACGGGCAGGCCGCCCAGAACCTTTTGGCATGGTCGGGGGCCGCTTAAATGAGCAATCTGACCAACAAGAAAATTCCGAGTGGCCTTGATCCGTGGAATACGCTTCGTGCCCATACAGATGCCCGCATCGGCCTTGGCCGGGTCGGCGACGGGTTGCCGACCGAACGGCTGCTTGAATTCCAGATGGCGCATGCCCGTGCCCGGGATTCTGTGCATATGGCCTTTGAACCCAACTCCGTGCGCGATCAGCTTGATGGGCTTGATCACACAATCCTTGATGTCCATTCCGCCGCACCAGATCGACCGACATATTTGCAGCGACCCGACCTTGGCCGGTTGTTGGACGAAGACTCTGTTGCAGCACTTGGCAAGCATGCCGGGGATTTTGACGTTGCCTTCATTCTGGCCGATGGCTTGTCTGCCCGCGCCACTCATGACCATGCGGCCAATACCTTAAAGCTGATCCTTGATCACTTGGGGGAAAGCTGGTCGGTCGCGCCGATCACACTGGCCACCCAGTCACGTGTCGGACTGGGCGATGAAATCGGTGCTGCATTGGGCGCCAAGCTGACCGTGATGCTGATCGGCGAACGCCCGGGTTTATCGAGCGCGGATTCACTTGGCTGCTATCTGACCTGGGGGCCGAGACGCGGGCGGTCGAACGCCGATCGCAACTGCGTTTCCAACATCCGTCCGGCGGGTTTAACCCCGAAAAAGGCCGCGAAAAAGATCGCTTATCTGATGGTCGAATCGCGCAAGATGGGTCTGTCGGGTGTGGCGCTCAAGGACAATTCATCAAATCCGGAACTGATTGAAGGCTAGGACGTGGGCCTTAGCGACAATTGCAACTAGACCTTAAGCGCCTCAAGACCGTCTGCCACCATCACCGGATCAAATTCGGTGATATGGTAATCGGCCAGATCATACTGATGAAACGGATCGCGGGTCAGTTCATCTTCAAGTGCAGCACGATCACCCTTGGCAAGGATCACCCCGCCATCGCGCGGCACCTTGCGGCCGGATGCCAGAAACATACCCTTGGCATAGGCCTGCTTTAGCCACGCGATATGGTCTTCGATATGCGCATCCACCTGTTCAAGCGGAACCTTGTAGGTCAGCGAGACAACAAACATTGCTGATTTTCCCTGTTAGATTCGAAGGGTTGAGGTTGCGCACAATCCGGCGTTTCGTTGCTGATCACAAATCACATTTTGGCGATCAATCAGCTTTATGCACCGTCCGTTTTGCTCCCCATCCGGGTAAGAAGACGTTCGATACGATCTGCATGGGCGGCTTCCACGCGGGCAAGGCTTTCAAACCATGCAGCGATATCTTCCAAGCCCTCTTCGCGGGCAATACGGGCCATTTCGGGATAGGCCGTTTCAGCCTCGTCCTTTTCCTGCGCGATGGCCGCTTCAAGGTTCAGGCGGGTGGCGCCCAATTCTTTGCCAGTCAACGGATCGCCTGCGGTTTCAAGAAATTCCAGATGGCCGAATGCATGGCCGGTTTCGGCCTCGGCCGCGGTGCGAAACAGCTCGGCTGCCTCGGTATAGCCTTCGATGTCGGCCTGCTGGGCAAAGTAAAGATAACGACGATTGGTTTGTGCCTCGGCGGCAAAGGCCGCGCGCAGGTTTGCCTCGGTACGTGTTCCCTTAAGCGCCATGTGCGCTGTTCCTTGTTATTGTTCGCCCAGTACAGCGTTGTTGTATGAGCCAAAGTCGCAAAAAATAAGGCGGCAAAACCAAGTGGTCTTGCCGCCCTTTATGTGTCGTGAAATCCGCCACCGTCAAGCAGAGCAGGGGCAATTGCACTGATCAGGTGTCAGATTTCATCTGCCTGTCACCTGCGCAAGGCTGCGCAAATAACGGCTGCGCGATGTCTTAGGCTGCGTCCTTCGCCGCCTGATTGCGACGCAGTCGGAATACCAGATCAACCGATGCCAGTTCCGTGCCGTTGGGCATGTTCGGAATGTTTGCGATCTTGACGTCACCTGCCGGAATGTCAGACAGCATGCCGTCTTCTTCACAATAGAAATGGTAATGCGGTTCGGTGTTGGTATCGAAATAGGACCGACCCGAATCAATCACGATTTCATTGAGAAGGCGCGCATCGGTGAACTGGTGCAGCGTGTTGTAAACCGTTGCCAGCGATACCTTGATATTGTTGCTCATGGCTTCGGAATGCAGCTGTTCTGCTGTGACATGGCGATGGCCGTCATCAAACAGCAAACGTGCCAGTGCCAGACGCTGACGCGTCGGACGCAGATTGGCATCCTTGAGCCGGTTAAGCGCGTTGGTATATGGACGCGATGTATGTCCCATAGCTTTGCCCCTTTGTCGTGGTCGGGCCAAAATCATAATGGCCCTAATGAATGCTGGGGACAGACTAAAGAACCCGGACGCGTTGTTCTTTGATTTTGATCAACTATAATCGCGGGATGAAATACTGCGAAAAACAAACAAAAAGGGCCGGTAAAAACCGGCCCTTTTTTATTTGGTCTGATGTCAGGATCAGTCGCCCGTCATGATGCGGTCGACCAGTTCCTTCACAGTTGGAATATTGCCATTGGCGTAGAACGGGTCTTCGCCAAACTTGTAGGCATTGTGACCAGCAAACATCAGTTCATTTTCGACTTTGGCGCCATGGGCAATGCTCTGGAGCGTCTTCTGGATACAGAAGGAACGCGGGTCAGCACGCTTGCCAGTCGTGCCTTCATGCTGTTCCCAGTTGGAGAACTGGCACTGTGACAGGCACCCCATGCAGTCGATCTGATCTTTCTTGATCGTCAGTGCGCTTTCCGGGGTGACAAACACCATGGTGTCATCCGGGGTCGGCATGCCTTCGGTATAGCCAGCTTCAAGCCAAGCCTTGACCTTGTCGGCATCGTCTTCACGCACATAGATCGGACGACCACGACGGCCGAGCGGGATACCGACATGCAGATCCGCCTCGGCGGTACGCGAATAGCGTACCTGACGGTCAGAACGCTGATGCAGATCTTCAAGGAACGCATTACGCACAGCCGAGCTATAGAAACCAGTCGGGCTGAATTTATGTAGCGATACGTCGCCATTCTTGAGACTGGTCAGGCGCTGTTTCCATTCGTCGGAAATCTCGCTTTCCTGTGTCAGAAGCGGACGGGTCCCGAACTGGAAGGCCACCGGGGCCACTTCGGGGTTGTCGATCCAGTCTTCGAAATCACGCAGGAACCAGACACCGCCTGCCATGATGATCGGAACATCATTCAGACCAACGGAATTCATGAATTCACGAAGGGCAGCAACACGCGGGAACGGATCCTCGGGCACCAGCGGATCTTCGGAATTCGACAGACCATTATGGCCACCAGCGCGCCACGGATCTTCGTAAACCACGCCACCCAGCCATTCCGGGGTCTTTTTATAGGCCCGCAGCCACAATGCGCGGAAAGCACGGGCTGACGAGACAATCGGATAATAGTGAACGCCGTATTGCGCAGAAATCTGAGCAATCTTGTAGGGCATGCCGGCACCACAGGTTACCCCGTGGATCAGGCCTTTGGCACCTTCAAGAACGCCGTGAAGGATCGGTTCGGCACCGCCCATTTCCCACAATACGTTCATGTGCAGACGGCCTTCGCCGTTCCGCATTTCATGTGCGATCTGTGCTTGTGCAATACCACCACGAATGCCGTAGGCAATCAGTTCCTGATGGCGGTCACTGCGGGTTTTTCCTGCATATTCGATCGGGACCAGATTGCCGTTCTCGTCATAAGAATCGGCATTCACAGCGGAAAAAGTCCCGATACCACCGGCAGCAGCCCATGCGCCGGAACTTTTACCCGTCGATACAGCAACGCCTTTGCCACCTTCGATAACTGGCAAGACTTCTTTACCCGACATGACGAGCGGTTTAAGGGCTTTCAAATTCGTCTCTCCCATTCGGCCTTTGCCCGCGATGCTATGGCATCGCGCAGAGTGCCGGACGACGTCGCATTTTTATCGTCGTCCGGCATTCCGTTTGCTTTATTCGGCGTCGCCTGCGTCGAGGTCGGCACCGGTTTCCTGGTCAACACGTTTCATCGACAGTTTGATTTTGCCGCGATCATCGAAACCGATGACTTTGACCTTAACCTGGTCGCCTTCTTTCACGATGTCCGAAACCTGTTTGACACGCTCAGGTGCCAGTTCGGAAATGTGAACCAGACCGTCACGCGCACCAAAGAAGTTCACGAATGCGCCGAAATCGACAGCCTTAACGACCTTACCATCATAGATATGATTCAATTCAGGTTCCGCAACGATGGATTTGATCCAATCCACGGCCTGCTTGCCTTTTGCACCGTCGGTATGTGCGACAGTGATCGAACCATCATCTTCAATATCAACCTTTGCACCGGTCTCTTCGCAGATTTCGCGAATGACCTTACCGCCCGAACCGATGACATCACGAATTTTGTCTTTCGGGATCGAGAACTGGGTGATGGTCGGGGCGTTACCCGAAACTTCACCGCGTGCTTCCGGAAGGGCTTTGGCCATTTCACCAAGAATGTGCAGACGACCATCGCGGGCCTGCTTCAGGGCGATCTGCATGATGTCCGGGGTTACCGAGGTGATCTTGATGTCCATCTGCAGCGAGGTAATGCCGTTTTCGGTACCAGCAACCTTGAAGTCCATGTCACCAAGGTGATCTTCATCACCCATGATGTCGGACAGAACTGCGAAATCTTCGGCTTCCTTGATCAGGCCCATGGCGATACCCGCAACCGGGCGTGCCAGCGGAACACCGGCATCCATCATCGCAAGCGAGCTTGCGCAAACGGT
>NZ_DCAO01000113.1:6477-10877 GCF_002311515.1 Thalassospira sp. UBA1131
TTGCCCGGCATCAGCGGGTGCAGGGCACGCCATGCCAGTTTACCGTGACCGATTTCACGACGGCCCGGCGAGCCCATACGGCCAGCTTCACCAACCGAATAGGGCGGGAAGTTGTAATGCAGCATGAAGCTTTCACGGTATTCACCGTCCAGCGCGTCAACGATCTGCTCGTCCTGACCGGTACCAAGGGTAACAACAGCCAGTGCCTGGGTTTCACCGCGGGTGAAGATCGAGGAGCCGTGCGAACGCGGCAGAACCGAAACTTCGCCCATGATCGGACGAACGTCGGCACCGGTACGACCATCGATACGCTTGCCGGTTTTCAGGATCGCACCGCGAACGATGTCTTTTTCCAGATCCTTGATGATCGAGGAAACTTTGCCTTTAAGCGCATCGGGAACTTCATCACCAAGTTTCTCGACGATGTCTGCCTTGGCAGCAGAAACAGCAGCCGAACGCTCCTGTTTGACAACATGTGCATAAGCAGCGGTCAGGCTTTCGGTGCCCAGCGCAGCAACTTTTTCGACCAGTGCGTCGTAACCTTCCGGAAGTTCTGCAACGTCACGCGGCTCTTTGGCTGCTTCTTCGGCCAGATCAATGATCAGGTCGAGAACGCCCTGGAACTGTTCGTGACCGAACTTCACGGCGCCAAGCATGATGTCTTCGGACAGCTCGGATGCTTCGGATTCAACCATCATCACGCCATCGCGGGTACCGGCAACAACCAGATCCAGATCGCTTTCCTTGACCGCTTCGGTCGACGGGTTGAGCAGGTATTCACCATCCTTGTAACCAACGCGGGCAGCACCAATCGGGCCAAGGAACGGCAGACCGGAAATGGTCAGGGCCGCCGAGGTACCGATCATGGCAACCACGTCCGGATCGTTTTCCATGTCGTGCGACAGAACGGTACAAACGATCTGGGTGTCGTTGCGGTACTGCGGGTGGAACAACGGACGGATCGGACGGTCGATCAGACGCGAAACAAGGGTTTCTTTTTCAGACGGGCGGCCTTCACGTTTGAAGAAGCCACCCGGGATTTTGCCAGCGGCAAATGCTTTTTCCTGGTAGTTAACCGTCAGCGGGAAAAAGTCGACATCCGGGCGCGGCTGTTTGGCGCCAACAGCAGTACACAGGACAACGGTTTCACCGTAGGTAACCTTGACGGCACCATCTGCCTGACGGGCGATTTTACCGGTTTCGAGAACCAGTTTGGCATTGCCCCACTGCATTTCCTTACGGACGACATTAAACATTATTTTCTCTTCCTCTTACAAACCTCTGGCGGACCCGAAAGTGTACACGAGTTCCGAACACATTACTCATGAGGCTTACATGACAGCGCCATGAGTAATGGGTCCGGCGTAAGCATCGGGTCGGCCCATCCGACCCTGCTTCTCGTGTTCCGATCCGCCGGAACAATAAAAAAAACGACGGCGGAGGTCACCCTCCGCCGCAGTTCGATATCAGCGGCGAATACCGAGGCGTTCAATGACGCTCTCGTAACGCGACTGGTCTTTGCGCTGCAGGTACTTCAGCAGACGACGACGCTGACCAACCATCATGAGAAGACCACGACGGCTGTGGAAGTCGTGGTTATGTTCTTTCATGTGCTCGGTGAGGTTCTTGATCCGTTCAGTCAGGATAGCAACCTGGACTTCGGGGGAACCGGTGTCACCGTCTTTCTGACCGTATTCTTTGATCAGCTCAGCTTTGCGTTCAGCAGTAATCGACATCAGGCATCCTTTCGCCTTTAGAGATTAAAAACACGCACAGGTCGAATTTCGCCACCAGTGATCTCAGCCAACGCAACAGCGCGGTCATGGAGCATGGCACAGACGATTTCGTCCTGCACGACGGGGTTTTCAAGGGCATTGCGCTTTGCCACCGGCAACAGCCCGACAGGCTGGCCAGAGGAAAGGCGTTGCGCCTCGACTTCGGTCAGGGCCAGCGCCGGGATGTCGTCCAGCGCGGTCTCAACCGGAAGCAGTTTCTTCATCACCTCGTCCGGGTCCATATCCAGCAGTTCCTGCAGGGGAATGGCGTTCCCTTCCGAAAACGGCCCCGCCGAAGTCCGGCGAAGCGCGGCGATATAGCCGACGGTGCCTAGGCGCAGCGCGATATCGCGCGCCAAAGATCGCATATACGCGCCCTTGCCTGACACAACGTCAAACACGGCGTGATCGCGATCTGGCATGTCGACCAGTCGAAGATCCTTGATCAGAATCGGACGTGGCTGCAACACCACATCTTCATCGCGGCGCGCAAGGTCATAGGCACGCTTGCCATTGACCTTGATCGCCGAAAACTTTGGCGGCACCTGCTGGATTTCACCGATGAATTCACCCAGCACAGCCTTGATTTCGTCTTCAGTCGGACGATGGTCGGAGGTTTCAATAACCTCGCCTTCGGCATCGTCCGTACTGCGCGCTTCGCCGAATTTCAACGTCACGCGATAACTTTTGCTGCCATCCATGACATAAGCAACCGTTTTGGTTGCTTCGCCAAAGGCAATTGGCAGAACGCCAGACGCCAGCGGGTCAAGTGTCCCGCCATGTCCGGCCTTGTTGGCATCAAGCAGACGGCGCACCTGATTGACCACGGTTGATGACGTGATCTCCAGGGGCTTGTCCACCGCCAGCCAGCCATTAATGCTTTTACCGCGACGGCGACGCGCCATCAGTCGTCCTCATCTTCCGGGTCGCCCGACCGGTCATCCACAAGATCCTGCGCAACATGCGGGTCGCGCAGCAGGGCACCAATATGGTCAGCGACATCAAAACTCTTGTCTTCGACAAATCGCAATGCAGGCACATATTTCATGTGCACCGTGTTGGCCACATGACTGCGCAGGTGACCTTTCTGACGCATCAACGCCTTCATCGACGTTTCTGCCTCTCCGCCGCCAAGCGGGGTGAAAGATACCATGGCATTGCGCATATCCGGTGAAAGATTGACACCCGTAATGGTTACGGGGCGCCGTGTCAGATCCGGATCGTAAATGTCTCCACGCTCCAATGCCTGCGACAGCGCCTGGCGGATTTCTTCCGCCACGCGGAGCTGTCGCTGACTTGGTGCTTTGGCTGGTTGCTTCGCCATTTCAGTTCCTCACCGTCTTACAGTTCGACGGCAATTTCCTCGTTCTCGAAGCACTCGATCACATCGCCCGACTGGATATCGTTATATTTGGCGAACGACATGCCGCATTCATAGCCCTCGCGGACTTCCTTGACTTCGTCCTTGAAGCGACGGAGCGTCGAAAGTTCGCCAGAGTGAATGACAACGTTGTCGCGCAGCAGGCGGACGCCTGCGCCACGTTTGACGATACCCTCGGTGACCATGCAACCGGCGATCTTGTTGCCGGAAATCGTAAAGACGTCGCGGATTTCCGCATAGCCCAGGAACTTCTCGCGAACTTCCGGAGACAGCATACCCGACAGCATCTTTTTGATGTCATCTGCAACATCGTAAATGATCGAATAGTAACGAATATCAACGTTGTCACGGCGCGACTGTTCACGGGCCTGCTGGTTTGCACGCACGTTAAAGCCAATGATCAGTGCATTGGATGCACGCGCCAGTGTGACGTCGGATTCGTTGATACCACCAACACCGCTATGCAGAACGCGGACCGAGACTTCCTCGTTACCAAGTTTCTGCAAGGTGCCGATAAGTGCTTCGACAGAACCCTGCACGTCACCCTTGATGACGATCGGCAGTTCTTTGAGGTCACCGCTCTGCGAGAACATGTTCTCGAGTGCTGATTTCTTCATTGCAGCGGCCTGGGTTTCACGAATACGGCGCTGACGGAAGTCAGAAACTTCACGTGCCTTGGCTTCGTTTTCAACAACCACAAAGTCATCACCGGCAGACGGTACACCGTTCAGACCGTTCACCTCGACCGGCATACCCGGAATGGCTTCTGCAACACGATTGCCGTGATCATCGATCAGGGCACGGACACGACCCCATTCCGGACCCGTGACAAAGATGTCACCGGTACGCAGGGTGCCGCGCTGGACCAGAACGGTCGCAACCGGACCGCGGCCTTTTTCCATACGGGCTTCAACAACAACCCCATCGGCAACGCGTTCCGGGTTGGCTTTAAGGTCAAGGACCTCGGACTGCAGCAGAATGGCTTCTTCAAGTTCGGTGAGACCAGTGCGCTGTTTGGCCGATACTTCGACGGCCTGGACATCACCACCCATTTCCTCGACCACAACTTCGTGCTGAAGAAGTTCGGTTTTCACCTTGCTCGGATTTGCACCCGGCTTGTCGATTTTGTTGATGGCAACAATCATCGGAACGCCAGCCGCTTTCGCGTGGCTGATTGCCTCGATGGTCTGCGGCATGACCGAGTCATCGGCTGCAACAACCAGAACCACGATATCGGTAACTTT
>NZ_DCAO01000113.1:11040-26155 GCF_002311515.1 Thalassospira sp. UBA1131
ACATCGGTGGAGCGCAGGGCATCAAGCAACGAGGTTTTACCATGGTCAACGTGGCCCATGACAGTCACGACCGGCGGACGACCAACAAGCTTCGCGTCATTGTCATCTACGCTGACCAGTGACTCTTCAACGTCAGCATCAGATACACGTTTGACGTTGTGACCGAATTCTTCGACCACGAGCTGTGCGGTATCCGGATCAAGCGACTGGTTAATCGTTGCCATGACGCCAAGACTCATCAGGGTCTTGATCACGTCTGCGGCACGTTCAGCCATACGGTTGGCCAGTTCCTGGACAGTAATAACGTCCGGGATTACCACATCACGCACGACTTTTTCCTTCGGTTTTTGCGGACCCTGGGCACGCGCTTTGGCTTTGGCCTGCTGGCGTTTGATCGATGCCATGGAACGACGGCGACCACCTTCGTCACCGCTCATTGCATTATTGATAGAAAGCTTGCCACGACGACGGCCTTCGTCACCCTTGGTGCGCGCCGCACGGCCGGCTTCTTCTTCGGCACGTTTGCGGGCTGCCACGCGGGCATTTTCCTCGTCAATTTCCTTGCGGCTTTTGGATTTGCCATCTGCCGGTGCGGAACGACGACGTTCTTCGGGGACCAGCGGCTCTGCCGGTTCGCCCTGAATAACGGTTTCTTCAGCCTTCGGTTTGGCAGCCGGCTTCGGCTTGGAAGTCTTGCCTTTTGCCGTCGAAGCTGCAAGGCGCTGTTCGACTTCTTCCACAGACGGAGAGTCGTTTTCAGACGCAGCAGGTGCTTCTTCCTGTTTGGCTTCGGCAGCAGCCTTGGCTTCTTCTGCCTTGCGTGCTTCTTCCTCGGCCTTGCGCGCAGCTTCTTCGCGGGCACGGATTTCCGCATCCGCCTCGTCCTGCTTGCGGCGCTCTTCAGCAGCCTTCAAAGCAGCCATACGGGCAGCGCGTTCGCTGTCGGTCAGATTGCCATGATCATCAACCGCCGGACGCGGTTTCGGCTCTTCGACCGGCTCTTTTTTTGCTTCCGGTGCCGGCTTTTCTGCTGCCGGGGACTGTTCTTCAACGAGATCCTTCTTCACCTCACGGAAGCGACCGGATTCGTTCTTTTCGAAGGTACGCTTCTTGCGCACTTCGACGGTCACAGATTTTGACCGTCCATGCGAGAAGTTTTGACGAACCTGCCCTGCCTCGACCGTCTTGCTCAATTCAAGCTTCGATCTGTTGAGGCTCAGCGGTTTCTTCTCCTGATCGCGATCACTCATAATCCGTTCAACTTCCTCATTTCCTGCGGGATCGGGCACATACGCCGATCCTGTCCTGTCCGTCTGGCGCTCGTCTGATCTCAGACAGCGCGAAATCCTTCAAGCCGTTTGCACGAACGCCCCAACCGATTGGCAAGGCCTCCTGGCGCAACGGCCACATGTACTGCTTTTTCGCGACCAAAGGCCGCGCCGATTTCAGCAGCATCCAGAACGGAATAAATCGGCAGATCCCGGGCCTTGGCCTCGATCTTTGATTTTCCGTCTGCGGCACCATCGCGTGCCGCCAATACTAAGGCTGCGCCCTCGGCAATCTGGGCACGGGCCTTTTCAAATCCTGCAACAGCCTGTCCTGCACGCCGCGCCAGCGACAACAGATCGATGCATTTGCGCGTCAGCAGCTCTTCGATCCGGTCTGCAAGTGCGGTGTCGACCACGACTTTTTGTCGGGCCGCCCGGGCAAAGGCGTTCTTTGCACAGGCGGTATTTACCACATCCCGCGACGGGCACAACCATAATCCCCGTCCCGGCAGCCGTTCCTCAAGGTCGGGAACAACCGAACCATCCGGCCCGATCACAACCCTGAGAAGATCTTCCTTGTGCCGGACTTCGCCGGTGACAATGCACCGGCGTTCCGGAACCTCGGCTACCTTGCCGCCTTTACGATGCGACATGGCATCCTCCGATCGGCCTTAGGCCTCTTCGCTTTCCGCGGATTCTTCGGTCTCTTCTTCAAGACCTTCGAACCAGCCAAGCTTGCGACGGGCTTCCATGATCATGTCGTTGGCCTGATCCATGGTAATGGAATCGGCATCCCCGACATATTCGATCATCTCGTCACTGGCGAGATCCGCGAAATCTTCAAGGTTTTTGACATCGTTTTCACCAAGGCGAACAACAACAGCCAGCGACAGACCCGGGAATTCAACCAGATCATCGGCAACCTTAAGCTCTTCGCGACGTTTCTGAAGACGCTCGGCCTCTTCGGCAAGGAAGGTGCGTGCGCGGTTGCGCAGCTCTTCGGCGATTTCTTCTTCGAAACCTTCGATCTCAGCCAGTTCTGCCAGCGGCACGTAACCGACTTCCTCGATCGAGGTGAAGCCTTCGGCGACCAGGAGATGGGCGATAACTTCGTCAACATCAAGCGCCTTGATGAACATCTCCGCACGCTTGCGTGCTTCTTCCTGACGACGTTCGCTTTCGTCTTCCTCGGTCAGAATATCGATATCCCAACCGGTCAGCTGGGACGCCAGACGCACATTCTGACCACGACGGCCAATGGCAAGGCTCAGCTGATCGTCCGGAACGACGACTTCGATACGGTTGGTTTCTTCATCAATCACAACCTTGGTGACTTCGGCCGGGGCCAAAGCATTCACAACAAAGGTCGCCGGGTCTTCCGACCACTGGATGATGTCGATTTTTTCGCCCTGAAGTTCGGCAACAACCGCCTGGACGCGCGAACCGCGCATACCAACGCAGGCACCGACCGGGTCAATCGAGCTGTCCGAAGACAGAACCGAAATTTTCGCGCGCGAACCCGGGTCACGGGCAACCGATTTGATTTCGATGATGCCGTCGTAGATTTCCGGTACTTCCTGGGCAAACAGTTTTGCCATGAAGGTCGGGTGGGTACGCGACAGGAAGATTTGCGGACCACGCTGTTCACGACGGACATCAAGGATCAGGGCACGAACCCGGTCACCCTGACGAACCGTCTCACGCGGGATCAGTTCTTCACGGCGCAGGATGGCTTCGGCACGGCCGATATCGACAAGAACGTTGCCGAACTCGACACGCTTGACGACGCCATTGATAACTTCGTCCGCACGGTCCTTGTATTCCTCGTACTGGCGTTCGCGTTCTGCGTCGCGCACTTTCTGCACGATGACCTGTTTCGCGGTCTGGGCAGCAATACGACCAAAATCAATCGGCGGCAGCGGATCAATCAGGAATTCACCAAGATTGATGTTCTCGTCACGAATACGTGCCTGTTCGAGCGACATCTGGGTGAAATCGTTTTCGATTTCATCGGTGACTTCGATGTAACGAGCGAGTTTGATTTCGCCGGTTTTGCGGTCGATATGGGCACGAATGTCATGCTCGTGACCATATCTGGAACGGCCTGCCTTCTGGATGGCCTGCTCCATAGCACCGAGAACCTCGTCACGATCAATGCCCTTTTCACGGGCAACGGCATCTGCGACCTGCAAAAGTTCCGGCCGCGGCATTCCCGAAGTTGCTTCCATATCCAACCTCTATTCTGCGTTATCGTCATTCCGGCGGTCGCCGGTGACGTGCGCGATCAATTCATCTGTCAGGACCAATTTCGCTTTTGCGATATCGGCCAACGGCAACAAGACACGTTCGCCATCTACAATCAGGGCGACCGCATTATCTTCAATCCCATCCAGCACACCGCTGAAACGGCGACGACCATCCTTGGCCATCACCAGTTCGACCTTTGCCTCAAATCCCTTCCACACGTCAAAATGCGCGGCACGGGTCAGCGGGCGGTCGATACCCGGGGAACTGACTTCAAGGTGATAGGCACCTGAAATCGGGTCCTCGACATCCATCAGGGCAGAAACCGTACGGCTGATTTGGGCGCAATCTTCAACATTGATGCTGCCTTTTGCACCCGGGCGATCTGCCATGATCTGCAGGATGTTATGGTCCTGACCTGTCATCGAAACCCGAACCAGCTCAAAGCCCAGCGCGTTGATTGACGGCTCGATAATCTCAACGATTTTCGCCATCAACGGGTCTTTTAACTGTTGTCCAATCAGCTCAGCCATAAAGCGATGCCATACCCCAAAAAGCACAAAAGAGCGGGCGCAGGGCCCACTCTTTGTCAGAATTTACAAAAAGCTTGGCGGCCTTATACAGCCGGTTTACGCAAAAATCAAGTCAGGATACCGGCTGCCGATGCCATTCAACCTAAGGATTCCGCCCGTGACAGCAAACCGCGGACATGCATCACAGACGACATCAAAACACTCGCCCCCGATGGCCCGGCGGACACTGTGCGCTGCCAACCCTTCAAACGCCTGCACAGCCTGACTTTTGTCTCGTTCGAGGGCGCCGGACAAAACATGTTTGGGGCGCATAGATACCTCATCCACATCCAAAACGGTGGGACGAACATGCTTTGCCTATCTTCATGAAACAGTAAAGTCAGGACGCCGTGATCACCCCGTCATGCCGGAATCGCAGCTCTGCCCTGAACCTGCCGACTCCCGTCAGACAGAATCCAAAGGAAGCAATGATCAGGACTGACGTGGCTTGCGGCGGAACCGGAGATAGTTGCACTTCTTGCCCTGACGCAGCGCCTTTTGCTCATAGCGGGTTTTGACCCAATCGCTTGGCGGCGTGCGCCAATCATCCGGGCCTTCGGCCAGCCATTCGAAATCCGGATGGTTATGCATGTGCTGCAACGTCCAGGAAATATACTGCATATCGTCACTGGCGACCCGGAACTCAGCCCCGTCTTTCAGAAGACGGGCAAGCAGCGCCAGATTCTTGGGTCCGATAAAGCGGCGCTCAGCATGACGCTTCTTCGGCCAGGGATCGGGAAACAGCAAAAAGGCCCGATCAAAACAGGCATCAATCAGCTTATAAAGCAGCGGGCGCGAATCATCGGCCACCACGCGCACATTGGTCAGACTACGCTCATCAAGATGGCGCAGCAGGCTGCCCACCCCGTCCATAAACGGCTCAGCACCAATAATCCCCACCGTCGGATTGGCCTCGGCCTGACCGGCCAGATGCTCCCCGCCGCCAAAGCCGATTTCAAGCCACAGTTGTTCGGGCGTGCCATCGAAATAGCTGTTGGGATCGACCCCGGCTGCGTCGGGATAGGTAATCCCGATCTTTGGCAGCATGGCATCCACAAGAGCCTTGCGAGAATCCTTAAGCGGACGGCTGCCGCGACGGCCATAGAAATTCGGGCGATCAGGGGTCGGAAGCGGACGGTCTTTGTTGCGCATGGTCGTTTCTGTCGATCAGGGTCGGAATTTGTGGATCAGGCGGACTGAAAATCAAAACGGGCGGCCCGAAATGTCCGGACCGCCCGCCTCTTATCACGTCATGCGATTTTGGCAAATCGCACTTTTTAACGCGCTTTCTGCCAATCAGGCACCAAATGCCGATTTCAGGTCGCTGACCAGATCGGTGCGCTCCCAGGAGAAGCCACCATCGTCGGTCGGCTGACGGCCAAAGTGACCATAAGCAGAAGACTGCGTGTAGATCGGACGGCACAGCGACAGATGCTCGCGAATGCCACGCGGGCTGAGATCCATCAGCTGACGCAGAACGTCACCAAGCTTCAGTTCGTCAACATTGCCGGTATCATGGTTGTTAACGTAAAGCGCCAGCGGCTTGGACACGCCAATCGCGTAAGCAAGCTGAATGGTGCATTTTTCGGCAAGACCAGCCGCAACAACGTTTTTCGCAAGATAACGCGCAGCATAGGCAGCCGAGCGGTCAACCTTGGTCGGATCCTTACCCGAAAACGCGCCGCCGCCATGCGGGGCCGCACCGCCATAGGTATCGACGATGATCTTACGACCGGTAAGGCCGGCATCACCGTCAGGACCACCAATCACGAAACGGCCTGTCGGGTTGATGTAGATTTCATCCGCCGGCGGCATCCAACCTTGCGGAAGGGCTGCTTCGATATAGGGCATAACCAGCTCATGAACATCGCGCTGCGAAAGGCCGTCGGCATGCTGGGTTGATACAACAACCGAAGTCGCCGCAACCGGCTTGCCAGCAGCATAGCGCAGGGTTACCTGGCTTTTGGCATCTGGACCGAACTGCGGCACCTTGCCGGAGTGGCGGTCAGCGGCCATGGCGCGCAGGATACGATGCGAAAACTGGATCGGGGCCGGCATCAGTTCATCGGTTTCGTTACAAGCGTAACCAAACATGATGCCCTGGTCACCAGCGCCAAGGTCTTTTTCACCAGCGGAGTCAACACCCTGCGCGATATCAGAAGACTGTTCATGCACATGGCATTCGATCTCGGCCGTCTTCCAGTGGAAGCCATCCTGCTCGTAACCGATTTCACGGATTGCCTGACGGGCCTTTTCGATCATGACCTCTTTGCTCACGCTTTCAGGGCCCCGAACTTCGCCTGCCAGAACCACACGGTTGGTAGTCGCAAGGGTTTCGACGGCAACGCGCGAATCTTCATCCGCGGCAAGAAAAGCATCAACGATGGAATCAGAAATGCGGTCACAGACTTTGTCCGGATGACCTTCCGAGACGGATTCACTGGTAAATAGATAATCGGAAAGAGACATGATAAGACCTTCTCCGGTAATGGGTTTCCAAAACTGGACCGGAGGGCTCCCGATACGAGGCCGTATCGATAGCGCCCACTTAGCCTTTTTTTGTGTGGTGGCAAGCGGTCCAAATCCGTCCACAATGGTCAGTCCGGGTCGAACTGTCTCGTCGGTTGTGCCCGATCGCTATTTGAAGGTCAAGCATCATTGACGCAAAACCGTAATCCCGACGGCAGTGCATCCGGGGTGGTTGTGCTCAAAAGACAAAGACGTAATTCACGGTCTGTGAAATACGTCTTTTGCCCAAAACCATCGGTCGAACCGACTATTTCTGATCGGAATCAGTGCCCTGCAATGCACCCATCGATTTGACGAGTTCAAAGATTTTCTTGCGCTGGTTCGGATCGGTAATCCGGTAGTAGGCACGCACCAGTTCAAGCGTCTCGCGACGGTTCATCGGATCGTTGTCAAACGGGTCCGGACTTTCCGACATTTCCCGACGTTCATGCACCGATTTCGACGAAATCTCGTCGGGCATGTCGTCAAAGAAGAATGATACAGGCACTTCAAGAACCCGCGACAGGTCATACAGACGCGATGCACCAACGCGGTTGGCACCACGCTCATACTTCTGTACTTGCTGGAATGTCAGGCCGATCGCTTCACCAAGCTTCTCCTGGCTCATGCCAAGAAGAGTCCTGCGCAAGCGAACACGCGCACCAACGTGAATATCGACAGGATTTGGAGCACCACTTGCGGTCCGGCCACGGCCCCGACCGCGTGTGTTCTTTACCATCTTAGTTTCATCCTTAGGCGACATTTTATGGCAGTTCCTTCTCTCACTCCGGCCTATCCGTCCTTGTTTTGAGGGACAATTTCTGGACGGTTTGGCAAAATTTTCAGCCGCCTAGAGGGATTTTGCGTTGCGTTTATATCCCATAGCGAGAACGGCAAAGAAGGTAACAATACCGTAAAATAGCAAGTCACGCCACAAATAATATACTGTTGTATGGTTTTTGTTACTCGAAAGGGGGTGCACCAAGATTCCCCTCTCTCCTAAACCCAAGTCTGTAAGCTTGCGTCCGTAGGCATCGAAGACAACCGATACCCCGGTATAGGCTGCCCTTACGAGGGGGCGACCCTCCTCGATGGTGCGAAAACGGGCTGCAGCCATATGTTGATATGGGCCTGCGCTGTGTCCAAACCACCCGTCATTGGTGACATTTAAGAGCCAGTCGGGTTGATGATCGTCGTCAATCACCGCTCCCGGGAAAATAACCTCATAGCAAATCAGCGGCGAGAAACTCGGCATCCCGTCGACAGACAAGGTCTGCGGCCCCGGTCCGGCTGAGAAATCTGTTCGCCCTGCTGTCAGTTTCGGGAACGGCAGGATGGATCTGAACGGTACATATTCACCAAATGGCACCAGATGAAACTTGTCAAAGCTGGCGACAATATGACCGGTGGCATCAATCACCTGAATGGCATTCCAGACCTTGTATTCATCCGTGTCACGCGGATAGGTCCGGGGTGCCCCGGTAATCAGGATGTCATCACGCCCCAACACACCGGCCATTTGCATGCGCGCCTGTGTCTGGGTCTCAACAAAAAAGGTCGCAGCCGTTTCCGGCCAGATCACGATGCGTTTTTGATCCGGACGCAGGGTTTCCGGTCGGCGCGACATATCAAGCAGCAGCGAGAAATGCTGGTTTTGCAGTTCGGGTAGCCATTTTTCCCGCTGGGGGATATTGGGCTGAACAATTTGCACAATCGGCACGTCGGCTGGCAGCTCTGAAAGGGCAACCTCGGTCTCTGCGGGCCCGACCATCATCAGGCGCACCGCACCGCCACCCCAAAGGGCGACCGTAATCATGACCCCGCCGAGGGCTGCTATCTTGCCGGGTTTTCCGGCAACAAAGGCCGCAGGCAAGGTTGCAAAAAGGGCTGTGACAAAGGAAAGACCATAAACCCCGACAACCGAAGCAAACTGCATGGGTGCCGCATCAATGGCCCAAACATGGCCCAAAAGGTTCCATGGAAAACCGGTCAGGATATGACCGCGCAGATATTCCACCACCACCCAGAAAACGGCCAGCAACATGGCACGCCGGATCAGGCCATTGCCCAAACGCCAGCTCGCCCAAACGGCCAGCATCGGAAAAATCGCCAATCCGCCACCAAGCCCCAAAAGGGCAAACGGGATCATCCAGCCATAGATTTCGGGCTGCACCAAAAAGGCATGACTGACCCAATAAAAGCCGGCAGCAAAATGGCCGGTGCCAAACCACCAGCCGGCAGAAAGCGCACCCTTGTTGCAACGGACCCCCTCAAGGCTCCAGAGCAAAACCGCAAAGCAGATTGGTAAAACAGGGATGATAAAGAAAGGCGGCAGCGCCAAAACCGCCACCGCACCAGACAACAACCACACAAAACGCCTGCGCCAGCCTGAAAGACCGGCAAGTCGGCGCGCCATGGCCTCAATCATCCGCTTTTTCCTGCTTTTCGATGGCTGCGGCAGGATCCTCATCCTCCCGGCGTATCATATGAATACGCAGGCGGCGGATGCGTCTTGGATCGGCATCAAGAACTTCGAACTGAATACCGCTTGGATGTTCAATCAATTCCCCGCGCGCCGGAACGCGCCCCGCCAACGAGAAGACAAGACCACCAAGCGTGTCGATGTCTTCGTCTTCATCCTCGTCAAGCAGTCCAAAGGACAGCTTCTCTTCAAGGTCTTCAACCTCGAAACGGGCATCGGCGATGTAACAACCATCCGAAAGGCGGATCAGTTTGGGTGTCTGGTCGATATCATGTTCATCATCGATCTCGCCGACGATTTCTTCCACCAGATCCTCGATGGTGATCAAACCATCAATCCCGCCGAATTCATCAACAACAAGCGCCATGTGCGTCCGCGACAGCCGCATTTCCGACAGAAGATCAAGAACGCGAATGGCCGGCGACACGAACAAAACCCGACGCAGCAGCGACTGCAGGCTGAATTCCCGACCGGCAGCAACACAGCCCAACACATCCTTGATGTGCACCATGCCGGCAATGTCATCAAGGGTATCGCCATACACCGGAAGCCGTGAATGGGCCTTCTTGACCATCACCTCGACCAGTTCTTCAAGTGCAATGGTTTTGGCAACCGCGACAATATCGGCGCGCGGAATCATGACGTCCTCTGCCGTCATGTCGCGAAGTGCAATGATGTTTTCAAACAGGGAACGTTCGTGAAGCGAAACCGGCTCTTCATCCTGTTCGGTCCGCTCGGCGAGTTCTTCAAGCGTATCGCTGAGCGAAGCTTCGCCGTTGCGGGATTTGCCACGCTTGAACCCCAGGGCCGAGGCCACGTTATCCCATAAGGAGCCGTTTTCAGCGTCCTGAATTGTATCCTCGCCAGTGCGAGGGCGCATACTCTCGTGGTCGTCGTCGCGTTGACTAGAGTCGTTCATGGGTCGGTTTCGACATCCTATAATTCAAACAAACCGTGTGCAGGCCTACTAAACCGGTTCATCTTCAATCGGTTCGTAGGGATCATCAATCCCAAGTCCGGCAAGAATTTGACGTTCAAGTTCTTCCATCTCTTCGGCTGCATCATCAACCATATGATCGTAGCCGACAAGATGTAGCGTGCCATGAACAGCAAGATGAACAAGATGATTTTTCAATGGCTTTTGCTGTTCGATGGCTTCGCGCGCACATGTTTCGCGCGCAATCACGATATCGCCAAGCATCAAGGGCATATCTGGCGCCATCATAAAGGCATCGGCATCCTCGGCACTTTCAAGGGCGGCAAAGGACAACACATTGGTCGGTTTGTCCTTGTCGCGATAATCACGATTGAGGATCTGAACCGATGCATCATCTGACAAACGCACCCCGATCTCGATCACCGGGGCAACCGACAAAAGAGATGCACCATCGCCTTCATCTTCGGTCCCGTCGGTCGGCACCGCGTTGTCATCCCAAAGGGCACCGTCGCCAAGCGCACCATCAAGGGCCGCGATCACGGCGGCTTCGATGGCCGCGATCTCGTCCTGATGCCAGTCGCCTGCTTCGACCTCAAGATCCAGTTCAAGCGGTGCCGTCATCACCCGCATCCCTGGCAGCGCTGTCCTTGTCCCCGCGATAGCCCTTTTTCAGGCGATCACGCAGGGCATCCGCCGCGTCATAGGCCTGGACAATCTTGGTCACAAGGTGATGGCGCACCACGTCACGCTGATCGAACTTGATCGTGGCAACGCCTTTGACATCGCCAATGGTTTCAAGTGCATCTCGCAAACCTGATTTCGTGCCATCGGGCAAATCGATCTGTGTCATGTCGCCGGTCACCACCATGCGCGATCCTTCGCCCAGACGGGTCAGGAACATTTTCATCTGCATCGGCGTGGTGTTTTGCGCCTCGTCCAGAATGACAAAGGCGTGCGAAAGGGTACGACCACGCATGAAGGCCAGCGGGGCGACTTCGATCTCGCCACTTTCCATGCGTTTGATCACGACATCCCCCGGAAGCGTGTCATGCAGCGCGTCATAAAGCGGACGCAGATACGGATCGACCTTGTCTTTCAGATCACCCGGCAAGAAGCCAAGGCGTTCACCGGCTTCGACTGCCGGACGCGACAGAATAATACGATCCACCTGACCAAGAATAAACGCCTGCACCGCCATCGCGACCGCAAGATAGGTCTTACCGGTACCGGCCGGGCCAATACCAAAGATCAGCTCGTTATCAAGGATCGCCTCGACATAGTCTTTTTGGCGTTTGGACCGCGGCGAAATCCGGCGTTTTTTGGTCTGGATCGTAAGGCGTGATCCACCAAACATATCCTTGGTCTGGCCGCTCCAGGGATCGGTTTCGTCCGGTTCGGACAGGCGCACCGCACCTTCCACCGTTTCGACATCGATATGATCGATTTCCTTATCACGCAGGCGCGCATAAAGCTGCGCAAGGACCTTTTTGGCCTGTGCAACCTTGGCCGGATCACCGGCCAGCATCACCACAAGGCCGCGGCTTGAAACCTGAACACCGGTCCGTTCAGACAAGCGCGTCAGGTTTTCGGCCTGCGGGCCATACAAAACCTGGGCAAGCGCGTTGTCCTGAAACTCGATCTGATCGGAATCCTTGGGTGCGTGTTTGGTTTTGGTGTTGGTCTTGCTTTTCGTGGGGGTGCCGCTCACGCAACGTTCCTTTCAGATTTCTGGTCGTTTCGGGTGGCGTCGACCAGTTCGCCGCCAAGGGAATTAGGCAGCGCTTCGGTAATTTTCAAGCGAACGATCTGTCCAAGGGCTGATTCCGGCAAACCGCTGACATGAACTGGCTGCATATAGGGGCTTTTGCCCACCAATTGGCCATCATACTTGCCCCGGCGTTCCAGAAGGACATCCAGCTCCTTGCCGACACTGTTCTGGTTGAACACCAACTGCTGTTCAGCCAGCAGCGCCTGCAGGCGCATGATGCGTTCGGTTTTGACTTTTTCAGGCACCTGCAGCTCCATCGCCGATGCCGGAGTTCCCGGGCGCGGGCTGTATTTGAAACTAAATGCCTGAATGAAGGTAATGTCGCGAACGATCTCCATCGTGTCTTCGAAATCCTTGTCGGATTCCCCGGGGAATCCGACGATAAAGTCCGAAGACAGCGCAAGATCAGGGCAGGCATCCTTAAGCCGTGCTGCGATATCACGGTAATCCGCATTGGTATGTTTGCGGTTCATCGCCTGCAAAACGCGATCGCCACCTGCCTGTACCGGCAAATGCAGGAACGGCATCAGCTTTTTAAGATCGCGATGCGCCGAAATCAGATCCTCATCCACATCGCGTGGATGCGACGTGGTGTAACGAATACGATCAAGCCCGTCGATTTCAGCCAGCTCGCGCAGTAACCGGCCAAGTGTCCATTCGCCGCCATTCGGTGCCTCGCCGTGATAGGCATTCACGTTCTGCCCCAAAAGGGTCAGTTCGCGCGTGCCATGGGCGACAAGTTGCTTGGCTTCGCGGATGACATCGGCACCGGGGCGCGAATATTCCGCCCCGCGGGTATAAGGCACAACACAGAACGTGCAGAACTTGTCACAGCCTTCCTGAATGGCCAGAAACGCTGAATAGCCCTGTTTTGAAACCTGCTCTGGCAGATGATCAAACTTTTCCTCGGCCGGGAAATCGGTATCGACGATGCGGTTACGACCAACCGCGCGATTGGCACGTGCAACCATTTCCGGCAGGCGATGATAGGTCTGCGGGCCAAACACCATATCGACCATCGGTTCGCGCTTCATCAATTCGGCCCCTTCGGCCTGCGCGACGCATCCGGCAACGGCGACAATCATCTTGTCGCCGCCATTGGCTTCCTTGGCTTCCTTGTGCTTGCGCACGCGGCCCAAATCAGAAAATACCTTTTCGGCGGCCTTTTCGCGGATATGGCAGGTATTGAGGATGACCATATCGGCCCCCTCGGCACTGTCGACCGGCTGGTAACCCAGCGGCGCCAGTACATCCTGCATGCGCTGGCTGTCATAGACATTCATCTGACAGCCATATGTTTTTACAAAAAGTTTCTTCGGTTCAGTCACGCCAGATCCGTTTCGCTCTCTCAAAACGCCGAAAAGCGGTGTGATCACTCACACCGCGCCTGAGTTCCGAACAATCGGTGATCGGAACTCCTCGGACATCTCGTTATCTGAAATCCCGGTCAGGTGAAACCGAATTTCACATCAACCGGGGCATTATACGGCAAAACGGTCAGGAGCCGAACTGTCGATCCGGACCAAACAGTCGAAAATCTTCCGAAATGATCGCAAGCGGCGAAAACCCAATCAGCTCGCCCGACAGATCACTGTCAATCAACTGAACCGGCACACCCTGATGCAGGCCACGCAAAGCTGCCTGATGTCCCTGGGCAACACGGGCTTCACACATCCGGGCAAGTTCCTTGCGTGATCCGGCTGCATCTGCCAGCGTCACAGGCGGATGGACAACAATCTCAACCGTCACCTTGCCGAGCGCGAGAAACTGCCACAAATGCGGGGCCAAGTCCATATCCCCGTACCAGGAATAAAATGCCCGCAAATCGCGACCGATCGGCGCACCGTCAAGACGGGTGGCTGCAATCGAAATAGGTTGGAATTTGACCGGCGACCCATCGGGCATCACACGCTCTGCCGCGGCAAACAGGGTCGATTTAAACGGCAACACACGGTTACCGTCGTTGCTTGTCCCTTCCGGGAACAGGATCAGCTTGTCACCATCGCGCAAACGCTGACTTAGTTGACCGTTCTGTTCGCGGGATCGGGCCGCACGGCGTTCGATAAAGGTGGTGCGTGAAAGTTTGGCAAGCAAACCAAACACCGGCCAGTCGGCAACTTCGGTCTTGGCGATAAAGCTGCCACGGGTCAAGGCACCCAGCACCGGGATATCAAGATAGGATGCGTGGTTGGCAACGATCACACCCGGCCCGTCCATCATATCAACACCCGAAACCCGGACTTCGATATGCAGGATGCGCAGGCAAAGGGCGTGATAGAAACGCGGCAGTTCTTCAGCCAGCTTCAATCGTGCGGCAATTGCCACCATCTGCACCGGCAACAAAACCAGTGTCAGAAGCACATAGGCCATCAGGCGGATGGCAGCGCACACATAGCAGTTCACGATACCCTCGCGGTGCGTTCGTAATGCTTGTAATAGCGATCGGTTACCTTTTCGGTCGGCAACACGATGCAGATGTCGGTGGTGTTGAACTGATGGTCGACCACTGCCCCGTCACCGACAAAACCACCCAGACGCAGATAGCCCTTGATCAGCGGCGGCAAATCACGAAGTGCTTGGCGCTGATCAATGCCATCGATCTCGGCACGCATCATCGGCTCGTAACGATCAGCAATCGCACGCGGGCGCATGTCTTCAGGGGCAAGGTGATTGTGATGCAGATAGGTCAGGACATCCTTGAAGGCATCCGGATCGGTGCCATGGAAGGACGCGCAGCCAAACATCAGTTTGATGTCGTATTTGAAAACATATGCCGCAATCCCCTGCCACAGAAGCTGCAAGGTCGGCATGGTGCGGTATTCGGCTTCGACACAGGAACGACCCAGTTCCATGATCTCGCCGGTATCTTTCACCGCATTAAGCATGCTTTCGATATGGTATTCATCAGCACTGTAAAAGCCGCCATGCTCGTTGGCTACTGACTGGCGCAACAGGCGATAGGTACCAACAACCGCATCGGCACCGGCACCGCGATTGTGATCGAGAACAAGCAGATGATCGCAGAGCGGATCATAGTTATCGAAGTCGCGCTTTTCGGCCGCCATTTCCTCTGTCGGTTTGGCGCCGCGTTCTTCATAGAACACTTTGTAGCGAAGCTTCTGGCTGGCGAGAATTTCGTTTTCATTCTCGGCAAGGCGAACCTCAAGCCGCTGAAGCTGCTTTTCGTCACGCATGACAACACCCTTTCGTTCAACTGCACGGATTTTGCGCAAGAACGGCGTGAAGAGCGAGTGAAGGCTTTGTGAAGAACAGGTAACAAAATTATGAAGGCCACTTGCCTGTTTCAGCAAGTGGCCTTGAAAACTGTAAGTTCAG
>NZ_DCAO01000113.1:26315-29745 GCF_002311515.1 Thalassospira sp. UBA1131
CCATCGCCGAAATCGTGTTTTTCAAGGATGTCCGCCTCTTCGAACAGGCGCACGGTGCGATATACGGTCGCAATCGAAATCTTCGGATCAATGTCGGTCGCCCGACGATAAACCAGTTCAACGTCCGGGTGGTCTTCGGACTCAGAGAGCACACGGGCAATCACCCGGCGTTGGCCCGTCATTTTCAGGCCCGCGTCGATGCATTTCTGCTCGATAGTTGATTCTGCAAGCATTGTCTTGTTTCTCGTTTCCGTTTCCGGTTCCACCTGTCCCCAGCCGAGACGTGTCTCTGGCGTCGATCTCTTGTGGCTCAATATTGAAAAATCCGCCACATATCGCAAGGTTGAATTCGCGATAAATTTCGCTTCCTGTAGATCGCCGGTACTAACACCCTGCAATCACAATCATATCGGCATTCTTCTGGCCACTTGCTACCTGCGATGAAGGGCGCTACTTCAAAGTTACGCATCAAGGCAGGAGACCAACATGGCCACCGCAACCCCCGACCATAAATTAGACATCACAAACGACGTCTGCCCGATGACATTTGTGCGCACCCGCCTCAAACTCGAAACCATGACACCGGGTCAGGTTCTGGAGGTTACCCTTGGCGCTGGTGAACCGTTAAAAAACGTTCCGCGCTCGGTAACCGAGATGGGCGACGAAGTCGTCGAACTGGCCGAAATCACTGATACACCGGGAACCTACCGACTCATAATCCGCAAGGGATCATAAAACCGCCAGTTCCGATGCAGGCTTACACTACAACAGGTTGGCGCTCAAAACCACACTCATTATGTGGGTATAATCGATTAAAATTGTTCCAGATTGCCTAACACCCTATTGGCAAACAAAAATTCCTGCCATGGATCGAAAAGGTCACCGACATCGAAAAAATTATCTAGATCAGTCGTTCGAGGACCAAGGCATCAACTTTTCGGCCACCAGGCCTGGCATAATAGCCCTTGCGACGCCCGATTTCGGCAAAGCCGTTCTGACGATAAAGCGCAATCGCGCCATCATTATCGACCGCTACTTCCAGCAAGATACGGGTAACACCCGCCGCCACGAGGCGATCCTTGACCGCATCAAGCAATGCGCGTCCAACCCCCTTGCGCCGGGCATCCGGGGCAACCGTGATGGTATTGATTTCTGCCTCATCGAGAACAGTCTGCATCAGAACAAAGCCAAGTGGCTGATCCTTTGCATTTTTGGCCTGATCACCGGGTCGATAAGCCAGAATGCCAAACGCACCGGGCACATCAAGCAACCGGATAATTGCATCCTCATTCCAGGCATCATCAAATCCCTCTGCATGTAGCGCACTTGCCACCGTCGCAAAGGCCGCCGTCAAAGGCACCAGCACAATCTGCGAGGCGTCATAACCAGAACTGCCATCGTTGGATTTGGCCGGGCTCATTTCTTTTTCTGCGGTCCCTGATCTTCGATGCGTCTTGCATCGGGCGCGCGCAGGTAAAGCGGCACCGGCGCCAGGTTTTCACCGGTTTCCCAACGCGCGGCCGCGATCCTTGCCACATTGCCCGCCCGCGGAAGGCCGGGTGCTGTGCAATCATAAAAGGCGTCCGGCGCATGGGCAGCAGCGGTCAGAAGGCGCGGGGTGGCATCCCCGGCAAGCAATGTATCACCGGGTGGCGCCATCATCAGGGCCTGACGCGGGGCGACACATTCAGCATTGCTCAGCGGGCGTTTTTTGCCATCAAAGGCTTGGGCAAAGATCTCGTTTCGTTTGCTATCAAGCGCGACCAGGATATTGCGGCCCTGATGATCGCGCTCCGTCACGCCATAGGCAACGGCTTCAAGTGAACTGACGCCGACCACCGGGATCTTGCGCGCCAGACCAAGCGCACGCGCCGTCGAAAGGCCGATCCGCATGCCGGTAAAGGCCCCCGGACCAACCGTCACCGCAATCCCGTCAAGATCGGCAAGGTCGACTTTCGCGGTCTCAAGCGTCTTGGCAATGAACCCCATCAGGTGCTCGGCCTGACCGCGTTCCATATCTTCATAAAGTTCGCCTTTGACCTCGCCATTTATCAAGACGGCCGTCGACAGCGACGTTGATGCCGTATCAATCGCCAAAATTGTCGGACCGGACTTTTCCGCCTTTGTCTTTGCGGCGTCTGATGCGCTATGGTCGGCGCGATCTGATATGCGCGACTGTCCAGTCAGCATCTTCTTTATGTAATCGGTGAACGACAAGAACAGGGAGCCTCCGGCGATGGCGCTGGTCGAAATTACGCCTTACGAATATGATGTCGAAATTGATATCGTCTATGCCACGGATCGCAATTTCACCGGGGCACCGATTTATACACGACCTGCCTGCTATCTTCACACGGATGCCGCTGCCTGTCTGAAAAAGGCCGCCGCCATGGCGCGTCGTCAGGGGGTGAAATTGCGCATTCTTGATGCGTTTCGTCCCCAGGAAGCCCAACGAGCCCTTTGGAACCATTCGCCCAACCCCGATTTCGTCGCCAATCCGGATTTCGGATCGCCACATGGTCGTGGTGTGGCCATTGATCTAACGCTGATTGATCAAAACGGCAAGGAACTGGATATGGGGGCAGGGTTTGATGAAATGCATATCCGGTCCTATCACGGCTCTGATTTGATCTCCAAAGAGGCCGAAGCCAACCGCTTCCTGCTACTTGGCATCATGGTCAGCGCCGGCTTCGAATATTACGATCATGAATGGTGGCACTATCAGTTGCCCAATGCCCGCGCGCGCTATCCGCTGTTTTCCGACAGTTCGCTGCCCGAACCAATGATGGTCAAATAAACAAAATGGCGGCGCATTACGGCACCGCCATTTTTCAAATTCAAGGCCCGCAAATACACAAACTCAGCCGTGCAAAAGCGCCTTGCCGTTTTCCACATCAAACAACGACATCCGCGCGCCATCAATCACGACCCCGATATCTGATCCCGACTTGAAGGCCTGTTCCGGCCCGCTTCGGGCGGTCATTTCCGCACCGGCGACCGCCAAGCGCACATATTGATCGGGGCCGGTCGGCTCCGCCAGCACAACACGCGCCGAAATCCCGGCATCATCAAACATCAAATGTTCCGGCCGTGCGCCCAGCGTCATCGGACGCCCGACCAGATCGCAGGCCTCGGCGGGGACATCAACCAGCGGCAATTTCCCGTTACCGGTGTCGAAAAAGACCTGATCACCATCACGAACAAGGGCGCCATCGACGAAATTCATCGTCGGTGCCCCGACGAAGCTTGCGACAAACCGGTTTGCTGGCCGGCGATATACATTCTCCGGGGTGTCGGCCTGCTGGATGCTGCCACGATCAAGCACGACAACCTTGGTTGCCAGTGTCATTGCCTCGATCTGATCATGGGTGACATAGACAATCGTGCGGCCAAGACGTTCATGCAGACGCTTAAGCTCGATCCGCATATC
>NZ_DCAO01000113.1:29897-30609 GCF_002311515.1 Thalassospira sp. UBA1131
CCCGAAAGCTGCGATGGCTTGCGATCAAGAAGCGGCGTGATCTGCAAAAGTTCGGCCACCTCGTTCACCCGTTCTTCGATCTCGGGCTTGGGCATGCCCGCCATCTTAAGGCCAAAGCCGATATTCTTGCGCACCGACATCGTCGGATAGAGGGCGTAGGATTGAAACACCATCGCGATATCGCGTTCATCCGGCTCAAGTGCTGTTACATCGCGCCCGTTAATATCAATCGCGCCCCCGGTCACTGGTTCAAGACCGGCGATCATGTTCAGCAATGTTGATTTGCCGCACCCCGATGGCCCCAGTAGCACCAGAAAATCACCATCGGCGATTTCCAGATTGATGTTTTCCATCACCGTGATCCCGGCATAGGCCTTGGTCACATTGCGCAGTTCAACGCCATTCATTCCCGTTATCCTTTCACTGCACCTGCGGCAATGCCGCGCACAAACAACCGCCCGGAAAGCAGATAAACCGCCAGTGTGGGCAAGGCCGTCAGCATGGTTGCAGCCATATCAACATTGTATTCCTTCTCGCCGAACTGGGATCCGACAAGGTTGTTCAGTGCCACCGTCATCGGCTGGCCGGAACGCCCGCCAAATGTCAGCCCCAACAGGAAGTCATTCCAGATGTAGGTGAACTGCAAAATCATCGCGACACCCAGGATCGGCAGCGACAATGGCAACATCACATGCCAGAACAATCGCCAGAA
>NZ_DCAO01000113.1:30767-33095 GCF_002311515.1 Thalassospira sp. UBA1131
CTCGCGGATCATGATGATCAGGGGATAAAGCGTTACTTGCGGGGGAATGAACATGCCCACCAGAAGGGCTGCAAACATCACATTCGCCCCCTTCATCTTCCACACCGCCAGCGAATAGCCCGTCACTGCGCCCAGCCCGACCGACAGGAACAAGGCCGGAATGACGATCTGTACCGAGGTCATGAACGAAGATGACAACCCGCCGCATTTTTCGCCAAGTGTCTGCGTGCAGTCACCAAACCAGGCTTTGCTCCAAGCGGCAAAGCTTGGATCAGTTGGCAGGGTAAAGATGCTGCCATTCCTGATTTCATCCATTGATTTCAGCGATGTCGAAATCATGATGAAAACGGGGGCCATAATCATAATGGCCGCCAGGCAAAGCAATCCGTAAAGGGCCCATCGATTATATCGCATGATCAATGCCCCCGCCCGCCGCGCTCTTTTTTGAGCTCGAAATAGATATAAGGGGAAATCACGGCAATCACGGTGCACAGCAGGACAAACGCACCGGCCGCCCCCAGACCAAGTTCCTGACGGTTCAGGATATGATCGACAACAAACCGGGCTGGCAGATCCGATGAGAAGCCCGGCCCACCGCCGGTAAGGGCGACGACCAGGTCAAACGCCTTCATCACAATCGCGCTCATCAGAATAAAGACCGTGAAGAAAACCGTGCGCATCATCGGGGTGATGATGTGCAGATAAACCCGCCATACCGGGATGCCATCGACGCGCGATGCTTTCCAGATATTGGGATCAATATTGCGAAGACCGGCCAGAAACAGCGCCATGCACAACCCGACCTGCTGCCAGATTCCGGCAATCGCCAGCGTGTAAATCGATCTGTCGGGTCGTACGATCCAGTTGAACTCAAACCCGGCCCAGCCAAGGGCACGCACGGCCTCTTGCAGGCCAAGCCCCGGGTTCATTACCCATTGCCAGATCACACCGGTGACAATGAACGACATCGAAAGCGGCAACATGAAGAGCGTTCGAAACATCCCCTCTGCCTTAACACCGCGATCAATCAGAATCGCCAGAAAATAGCCAAAAACAACGCAGCCGCCGATAAAC
Source organism: Thalassospira sp. UBA1131 (assembly GCF_002311515.1). Lineage (GTDB taxonomy): Bacteria > Pseudomonadota > Alphaproteobacteria > Rhodospirillales > Thalassospiraceae > Thalassospira. Next base: position 31,842 of record NZ_DCAO01000113.1, read on the forward strand.
AGGAACCCGTGAATCGCCAGGTTCTGCATTGCCGTCCACCAGCGCTCATTGGCAAACAGCCGGACATACTGCTCAAAACCGGTGAATTTATAGACAGGCAAAAGCCGTGAACGGGTCAGTGAAATGACGAAAGTCCAGATGATGAACCCGTAAAAGCAGACAATCGTGATTGTCATCGCCGGGATAAGCGCCATCCCCGCACTCCATTGCGGCCGCCAACGCTTTTTTCCAGACTTGAGTATAAATTTTCGATCTTCGGACTGCTGCAACACGTCCGGTGCCGGTTCGGCCATGACATTCTCGCCTATTTATGGAGGCGCCGCTGCACCCACATCCGTGGCTTCAGCGGCGCTTTTCCGCAATATCCGGAATTTCGCAAAATCGTTATTTTGCGTAGGAAATCGCTTGCTGGAATTGTGCCTGACCCTCTTCGGGGCTCATATCTGCACTGTTCCAGAAATTGGAGATGGTGTCATCAATCGCACCCGAAACCGCACTTGGCACACCAAACAAACCGGTGCTGACAAGGTGGGTTTTCTTGTCCTGAAGGGTTTTGATGGCGGTTTGGGCACAGACATCAAAACTGTCAGCCGGCACATCAAGACGGGCCGGGATTGATCCCTTTTTCTTGTTAAAGGCAATCTGCACGTCCGGCTCAAGCATCACCTGCGCCATCAAGGTCTGTGCAGGCGTTGCGTCTTCACCATCCATGGCCGAGAAGGCAAAGGCATCGACGGTCATGATATAGGCGGTATCAATCGCCGGGGCGAAGGCACATCCGACTGTCGTGCCGGGCTCAATCCCGGCTGCGATGATTTCACCCTTGGCCCAGTCACCCATGAACTGGAAGGCGGCCTCGCCCTTGGCGACCATGTTGGTCGCTTCGTTCCAGTTACGGCCCGGGCTTGCTTCGTCGACAAACGGTTTGAGCGCGGCAAAGGTTTCAAACACCTTGCGCATGGTATCGGATTTCAGAAGGTCATCATCAAGCGTGCTGTAAAGCTCGGCATAAAACTCACGACCGGCAACACCCAAAAGGACGCTGTTGAACATGATGCGCTCCTGCCAGGGCTGACCACCAAGGCCAATCGGGATCACGCCGGCGGCCTTGAGCTTTTCTGCCGCAGCAATGAAATCATCCCAGGTTTTCGGAACCTCGATCCCGGCCTCTTCAAGAACCGACGTGTTATAAAACATCCAGTTTTCACCATGGATGTTGATCGGTGCGGCAATGTAGTTGCCATCATATTTCGC
>NZ_DCAO01000113.1:33175-35762 GCF_002311515.1 Thalassospira sp. UBA1131
TTGCTGACCAATGGAAAACTGAAATACGGCGGCCGGGTCACCACCCAGCATACGGTTCACGGCCGCTGCACGCGCATTGCCGCCACCGGCAATCGGGGTATCAACCCAGGTGCCGCCTTTGGCCTCGAACGCCTTGCGGATTTCGCCAAGGGCCGCCTGTTCACTTCCCGAAGTCCACCAATGCAGGACTTCGGCAGTCTGGGCATGAAGTGCACCGGCAGATACACCGACGCTCAGAAATGCCACGCTTGCGGCAATCTTTGAAAATTTCATCATAACGGATGTTCCTCCCTAATGGACACGATCACGCCCGGCTTCTTATTAAGTAATATGACCGGAAAATCGTAACGTTACGATTTTTTTGATAAGCGCTTTATTCACCCTTGTCAATCACGAAAACCTTACCATAATAGGCCAAGATAAAAGTACGGAAGCTTTTTTGCTGTGCTTTTCGAAACGTTACGATTTTGGATGCGTTCAATAAAAGACATCCAAAGCTAGGGCAAGGAAGCGAACATGACCAAATCATTTCCTGACGGTTTCCGCTGGGGAGTCTCGACATCAAGTTATCAGATCGAAGGCGGCGCGAAAGATGACGGACGCGGTGCCAGCATCTGGGACACATATTGCGCAACACCGGGCCGCGTTGCCAATGGCGATGATGGCAGTGTCGCGTGCGACCATTACCATCGCTGGGCCGAAGACCTTGATCTGATCAAAGGATTGGGCGCAACCCATTACCGGTTTTCGGTGATGTGGCCACGCGTGATGCCGGAGGGCACCGGCAAGGTCAACGAAACCGGCATTGATTTTTACAACCGCCTGATTGACGGCATGCTTGAACGCGGGCTGGATCCGTGGCTGTGCCTCTATCACTGGGATCTGCCACAAGCACTTCAGGATCGCGGTGGCTGGACCAACCGTGACATTGTTGACTGGTTTGGCGACTATACCGAACTTCTGGTCAGCCGGCTTGGCGACCGGGTGAAATCATGGGTCACCTTCAACGAGCCGAATGTCGTTGCCTGGGTCGGCCATGAAGAAGGCCGCCATGCACCGGGGATTACCGATCCGCGTGCGGCGATGCGCGCTGCCCACCACCTTAACCTGTGTCACGCACGCGCAACCCGGGTGATCAAGAACCATTATCCGGATGTGCCGGTCGGTTTCGTGTTGCCGATGCACAAGGGCTATACGCTTCCGCACCGTCGTGAACAGGATGCGCATCTGATTGATCTGTTCGAAGCCAAATGGAACGGCATCTTTTTGGACCCGGTATATTATGGCCGCTATCCGGAACTGATTATCGACCGGATGGAGCCCCATATTCAGGATGGCGATCTTGAAGCCATCAAGACCAAGGTCGATTTCCAGGGGCTAAACCAGTATTTCCCAAGCTACATTCAGGCCGCCGAAGGCGCTGCTTGGCCGTTCAAACATGCCCAGCCGCCAAACTATTTCCGCCGCACCGAAATGGGCTGGGCGATTGACGGGGATTGCTTCTATCAGACCATGAAGATCCTTCAGGATGATTACGGTAACCCGCCTGTTTTCATTACCGAAAACGGTGGTGCCTTTACCGATATCCCGAAGGCAAACGGCCAGATCGACGATCAGGACCGCATTGCCTATTACACCGAATATCTCGAAGCCCTGCTTCGCGCCAAGTCCGAGGGTGCTGACATTCGGGGCTATATGCCATGGTCGCTTCTCGATAATTTCGAGTGGGCATATGGCTATGAAAAGCGTTTCGGTCTGGTGCATGTTGACTACACCACCCAGAAACGTACCCCCAAGGCATCCTATGATTTCATGCGCAAGGTGATTTCACAGAACGCATTGCCTTAGGCCAACCGGGCGCTTAGATTGTCCGAAATTTGAATGGAACGGACCTGTATATGCCTGCTGCTCGCCCCAATTTGCGTACGATTGCCGATCGCCTTGGTCTATCGATCACGACGGTATCGCGTGCGCTTAAAGACGGGCCGGAAGTCAAACCCGACACCGTCGCCCGCGTAAAGGCAGCCGCAGCAGAAATCGGTTATCAGCCAGATGCCCGTGGCGTCATGCTTCGAACCGGCAAAACCATGCAGGTCTGTTCCATTCTGTATTCCCCCGAAGTCGGAGATTACGGCGACCCGGGCTTCCTGGCACAGGTCGAAAGCCTGACCCAGGGTCTTGAAGCCGATAACTATTCCCTGTTGGTGCTGGCCCAGACCCGCGGCGAAGATCCGCTTGACCCCGTGCGCAAGGTCCATACCCAACGCCTTGCCGATGCCGTGGTATTTTCACGCACCACCTTGCAAGACAATCGCGCGAAATACTGTCTGCAACATGACTTTCCATTTGTCAGCTTTGGCCGTACCGAACTTCTGACCCCGCATGCCTTTGTCGATCATGATGACGAACAGGCGGCCTATGATGCAGTAAAACGGTTGCTTGATGATGGCCACCGCAATATCGGCATGATCGACCCGCCCGAAGCCCTGACCTTTTTCGGATATCGCAAACAGGGGGCCCGCCGGGCCATGGTCGATGCGGGGCTTGATCCCGATAGCCTGATCTGGATGCCGTCGGAAATTTCCGT
>NZ_DCAO01000113.1:35973-40487 GCF_002311515.1 Thalassospira sp. UBA1131
ATGGACACCATCCGCGACGGAATTGGTGTCGTCGGCTTTGGCGGCATGCCGTTTCGCATGCTTTCGAAACAAAAACTTGCCTATTACTACCAGCCGCAACGCCATGTCGGCGAAGTTCTTGCCCGCCACCTGCATGACCTGATGAACGGCACACCGCCCGAAAATCTTCAGACGCTTCTGCCCTATCACCGCATTGACGACCTTGCCGCCTTCCGCGAGGGCGAGGATTTCTAAGCCCAAACCCGGCTAGGCGGATTACTTAACCGCCCCCTAGCTCTCCTTGGCGTCCTTGGCGGCCTCTGAATTACCGACCCAGCGCACCAGCATGAGCTCGACCGGTTTCAGCGCGACCAGGATAATAAAGGTCAAGACGGTTGCAATAATCACGATATGCCAGGCCGCAAGCGCACAGGCGATGCCAAGCGCTGCGGTCATCCAGACGGTCGCAGCGGTGGTAAGCCCCGTGACCGACATGTTTTTTGGCTCGCGCAAAATAACACCGGCACCAATGAAACCGATCCCGGTCAGAACACCTTGCAAAATCCCCTGAACCACACGTGAAAGCGCGTCGGGATGATCAATCAGATCCTGAAAATGGACCGCCACGACCGACACCACCGCCGCACCAAGTGACACAAGGGCAAGGGTGCGCATGCCGGTTGGCTTGCCATTCACATCACGGTTCAACCCGATCAGCATGCCAATGACTGTTGCCGCCACCAGACGCGCAATCATATCGATCACGCCAATATCGAAGTATTTTTCCGCCGTGGCGAAATAGGGAAGGTCGGTCAGCATGCGATAAACCCTTGCCATTCAAACATTCCCCAAACGCTTCGCACGCAATCAATGTTCCGAGCTGATGCACGGCCAACCAGTTCCTTGATCACAGTCAGGCAGGTGATATCGCATGCTCCATGTCAGTTGCCTTGGCCATCAACCAGTCAAAGAACAGCGCAATTCGCGGATCACGCCTGGGCGGATCAAGCGTGATCAGGACATAATCAAAGCCCGTCGGGGCCATGCCATGCGGCGCTATCAGCCTCCCGGACGCCAGATCATCAGCCACAAGCGGCAAGGGACCGATCGCTGTACCAAGCCGATTAACGGCTGCCTGCAGGGCGAAAAAGAAATGATCGAAATACTGCTCGCTTGCCGGGGTTGCCGTGCTGCCGCTGCTGCGTTTCCAGTCATCCCAGGCATCGGGACGCGTTCGCGTATGAAGCCAGCGGGCGTTGGACAAATCCCTTGAAAGGATGGTTTCCCAGCATTCCGGATCGCAAACCGGCCCTGCATATTCCGGCCAAAGACGGGTGGTGATGTAATGCTCGGAAATCCCGTAATCCGCACGCCGAATGGCAACATCACAACCATCCGCCAACAAATCCACCGGCCCGCCCGCCAGTCTCAGATCAATATTCAGATCCGGGTTGGCCTCGCGAAAGCTGCCAAGACGCGGCATCAACCAACGCATCGCAAGGCTGGGCTCGCACGATACGGTCAATATCGGGGATGACTTGTCATGGCGATGGATATCCTCAATTGCCTGATCAAGCCCATCAAGCGCACCCGTTGTTGCCTTCAACAACCGCTCGCCTGCGGCCGTCAGCCAGACCCGCCGATTGCGCCGAACAAACAGCTTAACACCCAGACGTTCTTCGATTTGTGCAACCGCGCGACTGATCGCGCCATGTGTCAGATTAAGCTCATCCGCCGCACGCGAAAAGCTTTGATGGCGGGCTGCGGCCTCAAAGGCGGGCAGGGCCACCAAGGGGGGCAAACTGCGTTTTCTGTGAATATTACTCACAATAAATACCAGTATTTTTCGATTTTCCGGCGATCTGAACAGTTTGATACTGAATTCACTCACACATCAAATGAATTCAGCATTCACAAGGGATCACATCATGCCGGAATGGACAGGCGATATCTTATCGATGGAAATCATTGCCGTTGGCATCATCACCATTCTCGCCGTGATCAGCCCTGGCCCGGACTTTGCGATGGTGACCCGGATCGCCCTTGCACGCGGGCGGCGGGCGGGCGTGCTTTGCGCCATCGGGATCGGTGCTGGCATCTCGGTGCATCTCGGCTACACGCTGATCGGGCTGGGTGTTGTTTTTGCCAGTAATATCTGGGTTTTGTCAGCTCTGCGCTACCTTGGGGCAGCTTATCTGATCTGGCTTGGCGTATCGGCTCTTTGGCCAGACATTCGACGCCTGCTGGGCAGGCCAGCTCACAGCAAAAGTGCTTCGAGCGTCACAAACTCTGATCCGTCGGATCAAAACCAAACCAGTTCGGCACAAAACAGCGGATCGGCGTTTTGGATCGGTTTTGCCTGCAATGCGCTAAACCCCAAAACCATGTTGTTTATCGTATCTCTGTTCAGTCAGGTGATTTCACCAGACACCGGGATCGTTCAGGAAGTCGCGTATGGTGTTTATATCGCGGCCTGCCACATGATCTGGTTTGCGCTTGTCGCAACAGCCCTGACCCTGCCATCGGTGCAGGCGCGCATTGCCGCCATCAAATCATGGATCGAGCGCGGTGTTGGCATCTGTCTTGCCGGCCTGGGCGTCAAGCTTCTGGCAAGCTAGGGCGAACGTGAACCTCAAAGATCAGATAAACAGCATCTCGCCATTCTGCTTGGCATCGTTCAGGAACGTAACAACACCGCCGGTCTCAATCGCCAGTTCTTCACGCTTTGCCTGATCTTCAAGGCCGAGGGCGCGCAGGCCCATCTCGCAGATCATGAATTTGGCGTTAAGGCTGGCACAGGCCGACAACAATTCTTCGAAAGTGCCGATGCCGCGCGTCGAGTAACTCAGATCAATCGAGGTCGCTGTTGCCCCGTCAACCTCGGTGCGCAGATGGCGCCAACCCGACGGCGCAAACAGCGCCCGGCTGGCTTCCATGGTAAAGAACAGCGTCACTTCACGGCCAGATGCCAAGGCGGCCGATGCCATTACGAGGGCGTAATGAACCTTTTCATAGGTCCCGGAAAACACCACCAGGGAGAGTTTCTTGGGCGTATCAGACTCAGTGCTCATGAATAGACAGGTCCTTGATTGTGGCGTTTTCTGAACAGGTCGGGCAGCCCGGATCGCGGGGCACCTTGATCTTGCGAAACGAGGCGGACAGGGCATCGATAATCAAAAGCTGGCCTGAAAGGCCATCGCCGATGCCCATCAGCTCCTTGAGCACCTCTGTCGCCTGAATGCCGCCGATCATGCCGACAACCGAGCCCAAAACGCCGCCCTGCGCACAGGACGGAATGGCGTCTTCGGGGGGCGGGGCGTGATAAATGCAGCGATAACAGGGATGCGGGGCACCCAGATGGGCCTTGAAGGTCGATACCTGCCCGTCAAAGCGAAGGGCGGCACCGGAAACCAGCGTCTTGCCCGCCATATAGCAGGCATCGTTGAGTAAAAAGCGCGTATCGAAATTATCCGACCCGTCGGCAATCACATCATAATCGGCAATCAGATCCATGACGTTGCTGGCATCAAGCCGGGTGTTGTGGGCCTGCACGGTGACTTCGGGGTTCATATCCGCCATGGTCGCCTTGGCACTGTCGACCTTGGGCGTTCCGACATCCTTCATGCCATGCGCGATCTGGCGTTGCAGGTTGGAAAGTTCGACCGTGTCAGCATCGACAATGCCAATCGTGCCAACCCCGGCAGCGGCCAGATACATCGCAAGCGGCGATCCAAGTCCCCCCGCCCCAACGATAAGAACCCGACCGCGCTTAAGCTTCATCTGCCCCGTGCCGCCAACCTCCTTAAGGACGATGTGGCGGGCATAGCGTTGCACTTCATTTTCGCTGAAATCGAAATCACTCACGCGGGTGGGCTTCCTGTCAGAACGTCGGTCATCAGATCAGATGGTAATCCACTAGGCTTTTGCATATAGCCCATGGAACCGTGGCCTCAAGCAAAGATTTCATATCTATATCGCAACGAAGTGCTTTCATTGCTCTGTCAACCAAGCCAGAGCCCCGCATTCCACCAATGAAAAAGGCCCGGCACATCGTGCCGGACCCTTTGAAATCTTTGGTCTTTCAGGCTGCTTATTGCAGACCTTCGAACAACGGGGTCGAAAGATACCGTTCGGCAAAGCTCGGTATGATCACAACAATGCGCTTGCCTTCGTTTTCCGGCAGCTGGCCAAGCTCGATCCCCGCGGCAACCGCTGCACCGGATGAAATACCGGTCGGCAGGCCTTCGATGCTGGCAAGCTTGCGGGCGGTGGCAAAGGCGGTCTCGTTGCCGATGGTCATGACCTTGTCGATGACATCGATATTGAGGTTGCCCGGAATAAAACCGGCACCAATGCCCTGAATTTTATGCGGGCCCGGTGCACCACCGGAAATAACCGGGCTGTCTTCGGGCTCAACAGCAACGATCTGGATGTTCGGGTTATGCTTTTTAAGCACTTCACCTACCCCTGTCAGGGTCCCGCCGGTACCGACACCGGCAACAAAGATATCTACCTTGCCGGCAGTATCCTTGATG
>NZ_DCAO01000094.1 GCF_002311515.1 Thalassospira sp. UBA1131
TTGCGATCCCAGTAATCAAGCTGATCGACACCGAACCACTTTGCTTTCAGGCGGTAATAACGGTGCGACAGGTCGGCATGGCTGTTTTTAACGGCGGTATTGAGCGCATCGACAACCTCGTCCTCGACCTGGTTGGACAGGTTGCGCGACGATACCGGGGTTGCGAATTTGCGCAGGCGGTCATCAATTTCCTTGTCCTTGGCAAGGGTATTGGTGATGTGCGCCAGAAGCTTGATGTTCTTGCCCAGAACGTCGCCGATTGATTTCGCGGCTTTCTTGCGGTCTTCGACCTTGCTTGAAGACAGCATGTTGGCGGCATCTGACATGGTCAGTTCTTCACCATCAATCGGGAAGCGAAGCTCTGCCATGGTCTGATCAAACAGGCGCACCCATGCGGCTGATCCGGCTACGCGGCGTTCGTGCAGAACCTGCTCAACCTCGTCGGACAGCTGATGCGGGCGGAAGGCACGGTTTTCGTCAAGCCACGGGCGATAACGACGAAGCGCTTCGCTTTGTTCGTATTTCGCATCCAGCGATGCTTCTTCGATCCGGTTAATCTCAAGACCAAAGAACAGCGACAGGCTGGAAATGCCGGTCATTTCTTCCTGAACGAACTGATAGAACTGGCCGATGGCCGCGTCCGAGCTATCCCCGGCATATTTAAGCTGGGCGAACGAGCCGATCTTGCCGCAAATCTCGCTGATGGCTTCGTATTCGACAATGGCAGCTGCCAGTTCATCACCCGACAGGTCATTGAGTTTGCCCTGATAGCTTTTCTGGAACGCCTGAGAGCGGCTTTTGGCATCATCAAGATCGCGCCGAATATTCGGGTCTTTCAGATCGTTATAGAGATCGGTCAGATCCCAGGTCGGCAAATTCTTGTTGATCGCGTTCATTTGTCCTCCAGACAGTCTCTTTGATCATCCTGACCCGATATATAGCCTGTCAAAGCCATAGCACCAGACCTGTTGACAGATACGGTTTCAAATTGCTGGGTCGATCATATCGTTCCTTGCACCATCGACAACCGCAAAGCCATATCCAGCCCAAACAAACTGCAATTTGCAGTACAGTTACACCGGAACAAGGCATTGAAACGCACGTTGCTGTGATATCGGTGACAATTCGGACTTTAAAATGTCATTTTCAGGCTGCGCAATTGTGCAATCCCTGATAACAAATTCATCTTGGAACGTTCGTTTATTCCAATCTGCGCGGCCGTTGTGCAGGTATAAGGTTTATTGCAACGTCCCCATCAGGGCAGCACAAAGATTGCCCGTTCCCGGGATCAAAAAGTGAGGCAAGGAAACGTCATGACGAGTTTGCAGGATTATGCCGACTGGCAAAACTTGCCGACCATGTTTTTCGACAAGGCGAAGAAACATGGCGATACGCCGTTTCTTTGGACCAAGGACCCCGAAGGCAAGGAATTTGTCCCCACCACCTGGCAAGAGGCCGCCGATCAGGTCCGCGCACTTGCACGTGCCCTGTATGACATTGGTGTGCGTCCCGGTGACCGGGTTTTGCTGGTGTCAGAAAACCGCACCGAATGGGGTATAGCCGACCTTGCCATCATGTGCGTTGGCGCAATGACCGTTCCGGCCTACACCACCAATACCGAGCGCGACCACCTTCACGCGATCGAAGACAGTGGTGCAGCGATTGCCATTATCTCGACCAAGAAACTTGCCCAGCCCTTCCTGCACGCCGCCCTTGATAGCGGGCGCTGCCGCCATGCGATCATGATGGAAGAATGGGGCCAAAGCTTTGTTGGTGATATCACCATTTCACGCTGGGACGATCTGATTGCCAAGGGGCGCGGCCTAACCCATGACGTTGATGCCTGGATTTCAACGATCAAACGCGATGATCTTGCCTGCCTGATTTATACATCCGGCACCGGCGGCTCGCCCAAGGGCGTGATGCTAAGCCACGGGGCGATCCTGTCGAACTGCATGGGTGCGTTTGACATCATTGAAACCCTTGGCATTGATGAGGAAATCTTCCTGTCCTTCCTGCCGCTGTCGCATTCCTATGAACATACTGCGGGGCTTTATTTCCCGATCAGTATTGATGCCCAGATCTATTATGCCGAGGGACTTGATAAACTGGCGGCCAACCTGGCCGAAGTCCGCCCGACCATCATGACGGCTGTGCCGCGCCTGTATGAAATGCTTTATCAACGCATGAGCCGCATGGTCGAAAAAGATGGCGGTTTCAAGCAAAAGCTGTTTGACCTGACCCTGCGCTTGGGCCGCAAGAATTACGAAGGCGAACGGCTTAACCTGCTTGAAAAGTTTCAGAATTTTGCCTGTGAGCTGCTTCTGCGTCGCAAGCTGCGCCAGCGCTTTGGCGGCCGGATCAAGGCCATGGTATCGGGCGGCGGACCGCTGAATTATGAACTCGGTGTTCTGTTTGTGTCTTGCGGCATTCGCATTCTTCAGGGCTATGGCCAGACCGAATTTGCCCCGGTGGTTTCGTGCAACCGCGCCGAAAACAACAAACTGCGCACGGTCGGCCCGCCGATGGTAGGTGCCGAGGTCAAAATCGCCGAAGATGGCGAAATCCTGCTGCGCGGCGAAAGCATGATGAAGGGTTACTGGAACCTGCCCGACGTGACAGCCGCCGCAATCATTGATGGCTGGCTGCATACCGGTGACATCGGCAAGTTCGATGAACAGGGCAGCCTGATGATCACGGATCGCAAGAAGGACATCATCGTCAATTCCGGTGGCGACAACATCTCGCCGCAGCGGATCGAAGGCCTGATGACGCTCGAGACGGAGATTTCACAAGCCATGGTCTATGGCGATGACAAACCCTATCTGGTTGCGGTTGTCTGGCCCGACGAAGACTTCATGCGCGAATTTGCCCGCGATAACGGGCTATCGAATGATATTGAAGCCCTTGGCAAAAACGAAGAATTCCGCAAAGTCATCCGCACTGCGATTGATCACGTCAATCAACGCCTGTCGACCATTGAAAAGGTACGCAGCTTCATGTTTGCCGAAGCAGCCTTTACCATCGACAACGAAATGCTGACGCCGTCGATGAAAATCCGTCGCCACAAAATCCGCGAAGCCTATGCCAAGCAGCTTGATGGCCTTTATCAGCGTAAGCGCAGCGGCCAATAACAAGCCAAACCACAGACCAGATTGACGATGACCCGCCCCAAAGAAATCAAACAAACCCTTACCCTGGTCCGGGGTCTTCCCGGATCAGGCAAATCGACGCTGGCCAAAAACCTCTGTCAGGCAACCGGTGCGGTCCATCTGGAAGCCGACATGTTCATGGTCGACCATGAAGGGTTTTACGAGTTTGACGGCACCCGACTGTCGCAAACCCACGCCCGCTGCGAAGCCGAATGCCATAACGCCCTGTCCGAGGGATATGACGTTGTTGTGTCCAACACCTTCACCCGTTTCTGGGAAATGAAGGCCTATATCGACATGGCGGAAAAGCACGACATTCTGTTGCAGATTGTCGAATGCCATGGCCGTTTCGGCAGCATCCATATGGTGCCCGACGAAACCCTTGCCGATATGCGCGATCGCTGGGAACCGTTGCCGGAAAAGTACCGCTAAGGGACGCGCCCATAGTTTACAGTTGAGAAGACCTTTTTCAGGATATCGGTGGTCCATCGCGTCGGATCGCTTCGGATATCGGCTTCCTGCACGGCGATATAATGAAACAAACCATCCATCGCCTTGGCAGTTGCGTGATCCGTCAGCGATGCCTTCAGATCCGGCACAAACGGCAGTTGGTCATACTGCCCCAGCATCTGATCATAAAGCGATAACGCCCCGGTGTCGGACAGGGCATTGGTGATCATTGGCCGGAGACGACCTTCGATATCAGTGCCCGACACACGGCGCAGATATTGGGTCGCGGCATCATCCGGGCCCTGCAAAATGCCCTTGGCATCGGCGACCGTCATCTGGCGCACCGCATTGACCAGAATATCCCCAGCATCCTGCATGGTCTGTTCAGCCGCGCGGTTCATGCGCAATTCGATTTCATCGGCATAGCTGCCAAGCCCCGCCGCGCTTAACAATTTCTGTGCGGTCTGAACTTCGTCGGGCAATGGAATATGCGCAACCGGATCGGCGTTAAAACCATCAACCGCGCCAAGTTGGTCGGTGACCAGTTCCACACCCATATCAAGCGCCTGTTTCAAGCCCTGCTCGACCGTGTCGGATGAAAGTGCGGAAACGCCAGAACCGCTGCTTGACGGGCTTCCCGATCCCGATGAATTCATCGCATCGCCAAGGGCCTCTTTGGCCTTGTCAAAGAACGACTGGGCATTTGCGGGAACGATTGCACCGGCAGCCATAACACCCATGACAAGTGCCACAGCACCGGTTTTCAAAAGGAAATTGGAATTGCGTTTGCGCATGAACAGCCCTGCGGTTTTTGATTGTTGTGTATAAACAAACAAGACAATGGCCAAAAAACATGGCCCGAAAAAGACAAAACCCCGGTTAACCAACCGGGGTTTTGCATGTGAGGTATCAGCCGACCTTATTCAACAACCTCGACCTTTTTACCATTAAGCAAAAGGTCATTGGCTTCGGTCGAAACCGGAACAGTGTCACCATCCTTGATCCCGCCTTCGAGGATCTGCATCGCCAGCGGGTTCTGCAGATAACGCTGGATCACGCGTTTGAGCGGACGGGCACCGTAAACCGGGTCATAGCCTTTTTCAGCCAACCAGTCCTTGGCGGCATCATCAAGTTTCAGGGTGATCTTCCGATCCACCAGCAACTTATCAAGGCGAGCAAGCTGGATATCGACAATCTTGCTCATCTGATCGCGATGCAAACGATGGAACAGGATGGTTTCATCCAGACGGTTGAGGAATTCCGGACGGAACGATGCCCGAACAATTTCCATGACCTGGGCCCGGACTTCGCCGCTGTCATGACCCGGTTCCTGATTGGCAAGGATTTCCCCGCCCAGGTTCGAAGTCAGAATAATCAGCGTGTTGCGGAAATCCACAACACGGCCCTGTCCATCGGTCAGGCGACCTTCGTCAAGAACCTGCAGAAGGACGTTAAACACATCGGGATGTGCCTTTTCGACCTCGTCAAACAGGACAACCTGATACGGACGACGACGCACCGCCTCGGTCAGGGAACCACCTTCCTCATAGCCGACATAGCCCGGAGGCGCACCGATCAGGCGGGCCACCGCATGCTTTTCCATGAATTCGGACATATCAATCCGCACCATGGCCTGTTCATCATCAAACAGGAACTGGGCAAGCGCCTTTGTCAGCTCGGTTTTACCGACACCCGTCGGACCAAGGAACAGGAACGAACCAATCGGTCGGTTTGGATCCTGCAGACCTGCGCGCGCACGGCGCACCGCGTTCGATATTGATCGAACGGCATCATCCTGACCGACAACCCGTTTGCGCAGCGTGTCTTCCATTTCAAGAAGCTTTTCACGCTCACCCTCGAGCATCTTGTCGACCGGAATACCGGTCCAACGCGAAACCACGGACGCGATGTGCTTTTCGGTAACCGCTTCTTCCTTGATGCCACGCGACGGATCGTTTTCCGCTTTTTCAAGCAGCGCCAGAAGCGCCGGAATTTCTTCGTATTGAAGCTGTCCGGCGCGATCAAGCTTGCCATCGCGCATCGCACGTTCAAGTTCACCACGCGCCTGATCAAGCTGTTCCTTGATGTGGGTCGATGCGGCAAGCTCCTTCTTCTGGGCTTCCCACTTCGCGGTCAGCTCAGCCGATTTGCCTTCCAGCTCGGCCAGTTCCTTTTCCAGACGGCCAAGACGGTCCTTGGATGCGCTATCCTGCTCTTTCTTGAGCGCTTCCCGCTCGATCTTGAGCTGGATGATCCGGCGATCCAGTTCGTCGATTTCCTCTGGCTTGGAATCAAGCTCCATGCGCAGACGCGATGATGCTTCGTCCATCAAATCAATCGCTTTGTCGGGCAGGAACCGATCCGTGATGTAACGGTTCGACAATGTGGCTGCTGCGACCAGTGCGGCATCGGCAATACGAACCCCGTGATGAAGCTCGTACTTGTCCTTGATCCCGCGCAGGATTGATACCGTGTCAGAAACCGACGGCTCGCTGACAAATACCGGCTGGAAACGACGGGCAAGGGCCGCGTCCTTTTCAATATGCTGACGGTATTCATCCAAAGTCGTCGCACCCACACAGTGCAGCTCGCCACGGGCCAAAGCCGGTTTCAAAAGGTTCGATGCATCCATCGACCCTTCGGCCTTACCAGCCCCGACAAGGGTGTGCAATTCGTCAATGAAAAGGACGACCTGACCGGCCTCGGATTCAATCTCGCTCAGGACCGCTTTAAGGCGTTCTTCAAATTCACCACGGAATTTCGCACCGGCAATCAACGCCCCGAGGTCAAGCGACAGAAGTTTCTTGTCCTTAAGCGTTTCGGGAACGTCACCCTTGACGATACGTAGTGCCAGACCTTCGGCAATTGCGGTTTTACCAACCCCGGGCTCACCGATCAGAACCGGGTTGTTCTTGGTCCGGCGTGACAGAACCTGCACCGCACGACGGATTTCCTCATCACGGCCAATGACCGGATCAAGTTTACCTTCGCGCGCCGCCTCGGTCAGGTCACGGGCATATTTCTTAAGCGCGTCATACTGGTTTTCGGCACCCGCACTATCGGCCGTGCGGCCCTTGCGGATGTCATTGATCGCACCGTTCAGCGCCTGTGCCGTAACACCGGCATCGGCCAGTACCTTGCCCGCGGTTGACTTCGGATCAAGTGCAATGGTCAAAAGCAACCGTTCAGCCGTGACAAAGCTGTCACCGGCCTTCTTGGCGACTTCCTGTGCCTGATCGATCAGGCGGGCAAATTCTGATGAAAGATAAATCTGACCATTGCCGCCGGAAACCTTTGGCAATTTTGCCAGTTCCTGCGCGCAACGTTCCTGGGCAAGCTTTGGCTTACCACCGGATGCCTTGATCAGATTGGCTGCCAGACCTTCTTCGTCGTCAAGCAGCACCTTAAGTAGATGAATCGGGACAAATTGCTGATGGTTTTCACGCAACGCAAGCGATTGCGCTGATTGCAGAAAACCTTTTGACCGATCCGTAAAGTTTTCAAATTCCATTCCTGTCACTCCTTGAGCCAACAGTATTCAAACGATGTGGACCTTCTTGGAAGCGTCCACGGCATTGGTGTCATTACCGAATTCTAAAATTATAGATTATTTCGACAGCGACAACATTGATATGTCTCAGTCTAGCGTGTTTGCAACCATATACCCCTACAAAAGTTGCAAGAATTATTTGTGCACCGCAGCACAACTTTCTGTCATTATTCTAGATATCATATGAGGATACTGAACTAATGACATTGCCAGCCAGTCCCTTCGGGGGTTGCCCTTGGCAAAACAACGTTCTAACGTCGCCCGAACAAACGAACCAGACATGCCATTCGTCCCGTTTTTCCGGCATGCCAAAGCGCCATACAGGAATAGTGATCATGACGATCGAACTCAAAGCCATCAAAAGATACCCGGTCAAGGGAATGCGCGGTGTTGACCTTAAACAGGCAAAAATCAGCGCACACCACATGATTACCGATGATCGTCGCTTTGTGATTGCCACCCAATCATCTGTCGGACAGGAAGGCGTTCACGAATGGGCCCGCAAAAGCAATTTCCTGCAATTGGTCAACACGCCCAAGCTGGCTGAAATCGGCACCGAATATGACGACGCCACCTGCACCCTGACCATCCTTCGAAATGGCCGCGCCATCTGCAAAGGCAAGCTGGACGATAGCATGGGCCGCACCGTGGTTGAGGATTTCCTCAAGGCGTTTCTGAAAAACGAGATCGCTGGCACGCCCAAGATCTATTCAGTCCCCGATACGAATTTCGGCGACATGAAAGAACCTTACATATCGCTGCTGAACCTGGCATCGATCCGTGATTTCGGGTCGCGCATCGTGCAAAGCGAAATCGATCCGATGCGTTTTCGCGGCAACCTGTTGATTGATGGGCTGGAGCCATGGAAAGAGCTTGAATGGAACGAAGACAAGATCATCAAGATCAATGATGTGTCGTTCCGCGTCGTCCATCCGATCACGCGCTGCAAGGCAACAAGCGTTAATCCCGACACGGCGATTTCCGACATCAACGTGCCGCTAATGCTGCGCAAAGGGGTAAACCACCTTTATATGGGGATTTACATCGAAGCGCTTGAAGATGGCATGATCACACCGGGTGACAAGCTGACCGTGACCGTCACCTAAGGGCCGTTATCAGTTGCCGGAATTGAATGTCGGGGCGTGTACGGCGATGCCCTTGAACATCTCGTCGTGATACCAATCAATGCGGTGCGCACGAATGGGCGGGCATCCCTTGCGGAACAAAATCTGTTCTTCCTTGGGGAAGCGCGCCACTTCGGCTGATCGCAGGATGGGCTGATTATCCTGAGACCGTAAATGCACCGGGCGGCTGGTATCCTTTCCACCGCCGGTGTCATCAAATTTCGACATTGCCGTCAGGCCCGAAACCCAATCCAGGTTAAATGCCCCTTCCTGGCTCAGAACCGAAATAGCGTCCACCCGGCCGACGACATTTTCCCAGTTCAGGCAAACATCCATCAGGCCGCTGACACCAGAGAACCCCGGCCAGACGATCATGTCCTCGCCGTATCCACCGCCCAGAAGGCGCTCGAACAAGGGCATCCGGCCAACATTTTCGATCCCATCCAACAAGACCAGAAATTCAGGATCGCCCGATTTCCAGCCACGCTGATTAAGCAGGTTCATCATCCCTGTCAGCATCACGCGGCTAAAGGATGGCTGAACTTCCGGGTTATCACCGCCAAGCTGACCAACGATAAAGATCGAAACCGGGCCACTGGTGATGTCTTCAAGTGTGAAGCTGCTTTTGCTGACCAGACGTGCGATTTGCGGATTGTCGAATTCTTCGGTGGCCGCACGGCAGGCCTCGATGATCTTCATCCGCTGATCTTCGGTCATATCAAGGATATTCAGCGCGACCTCGGATATGCGGCCATCCACAGACTCAATCCCCATCAGTTCTTCAAGGGTTTTGTAGAACCGGTGCGATGGCATAGTCAGGTTGCGACGTACCTCGGCAAGGTTGCGGTCTTCCTTGGCACTGCGCTGGATCGTGTAAACGATAAAGCCCTGCAACAACGTCCGTGCGATACGGACTTCCTGTTCATCGAGCTCCTTGACAAATACCGGCGCCAAAAGCGTATCGGCGATAAAGCCGGTATCGGTGATCATTCCTTCCCCCTGCTGGCGGATGAAATCGAACGGATTGAACTGTTGGGTTTCGACACCGGTTTGTTTGTGCGGATCAATGACAATCAGTCTTTGCCCAAGCTTGGTACGGCGATCATGAATGGCGCGAAAGATGCTGCCATGGCGCTCATAGACAAACAGGTTGCCGGTGTGCAAAAGCGCGTTTGGCTCTGCCGAAGCGCGATAGAATTCTTCGGGTTTGGTTGAAAAGGTAATCACCCGCTTAAGGCCCTTGGCCCCGATCAGGCGCTTGTCCTCGCCCCAACGCCCCAGAACGAAGGACGGATTGCTTTCAAGCAGCTTGCGACCATTAAGGTCTTCAAGAGTGGCCCACGCGCCCTCGCCGCGACCACCAGATCCTTTTCCGCCCAGTTTCTTCTTTTGCGATTTGGACGATGATGATGGCTTCATTCGGTTCAGGATGATGACAACCAGCGGAATGAACATCGGGACGATGAAACAGACAGCCCCCAGAAGAGCCAACTCGTAATCACCGTTAAACAGCCCAAGGGCGATAACCATACCGCCAAGAGCCCACAGCAAAACCATGACGACCCGAAATAAGCCAGTCCCCATCTATCACTCCCCACGAATGCGCCTGCACCGTGAAAAGACGCCGGTTCTTTTATCCCGATCTTGCTTCCACGGTTTTATTGATGATTTGTCCCTGCACCCGCGCGAAAAATAATCGAAGGTTGCACGGGATGTTCAATTATATGCTTATACAGTTTTACGACCCTTAAAGCACTGAGTCTTTGGGGGAATGCGTGGTTTTACAGATGTTCCAAACGACAACACCCCTGCAAGCGACGGGCTTGCAGGGGTGTTTGTCATGTTGAAAGACCGCCTCGGGTCAGATCAGGCCGAAACCGGCTCGGATCCTTCGTCAGAGGTGGCACCTTCTTCGTCATCGCGACCTGCTGCACGGCTACGACCGCGGCGGGCCGTCGGATGGCGGCCACGGGTACGTGCAGTACCGCTTGCGGCACGGCGCGGTTTCTTTTCACCGTCTTCGCCCTGCTCTGCAGTGTCGGTTTTGTCGGCACTTGCCGGTGCATCATCACCAGATGCTTCTGCCGGTGCGCTTTCCTCTGCGCTGGCGTCATCATCTGATTTCCGCGGACGACCACGGCCCGGACCACGTGCATCCGAACGACGCGCACGCGGCGTGCGTTTCGGACGGCCACCATCATCATCCGACGTTTCAGCAGAAGTGTTTTCTGCCTCTACCGGGGTGTTTTCATCGCCATTGTTTGACGCAGAGTCTGCGTTTTCGTTGGCGTCACCCTGTTGATCATCGTTCTGATTTGACTGGCCATCACTGCGGTCGTCACGGCCACGATTGTTGCGCTGACGATTGTTGTCACCACCACGTTCCTCACGGCGCTGGTTTTCCCATTCCTGGGCAGCCTGAAGGATGCGGTGGTAATGTTCCGCGTGCTGATAGAAGTTTTCCGCAAGAACCGGATCGTCGGTGCAATCCTTCGCAAGGGAAATGTATTTTTCATAGACCTGTTGGGCGTTACCGCGTACGCGGCCGTCCGGTCCATTACTGTCAAAATTCTGAAATTTTGGATTTACTGGACGTTTATTCGACTGTTGCCGTCCGCGCGGACGTTTATTGTTATTTCTCATATCAACATGACTTTGGTGTTGAAGGACAATCCGGTAGCATCATCGGCTCCGGAACCACTCCGTCTGAAAAACATATTTCCCGCTAAACAGCGCCGATCACGGCATTATTTTTACAAACCTGCCGGGAACCTTGAAAGGAACGGAGATTGTCGACTGTTTACAGGGGAACACGGCGCTTTCATAAGCGCGTTGGGCACCCGGCCCGTTCGATTCAACCTATATGGCTTGATCGGTTATTCCAACTGTTTTTTTCACTCGCCTGCGCTTTTTTTACATCACAGGTGCGGAAATATCAGATTACGCAACGTCCGACGGAACAGCGGGTTTTCTTTGCCGCGACGCAGCGGACAATTCCGCCAAGGTCTTCGCGATACTCCACCCCGACAAAACCGGCCTCAACCAACATCTGACCGACATCCTTTTCCTGCCCGCGACCGATTTCAAAGATGACGAAACCGCCGGGCTTTGCCAGATCAAACGCAACACGCGATAAAACGCGATAGGCCGCCAATCCATCCCCCTCATCGGTCAGGGCAAGGCGGGGGTCAAACTTTTGCACCTCCGGCGACAGGGTCGTCATCTCGTCGGCGGTGATGTAGGGCGGGTTTGACATCACAAGGTCAAATCCCTCTGCCCGGTCTTTGTCATCAAGGGCACTGTCCCAATCCGAGACGCGGAATTCGACGCTGTCATCAAGCTCAAGCAGCTTGGCATTTTCGCGCGCACAGGCCACCGCACCGTCGCTTAGATCAAGTCCGATACCCGTCGCGCCTGGCAGATCGCCAATCGCGGACAACAACAAACACCCCGTCCCGGAGCCGAAATCAACAATCCTCGGGGCATCGGCATCCTCAAGGAAATCAATCGCCCATTCGACAAGTGTTTCACTATCGGGGCGGGGCTCAAGCGTTTCGGGTGACAGCTTGAAAGTATGGCGCCAGAAATCGCGTTCACCCAAGATACGACCGACCGGTTCATGCCCGACGCGGCGCGCAATCATGCCCCGAAAGGTTTCCGCCTTGTCATCAGGCACAATATCTTCGGGCCATGCACTGATCCGGCCCCCATCAACACCCGCGGCGCGCGCCAGAAGAATACGCGCATCCATTCGCGGGTTTTCAATACCAGCATCGGTTAAGGCCGCGACGGCCTCAGCCATCAGGCTGCCAAGGGTCGATGGGGTGTCAGAAGGCATGATCAGCTTTCAATTTCGGCAAGCTTCTGGGCCTGCTCTTCGGCGATCAGGGCATCGATCATTTCATCAACCGCCGGACCACCGGCAATAAAATCATCCAACCGATAAAGTGTAAGGTTGATGCGATGATCGGACACGCGCCCTTGCGGGAAGTTATAGGTGCGAATGCGTTCCGAACGGTCGCCTGATCCGACCTGTGATTTACGGTCAGCCGCACGTTCGCTGTCTTTGCTTTCGCGTTCCTGATCATAAAGACGCGACATCAGCATCTTCATCGCTTTTTCTTTGTTCTTGTGTTGCGACTTTGCTTCCTGACTGGCGGCAACCACACCGGTCGGAATATGGGTAATGCGCACGGCACTATCGGTGGTGTTAACGTGCTGGCCACCCGCGCCCTGCGATCGATAGGTATCAATACGCAGATCCTTGGGATCGATCTTGATGTCGACTTCTTCGGCCTCTGGCAGCACGGCCACGGTCGCAGCCGAGGTATGAATACGCCCACCACCTTCGGTCACCGGCACGCGCTGCACGCGGTGCACGCCACTTTCAAATTTCAGGCGTGCGAACACATCGGTACCCGATACGTTGACAATCACTTCCTTGAACCCGCCAAGATCGTTTTCGCTGGCATCCATCTGTTCGAACTTCCAGCCGCGGCCTTCGGCATAACGCTGATACATGCGATACAAATCGGCGGCAAACAGGGCGGCTTCCTCCCCGCCGGTGCCTGCGCGAATTTCAAGGATGGCGTTCTTGGTGTCGGCTGTATCTTTCGGGATCAGCATCAGCTTCATCTGACGCTCTGCCTCGGGCAGTTTATCCTGAATGTCGTATTTTTCGGCCTCGGCCATTTCGCGCATATCGCGATCGCTTGCCGGATCGGCCAGGATTTCCTCGGCTTCTTCCAGATCGTTCAGAAGCTTTTTATACGCTTCGATCGCCTCGACCACCGGGGCCAGTTCTGCATGTTCGCGCGACAGCTTGGAAAAGCCATCCCCATCAAGCTCTCCGCTTGAAAGAAGCGAATTGAGTTCGTCAAACCGGCGTGTAACGCCTTCGAGTTTCCCAAGGTCCAAACTCACTCTTTATTCTCCTGTTCAGGGTCGCCCGGCACGTCATCGCGGCCAAGCGGCTTGTCTTCAAGTTCAAACAGGCGCGACAACAGTTTCTGGGCCTTGACCCATTCCACGGTGCCCGCACCGTCTGTTGTCGTCGCCAAATCTTTCAATGCCTGTGTCGGCGTATGCAAAAGGCGATTGATCAAAAGCCTTGTCGCCTTTTCCGCGTCCCCATGACTTTCGGCCAGCGCATCTGCGCGTACCGCTTCAAATCGTTTGCGCAGATCGGCGATTGCCGGCACGGCTGCGCGCTGCGCACGGTCGCGCACAAAATTATCAATTTCCGCTTCGATCAACGCCCAGGCCTGATCAGCCTTTTCTTCACGGCCGCCGCGCCCTTCGGCAGCGATCTTTTCCAGATCCTCGATCCGGTAAAAGAAAACCTCGTCAATCTCGTCGACCTGCGGATCAATATCCCCCGGCACGGCCGTATCAATCATCAGAACCGGGCGGAACCGGCGACGTTTGACCGCCGCCATCGCACGATCCTTGTCGATCATGTAACGCCGCGATCCGCCTGCCGTCAGAACAAGGTCCGCCTCGGCCAGAAGCCGGTCCAGATCATCGATTTCCGACCAGTGGCAATCCAGCCTGCGCGCCACCAGACGCGCACGGGCTGCCAAGCGATCCGTCACCAGAATGCGTCCGATACCGCGTTCGGCCAGCGATGCGGCGATCAGTTCCCCCATGTCGCCAGCCCCCGCCAAAAGCAGGGTACAGTCGCCAAGATCCCCATGCAGGTCGCGCGCAACCGATTGCGCAGCAGCAGCAATTGATACAGCCCCCTGCCCGATCCCGGTCTGATTGCGGACCTTTTTGGCAATGGCATAGGCAGTTTGATAGACCAGCTCCAACTCACGCCCGACCAGATCATGCTTGCGCGCGATCCGGTGCGCATCCTTGACCTGACCAAAAACTTCGGGTTCGCCAATCACCAGACTGTCGAGTGACGCCGCAACGGCAAACATATGGCGAAGCGCATCCCGGCCAGACCGAATGTAAAGTTCGGTCGCAAGCTGATCCCGATCCAGATCCGCCCATAGCGACATCAGATCAATCAGGCGTTCACGCCCGCGTTCGGCCTCGGACGCCAAAAGATGCACTTCGGTGCGATTGCAGGTCGAAACGACAACCGCCTGACCGAGACGGGCCTGTTCAATGGCGGCCAAAAACTGTGGCAGACGGGCTTCTTCGATGAAGAGACGGTCGCGGGTATCCTCGCTTGAGCGCCGATGATTGGTGCCGATCACCATCAGGCGATCCAGCGGCCAATCCCCGGCATCCTCATGCGAAATCGCGTCCGTCACACCATTCTCACTTTTTGCCGATCACATCAGCCAGTTGATCAAGCGCCACTTCCTGCTGCTCGCCACTGTCAAGGTCACGCAACTGGGCCACACCCTTGGCAAGTTCATCATCCCCAAGGATAACGGCCTTGCAGGCATTGGCCTTGTCCGCTCGCTTCATGCGCTTTTTCATGTTGCCGGAATAGCCAAGCTCGACCGCGACACCCGCTTCACGCAGTGTCTGGGCAAGGGTGCGACATTTGGCCTCGGCCGCGTCGCCCATCGGGATCAGTGCCACGGGGCGTGCACCCGCCGGGGCTTCGCCCACCATCAATGCCAGGCGTTCAACACCGGCTGCCCAGCCAACACCGGCCGTCTGCGGACCACCCATGGTCGAAATCAGTCCGTCATAACGGCCACCGGCCATGACAGTACCCTGTGCACCAAGGGTGTTGGTAGTGAACTCGAAACAGGTGTGGCAGTAATAATCAAGACCACGCACCAGACGCGGGTTCAGCTCGTAATTGATGCCAATATCGCCAAGCCCCTCGGTCAGGCCCTTGAAGAATTCCTTGGAATGCTCGTTGAGGTATTCGGCAAACAGCGGCGCATTGGCCACCAGTTCGCGATCGCCTTCGTCCTTGGAATCAAGGATACGGAGCGGGTTCTTTTCAAGACGCGAACGGCTGTCTTCCGACAGCTTGTCAAAATGGCCCTTGAAGTAATCAACCAGCACATCGCGATACGCCGCACGGCTTTCCGGATCACCAAGGGTGTTAAGCTCAAGCGTGATGCTGTCCCAAAGACCAAGGGCCTTTAGGATATGCGCGCCATAGCCGATCATTTCGATATCGCCCGCGACCTGTTCGACGCCAAGCAGTTCGGCACCGATCTGGTGGAACTGGCGCTGACGGCCTTTTTGCGGGCGTTCATACCGGAACATCGGGCCATAATAGCTGACCTTGACCGGTGACATCTGCTGCATACCATTGGAAATATAGGCACGCGCAATACCCGCCGTTCCTTCGGGACGCAGCGTGATCTGTTCGCCGCCGCGATCCTCAAAGGTGTACATTTCCTTGGTGACGACGTCGGACGTGTCGCCAAGGGTGCGTGCAAACACCTCGGTAAATTCGAAGATCGGCGTGGTCATGCGATGGTAGCCGTACAACTCGCCGATTTCGCGTGCGGTATTCGCGATGTAATCCTGCAGACGGTTCTGTTCCGGCAGAAGGTCGTGCGTGCCACGGACGGGTTGAAGCGATGCCACTTTGGGTCTCCGATCTAACTTGAATTCCAGATATTTGCGCGAAACATCAATCGGCGCAAACACATGCGAACATGAAAATAGCTTTCCGCCGGTGTGGCGGAAAGCCAAAAGTACTCAATAAAGCTTTGCTACTCCGCCGCGGTTTTCTTGGCGGCTTCTTCGGCTTCGATCTTGGCGGCACGTTCTTCGACCAGTTCGACGATATGGTCGACCATCTTTTCCGTGCTGATATTGTGATCCGGGCGGCCGGAAATATACATCTTGTGGTTCCCACCACCGCCACCGGTCAGCCCGATATCGGTTTCACGCGCTTCGCCCGGACCATTGACGATACAGCCAATGATCGACAGCGAAATCGGGGTGGAAATATGGGCAAGGCGCTTTTCAAGCTCTGCGACGGTTTCAACCACGTTAAAGCCCTGACGCGCGCAAGACGGGCAGGAAATAATCTGAACCCCACGGGTGCGAAGCCCAAGCGACTTCAGGATATCAAAACCAACATGTATTTCCTCGACCGGGTCGGCCGACAGCGAAACGCGCAAGGTGTCACCGATACCCGCCCACAACAGGTTGCCCATGCCAATCGATGATTTCACCGTGCCACCGCGCAGGCCACCGGCCTCGGTAATACCAAGATGCAGCGGATAGTCACATGCCTCGGCCAGGCCGTAATAGGCGGCAACTGCCAGAAACACGTCCGACGCCTTGACCGAGATTTTGAATTCACGGAAATCCTGATCTTCAAGGATTTTGGCGTGGTTCAAAGCACTTTCGACCATCGCCTCAGGACACGGTTCGCCGTAACGTTCCAGCAGTTCCTTTTCAAGCGACCCGGCATTGACACCGATACGCATTGAACAGCCATGATCCTTGGCGGCCTTCACAACTTCACGCACACGTTCGGTCGATCCGATATTGCCCGGGTTGATCCGCAGGCATGCGGCGCCGGCCTCGGCGGCCTCAATCGCGCGTTTGTAATGGAAATGGATGTCGGCCACGATCGGGACATGCACCTGTTTGATGATGTCTTTCAGGGCCGCGGTTGATTCCCGATCCGGGCAGGATACACGAACGATATCCGCACCGGCTTCTTCCAGTCGATGGATCTGCGCAACGGTCGCGTTCACATCGGTTGTCAGGGTATTGGTCATCGACTGC